>JAGUXT010000014.1 GCA_020061705.1 Halothiobacillus sp. | reverse complement strand
GCCCGCCAAGGGCACAAAGGCCTCTCCACTAAGCCGACCATGTGTACCGTGACACCCCGCACAGGTGTTGCCCATCATCTCGCCACTGGCTTGCGGGGCAGTGGTTTGCGCCGCGTAGAGTGGAGTGCAAAGCACAAGCACAGCCCCTGTAATCAAAATCTGTTTCAACATAGACGTGTTCTCGTGTAGACCTGAGCGTGAAGCACACTCAGGCCGAAATTAAGGAAAGAAGGGTTCAACTTAACCAGACGTAAAGTCCTACAGCGAAATACTGCACGATCCACAACACGATCAGAGCAATACCAATATCACCCATGCGGGAGATAATCGGCCCTGGCGTGTAAACCCCTTCGGCCTGCCCGGCCTTCCACGCCACGGTGAGCATGTAAGCCAGCACACCGCCGCCCACGATCAGGAAGGTGCCAAAGAACATGAGGGTACTGTACCAATCCATATTGATCGGGTAAGTGAACACGTCGTAGCCATGCGCGCCCATGAGGACGTGGTAGCGCAGAATTTCGCGTGCCGCCGCCACCATAATCAGCGCCACCGCACCGACCGGCAGCACGGCATAGGCCCACAGCGTATCCATCTTGCCCATGCGCACCCAGAAGGCGAACGCCACAAATGCCAGCAACAAAGCCAGGGACAACAACACCCACGGCGAAAGTGCAAACGCCGCCTGATTGGCTGGCAGGGTCGCCATCCACCACGCTCCGATCAGCACGCTGACCACACCACCCACCACAATCAGGTTTTGTCCCAAACGACCCGCCCAATCCAGATAGTCTTGTGTCATGTTCAAAGTCTTATCAGCCAGACGCGGCAGATAGTAACGGCGATACCCCACCAGCACGGCGCCAATCACTGGAACACTCAAGCTAATAAAGAACAGGAAGCGCGCCAGATTGAAGTCATGAATCCCACGCCCTGAGGTATCAATTACCCCATTGGGGGCATACCACTGCATCCACTTTTCCGGTGAAAGCATTTGATTGGTTAAAACATGCATGATGAAACCAACAATCAGGAACATCACCACCGCGAAAATGGCCGAGCCCGGGCAAAAGGTTTTCTCTGTCGCCAGGTTTTCGTTTTTGGCATTGAAGAAAAACCACAGCAACGCGCCAACAGTCAGAAACACCAGAAAACCGATCACCCACCAGGCAGAAAGCACGTTGGAGGTATACCAAAAGGGGTCATAGGTCACTTGTACAAACAAGAGCGGTGCCACCCCAATCACAATAGCGATGGAGAGCATGACCTTGGAAACCATAACCATCGACTGCGCCAAACGGCGCTGATGCGAGTCTTTACTCAACGCTCCCCAAATGGTCAAACCGGATGCTCCGAGCATGATTTGCACCGCAGCAATATGCAGCGCAAAGGTCACCACGCCGAGAATCAAAAACACAACTGGATGTGTGGGAACACCTGCCACGTCACGCAGGGCATATAAAGCTTGTGCGTCCATGAGTTACTCCTTAATTACAGCTTGAGCCACAGCACTTTTTTCTGCCTTATGGCGGGCGGCCTGCGTGGGGTCATTAAGATTAGCGAGATACAGTGCAATCGCCTCGGCCTCATCATCCTGCAAAGGAATTTTCGGCATATACAAGGTATTTCCCGTCGTCAACGCCGCTTTCAGATAAACCTTGATGGCCGGAATATCGGTATTTTTGCCGATATAATTACCAATCGGACGGATCCCGGTTTTCGAGAGCGAATGACAGTTAGAGCACATTTGAGTGCTCAAGGCTTGGCCTACCTGAAGGATATTATCCGGTGTCACTGTGCGCAGGTTTTCAGGCATGAATACCTGTGTTTTCAACAAGCCATGCGCCTCAACCAACGGGATTTCACTCTTGATGCCCATGCCTGGCACATCACGCGCAATCAGCTGATTGGAATATACATACTGACCCGACACATAAGGCTTGCGAATCGACTCACGCGCCACCTCTTCCGGCCACAGACCAAACACAACCAAGGCAACCGTAGCCGTCGCTGCCACCCAAGTGGTGATTGCACGCGGGGTAACCATCATCATCAGGAAATACACCAGCATGGCGGCCAGAATCGAGTACAGGCTTGGCGCAAACCATGCCGGAAGCCGATTTTCCATAATCAGGTGCGCATACTCAGGCAGGGTATTCAGATACCAGTAGAACAACAACCCGCCCACCACCGTGCCACCGATGCCCGCCAACGCTAGCCAACGGTTCATTTGCGCACGGAAAACCTGATCCTTGAAGCCTGCAGTCACAATACTGCCCACCACGGCAGTCATGGAGAACATAAAGGCGGTACGCATGGCCAATTGGGCAAACGTATTTTCACCGTAGAAGCCCAAGAGATATCCACCTTCGCTAAACCACTCTTCCTTGCCTGGCCACATCATGAAACTCAGGATACCAAGGATAATAAGCATGGTGGTATACGACGCCAGACCAAGAATAATGGTCAGTTTAAGATGGGTTTTCTGATCAACCTTGCCTACAAGGTACGTCACCATGTAAACACCAATAACTTCGATGACGAAGAACACCCACTCGGTAGCCCACTTCCACACAAAACTATGAATCAGTGAGGATATCCCGCGCGGGCTGGCGACCGTGGTCGAGTACCAGATACCTGGCCCGGTGATGGAGCCAAGGATGTACGAAAAAACAAGCAAGAAAAGACCGTACTTCTTAATGAAATCAAGAAGCTCAGGCTTGTTTTGCTGGTAGGCAATCGTCGCGAGAATCATGAAGAAAATCGCGGCACCGACCGAGGTATGCGAAAACAACACGTGAATCGTGGCAATAAAGCCCACCACCCAGCCGCTGCCGATACCCGGTTCATACCACATGGGATAAAGACCAATCAGGTCCATAGCGTGCTCTCCTAAGCTGAAGGTTGATCGTCGGCTATAAAACCGATCGAATACCTCATAAGCAAAGGATATGCCACTTATAAGCTATTGATTAAATAGTTTTTTTAGAATATTCACAGACAGGAGTGGGGCATTTAACTCAGTCAAACATGCGCTAAATGACTCATTTAACACAGCGGCACACTCAGGTACCACGACTGCATACACAAATGCGTACAGACGCACCCATATTTAACTCATCGTTTCCGCGTATCAAACGCATCCCGCAAGCCTTCGCCAATAAAGATCAGCAATACCAGCAAGCCGACCAGCACGCCAAAGGCCGACAGAGATAACCACCATGCATCAATATTTTCCTTACCTTGGGAAAGTATCTCTCCCAGGCTCGGCGTTGAGGGTGGCACGCCCAAACCCAGGAAATCCAGGCTTGTGAGCGCAAGAATCGCCCCCGACAGGCGAAATGGAAGGAAGGTTAATACCGGCGTCATGGCGTTGGGCATTAAATGCCGCCACATGATGGATCGATCGGAAACCCCCAAGGCGCGTGCCGCACTCACATACTCAAGATTACGGCCACGCAAAAACTCGGCACGCACATAATCAGACAAACCCATCCAGCCGAATAGTGATAATAGAATCAACAGAAGCCAAATACTTGGACTAAAAATCGAGCTGAAAATAATTAGCAAATACAACTCTGGCATTGAACCCCATACTTCGATGAAACGCTGAAAGGCCAGATCGAAACGCCCACCAAGATAACCCTGCAGCGCACCGGTAAGTAATCCCAAGCCCAAACCTACAGCAGTCAGTGCCAAACCGAACAAAACCGACAGCCGGAAACCATAAATCAGGCGTGCCATCACATCCCGACCACGGTCATCGGTTCCCAGCCAATGCTGCGCATCCGGGGGGGCTGGATTGGGTTGTGCAGCGTAATAATTGATCGAGTTATAACTATATGGAATCGGTGCGCGCAACATCCAATTGCCATTTTCAGTCAAGCGGTGGGTCACATACGGATCATGATAATCCGCAGGTGTTTCCAACTCGCCACCAAACGTACTTTCAGGGTAATCATGAATAAAGGGCACGTACAAGTTGCCTTGATAACTCACCAGCAAGGGCTTGTCGTTGGCAATCATTTCGGCCAAAAGACTCAATGAGAATAAAACGATAAATATCCACAAGCTCCACCATGCGCGACGGTGGCTACGAAAACGCTGCCAACTGCGCGCCCCCGGCGTCATTACTGACACTGCAGTTGGAGCTCCGACAGTCACTTCAACGCTTGCACTCACATTTGCCCCCATAAGCGTCCAAATCTGCTAAATTCACTTGGCCTTTCATCATTGACTTAAGGACTTTGCATTCATGAAACATTCAAAAATCGTACTCGCTATACTGGCACTTGGCTTAGCTCTCAACAGCGGGCTAAGTATTGCAGAAAGCAAACCCAGTGAACCCACAGTGATCATTGATGCCGTCGATCTTCCACTGGCCACCGTCACCGCGGTTGACCCCAAAACCCGCCAAATCACCCTACGCGATAATACAGGCGAGACAACCACCATAGTGGCGGGTGAGGAAGTGCGCAATTTCCCACAAATTAAGGTTGGTGACATCCTGCGTGTACGCATGATGCAATCCTTGCTCATGGAAGTTCGTCCTCATAACACCCTCGTTACACGCACCGAAGTTGAAGAAGGTGTCGCCCTTGCTCCAAAGGGCGGGCAACCAGGTATGGCTACAGGCCGTCGCATTTCTACGGTCGTGACCATTCAAGCCCTCGATATGAAAAAAGACTTTGTCAAATTCACCTTGCCCAACGGTGAAGTGCGCACCACCACTGCCAAAACCACCGCTGGCAAAGAATTGCTGCATACCCTCAAAGTCGGTGACCAGGTGGATGTCGTATTTACCGATGCCGTGGCCATCCTGCTGGAGCCTGCGGTCGTCAAGAAATAAACTCTTGACTTGAACCCCAACAAGGAGGCCAACAGGCCTCCTTTTTTATTGCACAGATTATCGCGCCACCGCATTAAACTGGATACGTGGATCAACCCACACATAGGTTAAATCGGTAAGAAGTTTTGCGACCAAACCAAGCAAGGTATAAATATAAAGCGTGCCCAAAACCACAGGATAATCACGCTGCAATACCGCCTCGTAAGACAACAGACCCAAGCCATCCAATGAAAACAGGGTTTCAATCAGCAAACTACCGGTAAAGAATGCACCAATAAACGCCGCAGGAAAGCCGGTCACGAGAGGAATGACCGCGTTTCTGAATACATGACCATACAAAACCTGATTTTCAGCCAGTCCCTTGGCACGTGCTGTCAGCACATATTGCTTACGAATTTCTTCAAGAAAGCTGTTTTTGGTTAGCAGCGTCATCACGGCAAATTGCCCCACCACCATGGCGGTCACGGGTAAAATCATGTGCCATATATAATCGGCAATGCGCGCCGGCCACGATAACTCAGCCCAATTGTCTGAAGTTAAACCGCGCAGGGGGAACAGATCCCAAAAACTACCGCCGCCAAATAAAACCAATAGAAACAAGCCCAACACAAATCCAGGAATAGCATAGCCGACCAAAAGCACCGTCGTTGTCCACACATCAAACGGCGTGCCATCACGTACCGCCTTGCGCACACCGAGCGGAATACTGACCAAATAAGTAATAAGAAATGTCCATAAACCCAAACTAATGGATACCGGCATTTTCTCCGCCATTAAACTCAGAACACTTTGGTGTTGAAAATAACTATCGCCAAGATTGAAGGTCAAATAATTGCCGACGAGAGCGATAAAACGCTCCCATGCCGGTTTATCAAAGCCGTAAAAAGCACGAATTTCTGCCAGGCGTTCTTCATCCAGGCCCTGAGCGCCCCGATACATCCCCTCAGCACCCGCGCTCGCTTCACCGCCTTCGCGCCCGCCGTGCTGTAACTGATGCACCAACTGCTCCACCGGCCCGCCGGGAACAAATTGGGTCACCACAAAAGTAATCAGTAGTACGCCAAACAAGGTTGGCAACATCAACATTAAACGTTTGAGGATATAGGCAGTCATGTGCTCTGCTCCGGCCAAGGCTTCAGACGTGGTAGTCCATGCTTTTCACGCGCACGGTCACAGGCGGAATCCAGCTCCGGATCATCCAGTGCCATCAAAAAATCACGGCACGGTGTGGGGCGATTAGTGTAAATTCGGCACGGAGTAAAACCACCCACCTCGCCGTCAAGCGCAATGCAACGCGGATCCGGGCGATTGGTACCTTTCATCACCGCACGAAAATCGTTGAGCTTATCGGTCAATTCAGCGGGAACAACACCGCCTGCCGCAGGCTCGGACTCCGTCCAGTAAAAACTTACCCTAAATGTGGAGCAACATGCACCGCAATGCAGGCAGGGATGGTTACTATCCTGCACACTCATGCTGCTCATGGCCAAACTCACCTCGATACTCATGGTTTGCGCCACCATGTTTTCAACACCCAAGGCTCGGCTTCAAAATACAAGGGTAGCGTCCTGGGTCGCTCAAAATAATCCCAATACGCAATACGATGATTCGCAATATACCAGTTCGGCACCAGGTAATATCCCCACAACAATACCCGATCCAGCGCATGGGTTGCCGTGATTAATTGCTCGCGATTTTGGGCATAGACAATTTTTTTCACCAAAGCATCAACCACCGGGCTGGATACCCCTGCGGCATTGCCTGAACCCTCCTGATTTGCGCTGGAGGAATGAAACATATTAAACAACTCGTTTCCCGGTGATTGCGAAGCACCAAAAACCTCAATCACCGCATCAAAATCAAAGGTATCTACGCGGCGCTGGTAGAGTGCCGCATCAATGGTACGATAATCGGCGTTGATACCAAGTTTACGCAGATTATAGACATAGGGTGCCATAATACGCTCAAAACCCTTTTGACCGAGCAGTATTTCGAACGCAAACACCCGGCCTTCCTTATTTTTAAGCACGCCATCCTGCACCGTCCATCCGGCCTCAGCCAGCAGGTTCTTGGCCTGAATCAGATTGCTGCG
This sequence comes from Halothiobacillus sp., assembly GCA_020061705.1. GTDB lineage: Bacteria > Pseudomonadota > Gammaproteobacteria > Halothiobacillales > Halothiobacillaceae > Thiofaba. The sequence continues at coordinate 107,830 of JAGUXT010000014.1, read as the reverse complement.
CAGTGCCTGCGAATTTTCAGCCGAGGGAGGGCGATAGACTTGGGTAAATACTTCGGGCGGCAATTGATCACGGAAGGGTTCAAGCAACTTTAACTCTGCTGCCGAAGGCAAACCATGCGCGGCCAGCTCGCTATTGCTGAAATAACTATCACAACGGGTATATTGCCCATAAAAAAGATTGCGATTCGACCATTCAAAATCCATCGCCAAACTCAGCGCCTGGCGTACGCGTCTATCCTGCAATAAAGGGCGGCGCGTATTGAAAACAATGCCCTGCATACCCGCATTATTGCTATGAGCAATCGTGGTCTTTATGATCTTGCCATTGGCGTAGTTAAGACCGGCATGATCGCGCGCCCAACGCTTCGAGTGATTTTCATAAAAGAAATCAAACTCCCCCGCCTTGAAAGCCTCCAGCGATACAGTACGATCCTTGTAATACTTGAAGCTGATCTGATCGAAGTTATACATACCGCGCCGCACCGGCAAATCCTTCGCCCAATAATCCGGGTTGCGCCGGTATTCCACCTGTTTACCCCAGTCATACGATTCCAGGATATAGGGCCCGCTGCCAATGGGTTTAACCCGCGCCAACTCGTCAAATGCCCGTCCATTCACCCATTGCTTCGACAAGACCGGCATTTCACCCAAAATAAGATGCAGCTCTGGATTAGGCTTCTTGAACACAAAACGCACTGTTCGCTCATCCAGCACCTCAGCACGCTCCACGTCCGCCCAATACACACGATATTGCGGGTGCGCCTTGGCTGAGCGCAGGGCATCGAAGGAAAACACCACATCCTGTGCCGTCATGCGCGAACCATCGGAAAAGCGCGCCTGTGGACGCAGGCGAAAGCTGACCGACAAGCCATCCTGTGCCAGAGAAACATCCTCGGCCAACAAGCCGTACATCGAAAACGGCTCATCCCAGCTTTTTTCCAGCAATGTTTCAAACACCAAACTGCCCAAACCGGCGGCAGGCAAGCCTTTGAGTAAAAACGGATTAAGCGAGTCAAAGCTGCCGAATGCCGACATAGCCAAATTGCCGCCCTTGGGCGCAGCGGGATTGACGTAGTTGAAATGCGTGAATCCCGGCGGGTAGGCGGGCGTATAACCTAGCGCCAAGGCGGGTTCAGCGCGCAGCGGCGCGGAAAAAAGCATGACAAGGCACAGTGCCACACTGCTGAAAAAATGATTTTTTGAACGGAGTGTTATCATGCCGCGATTAAAACACAGACCAAGGAGTCACCGCATGGGCTTTCTCACCGGAAAACGCGCACTGATCGTAGGCATTGCTAATGAACGTTCCATTGCTTATGGCATTGCCAGCGCCATGCACCGCCAGGGTGCCGATCTTGCTTTCACCTATGTAAGCGACCGATTCAAGGAGCGCGTAGAAAAAGTCGCAGCCGAATTTGGCTCCAGTATTGTCCTGTCGCTGGATGTCAGCAGTGATGAACAGCTTGATGCGCTGCCCGGCCTGCTCGGCCAATATTGGGACGGCTTTGATATTCTCGTTCACGCCGTAGCCTTTGCCGACAAGGACCAACTCAAGGGTGATTACGTGGAAAACACCACCCGCGAAGGCTTCCGTGTCGCCCATGACATCAGCGCATGGAGCCTGACCGCCATGGCCAAGGTACTGCGCCCGATGATGAAAGACCGTGAAGATGCCTCCATCCTCACCCTCTCCTACCTCGGTGCCGAGCGCGCCATGCCCAACTACAACGTCATGGGCGTGGCCAAGGCCGCACTGGAAGCCAGCGTGCGTTACATGGCAGCCTCCATGGGCGTGGACAATATCCGCGTGAATTCAATCTCCGCCGGCCCGATCAAGACTCTGGCCGCCTCCGGCATTGGCGAGTTCAAGATGTTCCTCGACTACGTGGAAAAGAACGCCCCGCTGCGCCGCAACGTCACCATCGACGACGTCGGCAACACCGCCGCCTTCCTCGGTTCCCCGCTGGCGCGCGGCATCACCGGCGAGAATATCTATGTGGATTCGGGGTATTTCATTACTGGCATGGGGCGGTGTGACTGATTTTTCCGTCTAGCCAGCGTGACACAACCCGCCGATTGGCGGGTTTTTTTTGCGCTTTTTATTGATGCCCAGCAAACGAATGTTTGATGCGCACTTGCGCCGAAGCCGCGGATTTGGTTTTGGATTTACTGTCCCCCTTTTGATGCCGCCATGGACTGACCTGTGGAGGCCGGGTAAAAGCGCCATGGATGGCGCATTTAGCCTCGTCGCGACATGGATGTCGCGTCGGGGCGACCCGGCTGGAACAGGTCAGTTCACGGCTTGCCCGCAGGGCGGCATCAACGGGGTGTCTTTTCTTTGGTTCCTTTTTTTGGACAAGCAAAGAAAGGAACTCGTCCGTGACAAACATGGCCTGGGCAGCGTGCGAACTTGAAACGGACGAAACAATACCACCGCACTTGAACAGGTGGTGGGCTTTTTCGCCCGTCTTGACGCAGACGCTTCGTTGCAAATTGCGTTGGCTGCGGGCGAGTAACTTCCTTTGCTTGCACAAAGAAAGTCACCAAAGAAATGCACCCCTGAGGGGTCGCCCTGCGGGCAAGCCGTGAACAAAGCACCTCCGGCAAGGCCGTCCCAACGCAACGTCCTGTTGCGATGGGACTAAACAGGCCATCCATGGCCTGTTTACCATGCCTCCAGCACTTCGTTCACGGCGACCCCACACGGGGGATGAAAGCTGAAATCAAAATCCACCGCACCTTCGGCGCAAGTGCGCATCAAACCTTCGTTTAATCAACACCCACTCATTCCGCCTCCACAATCGCCCCATCACGCATATGCAGCACGCGATCCATGCGTGCGGCCAGGCTCAAATCATGGGTCACAACGACCAAGGCCGTACCCTGTTCCGCATTCAGCTCCATCAGCAAATCAAACATCGCGCCTGCATTACGCGAGTCCAAATTCCCGGTAGGCTCATCCGCCAGCACCACTTTCGGCCTGGTCACCAACGCCCGCGCCAACGCCGTGCGCTGACGCTCGCCACCTGATAGCTCGCCGGGCTTGTGCTCCAAACGCTTGCCCAGACCCACGCGATCCAGAATGGCTTGTGCCCGTTCGCGCGCTTCGCTCACCGAGGCGCCACGAATCAACAACGGCATGGCCACATTTTCCAGCGCACTGAATTCACCAAGTAAATGATGAAACTGGTAGACAAACCCGATGCTCTGATTACGCAGAAGCCCACGTGCGGTTTCCGATAAGCGTGCCAAATCACGCCCATCAACCCACACCTCGCCGACGCTTGGCACATCCAGCCCGCCCATCAATTGCAGCAGGCTGCTTTTGCCCGCGCCCGATGAACCGACAATCGCCACACGCTCGCCGCTGGCAATCACCAAATCCACCCCGCGCAACACTTCGACCTTGAGCTTACCCTCGGCATAGGTCTTGCCTACGCCGACACAACGAACCACAGCTTGATTCACAGCGGCCTCACTCATAACGCAACGCCTCCACCGGCTGAGTGCGCGAAGCACGCCACGCCGGATAAATGGTCGCCAACACCGACAGGGTAAACGACAGAATAGCCACACGAACCACATCGGCGGCATGCACATCCGAGGGTAACTCGCTGATGTAATACACATCTGCAGGCAGGAAGGTGACGTTAAACGTATGCTCAAGCCAAGGCACCAGCGTTTCCACATTCAGCGCCAACCCCAGCCCCCCGACCAGGCCCATCACCATGCCGACCAGCCCGATCAGCGTGCCCTGCACCATAAAAATCAGCATGATCGAACCCTGCGACGCGCCCAGAGTGCGCAAAATCGCAATGTCCGCCTGCTTGTCAGTCACCACCATCACCAAGGTCGAGACGATATTGAACGCCGCAACCGCCACAATAAGTGCCAAAATAATGAACATCACCGCGCGCTCGGTTTTAATCGCACGGAAGAAATTCGCATTGCGCTGTGTCCAATCGCCGACGTAATAACCTGCGCCCAAACTCGCGGCAATCTCACGCCCAAGACTCGGTGCGGCAAACATATCCGCCAGCTTCAGGCGCACCCCGTTCACCGACGACTCAAGGCGGAACAGCTTTTGTGCATCATTCATATGAATCAGCGCCGTGCCACGGTCGAATTCATACATACCGACCTCAAAAATCCCCACCACGGTAAAGCGCTTTTCACGCAGCAGCGCCCCCACCGGGGTCATGGCGATATTGGAGGTAATCAGCATCAGCGGGTCGCCTACGCCCACTCCGAGGCTATTCGCCAATTCACGTCCCAGCACGATGCCATATTCTCCGGGGCGCAAGTCCGTCAACTGCCCCGCCTGCATGTGCTGGCCGATGTCCGTGACCGTGTTTTCCAACTCCGGCTCAACCCCACGTACCACCGCACCACTCACAGCACTCGGCAACGACAACATCGCTTCGGCCTGCGTAAACGGTGCCGCCGCCATCACACCCGGCATCGGCTGCACGGCCTTCACCACCGCCTGCCAGTCACCCAAGCGCTCGCCCGACCCGGTAATGGTGAGATGCGAGGCCATGCCCAGAATGCGGTCGCGCAACTCCTTCTCAAAGCCGTTCATCACCGACAAAACGGTAATCAACGCAGTCACACCGACCGCGATTCCAAGCATCGAACTCATTGAAATAAAAGAAATAAAATGATTACGCCGCTTGGAACGCGTATAACGCAAACCCACGAAAAATTCAAAAGGACGAAACATGCAGCAACCTACTCCAATCAAGTGGGCGGAATCATAGCCCAACGCAGGCCAATCAGCGTGGACTGATTGAGCATACAAAAAGTTTTATCTCCATAGATAAAGGCGTATAGAATCAGTCTGTGTTATTTCACCCGCGTAGATTAGGAGTTAGCTCATGAAAGCAAACGTTGGTTTCCTTGATATGTTCATCCGCATTTTCCTTGGTGTCGTTGCCATCGGCATGGCGATTGCGGGCGTATTCCCCGCGCCTTGGGACATGATTATCGGCATCGTGGGCGTCGTTCCACTCGCCACCGGCCTGGTAAAGTTCTGCCCTCTTTACACTCTTCTTGGCATCAATACCAAGGGCTCGGATGCGGATTCCGCACACTGAATCCGGCTGGCTTTGGTCTGAACGCACTACCCCGCCTTGGCGGGGTTTTTTCTGCCCGTGTGCATGAGGATGGCCAGGAGCCTGTCGAACTTGAGACGATCTGGCTGACGATGACCGCCCCGGCATGGGAGAATGCGCGCATGAATACGACACCCTTCTTCAGCCCCGCACTGCCCAAAAATCCGCGTGATCCACTGTATTGGCGACAACCCGCCGGATCTGCCACCAGTCTACTCATTGCCGAAACCGCACAACGCCACGACGGTCTGTTGCTGCTCATCGCACCCACCATGCAGGATGCTTATCGGCTGGAGGCCGAATGTCGCTTTTTCATGGGCGCAAGCACGCTGCCGCTACTGGTCTTCCCCGACACCGAAACCCTGCCCTACGACCTGTTCTCGCCTCATCAGGACTTGATCGCGCAGCGCCTCGCCACGCTCGACCGCCTGCCCGAACTCAAGCGCGGCATCGTTATTGTCTCCGCCCCGGCCTTGCTAACGCGCCTTGCGCCGACTGACTATGTGCGCGGCCGCAGCATCCAGCTAAAAAAAGGCCAGCGCCTGGATATCGAAACCTTCCGCAAACGCCTCAGCGATTCCGGCTACCGCAGCGTGACGCAAGTCATGGAGCACGGTGAATTCGCCATGCGCGGCGCGATTCTCGACCTGTTCCCCAGCGGCCAAACCCTGCCGGTGCGCGTGGATTTGTTCGACGATGAAATCGAAACCCTGCGCCTGTTCGACCCCGAAACCCAGCGCAGTCTGGAAAGCATCGACGCACTCAACCTACTCCCTGCGCGCGAATTTCCATTGGACGACGCGGGCATCCAGCACGCACGCAAGGCTTGGGGCAGCTACTTTGACAATGCCGGGCGCGATCTCTTGCGCCAACTGCAACAAGGTATGCCCTTCCCCGGCATTGAATACTACCTGCCACTGTTCTTCGACGGCCTGGCCACGCTGTTCGACTACCTGCCCGCCAAAACCCTGTGCCTCAGTCTGACCGGCATCGACAAGGCGGCGGACGACTTCCTGCGCGAAGCCCATGAGCGCTACGAACAACGCCGCCATGACCGTGAGCGGCCTCTGCTGCCGCCAGAGATTCTTTTTCTCAGCCAGGAGCAACTCAACAGCCTGTTATTTGAGCGCCCACACGTTCGCATCATTGCGGATAGCGACCCCGCCTTCCCACAAGCCGCGCGCTTCCCTGTGCAAGCGCTGCCCAACATGGCTTGGCAAGCCAAAGCCGATGACCCGGCACACGCCTTGCGCCACTTTATCGACCAACTCGGTGGCAAAACCCTGATCGCTGCCGAATCTCCCGGACGCCGCGAAGCCCTGGGTGATTTGCTGCGCCGCCACGACTTGCGCTTTGATGCCATAGAAACGTGGCGCGAGGCTCTCGACTCGGACAAAAACCAGCTTCTCATCACCGCACCGCTTGACGACGGCTTCTTCCTCTCATCCCCCCAACCCATTGCCATCATCAGCGAAGCCCAGCTCTTCGCCGAACGCGTTGCCCAGCGCAGCAAACGCGGCAAGCGCACGCGCGATGCCGAAAGCCTGATCCACAACCTCACCGAGCTGGAAATCGGCGCACCTGTGGTACACGAAGACCACGGCGTAGGACGCTACCAAGGTTTAAGCGTGCTGGATGTCAGCGGTTTCACCGAAGAATTTCTCACCCTCGTATACGCAGGCGGCGACCGCATCTATGTTCCGGTCGCCAGCCTGCAACTCATCAGCCGCTATACCGGTGCCAACCCGGACAACGCCCCGCTACACAAGCTCGGCTCGGATGTGTGGGATCGGGCCAAGCGCAAAGCCATGGAGCAGACCCGCGATGTGGCCGCCGAACTGCTCGACCTGCACGCCCGCCGCGCCGCACGCAAGGGTCATGCGTTCCAGCTCGACCCCGCCGCCTACGCCCAGTTTGCCGAAGCCTTCCCGTTTGAAGAAACCCCCGACCAGCTCTCCGCCATCAGCGCCGTGATAAACGACATGACCAGCGGCCAGCCGATGGATCGCGTGGTTTGTGGCGACGTGGGTTTTGGCAAGACCGAAGTCGCCATGCGCGCCGCCTTTGTCGCCGTGCAAGGCGGTCGTCAGGTCGCCGTACTCGCTCCCACCACCCTGCTCGCCCAGCAGCATTTGCGCAATTTCCGCGACCGCTTCGCCGACTTTGCCATCAAGATCGAAGGCATGTCGCGCTTCACCGGCGGCAAGGAAAGCAAGCAGACGCTGGACGCACTGGCCGAGGGCAAGGTCGATATCGTCATTGGCACACACAAATTGATCTCGCCCGATATTCGCTTCAAAAACCTCGGTCTGGTCATCATCGACGAAGAACAACGCTTTGGTGTGCGCCACAAGGAGCAGCTTAAAAACCTGCGTGCCGAAGTCGATTTATTGACCATGACTGCCACGCCGATTCCGCGCACCCTCAATATGGCGCTTTCGGGTCTGCGCGAGCTTTCGATTATCGCCACCCCGCCGAAAGAGCGGCTGGCGATCAAAACCATGGTCACCATTTGGGACACTGTACTCATTCGCGAGGCCATCCTGCGCGAACTCAAGCGCGGCGGACAGGTGTACTTTTTGCACAATGATGTCGCCTCCATCGAGCGCATCACCCGTGAACTGTCCGAACTTATCCCCGAAGCACGCATCCAGTTCGCCCACGGCCAGATGCCGGAAAAGGAACTGGAGCGCGTCACGGCGGATTTTTTCCACCAGCGCTTCAACGTGCTGGTCAGCACCACGATTATTGAATCCGGCATCGACAACCCCAGCGCCAACACCATCCTCATCAACCGCGCCGACAAGCTCGGCCTGGCGCAAATGCACCAGTTGCGCGGACGGGTTGGACGCTCGCACCACCGCGCCTACTGCTACCTCATCACCCCACCCAAGGACAGCATGACCCCGGACGCGGTCAAACGACTGGAAGCGATTGAAAAACTTGAAGATTTAGGCGTAGGCTTCACCCTCGCCACGCATGATCTGGAAATTCGCGGCGCAGGCGAGCTGCTAGGCGAATCGCAAAGCGGGCAAATGCACGAAATCGGCTTCACCCTCTACATGGAACTGCTCGACCGCGCCGTCAAAGCCATCAAATCCGGCAAACAACCCGAACTGATGCAACCTTTGCGCCACGGCACCGAAGTGGACTTGCGCATCCCCGCGCTCTTGCCGGAAGACTACGTCGGCGACGTACACACCCGCCTGATCCTCTACAAACGCATTGCCAGCCTTGCCACCCAGCGCGATTTGGACGAAATGCGTGTCGAACTCATCGACCGCTTCGGCCTGCTGCCGCAACCCGCGCAAAATCTCATGCGCCAAGCCGCACTACGCCTGCGCGCCCAGACGCTCGGCATCCGCAAACTCGAAGCCGGCCCGCAAGGTGGCCGCATCGTCTTTGACCCCAAACCGCCGATTGACCCCATGAGCATCGTCAAACTCATGCAATCCGCGCCCAAAACCTACCAACTTGGTGGGCAGGATACGTTGCGCTTTAGTGCGCCAATGGAAGATGTCTCGATACGATTTGAGTTTGTGGAAAAATTACTGAATAGGCTTGTCGTTTAACGTTAAGCGTTATAAATTTACACCATGATTAAAAGCTTCCGCTGCACCGAAACCCAAATCCTATTTGAAACCGGTTCTTCGCGCTGTTGGAGCGATATTCGTAATGTTGTCACGCGCAAACTTGTTCAACTCGACGCCGCAGTCACGCTCGACTTCCTGCGCAGTCCGCCGGGTAATCGGCTTGAAGCGTTGAAAGGTGACCGTGCAGGACAGTACAGCATTCGCATCAATAACCAGTGGCGAATATGTTTCCGCTGGAGCGAAAACGGTGCGGAAGACGTTGAAATCGTCGACTACCACTAAGGAGCCATTCATCATGTTCAAAAACGGTATGCGCCCGGTACACCCCGGAGAAATTTTGCGAGAAGATTACCTTATCCCCATTGGCTTGAGCGCCAACGCGCTGGCCAAGGCTCTGCACGTCCCCGCCCCGCGCATCAATGACATCGCCCGCGAGCGGCGCGGCATCACCGCCGACACAGCCATGCGCCTCGCCCGCTACTTTGGCGGCGACGCGCAAAGCTGGATGAATCTTCAGGCCATTTATGATCTGCGCGTCGCTGAATTGGCCGTGGCAGATCAGATTGCCAGTGAAGTTGAGCCGCGACAGGCGGCGTAAGATCAAGGCTCCGTCGATATGATAAGCACCGTCAGACTGATCGCGAGATGAAGATGGGCTTAAGCATCCATGGTCGATTTGCAGCCGCGCTGATCATTATCGCTGGCGTCGGCATACCGCTCTTTCTGTTTTTTATTCAAGGTATGGCGCTTTCCGATTTCGAAGCAAGTGTTTCGGCCTTTGTGACGCTGGCTTTGTATGTATTTATCGTCCTCGCTTCCGCCTTGTTTGCCACAGGTTGGACTGGACCGCGAATCCCATCTCAGGCGACAGAAGAAAAACTCGACAAGGCCGTGCAAAATCTGCTGGGAAAGCTCAACTTGGAGAATGAAGCTGTCAATGAGTACGCAGAGGAGTACACAAGAGCGCAACGAATGCGCCAAGCCTTCTATATCGCCCTGTTTGGGGGCATTGTCTATACCATTGGCAAGTTCTGGCTTTTTCCGGCAATCGCCCGCTTATCCAGTCACGCTGAGTGCGTTTACCTGTGGGGAATACCGGGCACTACCGTACTTATCTATGGCAATTATGCCTTTATGTTTTTTTTCGTTTTTCTCATGACGCTACCAATCAATTGGACTGGCTATCGGACGATACGTCACCGACAGTGGCCGCCACCGGGCGTCAAGGTCATACGCCGCACCAAAATACTGCGCGGGCGCATCGCCGTACTCTACGGCTGGCTACTACAACTCCCGCTCATTCTTGTGCTAGCCATGGCGGTTTGGGGGGGGAATTGAAATCAATCAATTTACCCAGCACATACAGGAAAAAAATGCGCAGGTACTTCGCCCTCTTAGAGCGAAAATACAGCAGGTTAAGTATTGCGAATCAGCCGAGTGTATTGAGCAACAGGATACAAAATATGCACCAGCACCCTTTGGCCAGGCACATCCTCTCCACGCCTGACTTCCCCAAGCCCGGCATTGTTTTTCAAGATATCTCTCCCCTGCTGAAAACCCAATTCACGGAAACGATAGATGCCATGTCTGAGCTGTTTTCCCCTGATGAATGGGGGTGCATCGATTGTCTGGTTGGTTTGGAGTCCAGGGGATTTATTTTTGCATCAGCACTGGCCTACAAGCACCACAAGGGCTTCATCAAGGCCAGAAAGCCGGGGAAGCTACCCAACGTCCACGCATCCAAAGCCTATGGTCTGGAGTACGGTTCGGACAGGCTGGAAATGCAGAAGGGAAACGGTGAAAGCGTGGTCGTGATTGATGACCTGATTGCAACAGGCGGATCCATGAAGGCCGCCGTTGAACTATGTGAAGAAGTTGGCTATCACGTTTTAGGTATGGCCTGCCTCATTGACCTGAAATCGCTCAACAGTTTCAGCATGAATGGGATGCGCGTTCGCTCGGTCATTCAGTTCGACTAACCCGCTTCTGTATAACAACCAAGCACAAAGACCCACATTCTTGAAACCAGCTAAGCCCTTTCACTCCGCGGCCTGATCCGCCGCATCGGCGCCCTGCTTTACGACTGGCTACTGATTATCACCATCTGGTTAAGGCTCCGCTCTGGCAAGGTATCGCGCATCGGCTGTAAGTTTTACGCTTGAAATGCAAGCACAATCAACTCCTCAGCCACAAAAGGAACTCTACCTCTTCTGCCCCTCATCTGGCTTCATTCCAACTCGCAATGCCTCCTGCATATCGCTTGGCAGAGACTCCACACCCTTGATTACGAAACCACCTCCATTGAACCAGTTGACGCTGAACTGACGCATTGGGCTTAACTCAGGCTGTGAATACTCCGTAATATTCAAAACCACCTCCGTTCCACCCTCGATTATTCCATCGGTGGAAAACAGCATGACAATGGGGCCTATTTCTCGCACCGTAATGGCAATGACCTTATCGAACCTCTCGTGTGAGCCTTTTAATGGCTCCAAATCTTTAAGGCTCATGCGCCGTAATTCCGCTTGAGCAAAGCAGCCGGAGTGAACAAGAAACTGCCGCAGACCGGTTTCAGCAGCAAATTCGCGCTCGGCAATATCCTTCTGATTCTGCCGCCACTGTGTATCCCATAGCACAAGAGCACTTGATGTCCGTTCGCAAACCGGCTTCTGCGGCGACGGATTAAGCGTGGCCACCGTGGTGGAGCACCCTGCCAAGATTAAGCTCGCACTTGCCGCGAATAAAATAATGAGCAAGAAATGCAATCTTTTAAGTGTTTTCATGGCTGAACCTGAGCTTGTTTTGCAGTCGATTGCTTATTGAGCATCGACAGGACTTCTCGAACCGCCGCAATCACCGCTTCCGGATTTTCGAGGGGTATGACATGGCCGCTATCCACCCAAACCTGTTTCGCCCCCGGATGCAAACGCGCAATATCGACACGCTTGCTATTGGCATACTTCGCCATCTCCGAAGTTTCTTCCATTGGCTTTTGCGCACTTAGCACGATGACGGGTTTTCCGCTGAACGCGGGTAAAGCCAGCATTTCGGTTCCCGTGACAGGAATGGCTTCCAACTCCTTGAGGGCAGCCTCGGAGAGCGAAGCTTCGAGTAATAGGTTGAACCAACCCGGCCAGTTTTCTTTCGACCCAGCCCCTTTAAATTGTTCCGGATGTGTTGAATCGACCAGAACCAGACCCGCGACCTCGTTTGGATAACGCCTGGCATAAAGCTGCATATACAGCCCGCCCAAGGAGTGCCCAACCAGCACATAGGGCGGCGCGATTCCCTTGGCATGCAGTAACGCCCTCAATTCCCGGATGACCGTCTCGCCATCCCGTGGTGTTGAAAACTCGGCGCTGTCTCCAATGCCTGGTCTGTTGTAAGCGAATACCTGCGTTTCCTTGGCGATCACGGCCAGCACCTGCGCCCACAACTCAAGCCGACCGTCCAAGCCATTTTCAAACACGACCGTAGGTGAGCCGCTGCCTATCAGCACATGCTCCACGCTTTTATCGGCAATCACCGATGTGGTGACACCGTTAACTGATGCGCAACCCGCAAGGAGCAAACAAAGGCAGGCCGCAGCACTTGTCTTCACAGAGGGCAGTAGTTTTTTCTTCATGGCAGTACCTCCATTACGCTCGAACCTTGCGCATGTCCGCTGGCAACATGCGCATAGGCTTGAGCAATGTTGAACATGCTGTAACGACGCTCGACCAGGGGACGCAACAGGCCGCCGTCAACCATGCGCGCTAGGTGTTCGAGATCAGCGCGATTGGGTTCGGCAAACATGGATCTGAAATTCAATCTTGATAAGGCATCCGCGATGGCGAGCTTGAGCATCCACGCCACGGGGCCAATCCAACCCCTACCCTGCGGGATGGCCGCTGCAACGAATCGCCCCTTGGGTTTCAGGGCGCGCTGGTTGTCCCTGAGGGTGTGGTTGGCGACCAGATCGAATATGACATCGTGGCGCATCCCGCAGCGGGTGTAGTCACTCTGCGTGTAGTCGATAATGTCGTCCGCGCCCATTTTGCGCAGACGCTCCGCATGGCGTGTGCTACACACCGCCGTGACGGTTGCGCCCAGTGCTTTGGCAATTTGCACAGCGAGCGTGCCGACACTTCCTGAGGCTCCATTGATGAGCACGCTCTCGCCGGGCTGTAATCGCCCCACATCGCGGAGCCCTTGCAGGGCGGCGACTCCGGACAGTGCAAGCGCCGCGGCTTCCGCGTGGGACGCATTGACAGGCTTCGGCGCAAGCCGAGAAGCGTCACACGCCACGAATTCTGCGAACGCACCGGAAGAAACCTCGCCATAGACCGAGTCCCCGACGCGATGCGCGCTTACACTCGATCCGAGTTCCACGATGACACCTGAAAAGCTCTGCCCCGGTATCGCGCGCAGCGGGCGGAACAGACCGTAGCCGCTTAAGCGCAGCAGGTAGGGCTTTCCCGCCAAAAGATAAGTGTCGCCCCGACATACCGCCGCCGCGCAGACCCGCACCAAAATCTCATGCTCCCGAAGCGAGGGTCGAGGGACTTGGTTCACCTTAAGCCGGTTCGGCATACCGTAAGCGTCGGTTACAACGGCGCGCATCGTTTCTTGTGGGACAAACTCACGACCCTCCGGGAGATCTGCCAAGCGCCCGGACATAGAAGACTTCATGTTCTGATACATCAACGTACAATCGCTCCCGCTTAATCGAAACAAACCCATCAACCCAGCCTCGAACTTACATCGTAAGTCCAGGGCGAGAATAGACTTACGATGTAAGTACGTCAAGGTCACTGATGACAGAACACTCTGAAAAAAACCGCCCCAAAAGCGCAACGCAAACAAAATCCATGACGCGAGATGCCATTCTTAACGCCGCCGTCGCGCTGGCCGATGAGCGCGGCATTGACGCGTTATCCATGCGTAAATTGGCCGAGACGCTTGGCATCGAAGCCATGTCGCTCTACAACCACGTCAAAAACAAGGACGATCTGCTGGATGGCATGGTGAACATGGTTGTGGCCGAGATTGAACTGCCCGCCACCAACATCCATTGGAAGCTAGCGATGCGACAACGCGCCATTTCGGCGCAAGAGATGTTGCTGCGTCACCCTTGGGCCTCCATGCTGATCGTTTCGCGTATCAATATCGGCCCGGCGATGCTGCGCTATACCGATGCCACCATGGGATGCCTGCGCGCCGCCGGTTTTTCTTATGCTTTGGCCGATCACGCCATCAATGCGATTGACAGCCACATCTATGGCTTTACGCTCCTGAAGTCGAATTTTCCAATCGAGGAACAGGAATATGCTCAGGCCGCCGAACAGTTTCTTCCGATGTTTCCCGCTTCGATCTACCCACACGCACGCGGCTGGGCAGAAGAAGTGATTTCCGGTCGGCACTCCGGCATCAACGAGTTCACCTTCGGGCTTGATTTGATTCTTGACGGACTCGAACGACTGGCAAATTGAGCTGACACCATGGATATGATTTCTGCACCCTCCTCCGCCGGCCTGATCCGCCGCATCGGCGCCCTGCTTTACGACTGGCTGCTGATCATCGCCATCTGGTTCTTGCAAACCGCCTTGCTGCTTCCTTTCACCCACGGCGAGGCTTTGCCGCAGGAAGGTCTCGTGCATTGGCTGTATGTCGCCATGCTGTACCTGACTGCGCTGGGATTTTTCCTGTTTTTCTGGCGTAAAAACGGCCAGACGCTGGGAATGCGCGCCTGGCAGTTGCGCTTGGTCGATGCGCAGGGCGCAACGCCCGCGTGGCCTGATTTAGTCCGTCGCGCCTTGTGGGCAATTCCAAGTTGGGGACTGGGCGGGCTGGGGGTGCTATGGCTCTACGTCGATCCCTCAAGGCGTGCGTGGCAGGATCGCTTCAGTCATACTCGCGTTGTTGTCGAGAAGAGAGAACGCAAAACATGAGCGAAAAAGTCTACAAATACGGTCGCGGTGGCGACGATGCGGAACATCAGGCGCATCAGGCCGATATTACGATGTTGCTCGATGGTCACAACCGTCTGCGCCGCGTGACCGAGCACCTGCCCAATGGCATTCGCACCTGCACGACCAGCGACGATCCCGAGCTTGCTGCCATCCTTTTGCGCCACGCCGAAGACATGAAAGCGCGCTTTGCCAAGGGACGCGCCATTCGCTCCTGGGATCCACTATTCGCCATGTTGTTTGAGCAGCGCGACGCGATTCATGTCGAGCTGATTGCGCGCGAGGATGGGCTGTGCGCCGAACTGACCTGCGACGACCCGGCACTTATCCCGCTGATTCACGCGCATGACGAGGCCTTGATGCAGTTTGTGGCCACAGGCAAGGCAGCGGCGGCCAAGGAGTCGCCGGTTCCCCCGCCTACGGTCTGACTGCGACTTTCGGCTTGGGTTTATCGGCCACGTTATCGCGCAAATACATAGGCTGAGCCTGCGCAGCAGGCAACCAGCCGTGTTGCATGACCTGATGCGCTGCGATTAAAGCCACATCGTGCGCACGCGGTAATAACTCATGATCCACGGCACGCAGCACGGCCGCAAAACGCGGTAAAAGCGTATCCGCATAGGCTGACCAGCCTGAACCTGCTGCAAACCAGTCTGCCGTATGGGGGACTTGCGCGCTCGCAGGAGCGAGTACGCACTCACCCGCATCCTCTGCCTGAACATTACCCTCGCCCAACACATGCCATGCACCCCAATATACTTCGTGCATCCGTGCATCCAAGGCGGTCAATATTTTTTCAGCCCCATGCACACGCCATACGCCATGTGCCAGGGCCGCAAGACTGGAGACCGGCATGACCGGAAGATTCGCACCCAAGGCCAGCCCCTGAGTCACTCCGGCGGCGATGCGCAGCCCCGTAAAGGCACCCGGCCCGCGCGCAAAAGCAATACCATCCAGTTGATGCAGTGCTACTCCGCCCTGAGACAACACGTGCTGCACCATGGGCAAAATCATCTGGGTATGTTCACGTGGCGTAAGTGCAAACTCCTCAATGACATATCCATCCATCAAGAGCGCAGCGGAACAGGCTTCGGTCGAGGTATCAAGGGCAAGAATTTTCAATCATTCACGCCTTGGACTTGCGTTTAATGCCGAAAATCACCAGCGAGTGATCGGTCATTTCAAATTCATGCTCCTCGGCGATTTTTTGGATGCGTTCAAAAATCACCGGATCGTGGAATTCTTCCACCAGCCCAGTTTTCACACAAACGATGTGATCATGCTCCCCTTTGGAAATCAGCTCAAACACGGCTTTGCCGCCCTCAAACTGATGACGGCACACAATGCCCGCCGCCTCAAACTGGGTCAGCACGCGGTACACCGTAGCGAGGCCAATATCTTCTTCGTTATCCAGCAACAAACGATAAATATCTTCCGCCGAAAGATGTTGATCCGCATGCTGCTCCAACAATTCAAGAATGCGCACGCGCGGCAGAGTCACTTTCAATCCCGCTTTTTTTAGATCATTAGCTTCCACAATTTGTCCTTTTAACGATTAAAAAACGAAGCTATTCACATGATTCACAACTCAGCCAGCTACCCATACGAGCAGAAATAGTAGATGCAAATCGACTTGGCGTGTATTTTATCGCGGATACCTTCACCCATCGTTACACAACACCATGCAACACGCACGCCTTCTCCTTCTTTCCGCCGCCCTTCCATGCCTGTTGACCGCCTGCTCAACAGGCTCCATGCCCACATTTTTACAGCCTTACCAGATGGACATCAACCAAGGCAACATCCTTGAAGATGACAGAATGGCACAACTCAAACTCGGCATGAGTAAGGAGCAGGTACGCTTTTTGCTCGGCACACCGATGCTCGACGACATGTTCCATGCTAACCGTTGGGACTACATCTATTTCCACAAAGCCGGCAAGGATGCTCCGGTGCAACGTAAATTTGCCTTGTTTTTTGATGCGAATGGCAAACTTGAGCGCTCCGAGCCACCGTTGAGCGAGCTGCCTACGTTGCCACTAAATACTCTTTAACTTCCGCCTTTTTTCAGCTTTTTACCTTCTTCGGCGCGCTTCTGTCGCACAGCTTTCGGGTCGGCAATCAGTGGACGATAGATTTCAACCCGATCACCCTCGCGCAGCTCGCGCTGAGGCGGTACAACTTTGGCAAAAATCCCCAGCTTGCTGGCATTTAAATCCAGATCAGGATATCGCGTAAGCAACCCCGAACGCTGTACGGCTTCTTCAGCCGTCGTCCCCACAGGAACTTTAAGTCTTAACAGAGTTTGCCGCTCAGGCAAGGCATACGCCACTTCGACCTCAATCAATTCAGACTTGGTCAGCTCGTTCGCATCACTCATACACGTCGCCCATACACTTGTTCCGCGCGCCGCTGGAATGAGCGCACCATTTCACCCGTCACCGTGGTGAATACCGGGCCGACGGCAAACTCAATCAACTTGTTGGTGAATTGAAATTCAAGATCTAGGCTGATTTTGCAGCCGCGCTCGCCCATCGGGGTAAAACGCCAGAAGCCGTGCAAGTGCTTGAACGGCCCATCCACGAGGCGCATCTCAATCATTTTGTCCTGCTGCAAAAAGTTGTGCGTGGTAAAGCTCTTGCTCAGTGCCCCCTTGCTGATGGTCACGCTGGCGATCACTTCATCCTCGGATTTTTGTTGTTGGCCAGAATCGCTACACCATGGCAAGAAATGCTGATAGTCCTCTACTGCGCCAACCAAAACGAACATCTCATGCGCCGAATACGGCACGATCGCCTCACGATGCAAACGACTCATCCAAGAATACCCAAGCCGTACAGAAAGATTACGATAATACCCAAAGGCGCAACGTAACGGGTCAGCACACGCCAGACGGCGTACATATGCGGCGACAGACCCAGCTCATCAAAACTCGTTTGACGGCGCATCATCCACGTGGCAAAAATCGCAATCAACAGCCCACCGAGCGGCAACATAATATTCGAGGTCGTGAAATCCAGCAGTTCAAAAAATGTCTTGCCGAACATTTTGAACTCGTTCCAATGGTTAAAGGACAGTACGCTGGCAATACCGAGGAACCACGCCCCCAACCCCAGCCAAATTCCTGCTTTCACCCTTGTCCATCCACGCTTTTCCACCATGTGCGCCACGGCGGGTTCAATCATTGAAATCGACGATGTCCAGGCCGCCAAAGTTAACAGCGCAAAAAACAACGTACCAATCAACACCCCCAAAGGCATCTGGCCAAAGGCTATCGGTAGTGTCTGAAACACCAGCCCAGGTCCGGCAGACGGCTCCAAACCATTGGCAAACACCACCGGATAAATCGCCAGGCCTGCCAGCAACGCGATCGTCGTATCCGCCGCCACCACAAACAATGCCGTCTGTGTAATCGATACCTTATCCGGCATGTACGAGCCGTAAGCCATAATCAGCCCCATGCCAATGCTCAGGGTGAAAAAAGAATGCCCCAACGCCACAACGACCGAATTGGCAGTGAGCTTGCCGAAATCCGGCGCGAACATGAACGTAAACGCCTCAATGAAATGCCCGGTACTCATGCCATAGCCAACTAACAGCAGCAAAATCACGAACAGAGCTGGCATTAGCAGCACCGTAAAGGCTTCCAGCCCGGCACGTACCCCGCGCACCACCACCAGCATGGTGATTAACATGGCAAGGCTGTGCCAAAAAAGCAGCTCCATGGGATCGGCTTTGAAAGCTTCAAACATACTTTTCAGGGCTGCGCCATCCAGGCCATGAAAACTACCGGTGATCGCGCGCTCCACATAAGCCATAGCCCAACCCATGATCACGCTGTAATAGCTAAGAATAAGAAAGCCAGCGACCACGCCCATCCAACCCAGGTACTTCCACGCGGGCGCAGCGTGTTCTTCCTCAGCCAATACGGCCATGCCTTGCACCGGACTCCGCCGCGCACGGCGCCCAAGCATTACTTCTGCAATAAAAATGGGTGTCGCAACCAACAAAATACAAGCCAGGTAGAGCATGACAAATGCACCACCGCCGTTCTGCCCCATGATGTAAGGGAATTTCCAGATGTTACCCAAACCTACCGCCGCGCCTGTGGCGGCAAGAATGAAGGCCCAACGGGATGACCATTGACCATGGATAGAAACGCGCTTGGCTTGTGACATGGGTTGAGTTGCTCTGCAAGGGGTTCATTAAAGCTTAATGGTAAGATGCGCGCCTCCGAATAAACAGACCCGGCTTGAATGCTGTGCGTGCTGCCCACACTAAAAGATCATGGCAAAAGATAAAAAAAGCACCCAGGGCTCGTCCACCGTCGCTCTCAACAAAAAAGCGAAACATGATTTTGCTTTTGAGGAGCGCTACGAGGCGGGTATCGTACTGCAAGGCTGGGAAGTTAAAGCTATTCGCGACGGCAAAATTCAAATTACCGACAGTTATGTGCTGTTGAAAAATGGTGAAGCGTTTTTATTTGGCGCGCAAATCTCGCCCCTCCTGTCCGCGTCCACCCACGTTAAACCCGACCCCACTGCTACACGCAAACTTTTGCTACACCGCAAGGAAATTGCTGAACTCATCGGCGCAGTGGAACGCAAAGGTTTCGCGCTGATTCCGCTCGCCATGTACTGGAAAGGTAGCCGCCTCAAGGTCGAAATCGGCTTGGGCAAGGGTAAAAAGGAGTTTGACAAACGCGCCACAGAAAAAGAGCGTGATTGGGCGCGTGAGAAAGGCCGAATCATGCGGCATAGCGTGAGGGCGTAGTTTTGCTCATGCACGTCAAGGGGTAGTGGTCAAACGAAGGTTTGATTGGCGGTCTCCGCCGACTGCGCGGGTTTTAACCCCCCGTGTGGGGTCACCGTGAACGGAGTGCCGTAGGCAGGGTAAACAGGCCATGGATGGCCTGTTTAGTCCCGTCGCAACATGGATGTTGCGTCGGGACGGCCTTGCCGTAGGCGCTGCGTTCACGGCGGCATCAAAGGGGGGATGAAAGCAAAATCCGCGTCATTTGCCGAAGTGGCAAACAAGCCCAAACTCATCCACCCCAAATCGTCACCCCACCTGCCGCTTTTTGAATCGCCGCCATGCGCATCTCATGCGCTTCAATCTCAACTTCATTGGCACACAACACCGCCACCCGCGGACGCGAGGCAGGCAGCATACGCGGCACCTCACCGCCCTCAGCGTGCCCATGTGCCTCATGCGACTCCAGTCCCAAGCTGGATTGGCCACCCGTCATGGCCAAATACACATCCGCCAGAATTTCCGAGTCAAGCAAGGCGCCGTGCAACTGGCGATGACTATTGTCGATGCCATAACGGCGACACAGCGCATCCAGACTATTACGCTGCCCAGGATGCAGGCGGCGCGCCAGCTTCAGGCTATCCACCACCCCACTGACGTGATCTTCGATCCGCCCGAAGCTTGTCCCGCTGTCCGCATCAAGCTTGGCAAGCTCGTGGTTGATAAAACCAAGGTCAAACGCGGCATTGTGAATAATCAGCTCTGCGCCACGCACAAAATCCAAAAATGACTGTGCCACCGCAGCAAAGCGTGGTTTGTCGTCCAGAAACGCGTTGGTAAGACCGTGAACCCGGATCACCTCATCATCCATAATCCGCTCAGGATTCAGGTACTCATGAAACGTCAAGCCGGTTAAGCTGCGATTCACCAGCTCCACCGCGCCGATCTCGACAATTCGATGCCCTTCACGTGGCTCCAGCCCCGTCGTTTCAGTATCGAGAAGAATTTGTCGCATTGTTTTATCCCCGCTTCAATTCATCAATGCCACGATTCGCCAACTGATCCGCCAGCTCATTTTCCGGGTGACCGACGTGCCCGCGTACCCAAAACCAATGCACCTCATGTTGTGCACAGAGCGCATCAAGTTGCTGCCATAAATCGGCATTTTTCACCGCCTGATTGCCCGCAGTGCGCCAGCCGCGCTTTTTCCAGTTCGGCAGCCACTCCTGGATCCCTTTCATCACATATTGCGAATCGGTGGTGAGATTCACCCGGCAAGGCCGCTTGAGCGCTGCCAGGGCCTGAATCGCTGCCGTCATTTCCATACGGTTATTCGTGGTGTGATTTTCTCCGCCACAAAGCTGTTTTTCCTGGCCCTGGGCACGCAGCACCACTCCCCAACCGCCTCGCCCAGGGTTACCGCGACATGCGCCATCGGTCCAGATGTCAACGACAGTCGTTTTGTCTGAATTCGCATCAGCATCACTCATGAATTTTAATGCTCTCTGGTTGATAGCTCGGAATCCGTAGAATAAAAAGCAGCAATACAGCCCAAAGCGCAAACAATCCCCATTTGGCAACCATGGGCTGAATCAGGCTGATCGAAAGTATAAAACTGCACGTCATCATCAGGATTGCGCCCTGTTTAACCTTGCGCGGCAGGCTGCGACGCAACTCCCAATCGTGGATCAATGGCCCCGCCCATGGGTGTTGCAGGATAGCGCAATGCAAACGCTGCGATGAACGGGCAAAGCAGGCAACCGCCATTAACAGAAACGGTGTCGTTGGCAAGATCGGCACGAATACGCCAACACCGCCAACCACTACACAGCTCACACCGACACCCAAACATAACCAACGTACCCACGGCGAGTCAGCAGGGCAGGCTGATGAACTGTGCGACGCGGTGCATGATGACGCACGATCATCAGTCATTGAGAGCATCCATCCACAGCATCGCGTCGACTGCGTTTAACTTGATGCACGGAAGATCCGACCGCATGCCCCGCCGTTGTTACTCCTAGATTGGGCATCAGGTGCCAGCGATGGCGGATCGGGGCAGGCATACTCACTCGCTTGCGCGCCAGCAGCGCATAACCCACACCGCTACGCGGTAAAAGACGCGCTAACCATCGCTGCAAAAATCCGGCGATGAATGGCGGTGCGTGCGATAAACAACCATGTCCGACCCACAGCTCATCCTCAACGTCGTAGCCCAACAACGCCATCCAATCGCGCAAACGCTTGCGCCCAAGGCCAAGCCCAAACCACGGTGCTTGATGATTCAGGTTGAATAAGTGACGCAGCCCCCAGTAGCTCATGGGGTTAAAACTTATCAACACCACACGGCCTTCAGGCACCAACACCCGATCCAGCTCACGCAAAACAGCATGCGGATCGGAGGCAAACTCCAAAACATGCTGCACCACCACCAAATCCACCGATTCGGCCTGCAAGGGCAGTGATTCAAAGCGCGCGCGTACTTCACCACCCAAGGGGCCAAGCTGAAAGGCATGAGGAATGCGCAATCCAGCCAGCGGCGCAGATGGACTGGAACTCACACCCTCGGTCGCAGGTTGCGCCAAGGGTTGGAGACTCAAGTGCAGGGCGTGATAGCCAAAACAACGCGCGAGCCAAGGTTCGAGTGCAGCCGATTCATCGTTCCTCAGCTGCACTCCTACAATGCTCTGCCACCATTGCGCCGTCGCTGCTAAACGCTCGGTCGCACTGAATGTGTTGCTCATTTGAACGAACCCTAAGCCGTATAGAACGAGACTTACTCAAAACCGCCCCAGCGGCGTTCAAGCGCCTCGCCGTACCAAGTGTACTGTCTTCGGCACTTTGCCTTGCTGGAACACTTTTGCGTAAGTCCTATGGAAGCTATTTGATGCGCCGCAAATGAACACCACGCACCGGAGGTTCATCATCAGGTGGCGTTGACTCATCCTCGTCATTCGATTCGACGCTTTGCGTTTTACGCTCACCTTCCGAAGGTACAGCACGCAGGGCAGGCGGGCGTGATGCGCGTGTCGCGGTGTCGTTATCCGCATCGTCGCCGGTTTCTCCCGGCATGGTTCCGGGTGGGAAACCCATACCCTGCCCCGTATCACGATCATAAATCGCCAGAATGGCCATGACGGGAATTGTAATCATCCAGGGGCGGCCGCTAAAGCGTGCCGAAAAACGCACATCCGCGTTACCCAAACTCAAACTCTGCACCGCATGGGGCGCAATGTTCAGGGTAATCTGGCCATCCTTGACGTGCTCAGGCGGGGCGACCACGCCGGGCATGGTCGCATCCACCACGATGTAGGGAATGTGTTCATTGTCCACAATCCATTCGTACAAGGCGCGCAGCAAATAAGGACGGCTTGAAGTCACTTGCGCGCTTCCCGCACATCCTGGCGCATTTCAGCACGCATTTCCGGACGCATTTCAAGCTCAAGGTCAGACAGACTTTGACGGAAGGTTGCACGCTTGAAAATTCGTGCCATGTAATCCAGCAGCGGCTGAGTTTGCGGCTGCGCGGGCAGGTCAATGCCGTATATCGGCAAACGCCATAGAATCGGTGCCAACGTTGCGTCCGCAAGGCTAAATTCATCACTCATGACAAATTGGCTGGCCGAGAAAATCGGCATGATGGACAGCAGACCTTCACGCAGCGCCTTACGCGCTTTAGCCGCGCCCTTGCCACCTTCAGCCAGTTCCGGCAACAGCGGATACCAATCTTTTTCGATACGGTAAAGCGCCGAGCGCACACGAGCTCGGCTGACCGGATCAATAGGCATGAGCGGCGGATGAGGGAAACGCTCATCAAGGTATTCCATGATGACGCGCGCTTGAGTCAGTACCAAATCGCGGTCAACCAGGGTCGGCAGGGTTCCCGTAGGGCTAAGATCAAGGAAGTCTTCCGGCGGATTGGCCGGGTTAACCTCAACCATGTCCGCAATCAATTCCTTATCCGCCAGCACAAGGCGGGTACGATGACTTTCCGGGCAATCCGGGTGAGAAAACAGGGTCATCACCCCACGGCGACTTGTACTAACAGCCATTGCGGCACTCTCCAAAAATAACTGAACAGCAAAATCAACGCAGCAAAGTTAGCGCTGAAAAAGCAAAACGACAAAAGCAAAAACGGGCGTGATTCTAGCACACCCGTTTACCAATAAACCGCCCTTAGCAGAATGCTGAAAAACCTCATCCATGAGTTTTTCAGCCATACCGAGTCCGGTACATGCCCGGACTCGGTATGCGAAATCAATCACTTGCGTGATTGATTTGCGTGCGGGACATCCATGTCCCGCCTTAACAGGCTACTGAATACTTATTTCAGTAGCCTGTTAAAAGCCAACAGCTACTTCTTGATATCTCGCCAGTACTCCTGTTTGAGCAAAAGCAGCAGAACAAACAACACCGCAAGGAAGCCCAGCACCCATAATCCCAGGCTCTTGCGCTGCAAAACCGCCGGCTCGGCCATGTAACTCATAAAGCCCACCAAATCACCCATCATGCCGTCAAACTCGGCCGGGCTCATACTACCGGGCTTGGCCAAGCTCAAAACAGCCTCACCATGCGCATCCTTGGTCAAAACCTGTTCGCCCTGTTCGCGCCAAAATACATTTGGCATACCCACATCCTTGAAGACAAGGTTATTCACCCCCAGAGGGCGTGCGGGATCGACATAAAAAGCCCGCAGATAGCTATAGAGCCAATCTGTACCGCGTGAACGAGCGGTGAGCGACAAATCCGGCGGTACGACACCAAATGCTGTGTTCGCCAGTGCGGCGGACATGTTGCTTTGCATGGTCGAACCAATTTTTACATCCGCACCCCGGATGAGTCGCTCCTTGACTTCAGCATCACTCATGCCCAAATCCTGACCAATGCGGTTGTAACGCATCAGATTCGCCGAATGACAGCTCAGGCAGCGATCGACAAAAATCTGCGCACCACGTTGCAGGGAGGCGGTATCGCCCAGGTCAATTTCGGCTTTGACCAGGCCGGCGACATGCCCTCCACTGGCCTGCGCTGGCGAAGCCATCACGCAAAGCAGTGCAAGACATGCACCCAAAGCATATTTCACAGCATTCATCGTGTAATCCTCTCCGGCACGGGCAGGGTCTTTTCGTTTTTACTCATCCACCACAAGGCAACAAAGTAGCCAAAGTAGAGAATGGTGAAGAACTGCGCCATAAAGGTTAACAGCGGGGTGACCGGCTGCATTCCCAGCCAGCCGAGCACGATGAAGCTGATGACAAACATCGCCAACAAAGCCTTGAAAAGCGGTGAACGGTAACGAATCGAACGCACCGGATTGCGATCCAGCCAAGGCAACAAAAACAACGCAAAAATCGCTCCACCCATCGCCATTACGCCAAGGAATTTATCCGGCACGGCACGCAAAATGGCGTAGAACGGGGTGAAGTACCAGACCGGTGCAATGTGCTCCGGGGTTTGCAGCGGGTTGGCTGGAATAAAGTTCGGTTTTTCAAGGAAATAGCCGCCCATTTCAGGCATGTAGAACACCACGATAGCGAAGAAGAACAGGAATACCGCCACACCAACCAAGTCCTTGACCGTGTAGTACGGGTGGAATGCGACTCCATCCAGCGGCTTACCGTCGGCGTCCTTATGCTTTTTGATGTCGATGCCTTCCGGATTGTTTGAACCAACCTCATGCAGCGCCATGATGTGACCACCAATCAGGAACAGCAGAACTAACGGCAACGCAATCACATGCAGCGCAAAGAAGCGATTGAGCGTGGCATCACCCACCACATAATCACCGCGAATCCACAGCGCCAAATCCGGCCCGATAAAAGGAATTGCGCCAAACAGCGAGATGATGACCTGCGCACCCCAGTACGACATTTGCCCCCAAGGCAGCAAGTAGCCCATGAAAGCTTCAGCCATCAGCACGACATAAATCAACATGCCGAAGATCCAGATGAGCTCGCGCGGATTTTTATACGAGCCATACATTAATCCACGCAGCATGTGCAGGTAGATGACAATAAAGAAGGCCGAAGCCCCAGTGGAGTGCATGTAGCGAATCAGCCACCCCCACTCGACATCGCGCATGATGTACTCAACCGAGGCAAAGGCTTCCGCCGCCGAGGGCTTGTAATTCATGGTCAGCCAGATGCCGGACACAATCTGAATCACAAACACGGTCAAGGCCAACGAGCCGAAGAAATACCAAATATTGAAGTTTTTCGGCACGTAGTAACCGGACAAATGCGCGTTCCAGAAACTGGAGATCGGCAGGCGCGCATCAAACCATTGGAATAGCTTATTCATTAGGCTTGAGCCTCCGCATCACTACCAATCATCAGGCGAGTTTCAGTCATAAACGCGTACGGCGGCACCAAAAGATTGGTCGGTGCAGGCACGTTTTTAAAAACCCGCCCCGCCAAGTCAAAGCGCGAGCCGTGGCATGGGCAGAAAAATCCGCCTTTCCAGTCGGCACCCAAATCCGCAGGCGCGACGTCCGGGCGGAAGGTCGGCGCACAACCCAAATGGGTGCAAATCCCCACGGCGACGAAGACTTCCGGTGTGCGTGAACGGTAGGCATTTTGTGCATACTTGGGTTGTTGATCGACTTCAGAGCCCGGATCACGCAAGCCGCCATCCAGAGCGGCCAGTTCTGCCACGCTGCCTGCTGTGCGACGCAAAATGTAAATCGGCATACCGCGCCATTCCACGGTCATCATCTGCCCTTCAGCCAATTTGCCAATATCGACCTCGACTGGCGCACCCGCCGCACGTGTTTTGGCGCTCGGCTGCCAATAACTTAAAAAAGGCACCATGGCTGCTGCCACGCCCGCGCCGCCGACCACGGTGGCCGCGCCGGTCAGAAAGCGACGACGACGCAGGTCAACGCTTGGCTCCGTTGTGCCACTCACTGCGCCTGGGCTTGCTACTGTCTGCTCGGACATCCTCATCTCCTAAGGGTTATGCAGACATCGAGTTAACCAATGTCTGTTTTTATAATCGGGTGCAAGCATCTATGAACATCAAGTGACTGACAAGACAGAAATCACGACTTTAGCCTTTGGATTTTTTATGGGCATATTAGCATCCGATGAAATACCCATGTTTTATGTATGTGACAAACGCTTAAGACACGATTTATTCAAGCTGGATTGGGCATATCCAAAAAGCTATGCTCAATGCCAAACGTATCAGCCAGATGCTCACCCAAGGCGCGCACGCCAAAACGCTCGGTTGTGTGATGACCGCAGGCAAAGTAATCAATGCCCATTTCCCGCGCGATGTGTACGGTTTGCTCGGAAATCTCACCGCTCAGGTAAGCATCCAAACCCAAGACCGCAGCCTCGGCAATATAGCCCTGCGCTCCGCCGCTACACAAACCAAGGCTACGTAAAGGGCGAGCCGCACTATGGGCTGGAATATGCAGCACTTCGCGGTGCAGAATACGTTCCAGGCTATGTTTGAGTGCAGCGCCCGTCTGCGCATCAGGTAAAACGCCGCGCACACCAATGCGAGCATTCGGCGCACCCAAAAAGCCCTGCGTCTCCTTCAGGCCCAGCGCCATCGCCCACTGCGCGTTATTACCGTAAATCGAATGACCATCCAGCGGCAGGTGAAAGGCCACAAGATTGATATCATGGCGCAACAGGGTTGCCAAGCGCTGGCGCTTCATCCCCAACACGCGCGCATCTTCGCCCTTCCAGAAATAGCCGTGATGCACCAATACCGTATCGGCACCCTGCTTCACCGCTGCATCCAATAAGGCCTGGCTGGCTGACACACCACTGACGATGCGCTCAATACGAGCACACCCCTCAACCTGCAAGCCATTCGGTGCGTAATCTGCAAAGGCATCCACGCGCAATAATTGCTCGCAGTAACTCAACAGGGTTTCGCGTACAACCGAAAGTGCCATGACTGTCAGGCCATATTGTCCAAAATGGCGCCTTTGACCTGATCCAGCGTGGCTTCAATGGTCACCATGCTCGCCTTATCCTCACCTTGGCACTGGGCAATCGCAGTATCGGGGTCTTTCAGTCCGTTACCGGTCAAGGTCAGCACAATGGTTGCACCCTCTTCAATCTTGCCGTTCTTGATGTCTTTAATCAGCCCCGCCAAAGATGCTGCTGAAGCCGGCTCACAGAAAACTCCTTCGTGGCGAGTTAACATGCGTTGTGCTGCAAGAATTTCCTCGTCGGTCACTTCAGCGAACCAGCCGTTGGACTCCTGCATGACATTCCAGGCACGATCCCAGGATTGCGGATGACCAATGCGAATCGCCGTGGCAATGGTTTCAGGATGATCGACCATATGCCCGCGCAAGAACGGCGCAGAACCCGCAGCTTGATAGCCGATCATCTTTGGGCGACTACTTACAATCGCACCACTGGCAAATTTGCAATCACCGTTGCAGAACGCACAGGCATCGGTGACATGCGAACCGGCAACAGCGGAGTATTCGCAATAACCAATCCAATGCGCGGTGATATTGCCCGCATTACCCACCGGCAAGCAGTGATAATCCGGCGCACGCCCCAGTTCTTCGACAATTTCAAACGCGGCGGTTTTCTGACCCTGCAAACGATACGGATTGACCGAATTCACAATGGTTACTGGCGCATGATCGGCAACCTCTTTTACTAGGCGCATCCCGTCATCGAAGTTACCGCGAATTTGCAGGGTAATCGCGCCATACATCATCGCCTGTGCCAGCTTGCCCATGGCGATTTTTCCATCGGGAATCAGCACAAACGCCGTAATCCCGGCCCGCGCCGCATACGCCGCTGCCGCTGCTGAAGTATTCCCCGTGGAGGCACAAATAATCGCCTTGGAGCCTGATTCAACGGCTTTGGTCACCGCCATGGTCATACCACGATCCTTGAATGAACCGGTAGGATTCAGGCCTTCATATTTGACGTAAATATCCACATTCTTACCCAAAAGCCTGGGGATATTCTGCAAACGAATCAGCGGAGTATTACCCTCACCCAAACTAATAATGCGAGTGTTCGCTGAAACCGGCAGGCGGTCACGGTAACGTTCAATCAAACCGGTATAACGGGTACGAAATGGCATAATAAACTCCGACAAGTAAATCTATTGTTTTCTGTGGCTAATACAGGCTAAAACAAAAACTAGTTCAATGACTCAACACGAATACGCGCGACTGGGCACTTAATCGCATCCAAGGCCTCAATGCGGCCAATCGCCGTATCCATACGCCCTTCTTGCACGCGATGGGTCAGTATTATCACTGGAATATCGGTTTCATCTTCCGGTGCTTCTTTTTGCAGAATGGCTTCGATACTAATCTCTTCATCCGCCAAAATGCGCGTAATGTCCGCCAGTGCACCGGGGCGATCTTCAGCAGTCAGGCGCAGGTAATACGCCGTTTCAACTTCGGATAGCGGCAAAATGGGCAAGTCGCGCAGCGCATCCGCCTGGAAAGCCAGATGCGGCACCCGGTTCTCCGGGTCGGCGGTCATCGTGCGCACCACATCAACCAAATCAGCCACCACCGCCGAAGCCGTCGCATCCGCCCCTGCGCCCGCACCGTAATACAGTGTTGGGCCGACCGCATCGCTCATTACCAACACCGCATTTTTCACGCCATCCACATTGGCAATCAGGCGGCGCTCTGGAATCAGGGTCGGATGCACACGCAGTTCCACACCCTTGTCGGTGCGCCGTGCAATACCCAAATGCTTGATGCGATAGCCCAGCGCCTCGGCATAACCCACATCTTCACGCGTAATGCCGGTAATGCCTTCAATCGCCGCCTTTTCAAATTGCAGTGGAATACCGAAGGCAATGGAAGCCAGAATCGTCAGTTTGTGCGCGGCATCAATACCTTCGACATCAAACGCCGGATCGGCTTCGGCGTAGCCCAAACGCTGCGCCTCGGCCAACACTTCGGCAAAATCGCTGCCCTTGTCGCGCATTTCGGTAAGGATAAAATTACCAGTGCCATTAATAATGCCCGCCAGCCATTCGATACGATTCCCCGCCAAGCCTTCACGAATGGCCTTGATAATTGGAATGCCACCGGCGACTGCCGCCTCAAACGCCACCATCACACCTTTTTCCTGCGCTTTGCGGAAAATCTCATTGCCATGCAGTGCGATCAGCATCTTGTTGGCCGTCACCACCGGCTTACCCAGTTCGATGGCGCGCATGACCAACTCAAGCGCGGGCTCTTCGCCGCCCATCAACAAGCACACCACCTGCACTTCAGGGTCATTGACCACCGCAAACGGATCCGTCGTCATGCGAATGCCGCTCATGTCGCAAATGCGCGGCGCATCAAGCTGACGCACCGATGCGGCAACCACTTCAATGCCACGCCCGGCGCGGCGCGAAATTTCATCCTGATTGCGACGCAACACGTTCACCGTACCGCCGCCCACTGTCCCCAAGCCCAACAAGCCAACCTTCACAGGTTCCATCATTCACGCTCTGTCAAAAAAAGATTGCCAGCATTCTACCTGATACTACCCATTCTGCGGGCGACACTTAAGCCGGATTCTCCATCGAAACATCCAACAACTTTACCCCAGCCAAAGCATCGCCCTGCATAAAGTCCACACCGACCTCGATAAGTTTGGCACGTTGCTGTGGCGTTTCCACGCCAGCGATAATGACCTTGATACCCAGTGCGTGTGCCATCGTGATCATGGCTTTCATTACCTTCAAACCTTCATCAATCACTTGGCTGCCACATATCGAAGCCACCATCGCCTTCAAAAAATCAGGCTGAATACTACCGATCCGAGCTACCGAACCACTATCAAAGTGTTCCAAAACAATGAGATAGCCGCGTTGACGCGCCATTTGTGCGAAACCACGCGCTTCAAGGGGAACCTGCTCTACCAGGGTCATACTCATCTCCAAGCCCAAAAGCGCAGCAGGTACGTGGTATTCGCGGCAAGCAGCGTCCAAATTGTCCAGATATGACTCTGCATGTTGCATACTGGAGCGAGACAAATTTAGAAACAGTTTAGGCACCGCCTCCATTTGAGCGCCAAAAACCGCCATGTCACGCGCAAGCTGTGCACAGGCCTGTTGCGCAACCCATTTATCCAGCTCCAGCGCCACGCCTTCACGATCAACCGCCACCAAGATATGCTGAGGCGACTGTGGATGCATATCCTGATCCAAATAACGCAGGAACACTTCACGGTAAAGAGGTGCTGTCGGCACATCCAATGCAAAAATATTTTGTGCGTGCAGTTCGAAGCGATGCTCACGCAGCATCGTTTCCAGACTTTGCTGCGGATCATGCGCAACCTGACGCATACCATCCGAAAGCGCCACCTCAACCACGCGATTACGTCCGGATTTCTTGGCTGAATAACATGCCGTATCTGCCGCCTTCATGATTTCCAGCATGGAATAATCACCACCAATCATCGGGATCAAGCCGATACTCGTCCCCACTGCAAAAACCTTTCCCTCACAGGCAAAACGATAATCGGCAACAGCCGCTCGAATCGATTCCGCCACGGCACGCGCATTGTCCATCGGACATTTACGCAAAATCACCGCGAATTCATCCCCACCCACTCGACAGACCAGATCATCTTCACGCACCCGCCCACTAATAATGTTTGCCACATCCTTGAGCAGGGCATCGCCCGCTGGGTGACCACAACTGTCATTGACGCGTTTGAAGTGATCCAAATCAATAAAGCACAAAGCTGCCTGATCATCGCTACGCAACCCGTAGGCCATCAACTCATCAATCGCCTGCTCAAATCGGCGCCGATTCGCCAAACCTGTCAGCGGATCATGATGCGCCTGCCACGAGAGCTGTTGCGTGGCCTCATCCACCCGCGCCTGGAGCTTTTCATGATTGGTGGCAATTGACTCAGCCATGGCATTAAAACCATCCTCAAGCGCAGCAAGCTCACTGCTAAACGCCTGACCATGAATGCGCGTCGACAGATCCCCCTTCTGCATTTGGCGCACCGCCCCTGCGATACGACGGATCGGACGACTCATACCACGCGCCAAGGCCGCCGCGAGAAACCCCGCAAACAAAAGCCCAAGCAGCGCCAAAGCAAGTGATTGCCCCAAAACTTCACGCTTTCTTGTTTCACGTGCGGCATTATCAAATTCCACATACACCCAACCCACTAGGCGAGCCGCATCATCGTAACCGCGCCGCACATCATCAGGGCTTAACTCAAAGCGCAGGGGTTGTGACCGCACGGGATTGGCCGCACTCAAGAGCTCGGTATTGTCCTCCAGAACCACCAAATTTTGGGTGCCACATATATCCTGGCCATTCAGCCTTAACGCACGGCCAGACTGCGCCAAGATGCTGCATTTTTCGTCGAGGATCGCCAAATAACTCAAGTTTGGTGTCGCTACCACCCCTTGAATCAAAGCATCCAAACTATCTCTACTTCCGGTCAAAACACCATATTCACTCGCCGGGGCAAGAAAACGCGCCGTATCCATGGCTCGTTGGCGTGCCACTCGATCCAGCACTTCAATACCTTGCGAGTACATAAAACAGGACACCAAACCCACAATCAACGCTGATGGCGCCAGCACCGCAAGTAACAACCACAGAGCTAACGGCTGGGTAAAAATAAGGCGCCTCATGGCTCTACCTCGCGCATACGTTGCAAGACTGTCTCGCGATCGGGAATACTCATACTTAAGGAACGAGCCACCTGCTTATTTAAAGCCACATCGAAATAACGGGGAATGCGTGATTTTGGCAGCGTGATCGCAGAGGTTTTTTGCTGTGTCAACCACTCGGCAAGCTGCTGGGCAATATTTTCAGGTGTGCTAAATACCGCAGCCAAGGCGCCCGCTTCCACGGTCGCGGCCGAATAAGCCAATAACGGCAGCCCGGCTCGGTACGTGGTCAGCAAAATCACCCGTGCATTTTGCACGTTAAACGCGTCACGATCCCATGGCGCAATGATGGCATCACGCCCCTCCATCAATGCTTCCAAAATGGGCACACTGCCCTGCGTGCCTTGCAAAAATCCGAGTTTCAACGGTAAACCTAACGCGCTACTGGCCTTCTGGAAGTCTTCCTGCAACACAGAGCCTTGTGCACCCAAGAGAACGCCCACGGACTTTTTATCCGGCCACAATGCCTTAAATAGACCTAACTGACGTGTTACTGGCTGGTCCAGCACGATGCCAGCCAAGCTAGCCTGCGGGAAACGCGACGCAAGCTCCTGAAAACTCGTCTCAGAAAGCATGACTGCCAGCACAGGCTTTTTACTCAGACTCAAAGCCGCCTGCGCCGACTGAACCCCCACTGCCACCACCACATCCGCACGCGCCAACGCGGACTCATCCGCACGGTTCAGCTCAAGCTGCTCCAGCTTGATCGCCGCTAATTCAGGTGAGCTCATTAAAGCCTGTACAAACTGCGTCGAAGAAGTCTGCGACGAAGGCGACACAACGATGACATCCAGGGCTAAAGCCTGGGATAAGGGCAAAGTCCAAAGCAAAAACACACCGAACCAAGACAGCACATTGCTTGGCTGAAGACGCCGAGGAACAGCCAAGCCGATCAAAAACCCAACCTTACGCTGGCAAAAACCATCGACTCCTGCCTGAACTTGGCCTCATTAAAATCAGGATAGTCGCCACTCATACTCAACGCGGTAATCGCAAACTCACTTTCAGAGCCTGGTGCACCAAAGCTTTTCGATAACTTGGCATTCCATAAATTACGCGGCTTTACCAAATCGCCATCATTGAGCCATTTCATACTGCCTTGATAGTAATATCCAAGACTAAATCGCCAACGCTCGGGGAGATATTTAATCAACAGCACATTTCCAGCAGCCTCCGGCGCACTTTTAATGGCATCAACATCAGTGACATTATCCACGTTGAATATATTCACTAGACTCAAAGAGCCCAAAACACGCCCCCAGGATTGTCGCCAGTCAAATCGCCCCTCTACACCCCGGGTACTCACACTGCCTTGGTTAAGCAGGTAATCCACCGACGAACCGACGGGAGGGAATGAAGACGGGGGCGGAAATGGGCACGGTTGGAAAATGGCACCGCTACCGGTGAAATAACAGGTTTCATCATCCACAAAACGATCATACTTCTCTAAAAATACACGCACATCCACGTCCAGCTTCAACTCTGGAATCTGTATCAAGTATGCGGCATCAACATGGCGCACTCGCTCCGGCACAACCTGGCTTAAAGAGCGCAAACCTGTATCAATGACCTGGCCATTAAATATCAGGGATTCATTCGCATACGCCTCCAGCATCGACGGGCGACGGTAAGCCTGACCGGTGGAAAGCCGCACGGACGAATGCGGATCAATTTTATAATTCATGGCCAAACGTGGCGAAAATAATTCCCCACTGTAGGAGTTATATTCAAGATTGCCGCCAAGATTGAAACTCAAATCTGTCCACGGCGACCAATCCAAATTACCGAAGATCTGGGCATTTTGATCACGATAAGTTTCATCGGATGAAAAAAAGCGTGGTGATTGCGCACTTTCCTGGCTTAACTCCGCACCCAAAAGGTACTTTAACTCTGGCGTGATGCGATCAAAATACTGAAGCTCAAGCGCATCGCGGGTGGTATCAAAGTCGATATACACCATTGGGTTACCCGCCACTCGCGCACTCCATTGACCATTGGTTTCATGACCCTGGTGCGAATACTTGATGGACAGCTCGGATTCGGCATTGAAACTACGCTGCCACGCGAGCTTGAGAAATCGCTCCTGCACACTTTCGCCATGGATGGGCGCAAACCGTCCCGCAGGATAGCCGCGTGTGTCATCGCCATCCGTCAAACCAAGTTGCGCACTAAGTTCATCCGTGTCGTTGACATGCAGTGTGGCGAACGCATTGACGACGCCGCGCTCGATCTGTTCCATGGATTGATTGTTGTAGCTTTCAAAGGTCTGAATCTGGCGGCGCGAAGCGCTTATACGCCAACTGAGCTGTTCATCGGAACCACTGCTCACCCGCAATTGCGCATCGTCGTATTTACCCTCGGCGGCAGCGCGCCCCATAAAACTCACGCCCGACTCGGTCAGTGGTGAGCGGGTGATGATATTCACCACGCCTTGAAACGCACCCGCACCGTAGGCCGCACCGTTCGGTCCACGAATCACTTCAATACGTTGAATATCATCCACACGCAATGGAAGATCCGTCCACAATACATCCCCACGCAAGGGGTTGTTAATCGCTGTACCGTCAAGCATGACTTTGAGGCGATTGCCATACGCATCACCCAAACCATGATTGGCAACGCTCGGCTGACCATCGGGCCAGTCGGTCACCAAATAGCCAGGAACCAAACGTAAAAGATCATGAATTTCGGTGAAGCCCGAAGCCTCGATCATCTCGCGGTCAATCACGAAAATCGAGGCTGGTGCATCCAGCGCAGATTGCGCCATACGCGATGCCGTCAACACCAACGGCATGGATTCAAATAGGGCCTCGGCGTTCGGGTCACTCAAAAGGGCTTGTTCTTGTGCCCCCAGCTCCGAGCCAAACACCAAGCCCAGAGCCAAGGTTAAAACACTAAACTGGCTACGCGAGACGCGCATAAAATCAACCCGATTTCTGAATACACATGCGCGCAATATAGCCCGAAACTACCAAAAACGCGTGACGAACCCCAATAGCTAGCGATTACGCCGACGATATTGCTCCAAAAAGCGTGCAATGCGTTGAATGGCTTCGGTCAAATCATCCACATTCGGCAAGAAGACCAAACGAACGTGATCGGGGGCTATCCAATTAAAACCACTGCCCTGCACCACCAATACTCGCTCTTCTTCCAGCAGCTCAAGAATGAACTGACGATCATCATCAATCGGATAGATCGCAGGATCCAGACGCGGGAACATGTACAAAGCACCTTGCGGTTTAACGCAGCTCACGCCGGGAATGGAAGTCAGCATGTCATACGCCAGATCACGCTGGCGCAACAAACGCCCGCCGGCTGTCACCAGATCATCAATACTTTGATAACCACCAAGCGCGGTCTGAATCGCATGTTGCGCCGGCACATTCGAACACAGGCGCATCGAAGCCAGCATGGTCAAACCTTCAATATAGTCACGCGCATGACGCTTGTCGCCGGACACGATCAACCAGCCGGCACGATAGCCTGCCGCACGGTAGTTTTTCGACAGACCACCAAAGGTCACAAACAGCACATCGTCGGCCAAAGACGCAATCGACGTGTGCTCCACGCCGTCATACAGCACCTTGTCGTAAATTTCATCGGCATAAATAATGAGCTGGTACTCACGCGCCACCTGGATAACCTGTTCGAGCACTTCCTTGGGATAGACCGCTCCGGTGGGGTTATTCGGATTGATTAACACAATCGCGCGGGTTTTGGAGTTGATCTTGCTGCGAATATCCTCAATATCCGGAAACCAGCCCGACTGCTCATCACACACATAATGCCGCGCTGTACCACCCGCAAGAGTGACTGCCGCCGTCCACAACGGATAATCCGGCGCAGGCACCAATACTTCGTCATCGTTATCCAGCAAGGCTTGCATCGCCATGACGATCAATTCGGACACGCCATTGCCAATGTAAATATCGTCTATCTTGACGCCGCGTATGCCCTTGGTCTGGGTGTAGTGCATGATGGCCTTGCGCGCGGAAAACAGCCCCTTGGAATCGGAATAGCCCGAAGCATTGCCCAGGTTCAAAATCACATCCTGCATGATCTCTTCCGGAGCTTCAAAGCCGAACGGCGCCGGATTACCGATATTCAGCTTGATAATCCGATGCCCCTCTTCCTCCATCTGCTGCGCTCGCGCCATCACCGGCCCGCGAATGTCGTAGCAGACATTGGCCAGTTTGGACGATTTGCGCACGGGATTGAGCTGGGTATTGGACATGGCGATTACACGGTTATTTTGTTACGGGAAGCGAGCAACATTAGGGCGCAGCCCTTAAACTGTCAAACACCCCCAGAACTCAAGAGTCCGCCGTGAAACTGCACCTCAACACCAGCGACCAACGCTTCGTGATTCAAAGCTATGGTGATGCACACATTATTCTTAATAACGAACGGCATGTGACCAGCCTCATTCTCACGCCCAATCAGCGCTTGGATTGGGCGATCAAGGATGCCAGCCAGTTTTCCGATGAGCACCTCACCCCACTGCTTGCCGACGAGCCGGAGTTAATCGTCATCGGCACCGGCGCAAAGCCATGCGTTCCCAATCCTGTCGTGATGCGTTTCTTTGCACGCCATGGCCTCGGCTTGGAGTTCGTCAGCACGCCGACGGCCTGCCGCATTTACAACATCCTCGCCAGCGAAGGCCGCCGCATTGGTTGCGGACTGATTATTCCTACAGGACAACCCACATGACTGAACAAACCTTTATCACCGGCAAGGATGCCGCGCTTGAAGTCTCGATTGAGCGCATGTTTGCCCGCCTTGCCGAACTCGGTTTCGACATTGAAGAAGCACGCTGGCTCAATCCAGTGCCGCATGTCTGGTCGGTGCATATTCGTGACCGCAAGGCTCCGTTCCTGTTCACCAATGGCAAGGGTGCCAGTCGCAAGGCGGCGTTGGCTTCGGCCTTGGGTGAGTACTTTGAACGCCTGGCCACACAGTATTTCTTTTCCGATTACGATTTTGGCGATGAACTGGCACAGGCCGACTGGGTGCATCATCCGCGTGAACGCTGGTTTGCCGTGGGTCAAGGAAAAGGCAAAAACAAAAGCCATTGCAAGTCGATTGACAAGGCGGTGAGCGCAGGGCTGATGGATGCGGCCATGCTCGAAGCCTGGAATCCGCATGGCGAGCTGACTGTCCAGCAATTACTTGATCGCAATGCAGGTTTCAGCGGGCGCGGCATTTGCGCCCTGCCCTTTGTGCGCCAGCGCGACGGTGAAGAAGTGTTTGTGCCAGTCAACATTCTTGCCAACCTGTTTGCCAGCAATGGCATGGCGGCGGGCAACACACCCGCCGAGGCGCGCACCCAGTGTCTGGCTGAAATTTTCGAGCGCCATGTACGCCATCGTGTCATCCGTGAAGGCTTGTGCCTGCCCGATGTACCCGCTGAGGTTCTGGCGCGTTATCCGCATGTGCTGCGCGCCATCGAGACGATTGAGGCCAGCGGCTTCCCGATTCTGGTCAAGGACGCTTCACTTGGCGGGCGCTATCCGGTGCTGAGCGTGATTCTGCTCAACCCGCACAACGGCGGAGTGTACGCCTCCTGGGGGGCGCATCCGCGCTTTGAAGTTGCGCTGGAGCGCACCCTGACCGAGCTTTTGCAAGGACGCGACCTTGACCAGCTTGGCGACTTTCATCCGCCTTCATTTGATCTGGACGCGGTGGCCGACCCATCCAATATGGAAACGCATTTCATCGACCATAGTGGCCTGATTGCCTGGGACTTTTTTCATCGCACGCCCGACATCGAGTTTACCGAATGGGATTACGCGGGCAGCACCGAAGAGGAATTCCAGCAGCTTGTCGGCCTGATTCACGCTGAAGACAGGGATGCCTACATTCTCGATCTGCCACATCTCGGTGTGTACGCCTGCCGCATTGTGGTTCCCGGCTTTTCCGAGGTCTATCCCGATGCCGATCTGCAAGAGAACAACAGCAACGCCGCCCTGCCCCTGCGTGACTGGTTGCGCCGCCTGCCCATGCTGGATGCAGGGGAGCAACGCGCCCTGCTCAAGGCGCTTGAAGAGCATGGCTTTGCCGATGAACAACCGGTTGCCGAATGTCTCGGCCTCTTGGCGGATACGGACTCCGCCTGGGCGACGTTGCGCGTCGGCGAATTGCGCGGCTGGTTGCTGCTGGCGCTGGGCAAGAAGAAAAAGGCGCTGGCTGATCTGCAATGGGCGCTGGATTTTGGCGGCTTGTCGCCCTCCCGAGCACGCCTGCTGCGCGCCGTCAGCGATGTTTTGCGTTTTCAGACCGAAAAGGAGCTCGCGCTCGACGACTTCCGCCCGGTGCTGACGCGCCTGCATGGCGAGGAACAACTGGCACGCGCCGAACGACTGGTACAGGGGGAAGAATGCCTGCCCGATCTGCCCGCACTTGCAGAAAGTACAGGAGGCATGCAAAGACACAGCCTGCTTCTTGAGGCGCTGCACCGCTTGCGCGCCGCACATGTGCACGCTTCCAAGCGCACGACATGAACTGCACAAAGTCCCTTGATTGAGGATTTTTCGATCCAGCCATGTCAAAGGCTTCCAATATGATGCGGGATTGGCTAAATAATCACATGCCTGCCGCGAGTTATGCATCAGTGTATGGGACACCGTGTAAGCGACGGCAAAACCATCACCATTGCAACGAGGGTGCTTCATGGCAAGCCAGGACATCGTTCAAAGCCCCGAAGAAATCGAGATCTGGGCGGCAAAGAAACAGGGGGACGTTGCCACTCTGATCCGCTATGCGGATTACCACAGCGGTGACCCTGACGAAAAGCCTGGTCCCCTCTGCCATACCAAGGCGAGGCAATACGACGCGCTGTTCTGTTTGCGCAGTTTCCCCGGCGAAGACATCTCGCGCTTGATGGTCCGCAAGTTCGATGAGTACACCGGGGATGGCGACGACCTGTTCAACCGCCCGGATCTGATCGAGGGCTTGGCCATGCGCGATGATCCCGTCGCCCGCGCCTTTACCCGCGCGATCCTGAGTTCAACCAATGCGGATTTTCTCAAACACGCGGTATGCGGCCTGGGCGAGTCGGGGCGAGCGTTGGAACCCGAGGAGATCACGCTACTGGTCGCCAAACTCGACGATCCGCACGTCGACTTTTACACCAAAAAGAAGGCCTTCGCCGGCATCTCGGCCAGCGACAAGGCTTTGGCTACCGAGAAAGCCTTTGCCATCCTCAATCGCACCCCGCCTGAAGAGGCTGCACTGGTCTGCGATGTGCTCGCTTGGGCTGGAATACAGAAGCTCAAGTTACCGATCGATGGGCTGAAACGGGTCGTCCAGCATCATCCTGATTTCGAAGCGCGGGCGGAAGCGGTTCGTGCCCTGCGTCGCCTGCGCACCAAGGAGGCGAAGCGCCTGCTCGAACGTATTGAAAACGGGGAAGACCTCGACACGGAGGTTGAAGAGGTGCCAGCGATCCAACAGCCCGTCGACCGCAACAGCGTACTGGCAGCTTTCCCACCGCGCACGCCGGACATGCCGAACGGCTGGCTGGAGGCATCCGCCAATGTAGGCGACCACCGCTGGGGCGGAATCGAGGGCGGCCTGCCCGGACGAAAGCCGAAGTGGCAGATGAAAAAGTGCGGCATCTGGGGCGTGCATTTCGAACTCTGCATGTCCAATGGCGCCATCTTCGCCTGTTCCGCCCGACGCGAGGTGGTTTGCGTCGATGCGGAAAGCGGGGAGTATCGCTGGCGCACCCCTTTGCCCGCCGAAAGTGCCTGGGGCATTGCCATCAATCACGAGCGGGTTGCCGTGTTTCCCTACCTGCTCGAACGTGAAACCGGCCAGATTGTCGCCAATGTGCTGGACTTTGCGGGAGCGCGCTTTCCGGACATCGAGCGCGGCTTTTTCAATTATGGGAACGAAGGCGAATTCACTGCGTTCACCCGCGAACCAGCTCCGGAGCTGCTGCATATGCGCAATGACGGTAGCCACGCATTCGCGCCCTCACCACATGGCTTCCTGCGTCAGATTCGCGACCATCTGTATATCGGCTATGAGCATGAGCGGCGCGGCCTGTTCGGCTGTCGCGCGCCCGGCGACGAGATTCTGTGGCGCATCAGCTTTCCGCTTGCACAGGATGGTCGCCCCATGCTGCCTTCCGGCTTTATGCCGCGCATCGGCACACGGCTGTATGTTCACCTCAACTTCGACACCCTGTGGTGTATCGACCTCACGAGCGGGACGATTCTCTGGAAAAGTAGCGCGGATGAAATCGAGCAGAATGCGACTCCGTATGTCTGCGGTGCGCCCTCCTTCATCCTTGGCTGTGCGGATGGAATCTACCTCTGCAAGACCATCGACGACGCCGGCTTTCTACAAGCGCACAGCACCGAGGATGGCCGCTGCCTATGGCGGGTCGAGGCTCCGCAAGCCAGGGCGCTGGCCATCGCTGGCGACTTGATCTTCGGCTCGCTGCATGACGTGCCAGTCGCCTGGGATCGTCATACCGGCGAGGTGGTCTGGCGCGCAGCGAAGGCATTCGCCCCGGTCTTTCATGGCATCGCCACCGAAAACAAGGTGATTTACGCGAACACCATGGGCTGGTTGCAATGTTTCGAATGGGGCGAAGCGTACCATTCCCCGGCCAATCGCTAATCAATCCGTATCCGTCAGCGGCATTACCCATGCAACTTCTCCGGCTTACGATTAAAACCCAGGAGCAGCAAGACCCGGTTGCCCAATCCCTCTCGCAGGCTCGAACCTTTTGGCATGGAGTGCAGGTGTTTGCCCTGATGCTTTTTGCGCTTGCCGCTTCGGCAGCCACCCAGTCGCCCGGCACTGCTGATACGCAAACGCTCCCAAACCGGGTGGAAGTGTGCCAAAACCTTACACTGGAGAATTGCGCCCATCTTGCCCATCAGGGTGATATGGATGCCCAGTATTTCCTCGCGCAGCATTACGTCTCCCTTTCATACATGCGAGGTCGTGGCCATCCGGCTCCGGAGGATGATCGTCTGGCTCTGGAGTGGATGGTGCGGGCGGCCAACCAGGGTCATATCCGCGCCCAACTCCAACTGGGCTCCTTTTACCAGCAAGGGCAATTCGTTTCCGCAGACAGGGCGCAGGCTTTGGCCTGGTATCAACGGGCTGCCGAAGGCGGCGATATGTACGCCAAGAATGCGCTTGGCAAACTAAGAGGGGCAGTGGCACAGGGGCGTTTTGAAAACATGATATTCATTATCTGTCTGTTAGCCCTTGTTATTTTTCCGTCCCTGTCACGCAAGGATCAATCTCTCTCCGGCTATGCGCGCCGATTCTGGTTTTGGGCACCCCATTTCACCAGCCTCTTCGTTGTGGCCTGGTGGGTTTCTTCTGGCGAATGGGGAAGGATCAAGCATCCATTCGTCGGGAGTTTCATGGCCGGAGTCACTCCCGGCATGGAGGTTTATATATGGATATGTATGCCGGTTTTATCCGGCTTGATTTACCTTTTAACCTACTTCCGCTACCCACAGGATCGTGGGCATTTTTGGGTAAGCTTGCAACTTTATGTACCGATGTTCCTCGCAGCGAGCATTTTTATGTATTTCATGGTTCAGCTCGCCAAACTTGCTTAGCAAGGCTGGGAAAATGGGCGTTTCAGCATGAATCAGCAACAGCCAAGAATTTCAGACTATCTACCGCACGATGAAAATATCCCCCCACGCCCGGACAGATCCAGCCAGACCCACCAACGAAGAATGACAACATGAGCAAGGCACCCAAGCCAATCCAGATCGTCTTCAACGTCATTGATGAAGACGCACAGGACGGACTCAACATGATTTTCACATTCGTGGAAAAGGCCATCAAGGGAAAGACATTCGCCCAGGATGAGCGTTTGCAGAATCGTGTTGGCCGACTGCCCGCCGAGCGCGCCAAAATCACGGATGCACTTTTGCAGAATGCCCGCTTCTGGAGTTTTCGACCCGATGCCTGGGATTGGGGTTTCGCCCTGGCGACGGGAAAATGGCGTTGGAGCATCACGTTCGATTCGCCAGCGGATGAACATGATCGAATCAATTTCGAAAACATCATGCTCGCATGGCTGAAGGCGATGGGGGCTGTCAACCTTGCCATACTCGGACATCCGCAAGCTTCGCAGCGCAAACAGCTTGATGTGCATTTCTGCGTTACGGATCAGGCGTGTGCGCATCACCTTGAGTTACTTTTGGAATCTTCTGGCGAGGCGCGAATGGAGCTGACTTATGACGAGGACGAAGCCCTGATCGCCGTGCTTGAGCAACTGCCAACGGCTTCCGCCGAAGCAACTAGAATGTTATTGGCGGACGAACTTTTCTGGGGGCTGCACCCGGAATTCGGTGCTGGGGAAAGCGAATGGGAAATCGCCTTTACCGTGGAAGGCACTCCACAAGAAATCGAGACCTTTGGACAGCAGCTGACCATGTGGCTGACCCGCATGGGCGCTTCGGATGTGCGCGTTGTGGATGCTGGTGCCGCTCTTGATGAGGAATAATCTGGACTTTAAAGCACGGAATTATTCGACTATTTTTGTCTTCATCCAGATAACCCTTTGAATTAACCAAGACCAAACAGGAGCGCAAGCCATGCAAAACGCAAGCGAATTTAATGTCCAGGCCGCCAACCAGGAACTGCTCGAATTCTATCAATTCCTACCCAGCCTTAACTTCGAGGCACTTGAGCAAGGCGGATTCAACGACGCCTTAAAG
Source organism: Halothiobacillus sp. (assembly GCA_020061705.1). GTDB lineage: Bacteria > Pseudomonadota > Gammaproteobacteria > Halothiobacillales > Halothiobacillaceae > Thiofaba. The sequence continues at coordinate 65,075 of JAGUXT010000014.1, read as the reverse complement.
CGCTATTACGAGGTTGCTTCTGCATTGGCCGTCGCCGAGCCTAGTCCCTTGGCTCACTCTATTCTGGCCGTTTTACACGCCATTGGCGGCAATGCGCCCTTTTACGATCTTGAGAAAGTCAAGGACGAGAGACGAAATGCCGGGTATCTGGGCCACGGTATTGCCATGTATGACTACTGCAATCAGGTCAGGCTTGCCGATGATGTGGCCTTGGCATTTCTGCAAATCCTGGCTGAAGAAAATGCAGGGGCAGCGGGCATCAAGGACGAATACGCATACCAGATCAAAAAACTTGACGATGCCCGCAAGGCGCAAATCGCCACGCTGGCAAACGAAATACGCCACAACTACACAGCGAAGGGACTAGCATTCTTTCATTCTTTTTCGAGTGATTTCCGGGTGACGATGACAACGCTGGTTCATCAACCCAGAGCATCGCTTCCAAGGCAAGGGCGGAGGCCGAAGCCCTGAAGGATTCGGTCTTGATCAATAAGATGGCGGTATTGCTGCGTGGCAAACTCAAGGCCAGCCATCTGAGCGAGGCCGCCGTCGTGTTCGGTTTCCTCACCCAGAACACGGACAGCGAGGTGGGCAGACGGCTGATTCTGGAACTACTGAAACGTCCCAAACTGCCCGATCTGGCCCTGCAGAACACCATCTACGCTGCAACCCATGCCGAAGTACGCGATGCTATCCCGGTCATGCGCCGCTTGCTGCGTGAGGGGTGCACCCATGCGCTGGATTTTGTGGGGAGGTTGCATCTGGAGGAGTGCGTCGAGGATGTGGTGGCCTACATGAAGCACCCGAAAGGCTCGGTTCTTCTGGGTATCTTTGCTTTACAGAAGATTGGCTCACCACAGGTTGTGCCCTATCTCATGCACTATGCGACCCGGGAATTCACCTCGCGCAAAAAAGACGAGCGGGAGTGGCGTTATTACTCCATCCTCGCCCTCAACAAAATCGGTGACACATCCGCACTCCAACAGTTGGCCAAACTTCTGGCACAGTTTAAGGACTGGGAAGCGCCGCAACTGCTCGGGCAGGACAAGAACGATGAAGGCCCTGGTTGATATTCGATACATCATTGATTTATCGAATTTTAATTCTTCACGACCGTAAGCTTCCGAAGCGCGCGGAAAGCCTGATTGAAGCTGAATGAATTCAGCCCGACCTGTCTGCACTATGGCAGAATACATCGGCATGGCCTTCCGCTTAATGCCTATAATCGCTTAAGTGATACACATAAGTAATTGCTTAATTTGAAAAAAATGATTTACCGCAAACGCGCTCTGTCGTAGCCTTCGAGCCTTCATAAAAACGAAACAAAAAGGAGTCGGACGGCATGAACCACGAACTGGCCACGCAAATCCATGCGGATGAGCGTTTTGTTGAACTGGTTGACACGCGCAACCGCTATAACTGGACGATGGCCATCATCATGATGGCCATTTATTTTGCCTTCATCCTGCTGATCGCCTTCCAGCCCGCGCTTTTGGCCACCAAGATCGCGGCTGGCTCGCCGCTCTCGGTCGGCATCCTCGGCGGATTTCTGGTCATTCTGATCGCCATCGGCATGACGGGCATGTACATCATGCGCGCCAACAAGGAATTTGACCGTCTAACTGCTGAACTTAGGGATCATGTGAAATGAATCAATCACTCGTTATGCGTCCCTTGATGCTGGCCGCCGGATTGGCTGCCATGGCTTATGCAGGTATCGCACTGGCGGCTGACACAGCCGCCGCCAAGTCGGTGAACGTACCCGCCGTCATCATGTTCCTGGTCTTCGTTGCCGCCACGCTGGGTATCACCTGGTGGGCGGCCAAGCGCACGCGCACCACCAAGGATTTTTACGCCGCAGGCGGCGGCATTACCGGCCTGCAAAACGGTCTGGCACTGGCGGGTGACTACATGTCCGCCGCCTCCTTCCTGGGTATTGCCGGTCTGGTGTATGCCAACGGTTTCGATGGCTTGATCTACTCCATCGGCTTTTTGGTCGGCTGGCCGATCATGTTGTTCCTGCTGGCGGAAAAACTGCGCAACCTCGGCAAATACACCTTCGCCGACGTGGCCTCCTACCGTCTGGCGCAAATTCCGGTACGCACCGTGGCCGCCATTGCCTCGCTGGTGGTGGTCGCCATGTACCTGATCGCGCAGATGGTCGGCGCGGGCAAGTTGATCGAAGTGCTGTTCGGTCTGCCCTACACCTACGCGGTGATTATCGTCGGTGTGCTGATGGTGCTTTATGTCACTTTCGGCGGCATGTTGGCCACCACCTGGGTGCAGATCATCAAGGCCATACTACTTCTCTCCGGCGCAACCTTCATGGCGCTGGCCGTGTTGTGGTCGTTCGGTTTCGACTTCAACGCCATGTTCAACAAGGCGATTGAAATCAGCCCGAAGCATGATGCCATCATGGCACCGGGCAGTCTGGTGAAGGATCCGATCTCCGCCATTTCGCTCGGTCTGGCGCTGATGTTCGGTGTGGCCGGTCTGCCGCATATTCTAATGCGCTTCTTCACCGTGTCCGACGCCAAGGAAGCGCGCAAATCGGTGTTCTTCGCCACCGGCTTTATCGGCTACTTCTACATCCTGACCTTCATCATCGGTTTTGGCGCCATTATCCTGGTGTCCACCAACCCCGAGTATCTGGATGCGGCCAAGAAGCTGATTGGCGGCAACAACATGGCGGCGATTCACCTGTCACACGCCATTGGCGGCGACATGTTCCTCGGCTTCATCTCCGCCGTGGCCTTCGCCACCATCCTCGCGGTGGTGTCCGGCCTGACCCTGGCGGGCGCATCCGCTGTATCGCATGACCTGTATGCCAGCGCCTTCCGCCATGGTCGCGTCGATGAGCAGACCGAAATGCGCATTTCCAAGTACGCCACCGTCGGTCTGGGCATTCTGGCCATTTTCCTTGGCATCGCCTTTGAAAACCAGAACATCGCCTTCATGGTCGGCCTGGCCTTCGCCGTGGCAGCTTCCGCCAACTTCCCTGTGCTATTCCTCGCCATTTACTGGCGCGGCCTGACCACACGCGGTGCAGTGATGGGTGGATTGGGTGGCCTGATTACCGCCGTCGTGCTGGTTGTGTTGTCAAAAACGGTGTGGGTCGACATCTTCGGCTTCAAGGCAGCCATCGTGCCCTACAAGGATCCGGCGATTTTCTCCATGCCGGTCGCCTTCCTTATGGCGTGGATTTTCTCCATCACTGACAACAGTGAGCGTGCCAAGACTGAGCGTGAAGCCTTCCTGCGCCAGTATGTGCGATCAGAAACCGGGATTGGTGCCGAGGGTGCTTCCAAGCACTAAACCCAAGCTAATCCTGCTTTTGTAACAAAAACCCGGCCATTGCGTGTCGGGTTTTTTAATAGGGCTTACGCAAATGTGTTCCAGCTAGGCAAAGCGCCGATGACAGTACACCGAACGCCGCTGGGGCACTTTTGCGTAAGTCCTATTTAATCAAAGCGTCATAGAGTGGGTGCAGTGTGACACTGCTTTTCACCCACTAAACTAACTAACCATAGGAATCCATCATGCAATTCAAAAAAGAAGAATTCCTGCACGAAATCAAGGCCGAGATTGAAGCGGGTCAGGTCAAACTGGATGATCTAAAAGCCCACGCCCAAAACGCTATCGCAGAGGAACGTGTTAAGTACGACGAAGAAATTGCCCAACTCCAAGCCCACCTTGACGCAACAAAAACCACGCTGAAAGAGTTTGAAGAAGCCACCAGTGACACATGGACGCATTTAAAGGAAGGGATTGAAAACACGTGGGCATCGGCACGCCACGCCATCCACGAAGCCTACGCCAAAATTAAAGGCTAAAAACCAGAGTCCTCCTTGACCCCTCGCCTAAAAACCCCGCAATGCGGGGTTTTTTCATGAGCATTGAGAATAAAACAGATGCAAAAAATTTTTCTGTGCTACCTTCAACGTACAGGTTGTAATTTTAAACTACGGGTTTGAAGATGAGAAAGAAGGATTTAAAATGCTCGAAACTGTCGCAATCATTTTAATTATCTTATGGTTATTGGGTTTTGTAACCTCATACACCATGGGTGGGTTTATTCACATACTTCTAGTCATTGCAGTTGTCGTGATACTCGTGCGTGTTATCCAAGGTCGTCGCATTTGAGTCATTAGCCTGTGTGCATTGTCTTAAAAAATTAGTTTTCCGAGGAGGAGTTGAAATGAAATCAATCAATGTTGTCGCCATTGCCTTAATTATTGCTGGCGCATTAGGTTTGGCGTATGGAAGTTTCACCTACACCAAAAAAACTGATCAAGCTGTTATCGGGCCCTTGGTGCTTTCAGTGTCGGAAAAAGAAACCATCAATGTTCCCGTATGGGTCGGCGGTGGTGCTATTGTCTTGGGTGGTTTACTTTTGTTAGTCGGTCGCAGAAAAAACTAACCTGTTTGCGTCAATTAATTTACTCGCCTCGCATTTAATGCACTTATCAAGGATATTCCCCATGAGCACCAAAGCCGCCTACCTGCAGAAGATTGAAGCCGAAATCGAGCTCACCCAAGCCAAAATAGAAGCGATAAAGGCACAGACTAATAGCGCGCTCGCCGATGAACGTATTAAATACGAAAAAGAAATTACCGCGATTGAAAGCGGTATTGAATCGACAAAAGCCAAGTTAAAGGAATTAGGCGAAGCCAGTGATGACACATGGGATCATCTAAAATCCGGCATTGAAACGGCATGGACTTCAGCAAGCCATTCCATTCATGAGGCCTACGCCAAACTCAAAAGTTGATTCAGCGCCTTGTTTTTGGTGACAAAAACACAAAACCCCGCAACGCGGGGTTTTTTAATGTACACGAAAATCAAGCGGTGTTCCGATCCATGGGCTGGCGCAATTCCGGCGTTTCAGCCGGGTGGTTGAACGTATGCGTGGTAAGCGCATGAATACCGTAAAGCACAATCGCCACCAGCCCCCAGGTCAGCCCCGCAACCACACCCAGATCAACGATTCCGCGCCAGGGTTGCGGTAACAGACGCACCGCCAAAATCAGCAACACAATACCCGAAGTCACTGCCCACGACACAATCATGCGCTTGCGTGTCGCATGAAAAAATCCCATGCAAAACGCTGGTGCCAGCAGCACATGCAACCAATGCGGATGCTCGCGCAAATGGCGCGCGCGCGCCGCCACACGCGGGGCAAAACCTTTCTGAAAGCCGCGATAGCCCTCGCCCACCAACATAAAAACCAGCCAGGGCACGGCCACTAACCATTCCAGCCAACCCCAGGGCATCGCCCATGCTTCCAGCGCAACAGGCGTGAGGCGCATCACCGCCCAGCCAATCAACAGACTTACACCCAATACACCCCACCACGCACCTACTCGACCCAACATCAGTACCACCTTTGCTTCACCAGCGACCAACCAAGTTTGGAAAGATAACACGCACGGCAATATTCGACTTTCACATTACAATCAGAACCCAACTCAACAACCTGCAAATCAATCATGCAAAATGACATCTTTATTGGCGCGGGCGAGGCCGAAGCCCACCTTTTAGGGCGCATGGCCAACCGCCACGGCCTGATTGCAGGCGCCACGGGCACGGGTAAGACTGTCACCTTGCAAACTCTGGCCGAAGGCTTCAGCCGCATGGGCACGCCGGTGTTTCTGGCCGACATCAAGGGCGATCTGGCCGGATTAAGTCAGACAGGCGAAGACAAACCACGCATCCGCGAACGTGTGCAAAAAATCGGCCTGTCCGATTTCCAGCTCGCCGCCTCCCCTGTGGTGTTCTGGGATGTGTACGGCGAACTCGGCCACCCGTTGCGCACCACCATCTCCGACATGGGGCCGCTTCTTCTCGCTCGCTTGCTCAATTTGAATGACACCCAAGCGGGTGTTTTGAACATTGCCTTCCGCGTGGCGGATGAGCAAGGCTTGCTGCTGCTGGACATCAAGGATCTGCGCGCATTGATGCAGCATGTGGCCGAACATGCACGCGAACTAACCACGACCTATGGCAACGTCTCCGCCGCCAGTGTCGGTGCCATCCAGCGTGCCTTGCTCACGCTGGAAGATGCCGGAGGTACCTATCTATTTGGCGAACCCGCCATCACCCTTGACGATCTGCTGCAAACCGATGCGCAAGGCCATGGTGTCATCAACGTCCTCGCTGCCGAAAAACTATTTCACTCGCCACAGATCTACGCCACCCTGCTGCTTTGGCTGTTGGCTGAACTGTTTGAGCAGTTTCCGGAAGCGGGCGATCTGGAGCAGCCCAAACTGGTGTTTTTCTTCGACGAGGCTCACCTTTTGTTCGACGACGCCCCCAAAGTCCTGATCGACACTGTGGAAAAAGTGGTGCGCCTGATCCGCTCCAAAGGCGTAGGCATCTACTTCATTACCCAAAACCCGCTTGATGTGCCGCTCGCCATCCTCGGCCAACTCGGTAACCGCGTGCAGCACGCCCTGCGCGCCTTCACCCCGCGCGACCAGGAAGCCGTGCGCGTGGCCGCCGACACCTTCCGCCCCAAGCCCGGTCTCAACACCGCCGAAGCCATCACCCAACTCGGGGTGGGCGAAGCGCTGGTGTCCTGTCTCGACAGCAAAGGCACCCCCAACCCGGTCGAGCGCGTGCTAGTCGCGCCCCCGCGTTCGCGGATCGGTGCCATCAGCCCTGAAGAGCGCACCCAGATCATTCGCAACTCCAATGTCTATGGCGTGTTTGAAAAAGCTGTTGATCGTGAATCGGCGTATGAAATTCTCAAGCAGCGTACCGAAGACGCGCTTAATGCTGCTCAAGCCGATGCGCCAACATCCACGGCGCGCACCCGTCAGCAGACACCCAGCCGCGCGCCGGAGGAAGCCCAATCCGGCGGCCTGCTGGACGGGTTATTTGGCGGTGGCTCATCAAACCAGGGGCGCCGCACACGCGAATCGGTGGGCGAAGCCTTTGTCAAAAGCACCATGCGCGCAGTGGGTAGCCGACTCGGGCAGGAAATCATGCGCGGCGTAATGGGTGCGATCATCGGCAAAGGTAGACGCTAGCAGCCTGTCGGACTTTAGAAATCGTAGCGAAAATCTGGCTGGGCGAGGGCAGACTTTGCCGCTTATGCAGGGCGATAGTGAGTTCTATTACCCAAAAAATGCGGTGAAATATGCACCGTCCAGACGGATTTGCAGCCGACTGTCCTTAAGTCCGACAGGTTGCCAGTATGCACATTGAGCCATTTACGCACATCAGTGCTTGAGCGCGTGAATAACATCGCGTAGAATTGCGGGCTTTCGCATTCCGGACAACGCTGATCCGGAGATTTTTGAGTCAAAGGTAGTTCATTATGTCCAGAGTATGCCAAGTCACCGGCAAGGCTGTTATCACCGGGAACACTGTATCCCACGCCAACAACAAGGCGCGTCGTCGCTTTCTTCCCAACCTGCACCATCACCGTTTCTGGTTGGAAACTGAAAAACGCTTCATCAGCCTGCGCGTCTCTGCCAAAGGCATGCGCGTGATCGACAAACTGGGTCTTGAGCAGGTTCTAACCGACATGCGCGCCCGTGGCGAAAAAGTTTAAGGTAATCAGACATGGCAAAATCAGCTAGCGACAAGATCAAACTCGTGTCCTCCGCAGGCACCGGTTTTTTCTACACCACCAAGAAAAACAAGCGCAACACCCCTGAAAAGTTCGAGTTCCGCAAGTACGACCCCGTCGTGCGCCAGCACGTTATCTTCAAGGAAGCCAAGATTAAATAATCTGGCGTTCTGCAATAGCACATCAAAACCCGGCTTGACCGGGTTTTTTTATCCCACGAATAGTGATCTGCGTGGAGTGATGCGCCCCGCTCGCTTGACACATGCCGGGGCGTTCAGAATGACCAATACAGGGCTAATACAGGCGTTTTAGGGCAATAAGGCAGGCAAATCCAGCTTGCGCCCCTCGCGCAGAAGCTGTTCGAACTCGGCACTGGACAGCGGTTTACTGAAATAAAAGCCCTGCATCTCGTCACAGCTGCATGAGCGCAAAAAGTTGAGCTGGGCTTCAGTTTCTACCCCCTCAGCGATGACCGACAACCTCAGACCATGCGATAGCCCGACCACTGCCTCGACGATAGAGGCGCTGTCTGGATCACCCACCATGTCTCGCACGAAGGATTGGTCAATTTTCAGGTGATCAATGGCAAAGCGTTTGAGATAGCTCAAAGAAGAATAGCCGGTGCCAAAATCATCAATGGCCAGGCTCACACCCAGCTTCTTCAAGGCATCCGTAACGTCGATAAACGCCTCGGCATTACCCATCGCCACGCTTTCAGTCAGCTCCAGCTCCAGATAGCTGGGGTCGAGACCGCTTTCGCGCAGCACTTGTGCGATGAGTGCCGTCATATCCTGCGCTTCAAACTGACGCGCCGATAGATTCACCGCCACCGTCATAGCTGGCAGACCCGCCGCCTGCCATGCCCGATTCTGCGCACAGGCGGTACGTAGTACCCATGCGCCAATAGGTACGATCAAACCGGTTTCCTCGGCCAGCGGGATGAAATCCAGCGGTGAAACCAGTCCGCGCACGGGATGCTGCCAGCGCAGCAACGCTTCCATACCGATTACTTCGCCACTGCGTAAACTCAATTGCGGTTGGTAGTAAAGGCACAACTCATTGCGTTCGATGGCGTGGCGCAAATCAACCTCCAGGTTGAGGCGCTCCAGTGAGTGGGCATTCATCTCGGCAGAATAAAAGCTGAAACTGTTACCCGTGGACATTTTGGTGCGATACATTGCCGCAGCGGCGTTTTTCAGCAGGGTTTCAGCGTTTTCGCCATCCTTGGGAAACACGGCGATGCCGATACTGGCGGAGAGGAACAGCTCCCGTCCATTGAGCAGAAACGGTTGCTCGAGCGTTTTCAGTACACGCTGGGCGAGTGCAATGGTTTCTCCCGTTTCTCCGCATTCCGCCAGCAGAACGAACTCATCACCATTCATATGCGCAAGTGTGTCGATGGAATCGCCAACACTACCCAAACGCATGGCAACACCTAACAACAACTGGTCGCCCAAGCGATGCCCGAGGCTATCAATGACTTCGCGGAAACGATTGAGGTTGAAGGTTAGTAACGCAAGGTCTTTCTTGCTCTGCTGGCAGCGCGCCAGCGCTTGGGAAAGACGGTCGGCCAGGAGGTTGCGATTGGGCAGCCCGGTCAGGTCGTCGAAGTTGGTTTGACGTTCCAATTGCGCCTGATAGCGTTTGCGCTCGCTAATATCGCGCACGATACCTACCGCGTAATTTTTGTCATCCAGCCGCATGGCTGAAAGAGACACCTCGACGGGGAACTCTTCGCCATTCCGGTGCAGTGCCTTGATCTCCAGCGTCTTGCCAACGGCTACGCCCTCGCCTGTCGCTGCAAAATGCTTGATACCGTACTGTGCCTGCTCGCGATAACGCGCCGGCACAATGAGCTGATACAGCGGCTGCCCAAGCACCTCCTCCCTGGAAAAGCCGAACATCCTCGCTGCGGAAGGATTCCACTCAATCGCCGAGCCCTGCTCCGCTTCGAGAATGACGAAGGCATCACGCATACTGTCCATGGCGACGCGGAAACGAGCCTCACTGGCCCGCAACTCGGCGGTGCGCGCGGCAACCTGCTGCTCCAGAATATGATTATGGTTGGCGAGAAAGTCGCGCGCGCGTTTGAGTTCAAGCTGAGTATGCACGCGCGCCAGAATGATGTGCGGGTGATAGGGCTTGGCAATGTAATCCACTGCGCCAAGCCCTAAACCGCGTTCCTCATCGGCCACGGAATCCATCCCGGTAACAAAGATGACTGGAATATCACGAGTGGCAGAATGCTCGCGCAAGCGACTGAGCAGCTCATATCCGTCCATGTCCGGCATCATCACGTCGAGCAGAATCAGATCCAACTGCTGCGTGCCGAAGGCAATCCGCAATGCGCGCTCGCCGCTGGGCGCGGCCACAACGTCGTAATCTGAACTCAGAAGTCGACCCAGGGCAGCCAGATTGCCGGAATCATCATCCACAATCAGGATTTTCTCCCGCATCACTCCATCCAATTCACTGCCCCCCATTCAATTAGGTGTCCTTGAATCCATGACGTGAAGCTCCGAGTGTTTTTTACGCGCCCGCTTCAGTGTTTCCAGAGCTTCGGGGTAGAGGAAAAGTTCAATCCGTTGTTCCAGTTCCACTCCAAGCGTACCGAGTGCAGTCTTGAGTTGCCCCGCGTAAGTCTCAAAGAGCAGATTGGCCTGCATACTGGCGTTGTCCAATAGAGGCTCCAGTTCATCCAGTACATGCTTCACGAGCGACCAATCCACATCACCCGCAATGGGAACTGTAGCCTCTTCCGGCAGAACTGCATGGAGTGCCGCAATCAACCGTAACAACTCACTTTCCAAGGCATTAACCAGACGCTCGACATCTGCTGCATCCCGATCCCCCTTGATGGCTTCTTCCAACGCGGCAGCCAGCCGCTGCACCTCTGTCGCGCCATGATGCCCGAACTGCCCTTGAGCGTATGTGCCAATCTCCGCGCTTCAACGCGATCAGACTGCGCCATGCGCTCGCGCAGGCGCGACAAATCATTCGCATGATCGACGGTAAATTGGCGCAGCAGCCGCAGGTAAGCCGGCACGTTGTCGTTCAGCACACCGAGACCACGAGTAACATCCAAGCCGGGAATGACCGCAAGCTCAACAGAAATAAGCGACTTTGCGGCAACGGGCGGAACCATTGCAGTCGACGGTAGCCAGCGCAAAAGTGTGCCATACAGATGATCCGGGTCGACCGGCTTGGCAATGAAATCATTCATGCCAGCATCGTGGCAACGCTGGCGATCCTCATCGAAGGCATTGGCGGTCATCGCCAGAATGGGCTTTGTTTCCCAACCCGGCAGGCTGCGGATGGCACGGGTTGCCTCCAGACCATCCATGCCCGGCATCTGCATATCCATAAGGATCAAGTCATAATCGCGAGTGCGCACTTTCTCCAAAGCCTCGAAACCGTTGTTGGCGATCTCCACCTTTAACCCAGCCTCGGTGAGAAGCTCCACCGCCACTTCCTGGTTAATCCGGTTGTCCTCGGCCAACAGGATGTGAACATTGCTTGGCATGGCTTGCATGCTCAGATCGGCCACTGAGAGTGTCTCAGCCAGATCTGCAAGGCTGAACTCGCTTTTACCAAGACGGGCCGTAAACCAGAACGTGCTGCCCACACCGGGCACGCTTTGTGCGCCGACTTCGCCGCCCATCAACCCCGCCAGACGCTTGGTGATGGCAAGCCCTAGTCCCGTGCCACCGTAGCGGCGCGCATTGGCCTGTTCAAACGCGGTGAACAGCTCACCGAGCTTTTCGGGCTCAATACCGATGCCGGTATCCGTCACTTCAAAACACACCAGCAGATCACTTTCGGACTCTTCGATTTTGGACAGTCGCAGTGTAATCCTGCCACGCTCGGTAAATTTCACGGCATTGGAAAGATAGTTCAACAGAGCCTGCGCCAAGCGAGTGGAGTCACCGATCAGCACCGGCGGCAGCCCGTCCCGATCCTCAATAAAATCCAGGTGCTTCTCGCGCAGCCGGGGGCCAATCATGGAAATGACATTGTCGAGCATACGATCGAAAGCGAAGTCAGTGACACTAAGCCTCAGCTTGCCAGCCTCGATCTTGGAAAAATCGAGAATATCGTTGATCACCGCCAGCAGATGCCGCGAGGCGTTGACGATTTTTTCCAGCTTCACTCTCTGCGCGGGATCGCTGCTGTCGCGCCGCAACAAATGGGTGAGACCGACGATGGCATTCAATGGCGTGCGAATCTCGTGACTCATATTGGCAACGAAGGCACTTTTGGCCGCATTCGCTTCCTCGGCCAAAGCCTTGGATTCATTCAGCTGCTGCGTGCGGATTGCAACCATATCTTCCAGATGGTGACGATGCTGTTCGAGCTCATCGGCCGCACGCTTTTGTTCGGTAATATCAGTTTTTACCGCTACATAGTGAGTGACCTGCCCCTCAGCCTGGCGGATCGGCGTAATGACGGCCAACTCGGTGTATTCGCTGCCATCCTTACGCTTATTGATCATTTCCAGTTGCGCGCTCTGGCCGCTGGTCAGCGCCTGCCACAGCCTATCGTAGCTCGCCGGGGGGGTCTTGCCCGATTGCAGGATGCGCGGATTCTGGCCAATAGCCTCTTCACGGCTGTAGCCGGTATTGCGTACAAAAGCTTCGTTGACATACTCAATGCTGGCATCGAGATCGGTGATAACAATGCTCTCCGGACTCTGCTCAATGGCCAGCGAAAGCTTGCGAATCTGATCCTCCGCCCGCTTCGCCTCGGTCACATCCCAAACCATCGAGATCAGTATCTGCTTTCCAGGTACTGGAATGTTCTGAGCTGTAATGTATGAGGTTTTATCCCCCTTGCGGGTAAGAGGGATCTCTGGCCAGTACATACGCTTGACATCGCCACTGGCGATATCTTCCAGCACCTTTTGCCGGATCGCTTCCCTGAACACCGGCTCTTCAAAAACGATGTCCCAGAACACATCGGGATCGGCGAGGCGTTCTCGTGTTGTCCGATAGATTTCGGGAAACTTGTCGTTCATGTAACTGAAGACAACGGTGGGTGCCACCGAATTGACGGCAATCCCCATGGGCAGATGATCCAGCACAGTCTTGATAAATGCTTCGCTTTCACGCAAATCCGTCTCTGCCTGCTTGTGGGTCGTGATGTCATCATAGACGCCAAGCAAACCGATGACTTTCCCGTCGGCATCGTGCAACGGCACCTTCGAGGTGCGTAACCAGATCGTGTGTCCGTCGGGCGTGGTTTGTGGCTCTTCATAGCCAAGTACGGGGATCTCGGATGCCATAACCCTTATATCATCGGCACGATAGCGTTCGGCCTGCTCCCGCCATGTCATCTGAAAATCATCCTTGCCGAACAAATCCTGCGGGTTCGACAGCCCGGCATCACGGGCAAAAAGGCTGTTACAACCAAGGTAGCGCAACTCGGCATCCTTCCAGAACACGCGCATTGGCACGCTCTCCAGGACGGTACGCAGCAGCTCTCCTGCAGCTTGGCGTTCCCTTTCGGCAAGCCTGCGCTCGGTAATATCGCGCGAGGAGGAATAAATCATATCCTTACCATTGATGCGGATCGCCTTGATATGGACTTCCACGTCGATGATCTCACCGTCTGCACGGCGATGCTGGCTCTCAAAGAGTCCGGTTGTCTGCTGCCTTATCAGATTACGAATCTTGTGAAGAATTTCATCCTTTCCTTGCTGCGCTTCATAATCAAACACGTGCAGGCGACCGATAGCCGTTTGGTCATAACCCAGCCTGCCGAGGAAGACCTCGTTGGCATCAAGCAGCAAGCCGTCGGCATCCACAATTTCAATGCCATCGCTCGCGGTCTGAAAGATTGCGGCGAGTCGGTTACGCTCGTTCTCGACCGCCGCCTCCGCCGCCTTGCGCGAGCTGATATCGCGCATCGTGGCCTGAAGAAATGGCTGGCCGTCCAGCTCCATGCGGGTCAGCAATACGTCACATGGGAAAACTTCGCCATTCAGCCGTTGGTGTTGCCACTCAAAGAAGTTGGAACCGTCGCGCATAGCGCTCGCAATCATTTCCAGCGACGTTTCTCTGGAGGGGCGTCCGTCCGGTTGACGCTCCGGCGAAACATCCCACGGCCTGAATGCAGTGTATTCGGCCACGCTCGACACACCGAACAATTGCAACGTTGCCAGATTCGCATTCGTGAATGTCCACGATGGCGGTGCCAGCGTCATCAGAGCATCGCGCGAGCCTTCGAACAACTGGCGGAATTTCTCCTCGCTCTCGCGCAAGGCGCGTGTGGCATTTTTGAGCTCGGCTCTGGCGCGCAAGGTGACGATTGCAAAGGCAATGTCACCAGCCAATTGCTCCATAAGCTGGATCTCGGCGCTGCCAAAGACATCGGGGCTTGGCGAAAAGATGGAGAGCACACCGTAGATTTCCTGGCCTTGCAGCAGCGGCAGTGCCAGGATCGCCGCCACACCCGCAGCATGCAATGGCTCGAAAGCGCACTTCGACATAACATCAAGTCTGTTACATGTCCGCGTCTGGCGTTCGCGCAGGGCGGAAAAGCTCAGGCAATGCCGCTGGTACTCCGGGTCATTCCCCAGTTCACCGTGGAGCCGGAACAGACTTTCGTCGCCGAAGTGGGCAAACGGCACGGGGAGACTGTCCACCCCTCCAACGGGATAAGACACCCAGGCCAACTTATGACTGCCGGTTTCGACGATCTGGCGACACACCTCCTGAATCAGTGCTTCCTCGCTCTCGGCATGGACGAGCGCAATATTGCAGGCAGAAAGGGTGCGCAAGGCAAGATTGAGGCGTGTGATATCCATTTCCCGCTGCATGCGGTCGGACACATCGTCATAAACTGCAACGATCTCACCCGAGTCAAGTCGATAGACATAGTTATCACGCCAACCGTTGACGCGCCCATCCCGGTAAAGGGTTATGGGAAGGCGCTCTGGCTCGCCACTGCGGCATACGCGCTGAAACACCGCCAACAACCCCATGGCACGCACGCCGGGAAACATCTCCTCGACGCTGTGCCCAATCACATCTTCACGTCGCATCTGCTCAATGCGCTCTGCCGCCCGGTTGACAGATTTGAAGCGGAAGACCTCGCAGGCCGCATCCGGCTTGAAAATAACCACCCCGCTACCCATGTTCTCGAACAAATGGTGATAACGTGCCTCGCTCTCGCGCAGAGCAGCTTTCCACCGCCCGATGGGGGCTTCAAGCAGGGAGCGGATGCGGTTCAGCAGCTTGATCTCAGTGTAAGGTTTGACGACATAGGCATCAGCACCGCAATTAATCGCCTCGACACTATCTTCTGGCTCCGACCGATCCGAAAGCAGGATCAGCGGAATATCCCACAGTGCATCGTCATGCTTGAGCGCACGGCATAATTCGTAGCCATTCTTCTGCGGCAGCGTGACATTGCTTATCACTAGGGCGGGGCGGATGGCACGCGCAGCTTGCAGACCCTCATCACCATTCTGCGCCACACTTACCGTATAACCTGCCTGGGTAATCACGCGGCGCAACCTTTCCGCTTCAAGCAGGTTTTCTTCGACAACCAAAATCAATAGCAAGAGGAGAGACGGGTTGGTTTGCTCGCTCATATTCATTCCTCGGATAATGATTTTGCCCACTGCCCCAACCCACCTGTCCCCGACCGTAGGGAGAAGTGCAAACATACCCTTGACAATCAGAAAATGGGAACGCCATAAAATTCGACTGCATCGAATATTTATAGTACGCAAAGATAGAAAGTGGGAATTAAGACTTTCATGAATCAAAAAATCTTACGCAGGCACGTCCACAAGGAAGCGTTTGAGCTGCTTAAACTCTTCCAGAATGGATAATCGGTGATTCTTGAACGGAATGAGAGGCTATGGTTGAGCAAGGCAAAAAAAAGCCCATGAACTTCATGGGCTTTTTTGAATTTTATGGCGGAGACAGAGGGATTCGAACCCTCGATAGAGTTTCCCCTATACACCCTTAGCAGGGGTGCGCCTTCAGCCACTCGGCCATGTCTCCAAAGAGGGCGCATTTTAGCCGCGCATCCCCACTCTGGCAAGCGGAATATGCTATCCACGCGAGAATTAATCAACGCTCCACGTCATCCTCAAACGTATCGTCACCCACCTCACCCGTATCACCTTCGCGTTTGATACGCTGGTAGATTTCTTCGCGGTGGACAGCAACATCCTTGGGCGCATCAATACCAATACGCACCTGGTTGCCTTTCACACCCAGAATGGTGATCGAAACATCATCACCAATGCGTAACACTTCTCCAACACGACGGGTCAAAATCAACATCGTTCTCTCCTTGGGCTACTCAATCTGCCATGAAACCGCATGAGGCTGAACATAGCAGAGTAAAAGCCGGCGGTCGACACTATGCCTATGCGGCTTTGTCCAGCCCAAACGCTTCGTGCAGGGTTCGCACCGCAAGCTCCAGATATTTTTCATCCAGTACAACGGAAATTTTGATCTCCGAGGTCGAAATCATGTGGATGTTGATACCTTCGCGTGCCAGAGCAGCGAACATGGTGCTGGCAATGCCCGCGTGGGAACGCATACCCACACCCACAACCGAAACCTTCACAATATTGGCAAGTCCGGCAACCTGACGCGCGCCCACATCCTTGGCAACGCCTTCCAATACGTCCATCGCCTTGCTGTAATCATTACGATGCACGGTGAACGTCATATCCGTGGTGCCGTCTGCACCAATGTTCTGCACGATCATATCCACTTCGATATTGGCATCCGCAATCGGCCCCAGAATACGGTAGGCCACACCCGGCGCATCCGGCACACCCTTGATCGTCAACTGTGCCTCATCACGATTAAACGCAATGCCTGAAATCAAAGCCTCTTCCATACCATTTTCCTCATAGGTAATCAGCGTGCCGGGATGATCCTCAAACGCACCCTCATCAAAACTCGACAAAACCCGCAGCGGCACATTGTATTTGCCAGCAAACTCGACCGAACGAATCTGCAACACTTTTGAACCCAGGCTGGCCATTTCCAGCATTTCTTCAAAGGTAATTTTATCCAGGCGACGGGCCTTCGGCTCCACGCGTGGATCGGTGGTGTACACACCATCCACATCGGTATAGATCTGGCACTCATCCGCCTTTAACGCCGCTGCCAGAGCTACACCGCTGGTGTCCGAGCCACCGCGTCCCAGGGTCGTGATATTGCCGTCATCATCCACGCCCTGAAAACCCGCAACCACCACCACACGCCCGGCGCGTAGATCATCACGAATACGCTGCGTATCAATCTCGCGAATGCGCGCCTTGGTATGCGCGTCATCAGTCAAAATGCGCACCTGCCCACCTGTGTACGAGCGCGCTTCCTGACCGCGTTTTTGCAGCGCAATCGCCAGCAGCGCAATCGTCACCTGCTCGCCCGTCGCCGCCAACATATCCAGCTCACGCGGGGTGGCGTTCGCGTCAATCCCCTTCGCCATACCGAGCAAACGGTTCGTTTCACCGCTCATGGCCGAAGTCACCACCACAATGTCATGCCCCGCCGCGCGCCAGCGCATCACCCGCTCGGCGACTTTCTCAATGCGCTCAACCGTGCCGACCGAGGTTCCGCCGTATTTTTGAACAATCAATGCCATGCCATCAGCACCATATGTAAATGCCATAAAAACGTCATACTTGGACGTTTTATAAAAAACAACCCGCTTTTGCGGGTCATCACGAAGTCGGCAAGTTTAATAAAAAAGCCTTAAAAAATCAGCAAATATGCACGGTTAACTTGCCAGGCGATCACGCGTCCACGCCAACACACTCGCCAATGCAGCGGGCAGATTTTCCGGCTGCGTGCCGCCTGCCTGCGCCATGTCGGGACGACCGCCACCCTTGCCGCCGACCTGCTGAGCGACAAAATTCACCAGCTCACCGGCCTTGATCTGCTTGGTCTGCGCGGGGGTCACGCCTGCCACCAGCAGCACGCGCCCTTCCTCGGTCACACTGCCCAGCACAATCACGGCATGCACAAGTCGATCACGCAGCTTGTCCAGCGACTCGCGCAGGGTTTCGCTGTCCGCATCGTCCATGCTCGCAGCAAGCACCCATACACCATTGACCTCAATCGCCTGTTGCAGCAGTTCGGCACGCTGGGCCGTGGCCAAGCGTCCTTTCAGTGCTGACAACTCACGCTCAAGCCTGTGCACCTGATCGAGTACCGCATTCACCCGTGCCGGAACTTCTTTCGGCAGCACCTTGAGCGTGCCCGCCACGCCACCGAGCGCCGTTTCCATGCCCTGCATGTAGACCAGCGCGTTATCACCGGTCACCGCCTCAACGCGACGCACACCCGAGGCCACGCCACCTTCCGCCGTGATGCTGAACAGGCCGATGTCACCGGTACGGCTGACATGGGTGCCGCCACACAGCTCGCGTGACGAGCCAATGTCCAGCACACGCACTTCATCCCCATACTTCTCGCCAAACAGCATCATCGCGCCCAGAGTCTGCGCTTCGGCAATCGGTAACACGCGAGTTTGTGTCGGCGTGTTGGCCAGAATTTCGGCATTGACCAGGTTTTCCACGCGACGGATTTCCGCATTCGTCATCGGTTGGTTGTGCACAAAATCGAAGCGGGCTTTGTCCGGGTCAACCTGCGAGCCCTTTTGCTGCACATGCGTGCCCAGCACTTCGCGCAGCGCCTTGTGTAGAAGATGCGTGGCCGAATGGTTGCGCATGGTACGCATACGCGCCTGCACATCCACGCGCGCAGTCACCCCATTGCCCACGCTCAACGTGCCGGTTTTGACCACGCCATGATGACCAAACACGCTGGCCTGGATTTTCTGCGTGTCTTCAACCGCAAAAATGCCATGCACCGAACGCAGCTCGCCACGGTCACCAACCTGACCACCGGATTCGGCATAAAACGGCGTGTCATCCAACACCACCACGCCCATCTCGCCTTCATTCAACTGATTGACCGCCACGCCGTCCTTGTACAGCGCAAGCACATTGCCGCTGGCATCCAGGCTCTCGTAACCATGGAAGGTGGTGACTGGCCCGTCGTACTCCAGATTGGTCGCCATCTTGAACTTGCCTGCCGCACGCGCTTGTTCCTTTTGATGGGACATTGCCTTATCAAAAGCCGCAACATCAACGTTAACGCCATGCTCTCGACACACATCCTGTGTCAAATCCAAGGGGAAGCCGTAGGTATCGTGCAGCTTGAAGGCAAGTTCCCCACTAAATACTTCCGGACGAGAAACTGCTGGTGTCACTGTAGTGACATCATGCCAAATTTCTACCCCAAGATTGCTTGATTTACGGAAACCCAACGATTCCATAAGTAAGTCCATGCCATGCTCGATGGTCTCGAAGAAGCGATCTTCTTCCTGCTTCAAGGTCGCCATAATGCGCACCTGATGCTGCACCAGCTCGGGGTAGGCCGCGCCCATTTGTGCCACCAGATCCGGCACCAGTTTATGGAAAAACGCCGTGCGCACGCCCAGCTTGTAACCGTGACGAATTGCGCGGCGGATGATGCGGCGCAGGACGAACCCACGCCCCTCGTTGCCCGGAATCACCCCGTCGGCCAACAGGAAAGAACACGCGCGGATATGATCGGCCAGCACTTTGAGCGAAGGGCTGTCCAAATCCGTGCAGGCTGTTTCACGCGCAGCAGCGCGGATCAGCGCCTGGAACAAATCAATTTCATAATTGGCGTGCACATGCTGCAACACCGCCGTAATGCGCTCCAAGCCCATGCCGGTATCGACCGAGGGCTTGGGCAGCGGGTGCATCACGCCATGTTCATCGCGGTTGAACTGCATGAACACGTTGTTCCAGATCTCGATGTAGCGGTCGCCATCTTCCTCGGCTGATCCGGGTGGACCGCCCCAGATGTGCTCGCCGTGGTCATAAAAAACCTCGGTGCAAGGGCCGCAGGGGCCGGTGTCGCCCATCGCCCAGAAGTTGTCCGAAGCGTAGCGCGCGCCCTTGTTGTCACCGATGCGAATCACGCGCTCGGCGGGCACACCGATTTCCTGTGTCCAGATGTCATACGCCTCATCGTCCTCGGCATACACCGTGACCGTGAGCTTGTCCTTGGGCAGCTGGTAAACCTCGGTGAGCAATTCCCAGGCGTAGCTAATCGCATCGCGCTTGAAATAATCACCAAAGCTGAAGTTGCCCAGCATCTCGAAAAAGGTGTGATGGCGCGCGGTATAGCCCACGTTTTCCAGGTCATTGTGCTTCCCACCTGCCCGCACGCACTTCTGGCTACTGGCAGCGCGCACATACGGGCGCTGATCGAAGCCCAGAAACACGTCCTTGAACTGGTTCATGCCCGCGTTGGTAAACAGCAGGGTAGGGTCATCCCCCGGCACCAGACTGCTTGACGGCACAATGGTGTGGCCTTTGGACTGGAAAAATTCAAGGAAGCTCTGACGGATTTCAGCGGTATTCATACGGGTTCAATCTTGGTTAAAGTCATGGATTCAATCGTGTTCAACATTGCGTGTTCAATCTTGCTCAAAGTGACGGGTGCGTACTGCTGCGCGAGCATCCGAGGCGTTAAAACCTCGCGTCATCAAAAAACGTTGCTGGCGCATACTGTCGGCAGCATTCTGCGGCAATTCATCACCAAAGCGCTTGCCACGCGCCGCACAAGCAGCGGCCAACCAGTCAACCTCCAATGCGCGCAACGCTTCGTCAATCAGCGCTGCCTTCACACCCCGCTGCTGCAAGGCAGCACGAATTTTCAGCGGTCCGTCGCCACGCGCCGCATGGTCACGCGCAAACTGTTCGGCAAAACGCGTATCACTTTGCCAGCCCTGTTCATTCAACGCTGCAAGAGCCTCCTGCGCCTGTTCGCGTGAAACGCCGCGCTGTTGCAGTTTGCGCGCCAGCTCGCCACTGGCGTGTTCGCGCCGCGTGAGCAGACGCAGGGCAAGATCATGGGCATCCGGTACGGTGGATGAGGCAGCTGGGGCATCACCCCAATCGTCGTGCCCGGCAACAAAACCGAGGTCGAGTCCTGTATCGTCATCCAAACGCGGCATAAACTCAGAACTCTTCGACCAGCGCCTCATCACTATCTACCGCGCGACTGCCTACGCCCGTTTGCATCAATTTAGCGCGGATATTGTTTTCAATTTCCGTGGCTTTTTCGGGATGCTCTTTCAGCCACAAACGTACATTTTCCTTACCTTGGCCAATTTTCTCGCCGTTATAGCTGTACCACGCGCCGGACTTGTCAATAAATCCATTCGCCACACCCAGTTCAATTACCTCGCCAGCGCGCGAAATACCCTCGCCGTAGAGAATCTCAAACTCGACTTGCTTGAACGGCGGTGCCATTTTGTTCTTAACCACTTTAACGCGGGTTTCATTACCAACGATTTCCTCGCCTTTTTTCACTGCACCAATGCGGCGAATATCCAGACGCACCGAGGCATAAAACTTCAGCGCATTGCCGCCGGTGGTGGTTTCCGGGCTGCCAAACATCACGCCGATTTTCATCCGAATCTGGTTGATGAAAATCACCAGCGTATTCGAGCGCTTGATGTTCGAAGTCAGCTTGCGCAGCGCCTGACTCATCAAACGCGCCTGCAAGCCGACGTGCGAATCGCCCATCTCGCCTTCAATTTCTGCCTTCGGCACCAGCGCCGCCACCGAGTCGATCACCACCACATCAATCGCATTCGAGCGCACCAGCATGTCGGTGATTTCCAGCGCCTGCTCACCGGTATCCGGCTGCGACACCAAAAGATCATCCACCTTAACGCCCAATTTACTCGCATAAGTTGGGTCTAGCGCATGTTCCGCATCCACAAAGGCGCACACGCCACCCAGCTTTTGCGCTTCGGCAATCACTTGCAGCGTCAAGGTGGTTTTACCTGAAGATTCCGGGCCGTAGATTTCCACGACCCGACCACGCGGCAAACCACCGATGCCCAGGGCAATATCGAGGCCGAGCGAACCAGTGGAGACAACGTCTATATCACGCGAGACACTGCTATCGCCCATCAGCATCACCGTGCCCTTGCCAAACTGCTTATCAATCTGTGCCAAGGCAGCGGCTAAAGCCTTCTTGCGGTTTTCGTCCATTGGAATCAACTCGAGAATAGAAAAAGTGGCGCTGATTATTCCACAGAACGCTGTCCGAGTGTCACCCGTGCATGCCCTTGCAAATCACACAACGACTCCACCGCCTGCCAGCCCGCCGCGCACAGCAAAGCGGCCACCGCGTCGGCCTGATCGTAGCCATGTTCAAACAGCAGCCATCCGCCAGGCTTCAGATGTGCAGGCGCACAGGCCATGATGGCGCGGATCGCATCCAGCCCATCCGCGCCGGAAGCCAGTGCAAGCAGCGGTTCAAAGCGCACATCACCCAAAGTCAGATGCACATCATCCGCCCGGATATAGGGCGGGTTGCTTACGATCAGGTCGAACATGTCATCAGCCAAACCGCCACACCAATCGCCCAGACGAAAATCCACCGCCAGACCCAACGTCTGCGCATTCACCCGCGCCTGTGCCAGCGCGTCCGGCGACACATCCACCGCCACGACCTGCACATCCTTGCGCTCATGTCTTGATTCGTTAGCCAGAGCCAAGGCAATCGCCCCGCTCCCCGTACCCAAATCCGCGACGCGACACGACCCGGCGGGCAAGCGCGCCAAAGCCGCCTCCACCAATAACTCCGTCTCCGGGCGCGGAATCAGCACCGCAGGCGACACCGCCAAATCCAGACCATAAAACCCACGCGACCCCATCAGATAAGCCACCGGCTCACCTGCTGCCCGCCGCGCCAGCAAAGCCTCGAATGCGGCCTGTTCATCGGCTGAAAGCTCTTTTTCCGGCCAAGTCAAAAGATAGCTGCGCGGTCTCCCAAGCACATGCGCCAGCAGAATTTCCGCATCAGCACGCGGGCTATCGGAATCCGGCAAACTCGCCTGCGCCAGACGCAGGGCGGACGCTATGCTGGCAGCACTCACAACATTACCTCCATCAACTCCACCCCATTGCCATCCGGGTCGCGGCAAAAAATCGAAGCCCGCCCGGAACGGCTGCGCGTGTATGCCACTCCTGCCGCGTCCAATCGAGCTTCAAACGGTTCCAGCGCGGCCACTTGCACAGCAAAATGCCGATCACGTCCGGCATGTTCCACCCGGCCTTGGGTCGCATCCGGATTGGGCAATTCCATCAAATGCAGTTGTTGCGCCCCCAAGGCCAGCCACGCACCGGGAAAGCCCAGATCAGGGCGTTCAACCGTCTGCAAACCCAATACATCGCTGTAAAAGCGTAGGCTTTGCGCCGTATCCGCTACCAGGACGCTGACATGATGCAAGCCTAAAATCGTGTTCGCGCGCGTCATAATCCACCTGTTCGAGTATACTTCCGCGCCATTCTCCACCAGCTTTGCACTTCCATGAACCCCGATCTTGGCCATTTGCAGCCTTATCCGTTTGAAAAGCTCGCCCAACTCAAGGCAGGCAGCACGCCGCCCGCGCATCTTGAGCACATTGCGCTGTCGATCGGCGAGCCGAAGCACGCCTCGCCTGCCTTTGTGGTCGAAGAGCTGATTCATCATCTGCATGGCCTTGGGCAGTATCCGTTGACACGCGGCAATGAAAGCTTGCGCGTTGCGATTGCGGGCTGGTTGCAACGGCGTTTTGGTGCCAAGGTCAATCCTGCGAATGAAATTCTGCCGGTATCCGGCACGCGCGAGGCGCTGTTCTCCTTTGCCCAGTGCGTGGTCAACCGGGCAGAAAATCCGCTCGTGCTGATGCCCAATCCGTTCTACCAAATCTACGAAGGCGCGGCCTATCTGGCAGGAGCCGAGCCGTGGTTTTATTCCACGCCTGCCGAGCACGGTTTTCTGCCTGATTTTGACACTATCCCCGCCGAAGTTTGGCAACGCTGCCAGATGATCTACGTCTGCTCGCCCGGCAACCCCACCGGAGCCGTGCTGCCGGAATCTGCCTACCGCCGCCTGATCGAACTGGCGGATGAACATGATTTCGTAATTGCCTCTGACGAGTGCTATTCCGAGCTGTATTACGCCGAACCACCGGTGGGTCTGCTTGAAGTCTGCGCAAGGCTTGGGCGCGATGATTTCGCCCGCTGCGTGGTGTTTCACTCGTTATCCAAACGCTCCAACCTGCCCGGCCTGCGCTCCGGTTTTGTGGCGGGGGACGCGGAGATTCTCAAGGGCTATCACCTGTATCGAACCTACCACGGCTGCACCCTGCCCCCGCCCACCCAGATCGCCAGTGCCGCCGCATGGAATGATGAAGTGCATGTCGAACAGAATCGTGCCCTGTACATGGACAAGTTCACCCGTGTGCTGGACATTCTGGCAGGCACGCTGGATGTCACCATGCCGGACGGTGCGTTTTACCTGTGGGCAAAAACACCGATCCTGGACACCGAATTTGCCCGCCGCCTGTACGCCGAACAAAACATTACCGTGCTACCCGGCAGCTATCTCTCGCGTGAAATCGATGGCATCAATCCAGGCGCAGGCTATGTACGCATGGCACTGGTGGCCGAACTCGACGAATGCCTGGATGCCGCGCAACGCATCAAGACCTTTTGCCAAACCCTTTAAACCCTCACCCCTACCCCTCCGCCCAAGGCCGAGGGGAATTTGATTCACTATTTCAGGAGAACCCCATGGATAACCTACGCAAACTGATTGAAGACGCTTTTGAACACCGCGCTGACTTCACCCCTGCCAACGCGCCCACGGACGTGCGCGATGCGGTCAACGAGGCCATGAGCCTGCTGGATTCCGGCACCCTGCGCGTGGCCGAACGTCAGGCGGTCGGCCAGTGGACGGTCAACGAATGGCTGAAGAAAGCCGTGCTGCTGTCCTTCCGCCTGAATGACAACCGCGTCATGGGCGGCGGCGACATCCAGTTTTACGACAAGGTCGAACCCAAATTCGCTGGCTGGAACGACGCACAATTCCGCGCCGCAGGTATCCGCGTCGCCCCGACCGCCATGGCTCGTCGCGGCAGTTTTATCGCCAAGAGCTGCGTACTGATGCCGTCCTACGTCAATATCGGTGCTTATGTCGATGAAGGCACCATGGTTGATACCTGGGCCACCGTGGGCTCCTGCGCGCAGATCGGCAAAAACGTACACCTCTCCGGCGGTGTCGGCATTGGTGGCGTGCTGGAGCCGCTGCAAGCCGCACCGACCATCATCGAAGACAACTGCTTTATCGGCGCACGCTCCGAAGTGGTTGAAGGCGTGATTGTCGAAGAAGGCGCAGTGATCTCCATGGGCGTGTACATCGGCCAGTCCACCAAGATTTTTGATCGCGAAACTGGAGAAGTGCATTACGGGCGCGTCCCCGCAGGCTCGGTGGTGGTCTCCGGCAACCTGCCCTCCAAGTGCGGCACGTACAGCCTCTACTGCGCGGTCATCGTAAAAAAAGTCGATGCCAAAACCCGCAGCAAGGTCGGCATCAACGAGCTTTTGCGCGACGTGTAATCAGCACGTTTCAGTTCACGATATAAAGCCCCCTACGCTACAGCGCAAGGGGGCTTTTTTGTGGGTCATCCAACCATCCCACGACCGGCTGCTAAACAACGCCAACCCCAAAGACCAAGCCGATTAAATACGTCGAAACCATGGCAAATAAACCCCATGACATCACTCTAAAACCTGCGATCATCATGCGTGCGCCACCCGCATAAGCTGCGAGCGCCCCCATGGCAAACAATAGTACGAGCGAAGACAACGCCAATACCCAGATCAATGTCGGCGGCAACAGCCAAGCCAGAATCACCGGAATAACACCGCCGACCATAAAGGCAGCCGCAGAAAAACCAGCCGCCTGAATTGGGCGCGGAGCATGTGTATTCGTCAAACCAAGCTCATCAATAGCGTGTGCACCGAGCGCATCATGCGCCATCAACTCATTGGCCACAGCCAAAGCTGTCGGCTTGGAAACGCCCCGTGCTTCATACACCTCGGCAAGCTCCAACACTTCCGCGTCCCAATTGGTAGCAAGTGATGCTCGCTCAATTTCCAAATCAGCGCGTTCCGTATCGGACTGAGACTTGACCGATACATACTCACCCGCAGCCATTGAAATCGCGCCGGCAATCAAGGCACTGACCCCAACTAGCATGACCGTCGATTGATCTGCACCGGAAGACATCACACCAATCAGCAAACTGACCACTGAGATAATGCCGTCATTCGCCCCCAGAACGGCGGCTCTCAAACCATTCATGCGTTGACTGAAATGATTTTCTTCAATGTGTTGTTGAGTCATGCGCTTTCCTTGATTCTGAATATTGCTTTGCACTGACGCGACGATACGCCCGGCCATCGACGTGTTAGCTGCACATCGTCGCACATTGAAATATGCATTTCAGCACCCTGTTTGAACGGGTATCGCCATCAAACCCGAGGTGCAGGCTGTTAAACTGCAGCGCTTTCTTTCAAGCCAGAAAATACGCCTATCCTCATGTTCCACCTCATCGCCGCCCATACCCCAAAAAATGCCCGTACCGACATACTCTCCGGCCTGACCGTCGCGCTTGCGCTCGTCCCTGAAGCGATCGCCTTCGCCCTGGTGGCGCAACTGCATCCGCTGATGGGCTTGTATGCCGCATTCATAGTGGCCTTGATAACCTCGGCCTTCGGTGGTCGTCCGGGCATGATTTCGGCGGCGGCCGGTTCGCTGGCGGTGGTGATGGTGGCGTTGGTGGTGCAACACGGGCCACAGTATCTGCTCGCTGCCGTGGTACTGATGGGCATCATCCAGATCGCCGCCGGACTGTTCAAACTGGGCAAGTTCATCCGCATCGTGCCCTACCCGGTGTTTTTGGGCTTCGTCAACGGGCTGGCGATTGTGATCCTGCTGGCACAGTTCGAGCAGTTCAAAATCCCCACGCCAGAAGGTGGGTACGAATGGATCAGCGGCATGGCGCTTTACATCATGCTGGCGCTGATTGCCCTGACCATGACCATCACGCATTTTCTGCCGCGTCTTACCAAGGCCGTGCCGGCCACGCTGGTGGCGATTATCGCGGTCAGCCTACTGGTCTTTGGCCTGAATCTCGATACGCGCACCGTCGGTGACATGGCCTCCATTGCCGGCGGTCTGCCGGATTTTTCGATTCCGCAGGTGCCGCTAACGCTGGAAACCCTGTGGATTGTGCTGCCTTATGCCTTCGTGTTCGCCGGGGTGGGGCTGATTGAAAGCCTGCTCACCCTGCAACTGGTGGATGACATTACCGAAACACGCGGGCAGCCAAACCGGGAATGCGTGGCGCTGGGCGCAGCGAATATCACCAGCGGCTTTTTCGGCGGCATGGGGGGCTGCGCCCTGGTCGGTCAGAGCATTATCAACGTCGAATCCGGTGGACGTGGGCGCTTGTCCGGCATCACGGCGGCATTGGTTTTGCTGATGTTCATTCTGTTTCTCGCGCCAGTGATCGAGCAGATTCCGCTGGCTGCCTTGGTCGGCGTGATGTTCATGGTGGTGATTGGCACCTTCGAGTGGGGCACTTTGCGCATGATCGGCAAGGTGCCGCGCAATGAAATCCTCATCAGCATTATGGTGGCAGTCATTACCGTCGTGGCCGATCTCGCCCTCGCGGTCATCACCGGGGTGATCGTGTCCGCGCTGCTGTTTGCCTGGGATCACGCCAAGCATATGCGCGCCGAGACCGAGCATCTTGCCGACGGCAGCAAGCTCTATCGACTGATCGGCCCGCTGTTCTTCGCTTCAACGCAGAATTTTGGCGAACTGTTCGACCTCAAAAATGACCCACAGCATGTGGTGATCGACTTCGCGCGCTCGCGGGTGGCCGACCAGTCAGCCTTGGAAGCAATTGATAATCTTGCAGAAAAGTACCGTGCGGCAGGCAAGACCCTGCACCTGCGCCATCTGTCTCCCGATTGCCGCGAATTGCTGCACAAGGCAGGCGATCTGGTCGAGGTGAATATCAAGGAAGACCCGGTATATCACGTCGCGGAGGGGGAGCATGGGCTACGCGGATAGGCATTGAAATCTGAAGCTGCAGGCAAGAATCCTGAATCTCGGCTCCGTGAGACCTCCTTCTATCCTGTTACTGCGCGTACAGCCTGCACTGGACAGTCATCGTCAATCAAAATTCTCATCGTAGCTTGATGCCAATGTGCTGCGAAGCGAAGCATAAGCTGTCACATTCAGCCGTCTATACTCGCTGCACCCCAACAGCGTATGTATGGAGCGCCCCGCCATGACACTGGATCTTGCCTTCCTTATCGGCTTGTTTCTGTTGCTCATCGGCGGGGTTATTTATGTCTACAACCGCTTCGTGCAATTGCGCCACGACGTGCGCGCGGCCTGGAGCGACATCAGTGTCCAGCTCAAGCTGCGTCACGACCTTATTCCCAAGCTAGTCGAAGCCACGCAGGCGTATGCGCGCTTCGAGCAGCTTGTGCACACCACCACCGCACAGCAACGTGCGGATCTTGAACACCTGCCCGCCCAGGCTGTGGCCACGCCTGAGCAAGCCATCTCGGACGAACTGACCCGCCTGCGCGCCCTGGTAGAGGCCTATCCCAACCTGCAAACCAGCCAGCGTTTCGCCCAATTGATGAGCGAGCTCTCAAGCGTTGAGGATCACATCCAATATGCCCGGCGCTATTACAACGGCTGCGTGCGTGAGCTGAACGTGCTGCGTGAGAGTTTCCCCCATGGCCTGATCGGTTCTGTCTTCGGCTTTGGCCGCGCCGATTATTTTCAATTGGAAACCAGCCACACCCCGCGCCCACAGGAGAGTCCGCCATGACCCTCGAATGGTTCATCATCCTCAACTTCATATTCGCCGGCATTCTCCTTGGTGCCTGGCTTTTTGCCGAGTGGCGACTCCCGCAACACCGCTGCCCATCGGCACCGATCATCCCGCTGTATCAACCCGCCGCCGGACTCAGCCCAGCCGTGGCGCGCTGGCTGACCATGCGCGGCTATGATCGCGGCGCACTGACCGCTTCCATGATGAATCTGGTCAATGCCCAACAACTCAAAATACGTCGGCAAGGCAAAAAGGACTTCTGGCTAAACGTGCCAACGCAAGCCCCCGCCCTGCCCCAGGCACACGAAGAACGCGAACTGGTGCACATGCTGCGCCGCATCACACAAGGTGGCGCGGTCGAAATGGCTCTATCGCGTGCCAACCAGGAAACCATTGTCGATCTGAAAACCCGGCACCAGAACAGCCTGCGCCAGACGATTGAAGGCGGGCTGTTCAAACCCGGACGCTGGGCAGGTCGAGTCTTCACGCTGATGCTGATGATTCCGCTGATTGCCATGCTACTGATGCTTTTTATGGAGGGCTTCGGCCTGTACGCCTTTGCTTCCATGGGCTTGTTCCTGCTGGCGGCCAATAGCATCGGCCCAAAACACGCACCGCGATTACGCAAAGTCATCCTGCTCCTGATGCTTCCCATCCTCGTCTGGCTGAGTTACATCACATATGAACACCTGCTTGCCCACAATGTCGCCTGGGACAGTGCGCAAGCCTTCCGCGCACTCGTGCTGCCGCTCACCTCAGTGATTCTGATCACGGCGGCGGGCTTTTTGCTGAGTATCTTTGCGGATCTCTCCGAGCTGCGTCCCACAACCGAGGCCTGTGAACTGCGCCATCAAGCCGAAGGTCTGAAGCTGTTCATGAGCCGGGCAGACATGGACGAGATTCGCCAACACCATCCTGACAGAGCGTTGCAGCAGACGTTCCAGCGCCTTTTGCCCTATGCAGCCGCCTTCGGCATTTTGCCGCTGTGGATGAGCCTGTTTGCCGACGAGCTGGCTCGCTCGGCCTTCAGCGATACCAGCGGTGGCGGGTCGAGCGACAGTTCATCGAGCGATGCTTCAGGTGACTCGGTTGGAAGTGATTTTTCACTCACCGAGTTCTGGGACAATCTGGAATCCGACTTCGATCAGGCGCTCGGCGATGCACTGGATGATGCCAGCAGCTCGGATAGTGGCGACGGTGGGGGGGATGGTGGCGGAGGTGGGGGTGATTGAGTCCGAAGCCAACTTTAAGTGGTTCCCAATACTCAAAAGCAGTCAAACCATTTTTAACCACAAAGTGCACAGAGAATAACTTCCTCCTCGGTAAGCTCTGCGCTCTCTGTGGCTGATGCATTCCAAAGAATCAGGACTTACGCAAAAGTGCTCCAGCAAGGCAAAGTGCCGAAGACAGTACACTTAGTACGGCGAGGCGCTTGAACGCCGCTGGGGCGGTTTTGCGTAAGTCCAAAGAATAAAAAAAGCGGCATTGTCGCCGCTTTTGCTGTCAAGCAAAGCCTGAACTACTTCAGCTTGTAATACTTGGCATTGAGATACTCGCTTACCGCAGCCACATCATCATCAAACCAGTCGATATTGAAATGGTTGGCGCAGGAGCTGACCATGGTTGTCAGGCTGGCCTTGCTCTGAATTTTCTTGCCCACGCGGCTTTCATAAAACTTGGCATCGTGCGGTGCCTTGTGGCAAGCCGCGCATTTTTCTGCATGCAGCTTGTCACCTTTGGCGATCATCTCTGGACTGGCCTGAGCCGCTGTTCCCATGAACAAGGCCGCAAGACCGAGGCTCATCATTGCAATACGCTTCATGGTGTATCCCCCCTGTGTGAGTTTGTTGACGAAGCAGGTCAAGATTAGCCTGCTATGCCACGCAGGGCGCATCAAACATTTTTACGGCTGCCGCATAAGCTTTATCGACTACGGGTATTTTTTCCGCGCGGTGCTGTGGATTTGCCCGAAGGCGTACTGCCGGGAGCCTTGACGCTGGTTTTCTTGGGCGGCCACACTGCCGATGGACGCGCTGGCTCAGCTCGGCCAGGGGTGGCTCGCGGCGTATCCGCTTTGCCACCGAAGGGCTTTTTGGCACCCCCTGCAGCTGCTGGCCGCTCACCTCGGGGGGGCAAGCCGGTATGTTTGGTCAAAAACGTTTGCGCGCCATTCTTGCGCCCCGTGCGCACCCCCTCTCCACCCGTATCGCCCGTGCCTTCGGGTTGCCAGGTAGGAATCAGATGCCGCTTGCCATTACCAATCAGGTCGGCGCGTCCCATTTTTTTCAACGTCTCGCGCAACAATGGCCAGTTATTGGCATCGTGATAGCGCAAGAACGCCTTGTGCAAGCGGCGTTGCTTCAGACCCTTGGGTGAGTAGACCTCCTCGGTACCCTCGCGACGCACGGTACGCAACGGGTTGCGCCCGGAGTGGTACATGGCCGAAGCCAGCGCCATGGGACTCGGCAGGAAGGCCTGCACCTGATCGGCACGGAAATTGTTGGCCTTGAGCCACAGGGCAAGATTGAGCATGTCTTCATCCGTGGTGCCCGGATGCGCGGCGATGAAGTAAGGAATCAGGTACTGTTCTTTGCCGGCCTCGCGTGAGAACTTCTCGAACATCGCCTTGAAGCGGTCATAGGTTCCCATGCCGGGCTTCATCATTTTCGACAACGGCCCGCCTTCGGTGTGTTCCGGGGCGATTTTCAGATAACCGCCGACATGATGCGTGACCAACTCCTTGACGTATTCCGGTGACTGCACCGCCAGGTCGTAACGCAGGCCGGAGGCAATCAGCACCTTTTTGATCCCCGGCAAGGCGCGGGTTTTGCGATACAGCGAAATCAGCGGGCCGTGGTCGGTGTTGAGGTTTTTGCAAATATCCGGGTAGACACAGGACAGACGACGGCAGTTTTCCTCGATTTTTTCATCCTTGCAGGTCAGTGTGTACATATTGGCGGTCGGCCCGCCCAGATCGGAAATAATGCCAGTGAAGCCCTTGACCTTGTCGCGGATTTCCTCGACCTCGCGCAGTATGGAACCTTCCGAGCGACTTTGGATAATGCGGCCTTCGTGCTCGGTGATCGAACAAAACGTGCAGCCGCCGAAGCAGCCCCGCATGATATTCACCGAAAAGCGAATCATGTCCCAGGCCGGAATTTTGGCCTCGCCATAGGCAGGATGCGGTGCACGCGCATAGGGCAGGTCAAACACGCCGTCCATTTCCGGGGTGGTCAGCGGAATGGGCGGCGGGTTGAGCCACACATCACGGTTGCCATGTTTTTGCACCAGGGCACGCGCATTGCCGGGGTTGGTTTCCAGATGCAACACGCGCGAGGCGTGGGCATACAACACAGGGTCATTGAGCACCTGCTCATAGGCAGGCAGGCGCACCACGGACAGCTCTCGTGGATGATTGCGCGGAATTTCGCGGCGCAGATGCACGATCTTGACGACTTGCTCGGTCTTCAGCTCGCCCGCTGAACCCTCCTCATTTTTGTCGCACGTTGCGGCCGAAGTCATCGCATACGGATCAATCGGTGGTGCGAGTGGCCCCGGTTCGTCGATGGAGGTTGAGTCCAGCATCACCCAGCCATCAGGAATGCCATCGCGCATGAATGCGGTGCCACGAATATCTGTCATCTCGCGCGGATGTTCGCCCTTGGCCGCACGATGCGCGATTTCCACAATCGCGCGCTCGGCATTGCCATACACCAGCAGGTCGGCCTTGGAATCCGGCAAGACCGAGCGGCGCACCTTGTCCGCCCAATAATCGTAGTGCGCAATGCGGCGCAAGCTGGCCTCGATGCCACCAATAATCACTGGCACATCCTTGTAGGCTTCGCGGCAGCGCTGGGCGTACACCGTGACGGCACGATCCGGCCGCTTGCCGTGTTCATCATTCGGGGTATAGGCATCGTTATGACGCAGACGGCGATCCGAGGTGTAATGATTCACCATCGAATCCATATTGCCCGCGCTCACGCCAAAGAACAGATTCGGCTTGCCGAGCTGGCGGAAGGCTTCTGCTGAAGTCCAGTCCGGTTGCGCGATAATACCCACACGAAAGCCCTGCGACTCCAACATGCGCCCGATCACCGCCATACCGAAGCTGGGGTGATCGACGTAGGCATCGCCCACTACGATAATAATGTCGCAGCTATCCCAGCCAAGCTTATCCATTTCCGCCCGCGACATGGGCAGGAACGGCGCGGGACCGAAACGTTTCGCCCAATAAGGCTTGTAGGAAAAGATATTTTTGGCGGGAAGCATGTAAAAAGCGCAGCGTTAGAAATGGCTGCGCATTATCAACCTTTGTGCAAGGCTTGGCCAACAAAGCCTTTGATAATCAGGGTGAATTAGTACCGAGCCAACCGCCAACGGCATCAAATATCCTGACGCTGCGTAATCTCAGCCTTCGAGCGCAAATAGGCATCAAACACCGCGCTATCATTCATCGCCTGGTTGCGCCGCAGCTCCTGCATCAAACGCTGGCGCTCGTCTGCCGCCACGAGACCAGGTTCTCCAGACTTGACCGATAACAAACGCAGCACCGCGTAGTCACCAGAAGGCAAGCGCAGCGTCTGAGTAGAAACAGAACCTGCCGATGGAGGCTGCATGGCAAACACAGCGCGTGCGATATCCGCTTCAACTTCACGCGATTGACGCATGATCGCGCCGCTGAACGAACGCTGCACGCCTGCCGGCTGATCAATCTCACCAGCTTGCGCTACCGCAAGACGTACTGCTTCCGCTTCCGCCTGCATCGCTTTGCTGAGCTCTTGCTCAATTAAACGTTTTTCAACTTCGGCACGTACACTCGCCAAAGGCTGATCGGCGGCATCTTCATGTTCCAGCAGTCGCAGCACGACAGATTGCTGGTTACCCAAATCCAATACCTCACTGTTACGTCCCTGCTTCAGCACGTCGTCACTGAACGCCGCCTGTTGCATTTTGGCCTTATCGCCTACTGCAGCGCGCTCCAGCCAATCGCTCTGCGTCACGCTCAAACCCAACTGTTCAGCGGCAGGCAACAAGCTGTCCGGATGCTCGTAAGTCAGCGTCGCCAGGCGATCGGCATAATCATGAAACTGCGCTTCAGCCATGGCCAGACGGGCATCCTGCTCGATTTGCGCACGCACAGACTCCAGTGGTTTGGCGGTGACCGGCTCGATACTATCCAACACAATCAAATGCCAACCAAACTGGCTGCGTACCGGTTCACTCACTGCCCCGACCTTGGGCAGTGCAAAAAGGGCTTTTTCAAACGGCTCGACCATCATGCCGCGCGTTACAGAGCCTAGTTTGCCACCTTGCTTGGCGGAGCCTGGATCCTGGGAAAAATCTTCGGCCAATTTGGAAAAGTCTTCGCCATTGTCAACGCGCTGGCGCAGGTTTTCGATGGTTTTACGCGCAACGGACTCATCTGCACCCGGCTCCACCGCAAGAAGAATATGACGCGTCTGACGTGCTTCAAGCTGTTTCTGCGCCTCCACATAGGCTTCATACGCCACACGGATATCTTCTTCAGAGGGCTTCATCAACTTGGCCAGATTCTCAACACTTAACTCAATTTTTTCAACCCGCACGCGCTCCGCACGGCGAAAATCCGCCTGATGCGCATTGAAATAGGTTGCTATAGCTACCTCGTCCGGTTTGATTGCTGTCAGGCGCTGAGCTGCGGGCAGCAGATACACCTCAACTTCGCGAGTCTGATCACGCAGGCGCACATAGCTATCGACATCGGCTTGGGTCACAAAAGCTGATCGCGCAATACCGTCCTGCAGTTGCTGCACGACCAGATCCAGACGCACCAATGGTTCAAAACCTTGCGGCACCTGCCCCTGCAAACGCAGTACTTGCTCATAACGCGCCTGACTGAATTGACCGTTATCCTGGAAAGCAGGGATGGAGCGCAGCAGCCCCGCCAGCTCGGCATCACTCACGCGCAACCCATTGGCTTGGGCGTACTGACTCAAAACCTCACGCATGACCAAGCTGTTCAGCACCTGGCGCTTGATGCCCATACCTTCCAGCATTTCCGGTGACACGGTGCCACCAAACTGCTGTGCAATACGCTGACGCTCCTGCTCATAGGCCTGGTCGAAAGCGCCCTGGCTGATGTCCTGACCATTGATAGTAGCGAGAGGTTGGGCTTGCCCGCCCTGGAAATACTCACCCACACCCCACAAAACGAATGGGACGGTAATTAGACCGACGATGGTATAGGCAATCCATCCGGAAATTTTTTCGCGTAAATCCATCAACATGGCAGAACTATCTCTATGAACAAGGGGATATAAATTAACAAGGGGGCTTCTATACATTCGCTAAAGCGAGGCATGGATGCCTCGCACGCAATTCAAATACGCAAGTATTTGAATTGTTGTAGCCACGCACGGACATGTGCCGAGCGTGGCGCGTTGAAAAAGGGCAGGAAAGCCCTTTTTCAACTTCACGTTAGCGAATGTATGGAATTGCCTACATAAAAAACCCCTCGTCTCACACTTGGCCAAATGGCACCAGGCGCGAGCGCGAGGGGATTCAAAAAAACACCAATTAACCGTTTACGGCATCCTTCAAGCCCTTACCTGCCTTGAATGAAGGCAGCTTGGAGGCCGCAATACTGATTTCAGCACCGGTCTGTGGGTTGCGGCCAGTACGCGCTTCACGCTCGCGTACCAAAAAAGTACCAAAACCAACCAAGGTTACTTGCTCGCCGTTCTTGAGGGCTTCGGTAACGGCAGCAATCACGCCATCCACAGCCTTGGCTGCAGCAGCTTTGGTGATATCTGCAGAGTGGGCGACAGCATCAATCAGTTCAGATTTATTCATGGCTTGAAGATCCTTGTTTTTAAGTAGGTAGGCTAAAGAGGCTTGGTATGCCACATTCGCCCAATGGCAGGGTGTGAGCAACGCCCATCGTTAGAGGCGCGAGGACGTGCTGCTTTATAACAAGGGGTTTACACAGCGTCAACGCTAAGTCGCAAATACCGATATAAACGCACACCAACCCCATCTGCTGGGCAACTGCTACTCAAGTCCTACAGACTAAAAAAAACATCAATGCGCAAGTGGCACCTCTGGTGAAACGACTACACGCCCGGCAAGCTCGACCGAGGCGGCGGGCTCAACGCGCGGGCGCGGGGGTTCAGCCAACGCCAGCTCAAGCACCTGGTCAATCCACTTCACTGGGCGAATATCCAGCTTGTCTTTGACATTTTGAGGAATCTCAACCAAATCTTTACGATTTTCCTCTGGAATCAAGACCATACGAATATTACCACGGTGTGCCGCAAGGAGCTTTTCCTTCAGACCACCGATAGGCATCACCTCACCACGCAAGGTAATTTCACCAGTCATCGCCACATCGGCACGCACGGGAATCCCAGTCAAACTCGATACCAAGGCCGTGCACATCGCAATGCCCGCACTCGGTCCATCCTTTGGGGTCGCACCATCGGGGACGTGAATGTGAATATCATACTTTTCATGGAAATCCGCAGCGATACCCAAAGAGTCTGCGCGCGAGCGAACCACCGTCATCGCTGCTTGAATCGATTCCTGCATCACCTCACCGAGCTGGCCGGTAAAACTCAGTTTGCCCTTGCCCGACATAATGGCCGACTCAATGGTCAACAGGTCGCCACCAACTTCCGTCCACGCCAAGCCATTGACCTGACCGACCTGATTGGCCTCCTGAGCGCGCTCGAAGCTGAAGCGACGGACACCCAGATACTTGTCGAGGTTCTCCGGCGTAACCTTGATCGCGCCCTTGGCCTTGGTTTCCGGTGTCGCCAACAAGATCTCTTTGACTACTTTGCGCCCAATCTTGGAGATTTCACGCTCAAGATTACGCACGCCAGCCTCACGGGTGTAGTAACGCACGATATCGCGCAAGGCCGCCTCGTTCACCAGCAACTCATTTTCACGCAACCCATTGTTTTTCATCTGCTTGGGCAATAGATAACGCTGGGCGATATTGACCTTTTCATCCTCGGTGTAACCCGCCAGACGAATGACTTCCATACGATCAAGCAGGGGGCCGGGAATATTCAGGCTGTTGGCTGTGGCGATGAACATGACCTCGGAAAGATCAATTTCCACTTCCATGTAATGATCAGCAAAGCTGTTATTTTGCTCAGGATCAAGCACCTCAAGCATGGCAGAAGACGGATCACCGCGTGAGTCATTCGACATTTTGTCGATTTCATCCAGCAAAATCAGCGGATTCCTTGTTCCGACCTTGGCTAGGGTTTGCACAATTTTCCCCGGCAAGGAGCCAATGTAAGTGCGGCGATGCCCGCGAATCTCAGCCTCGTCACGTACGCCACCAAGGGCAATACGCGCGAACTTGCGGTTCGTCGCCTTGGCAATGGATTGCCCAAGCGAAGTCTTGCCTACACCCGGCGGTCCGACTAGGCACAGGATAGGGCCTTTGAGCGCCTTGACTCGCTGTTGCACGGCAAGATACTCAAGAATGCGCTCCTTGACACGCTCCAAGCCGTAATGATCAACATCCAGCACCTGCTCGGCAAGGCTCAGATCATTACGTACTTTGCTACGCTTTTTCCAGGGCACTTGCAACATCCAGTCGAGGTAATTGCGCACCACGGTGGACTCCGCCGACATCGGCGGCATCATTTTGAGCTTATTCAGTTCAGCGCGTGCCTTTTCCAGGGCTTCCTTGGGCATTCCGGCGCTTTGAATGCGCTGCTCCAGCGACTCAAGTTCGCTGGGCGCAGCATCCTCCATCTCGCCCAGCTCCTTCTGAATGGCCTTCATTTGCTCGTTGAGATAATACTCGCGCTGACTTTTTTCCATCTGCTGCTTGACACGGCCACGGATGCGCTTTTCAACCTGCAGAAGCTCAACTTCGGCTTCAATCAGCGCCATCAGTTGCTCCATGCGTTCGGAAACCACCACCATTTCAAGGATGCGCTGCTTTTCTTCCAGCTTGAGCGCCATATGCGCTGCGATGGTATCGGCAAGACGCGAGGCATCATCAATGCCTTCCAGCGAGCTTAGTATTTCTGGGGGGATTTTCTTGTTGAGCTTAATGTAATGCTCAAATTGTCCGAGCAAAGTACGGCGATGCACATCAAGATCGCGCTCGTCCAATGGCACTTCTTCACTAATCGCACTCACGCTGGCAGTGAAATAGGCATCGCTCTGCGCCAAGTGTTCGACATGCACTCGCTCACTACCCTCGACCAGCACTTTAACAGTGCCATCGGGTAATTTAAGGAGTTGTAATATTTGCGACAGGGTTCCTATGCTGTGCAAATCCTCCAGCATAGGGTCGTCCACATCCGCACTTTTTTGCGCAACCAGCACAATTTGTTTATTTGCCTTAAGCGCGGCTTCAAGCGCCGCAATGGATTTTTCACGCCCCACAAACAGGGGTATGACCATATGCGGATAAACCACCACGTCACGCAACGGCAATACCGGAACATGTGCGGGCGTGTGGGAAACAACGTTAGTAACTTCGACTTCAGAATGGGGCATTAGCGTGTCCTCAATGCAGCAAAATGCTGCCTAATGTGTTGGACATTAAGGGCGTGAATCTTGTGTTACAAGAACGCCCACCCTATCAAAGTGGATATATGCAAGCACCCAAAAGCGAGCCTTGACTATGAAGCCACGCGAGTAACTTCTGGATTATCAAACACCAGGAACGGCTGACCTTCACCCTTGATACTTGCTTCGTCCACCACGACTTTTTGTAGGTTTTGCAACGAAGGCAAGTCGTACATCGTATCAAGCAAGGTATGTTCCAGAATGGTACGCAGACCGCGCGCTCCCGTTTTGCGCAACATGGCCTTGGTCGCTACTGCGTTTAGTGCTTCGGGGCGGAACTCAAGCAGTACATCTTCCATGTCAAACAATTTTGCAAACTGC
Source organism: Halothiobacillus sp. (assembly GCA_020061705.1). Classification (GTDB taxonomy): domain Bacteria; phylum Pseudomonadota; class Gammaproteobacteria; order Halothiobacillales; family Halothiobacillaceae; genus Thiofaba. The sequence continues at coordinate 26,814 of JAGUXT010000014.1, read as the reverse complement.
TTGGTCAGAGCATTCTTCGGCTCGGTCAAAATGCGCACCAGCGCTTTTTCATCCAATTCTTCCAACACCGCCGTCACCGGCAAACGCCCGACGATTTCAGGAATCAGACCGTATTTCACTAGGTCTTCAGCTTCAACATCCTTGAAAAGCTGGCTCAAGGAGCGCTTGTCATCCTTGCTTTTAACATCTGCGGAAAAGCCAATACCGCCCTTTTCGGCACGACGCTGCACAATTTTATCCAAGCCCTCGAAGGCTCCACCGCAAATGAACAGAATGTTGGAAGTATCCACATGCAGGTAATCCTGCTGTGGATGCTTACGTCCACCGGAGGGTGGAACCGCAGCCACTGTTCCTTCAATCAGTTTGAGCAAAGCCTGTTGCACACCCTCACCTGATACATCGCGCGTAATGGATGGGTTGTCGCCCTTGCGCGTGATTTTGTCGATCTCATCCACAAAAATAATGCCGGTTTGCGCGCGTTCGACGTTGTAGTCGCACTTTTGCAGCAGTTTGTGCACGATACTTTCCACGTCATCACCCACATAGCCGGCTTCAGTCAGCGTGGTAGCATCAGCGATGGCGAAGGGCACATCCAGGATGCGCGCCAAAGTCTCTGCCAACAGGGTTTTTCCTGAGCCTGTCGGGCCGATCAACAGGATATTGCTCTTGCCCATCTCCACGTCGGACTCATCGGCCTTGCCGCGCTTGCCAAATAAATCCAGACGTTTGTAGTGGTTGTACACTGCTACAGTAAGCGCCTTTTTCGCCGCACCCTGGTCAATCACATATTCGTCAAGAATGGCGCGAATTTCATGTGGCGTTGGCAGCTTGCGCTCGCCAATCTCAGCCTCCTCCTGCAACTCTTCTCGCAAAATATCGTTGCACAAATCAACGCATTCGTCGCAAATGTACACCGATGGGCCAGCAATCAACTTACGTACGGCATCCTGGCTCTTACCACAAAACGAGCAGTGCAACTTGCCTTCCGCAGTGTCATCATTCTTCTTAGTCATTAGGCGACCTCTAAAACGTTATTTTCGAATATTACTTTGGAGACAAACATGCAGCTTTTGAGTTGCAGATGCAAGCCCACAAGAAATCTGCAATACACCAAACAATAAAATAGCCCCCGCGATGCAAACGCACGGCGGGGGCGGTAAAACATCGTCAACAAGGGGGGGCTAGAACCTGAATACGACCGTGCTCAACGGATGCAGTGCATGCGGGAATCAACCGAAAAAGGGCAGCAAAGTTATCTATGTGAACATTTTGAGGTCAATTTCCGCACTGCGATGTGCTGCGCTGCGCTGCGCTGCGAGATCGTAACCAGATTCTCAAGACTCGCGGCGACTCAGCACCTTATCAATCAGACCGTAAGCCTGAGCCGTATCAGCATCCATGAAATTATCACGGTCGGTATCCTGCTCAACGCGCTCAACCGGCTGCCCGGTGTGGAAGGCCAGCAATTCATTCATGCGATTGCGGGTTTTAATGATTTCTTCGGCATGAATTTTGATGTCCGATGCCTGACCACGAAAACCGCCCAAGGGCTGATGAATCATCACCCGTGAATTCGGCAGACAAAAACGCTTGCCCTTGGTGCCACCCGCCAGCAAAAACGCGCCCATACTGGCCGCCTGACCAATGCACAATGTACTGACATCCGGCTTGATGAACTGCATGGTGTCATAAATCGCCATGCCGGAAGTAATCACACCGCCCGGCGAGTTGATGTACAGATGAATGTCCTTGTCAGGACTTTCCGATTCCAGAAACAACAACTGCGCCACCACAAGATTGGCCATGTGGTCTTCAATCTCACCCACAATGAAAATCACCCGCTCCTTCAGCAGTCGCGAGTAAATGTCATATGCACGTTCGCCGCGCGCGCTCTGCTCCACGACCATGGGCACGAGCCCGGCGTAAGGAACCATTTCTTCGGTGCTGCTACGGTACGTTGAGTTCATCTTGATTGCCTTGGTTGTTGAGTGAGCAAAAGACTTATTGCGTCAGCTTATTGCGCTGGTTTAACCACGTCCGCAAACGCAGTCGGCACATCGACCACACTGGCATTTTCCAGCACAAAATCAACCACACGCTCTTCAGCTGCCATATCGCGCAGGTTTTGCATCAAGTCGGCACGGCTGCGGTAATAGTTCTTCACTTCTTCAGGGTCTTCATAGCTGGCCGCAATGGTATCCAACAATGCGTTCAAACGCTCAGGCTCGACACGCAGTTCGCTGGCTTTCACCAACTCAGATACCAACAAACCGAGCTTCACCCGCCGCACAGCCTCACCTTCAAACAGCTTCAACGGCAGCTCGCCCTGTGGCGCACCGCGCATTTGCTTGGTGAATTGCTCACGTACACGTGCAGATTCTTCTTCAACCATAACCTGTGGCACGGCGAAATCATTCGCTGCCAACAAACCTTCCATCACTTGCAGCTTGAGTTTACGTTTAATCGCCTGATCAAGCTCACGCGCCATGTTTTTGCGTACTTCTTCACGCAATGTGGCTGCGCCACCTTCTTTCACGCCAAATGCAGCACAAAACGCATCATCCAATTCGGGCAAAACGGTTTCTTCGACACTCTTGACAGTGATATCAAAACTGGCCGTTTGTCCACGCAGATGTTCAGCGTGGTAATCGTCAGGGAAGGTAACTGCAATCGTCTTGCTCTCGCCAGCCTTCATGCCGGCGATAGGCGCTTCAAAATCCTTGAGCAGCGCGCCTTGGCCCAAAATCAACGGCATATTTTCGCCCGTGCCGCCATCAAAAGCTTCACCGTCGATGCTGCCCTTGAAATCCACGGTGACGCGATCACCCTCTGCCGCTGCACGTTCAACCATGGCAAAGGTGGCGCGCTGCTTGCGCAGATTGTCGATCATGGTATCCACGTCGGCTTCACCGATTTCGGTTTGCGGGCGCTCGATTTTGATTTGGCTCATCGCCGCCAAGGTAATTTCAGGATACACCTCGATTTCGGCCACATAACGCAAGCCTTCTTCGCCTTCAGGCAGCTTGAACTCGGTGATACGCGGTGCGCCAGCGGGGTTCAAAGCCTGCTGCTGAAGGGCTTCGCCATAGGTGCTTTGTACAAGGTTATCCAGCGCTTCTTCGCGTGCTTGTGGCAAATAACGCTGACGGATGACCTGCGCGGGAACCTTGCCAGGGCGGAATCCATCGACGCGCACACGGCGACCAATTTCTTTCAAGCGCAGTTCGGTGGCTTCATCCAGGCGAGCAGCCGGAACATGAATCGACAAACGGCGCAGCAGGCCTTCCGCTGTTTCCAAAGTTACTTGCACGTCAAACACCCCAAAAAGTTCATCATCACGGATAGAAAAAACCCAACACCTTAATCGTGGCATTGGGGTAAGAATATGGTGCGAAAGGGGGGACTCGAACCCCCACGCCAAAGGCGCTGGAACCTAAATCCAGTGCGTCTACCAATTCCGCCACTTTCGCAAAGATCATCCGCCGTGCGCCCAAAAATCAAGTCCCGCAAAGGGTTATTTCGGGCAATCCGGCTTCAATGAGCGCGGCACAATAGCACAGTTTTCTCTAAACCGTAAGATTTGAAAATAGCTAGTCACCACAAATGAATGCCACGTAACGCTAATGACTTTCTCAATCTTCAACTTAGACTAGCCCTTAATTCATCAATTCATTGCACCACCATGACTCCTCCTATCCGCGCCCAACTCGATTGCGTGATTGCTCGTGTATCCGAAGCCCTTATTGGCAAGCAGGATCGCATCCGCCTTGCACTTACCGCACTCCTGGCCGGTGGACATGTACTGCTCGAGGACATTCCCGGCGTAGGAAAAACCACCCTAGCGACTGCATTGGCACACACCCTGGGCTTGCAGGCGCACCGTCTGCAATTTACCAGTGACCTTTTACCCGCCGACCTGATTGGTGCGTCGATTTATCAACCAGCGACCAGCAGCTTCCGCTTCCAGCCTGGTCCGATCTTTGCCCAGGTGTTACTCGCCGACGAGATCAACCGCGCCAGCCCGAAGGCGCAAAGCGCCTTGCTTGAAGCGATGGAAGAGCAACAGGTGAGTGTGGATGGCACGACGCACCCGCTGCCGCATCCTTTTTTCGTTATCGCCACGCAAAACCCTATGGAGCAGCATGGCGTCTACCCCCTGCCTGAGTCCCAATTGGATCGCTTTTTATTCCGCCTTTCCCTCGGCTACCCTGATCGCCGCGCTGAAAGCCAGATGCTCACCCAAGGCAATACACGTTTGATGGCTCAAGGGCTTAAACCCTGTCTCAGCGTCGAGCAAGTGCTGCATTTGCGCGCGCAGGTCAACCTCGTACATACCAGCCCCGCTGTGATCAATCACCTGCTCGACCTGCTCGCCGCCAGTCGGCAGCACGGTATTTTTGTACATGGCCTTTCGCCGCGCGCCGGCCTCGGGTGGCTGAATGCGGCGCGTGCGTGGGCATTGCTGCATGGTCGTGCGCATGTTGAACCGGAAGATCTGCGCCAACTCGCGCCGCACATCAGCGGCCACCGTTTGAGCTTTGCCGACCCCATCCTTGCGCAAAGTCACGTCAGTCCTGCGCACTGGCTGCTGGAACGTATTGCGCCTGCCGAAAGCGTTGCATGAAATCCCTGCATATCGAACCGCTTGCCCTGCCATTCTTGGCTTTGGTCATTGTGTTGCTTTTCGGTGCGGCGCAATACGCCAACAACCTCGGCTTTTTCTTTGCTTTCTGGCTGAGCGCACTCGCCATTGGCGGTCTGATTGGCCTGCGCAGCCGCCTTGATCGTGTGCAGATTCAGGTGCGACAGATCGACTCCGGCTTTGCCAATAGCGCGCTTTTGTTCTCTGTTGAATTGCATGGTGCGCAAGGGCTGTGGCTCAGCATGGCTATACCTTCGACGGATAAACACCTGCCCCCCCCTGCCATGGAAATCACCCAAAGCTTCCTGCAACTCAGCCTTCCACAGCGCCCACGTGGCGTGCATCCTGTGGGTACCCTGCGGCTCATGACGCGCGACCACATGGGCCTGCTGCGTGTCGAGCGCAGCCTACCCTTGGCGGGCAAATACTGGGTTTACCCCGCGCCGCAGGGTGATCGGCCGCTTCCGGCGATGGCTCGCCCCAATACCAGCCAGGGGCAGGATGACTTTCATGGCCTGCGCAACTACCAGACCGGAGACAGCCCTGCACGCATCCACTGGAAATCGCTGGCCAAATCCAGCCCGGAGCAGCCCGTGCTAAGGGTCAAGCAATTCGGCAGTGACGCATCGGCGGAACCCACCCCTCATCTGCTTGATGAGACTTTGCTGCTCGACTTGCCATTGGAAGCACGCCTTGCGCAACTCGCCGCCTGGATTCTGCACTGCGAACACCATGGTGAGCCCTATATTTTGCGTTTGCTAAATCGTGCCGCGACGCCAGCAGGGCTTGGCGACAGCCACCGCCTGCATTGTCTGCGACTTTTGGCTGAAGCCACATGAGGGTACCCATGAATGGCTTGCGCACAAAAACCACCCAAACGGCCCTCCCAGCGCTATCGCCCGCAATGCGCCTACGGGTTTTGCTGGTGATCGGCTTCATTGTGCTGCCGCATGTTCTTTTTCAGCCGCCCCCCATTAGCGTGTGGATTGCGCTGGGTTTTGGCTGGCAAGCCCTGCACCTGACACAACGCCTGCCTGCGCCGCCGCGCTGGGTGTTGATTCTGCTCATGCTTGGCGGCATGACGCTCGTCTGGGCCACACAAAGCACGCTTATCGGGCGCGACGGCGGGGTAAGTTTTATTCTGATGCTTACCGCCCTCAAGCTGCTGGAGGCGCGCAATTTGCGCGATGCGCGCATCGTCAACCTTCTGGGGCTTTTCCTTTTATTCACCCTGTTTCTGTTCGACCAAAGTCCACTTGCCGCGCTGTGGTCGCTGGCCAGCTTTGCCCTGCTCATCAGCCTGCTTAACGAACTCAGCCACAACGCTGAGCCGCGAGCACTCGGCAGCAGCCTGAAATCCAGCCTCATTCCAATGGCCTACAGCCTGCCCTTGGCGCTGGTGCTTTTCATTATCGTGCCCCGCCCCAGCGCGCCGCTGTTCGGCCTACCGCAAGCCACACAAGCCAGCACAGGTTTATCCGATGAGCTTGCACCGGGCACGATTAGCCAACTATCCCGCTCGCCCGAACTCGCCTTCCGCGCCACATTCGAAGACACCGAGCCCGCACAAAATCAGCTTTACTGGCGTGGCCCCGTATTTTGGGGCTACGACGGTCAGCGCTGGGAGCGCCTACCTGCTGAATTTTCTCTCCTCAGTGAAGAACAAAAAGCGCACAGCGTCCAGGTGCAAGGCGCGGTACTCCACTACAGCCTGATGCTGGAAGCCAGCCACAACACCATTCTGCCCGCGCTGGATCGTCCCTTGAATGCACCTGAAGGTGCCAACCTGCTGGCCGACCACAGCTTGCGTTTCCGCCTGCCGCAAGACTCGCGCCAACTGCTAAAAATGAAAAGCGACCCAAGCGCCAAACTCGATATGGAGCTACCCGAGCGCCTGCGTAAACTCAGTCTGCAACTTCCAGCTGCCGACAACCCGCTGCTACAGGATCTTGGCTCAGCTTGGCGCACGCTGCCACCGCAGGAGCGCATTCAACGCGCGCTCGACCACTTCAAAAACGAAACCTTTAGCTACACCCTCGAACCGCCCATTCTGCAAGACCAGGATGGCATGGACGATTTTCTGTTCAATACCCGCGCCGGTTTTTGCGAGCATTACGCCACCGCATTTGTTCTACTCATGCGCGCGGCCGGCCTACCCGCACGCGTCATCACCGGCTATTTGGGCGGCGAGCGTCACCCCGATGGTTACTGGATTGTGCGCCAGGGCGATGCCCATGCCTGGGCGGAAATCTGGCTGGATGGATTAGGCTGGGTGCGTATCGACCCCACAGCCAGTGTTGCCCCCGAGCGTATTGAAGGCGGTGCGGCTGCCGCAGTACCCAGCAACGCAGCCCAACTTCCTGCCGCTCTGCGCCGTGATTTTGGCTTTTTACATCGCGTTCGCCTGCAATGGGATGGCTTGGAAAACCGCTGGAATCGCTGGGTTTTGGGCTTTGATGCCAGTGACCAACAAAAACTGTTGCAGGCTTTAGGCTGGGTGGGTAATCAAAATCTTAAATTGTGGGGGCTGGTTGGCTTGAGCCTTGTGCTCAGCCTTGTCGCAATCAAGCTTTTCCAACGCTGGCGCGCACAGCCCAAACTCAGCCCACAACAACGCCTGTGGCAAGCGTTTTTACAGCAACTGCGCCGCCTTGGCATTGAAATCATCCCCGCCGAAGCCCCCCGCGCTTTGTTGCAACGTCTACACAGGCAGTGCCCGGAGATTGCGCCATTGGCCGCCGTGTTCATCGAGCATTATCTAAGCTGGTGCTATGCGGCGGCATCAGCAAATGCACACACCGAGGCCAGACAGGCGCTGGTTCAGCTCAAAAAACAAGCCAAAGCATAAGCCCACGCTAATAGAGCATAAAAACATGCAAAGCGCAGATTTTTAACCGAAGCGTATGATGCAAACCCAGTGCTATTCCTAGCGGGCAGCTGCAGTACTCACAGCAACGCCCCGCCAAGGCCAATCCCCAATAGTCATACCCGAGGCAACCCCATGATGCAGCTTCTTAAAAACCTGTGGTTCAGAGACACAAGCGAAACCGCGCCCTACATCAACGAAGTCGCCGTGCGTATTCGTGCAGGCATTCTGCTTATTATCCCTTTGTATATGACCCTAACCCTGATCGACGCAATCTGGGGAATGCGCTGGATTGTGGACGGCAACTCGCTCACCGACACCTACGAAACCGACTGGGATGGGCACACGATCTACGCGGCACAAGTGATTAAGCGTACATGGGAATACACCGCTCAAACCTGGGTGCTGTTCTACGGCCTGTTTGAAATGCTGGCGGGCATGAGCGTCACCACTTCGCGCCTATCCCCCACCATCCTGATTTCCACTTTTCTCGCGCGCAAAACCGCTCCAGTGTGGAAACCGCTTGCGCCCAAGCGCTTTGCCTGGGGCATTGGCGCCACCTTGATTGCCGTCTGCCTCGTATTTTTCAATCCCGTACCCGTGGCTGATTTTGTCAACGGCCTGGCCGGACAGCCCTTGCTACCCGATACCGTAAGCTTCATGCCCTACTGGATTCCGCTGATTCTGGTCTGGGTCTGCCTTGGCTTCATGTGGATGGAAAGCGTGCTCGGCTTCTGCGTTGGCTGCAAGCTTCATGCCCTATTCGTCAAGCTCGGCATCCTGAAAGAAGAATGCGAAGCCTGCAACAACATCGATTGGGATGAGATTGCACGGCGTAATGCGGCCAAGCAAGCTGCACAGAAATAAGGGCACCGATACCATCAAGGGGTAGACCTATTCCAATGGCCTTGCCTGACAGCTTGCGTATAGCGACACAGATCACGCTGGTCGCGCTGGCCTCGTACTGGGTGGGGATACACTTCACGGGCCTATTTCACAATGATTCGGCGCTCATCGGCGGACTTTGGTCCACCATATCCGGCATCGTCGTACTCCAGGCAACGCAACGCGACACATGGACATCCGCCTGGTTGCGTATTCTTGGAACCTTCATTGGAGCAGTCATCAGCGCGGCTTACCTGAGCATGCTGCCATTTAGCCCCGCCGGGATGGCCGCCACCATATTTGTGACCGTTCTACTCTGCCATGCCGTGCGCATCCCCGATCACGCGCGCCTCGCGTCCATCACCGTCGCCGTCATTATGGTCGCGGCAAGCATGAATCCAGATCTGAACCCGCTACAGAATGCGGGTTTGCGCTTTACCGAATCATGTATTGGCACATCCATGGCTCTACTGGCCATACTTGCCTGGCCTGAACCAAAGGCGCAGATGCCCAAATAAGGGCACTTCTATAAATCCACTGAAGCCGCGCGTCCTGTTCTCGCACCCCTTGGGCATCCTTGCCCAAGGCCTGCTGCGCAGGAGAGGCGCTCGAATCTTGCTGCGGCAAAACACGTCTCAAAATGCTCACATAGCAGTCTATGCTGCGCTTTTTCGCCGTGTTTTGCCTTGCCCCAATCGACAACTTGGTCGGCTTGATTGAATTTATAAAAGTGCCCATAACCATCAAGCGGTCTTGCTCCCCAACAACAAATCGACATCCACATCGTCAAGCTGTTCAGGTTTTAAATACTTCATTGAGTATTCAAGATAAACGCCCGAGCGCAAAAACAGCGCGAACAAATCGGCATCAATATGTTGCTCGTCCACCATGCGCCGCATGATACCCAAAGCCTCCGTGAGGGTTTTACCGCGCTTGTACGGGCGATCACTCGCGGTCAGTGCTTCGAAAATATCCGCAATTGCCATAATACGTGCAGGAATGGATAACTCATTACGCGTCAAACCACGTGGATAACCGCTGCCATCCATTGTTTCATGGTGGGTTCCTGCATACTCGGGAATGCGCCGCATTGCGTCCGGCAATGGTAGTTGCTCCAAAAGCTTGATGCTCATAATCACATGCTCGTTGATTTTGAAGCGGTCTTCCGGCGACAGCGTACCTTTTCTTATCGAAAGATTATACAGCTCACCGTAATTATAGAGCAGCTCAGGCACATGCAGCTTGAATCCATCCTGAATATAGGCTGCATAATCAAAATCGAAGCGCTCAATTCGATGTTCCGGCTTATCGGCGAGAAGGTTTTCGATCACGGGAAGAGCTGGAGGAGGCGAAGCTTTATAACGCAGTATTTCCTGGTCAGACAAACCCAGTCGATCATCAAAATGCCTAAGCCAAGTTCGCTGAGCAATCGTCTGAATTCTTTGAATATCGACATCACCCATTAACTCTCCGCCGATATTGCAACGTGCAATAAAACCAAACTCATCAATAAGTTGGCGCTGTTGCTCATCGCGCCAACCCTCAGCTTCCATTTTACTTTCACCTTGACTTATCCGTGAAAAATACTGGATATCAATATCGCGCCATATTACCTCAAAGCGCATACGAACTTCATGAATGCGGTTGTACAGGGTTTCAAGCTTGGTGGCTTTATCAACCACAAATTCGGGGGTAGTAATTTTTCCGCAGTCATGCAGCCAGGCGCCCATTTCAAAGGCTTCCCACTCATCCTGGTTTGGGAAAGAAAAACTGCTCAAACTCCCTTCATTTTGTGCATCAGCCACCTTGGCAAGCATCATGGCAATCACGGGAACACGTTTGCAGTGCCCCCCCGTATAAGGAGATTTCTCATCAATCGCATCCGCAATCAAGCGTACAAATGACTTAAGTAACTCTTTCTGAGATTCCTCATACTCTAGAATACTGTTCGACATGGCAAGTTGTGAACTGGATAAATCAATAAACTCCACAATATTGGTTTTTATTGGCTTAACCTCATTGTATTTTCGATTTTTAATTTTTTCATTTTCATTCATTAGATCTTGAATCGGATGCACAATCAACCCAGTGGCATAACGCACGATGGGATACATCAGAAGCAATACAACCAATGCGCTTAGAAATGAATAGATCATGCTATCCATATACGGATCAAGCATTTCCTTGGCCGAAACACTCAAGGCGATTAAAGAACCATCTTCTACACCCTGATCCAGGGGAACAATTAAACCATAACGAGCCTCGCCAGCGCTTTCATAATGGATGATATGATTGATTTTATTTTCTAGAATTGCAGCTTTAAGCGCCATGTCCGTCACATTTTCACGACCTGACGTTGCACTTAAATCACCATCGGCAGTAAAAAGTGAAATATACCCTGTGGCAAAAAAACTTTGTGCTTTTAAAAGCGCACTCAATCCATGCAGAGTATAGTCCAGGGCAATCACCCCCTCACCCTCCGGCGTATTCAGTTTCCTTGAAAAGGTAATACCTTGCTGATGAATACTGGAAAACAAATATGGCGCACTACGCACCACATCATCTCTACCCTGTGCCTGCACAAACCAGGGGCGTATCCGGCTGTCGTAATTTGTATTTTCATCGCGAGTGGCGATGATTTCAAATTCCTCATCCAGAAAATCAATAACCTTGATTCGGCCATGACGCGGAGTATCAAATACACGCAGGACAATCCAGCGTGTTGCCAAAGGGGCATTCATGGAGGAATACAAGTCTGCGGCACACGACATGCTGATGACTTCAAATAAGTCCCCATTGGGATAGCCCGTGTAGATTGCATAAATCTGCGCATCATTCCCCATGGCATGGGCAAATTGCTTGACACGTTCAATTGATAACATCTGCCCCGTGAATTGAGGCACAACTATGTCGGGGTAATACTCAATCAAGCGGAGACGTTCTTTCGCTAATGCGTCCCGACTTTGAATGGATGCCTGGATTTTCTCAGCCACGTGGCTGAAGGCCTGCTGTGTAGCCTTCTGCGCAAGGCGCTCACCAAGATAAATCTGTAGCCCAAGCATGGTCAGCGCGAGTATCACGACCACCGTGGCAATCGTAATAAGGATGTTGGTTCGTACGCGGATTGTGTTAAGCATCCAGAATCTCTCGTTAGTTTAACGACACCTTCAACGACTCAATCCGCCCGAACACTGGATCAGCACGTATTCATTTACCCGTGTCATCCAACTCCGCCCAACGCGCATAGGCTGCATTGAGCTCTTCGCCTATCGCTGCCAGCCGATCCATAACGGCTTGAATGCTTGCCGCATCGTTTTGGTAAAACGCGGCTTCACTGCTACGGGTAGTTAGTTCAGCTTGCTCAGCCTCAAGCGCATCAATTTTTCCTGGCAGCATGTCCAGCTCACGTTGATCTTTATAGCTCAGTTTAGCGCGCGGCTTGGCCAATGGTTGGGGCGCCACATTGGCGCTTGGCACTGCCGCCGCAGGGCTGGCCACCACCACAGGAGCCGCACTCTTCGCTGCCGCCAAAGGCAATGACTTTTGCTCGGCATCACGGATTTTCAGCCAATCGGCGTATCCGCCGACCACTTCGCGGATTTTGCCATCGCCTTCAAAGGCCAACAGGCTGGTGACCACGTTATCCAGAAATGCACGGTCATGGCTCACCACCAACAACGTACCGTCATATTCGAGCAGGGTTTGCTCCAGAACTTCGAGGGTTTCCAAATCAAGATCGTTGGTCGGCTCATCCAGCACCAAAAGATTGGCAGGCTTGGCTAGCAAGCGCGCCAGCAAGAGTCGATTGCGCTCGCCACCGGAGAGTGAAGACACCTTGGTACGCGCACGATCCGGCGTGAACAAAAAGCGCTGTAAATAGCCAATGCCGTGCATGTTTTCACCATGCACATCCAGGCGGTCGCCGCCGTCACAGATGTTTTCAATCGCCGTCCACTCGGGATTGAGCTGGGCACGGTGTTGGTCGAAATAGGCAATATCAAGCTGGGTACCTATTTTTACCGTGCCCTTATCCGGTTGAATCTCACCTAGCAACAGCTTCAACAAGGTGCTTTTGCCAATGCCATTCGGCCCGACCAAGCCAATGCGGTCACCGCGCTGAATGCGAATGGAAAAATCCTTGACCAACTCACGCCCGGCAAAGCTTTTGTAGGCATGTTCGGCCTCAACCACGATTTTGCCGGAGGTGGTACTGCTGGCAATACTGACTTCGACCATGCCTTGTTTGTTGACGCGCTGCGAGCGCTCTTCGCGCAGTGCTTCCAAACGGCGCACACGACCTTCGTTGCGTGTGCGGCGTGCTTTCACACCTTGGCGGATCCACACTTCTTCTTGCGCCAAAACCTTGTCAAACTCGGCATTCAACTGCGCTTCGGCATGGTCGCGCTCTTCGCGGCGGCGCAGGTAGTTCGCCCAATCGCCCGGCCATGAGCTGAGATTGCCCCGGTCAAGTTCAAGAATGCGATTGGCCAGCGATTGCAAAAAACTACGGTCATGCGTAATGAACAACACGGCACCGCGAAACTCGCGGATAAAGCCCTCCAGCCATTCAATACTGGCGATATCCAGATGGTTGGTCGGCTCGTCGAGTAGTAATAAATCCGGTTCCTGCACCAAGGCTTGTGCCAGTAAAACCCGGCGCTGCGCCCCGCCGGAAAGCTCACGCACCTTGCGAGTGGGGTCGAGCTCCAGGCGGGTGATCACTTCATCCACACGCCGCGCCACGTCCCAGCCATTGCGCGACTCCAGTTCGTGCTGCAATGAGGATAGCTCGTCCATCGCGTCTTCATCGCCCGCCGTCATGCGGTCTATGCAGGCATGGTAATTCAGCAACACATCGTGCAGATCGCCCACGCCGAGCAGCACGGTTTCATACACCGTGGCATCGGATTCCATGCGCGGATCTTGTTGCAAATAAGCCGCACGCGCGCCCGGCTCAAGCCGCACCACCCCCTCATCGGCGCGTTGCTCGCCGGTGAGAATACGCAACAGGGTGGACTTGCCTTCACCATTACGCCCAATCAGGGCAATGCGCTCACCGGGTTCGACAGTAAATGCCACATTCTTTAATAAAGCACGAGTGCCCACGGAAAAGCCAAGGCGGTCAACGGTCAGTAAGGGCATGGGTAAACCAGTTTATTTAGATGGACAAAGGCAACTTGGATAGCCTGGATGAAGCGTAGCGTAATCCGGGACTCGCCGTGCCAAGTGTGAGGTTTGCCCCGGATGCTAATCCGGGCTACGGCGATGATCGTGAGCTCAAAAAAGTCCGAAAACAGACTTTTAGCGCTCTTTGTCGCAAATTAAAAGTTACGCCACCCGCGCACGCACAAACTCAGTTAGCGTGCCAAAGGTTTCAAACAGGCTGGCATCAATCTCATCATCATGGATGTGCAGTCCAAGCTGTTGATCAAGCGCAGTCAAAACTGCCAAAACCCCCATCGAATCGAGCTGCGACAGACTGCCAAGCAAGGGGGTTTGTGCGTTGAAATGCTGCACTTCATCGCCTAATTGCAAAGCATCGTGCAGGATGGCGCGCAAGTCAGCTTCTAGATCGTGGGAAGGGGAAAAGGCGGACACCGGTGGTAACTCAGCCTGAAGCATAAATGGCAGCAAACGCTCAGTTCCCAAGGTGACTTTGGCCACCCATGTAGTTGCGTAATACATCGGGAATGGCGATGCGCCCACCTTCATCCTGGAAGTTTTCCAGCAGAGCCACCATGGTACGTCCGACCGCAAGGCCCGAGCCGTTGAGCGTGTGGACTAACTCTGGCTTGCCGTCCGCATTACGGTAGCGGGCTTGCAACCGGCGTGCCTGGAACGCTTCAAAATTAGAGCAGGATGAAATCTCACGATAGGTGTCCTGCGCCGGTAACCAGACTTCCAAATCGTAGGTTTTGGATGCGCTAAAACCCATATCGCCTGCACACAAGGCCATGCGCCGATACGGCAAACCAAGTTTTTCCAGCACAGCTTCGGCGTGAGCGGTCAACTCTTCCAGCGCGTCAACGGAATGTTCTGGATGAACAATCTGCACCAGCTCGACTTTCTCGAATTGATGCTGACGAATCATGCCACGCGTGTCACGCCCGGCAGAGCCGGCTTCGGAACGGAAGCACGGCGTATGTGCCACCATTTTCAGCGGCAAGCCCGCCAAATCAAGAATCTCATCACGCACCAGATTGGTCACCGGCACTTCTGCGGTGGGAATCAGGTAATACGGCGACTCACCCTGAAGTTTGAACAAATCCTCTTCAAACTTGGGCAACTGCCCAGTGCCGCGCAGACTATCCGCATTGACCAGATAGGGCACATACACCTCGTGGTATCCGTGCTCCTGAGTGTGCAGATCAAGCATAAACTGCGTCAAGGCACGATGCATACGCGCCAAATCACGCCTGAGCACCACAAAGCGGCTACCTGTCAGTTTGGCACCCGCTGCGAAATCCATCGTACCCAAGGTCTCACCCAAGGCCACATGATCCTTGGCCTCAAAAGCAAAGCGTGTCGGCTCACCCCAGCGTTTAACTTCAATATTCCCGGCTTGAGCCTCACCGTCCGGCACACTGGCTTGAGGCAGATTGGGCAAACTCAAGGCCAGCACATCCATCTGCTCGGCAATCGACGCAAAACGTGCCTTGGCAGCATCCATGCGTGATCCAAGACTTGCGACCTCATCAAGCAAAGGCTGCACGTTTTCGCCCTTGGCCTTGGCCTGACCGATGGCTTTGGAGCGACTATTACGTTCGGCTTGCAGACGCTCGGCTTCGATTTGCGCGCCTTTACGCTCACTTTCAAGGCGTTCAATCAGCGCCACATCCAGCAAAAATCCGCGACGCGCAAGCCCTTCAGCGGTTGCGCTCAGTTCAGTACGTAGGAGTTTGGGGTCGAGCATTATATTTACCGTCAGACAAAACGCAGCCGATCAAATCAAGGTAGAAAATCAAAGATGATGTACTTCAAGTACTTCGTAAGTGCGCTCGCCAACGGGTGCCTTGAAGATAATCGTGTCGCCGATATGCTTGCCGATCAAGGCGCGTGCGAGGGGAGAATGCACGGAAATCATGTTTTGCTTGATATCCGCTTCATCATCACCCACAAACTTATAGGTGGTTTCATTGCCGCTTTCCTCTTCCAACACCACCACAGTACAGCCAAAAATGACCTTGCCGGTGTTGGGTAACTTGGTAACGTCAATGATCTGAGCCAAAGACAACTTGCTTTCAATTTCCTTGATGCGCCCCTCAACGAAGCTTTGCTCCTCTCGCGCAGCGTGATATTCGGCGTTCTCTTTCAAGTCGCCCAATTCACGCGCTTCGGCAATCGCCTGAATAATGCGCGGGCGTTCAACACTGCGCAGTTGCTTCAATTCTTCCTCAAGGCGCGCCGCGCCCACGGCGGTCATTGGCACTCTGTTCATACGCTCAAATCCTTACTCAATGCAGCATGCAGGTCTTGCAAACGGTTCACGTCCAGGGGCTCACTCAAATGACTCAGAGCCTGACAGGTCGCGCGTGCTCCAGCAATGGTGGTGAAATACGTGACCTTGCGCTGCAACGCTTCGCGGCGAATGGCGGAAGAGTCGGAAAGCGACTGGCGATTACCCGAAGTGGTATTCACAATCAAATCAATTTCATCATTTTTAATCATATCAACGATATGCGGACGGCCTTCGACCACCTTATTGACCACACCGCAAGCAATGCCCGCCGCTTGCAGCGTGGCCGCCGTACCGCGCGTAGCCACGATATTAAATCCATGCTCCACCAGATCACGCGCCACTAAAATTGCCTTCTCGTGGTCTTCCTTGCGCACGCTGATAAAGGCGCGTCCACCGGTCGGCAGATGCGAACCTGCGCCTGCCTGCGCCTTGGCAAAGGCCGCGCCAAAGGTTTTACCCACACCCATCACTTCGCCCGTGGATTTCATTTCCGGCCCGAGCACCGGGTCAACGCCTGCGAACTTGATAAACGGGAATACGGCCTCCTTGACCGAGTAGAAATTCGGCACGATTTCCTCGGTGATACCTTGTTTTACAAGCGATTTACCGACCATGCACAAGGCGGCAACCTTGGCCAAAGGCCGCCCGGTGGCCTTGGAGACAAACGGCACGGTACGCGAGGCACGCGGGTTGACCTCCAGCACATAAATATCGTCGCCCTTGACTGCAAACTGGGTGTTCATCAGGCCAACCACCTTCAGCCCACGCGCCATTTGGCCAATTTGCTCGCGTAACTGGTCTTGCAACTCGGCTGATACGCTATAGGGAGGCAGTGAACAGGCCGAGTCGCCAGAATGCACGCCCGCTTGTTCGATGTGCTCCATAATGCCACCGATCAACACATCCTGGCCGTCGCAAATCGCATCCACATCCAGCTCAATCGCGTCATCCAGGAAGCGATCCAGCAGCACGGGCGAGTCATTTGATACCTTGACCGCTTCGCGCATGTAACGACGCAAATCGTCCTCGCCATGCACAATCTCCATCGCACGACCGCCCAGTACGTAGGACGGGCGCACCACCAGCGGGTAGCCAATTTCCGCCGCCAAATGCACGGCCTCCTCGGCAGAGCGCGCGGTACGGTTGGGCGGCTGGCGCAAGCCAAGCTGGGTAATCAGTTTTTGGAAACGCTCGCGGTCTTCAGCAAGGTCAATCGAATCCGGCGTGGTACCAATAATCGGCGCACCGGCTTTTTCCAGATCACGCGCCAGCTTGAGCGGTGTTTGCCCACCGTACTGCACGATCACGCCCTTGGGCTTTTCGATATGGATAATTTCCAGCACGTCTTCCAGCGTCAAAGGCTCGAAATACAGGCGGTCAGAGGAATCGTAATCGGTGGACACGGTTTCAGGGTTGCAGTTGACCATGATGGTTTCGTAACCATCATCGCGGCAGGCTTGCGCGGCATGGACACAGCAATAGTCGAACTCAATGCCCTGACCGATGCGGTTGGGGCCGCCGCCGAGCACAATGATTTTTTCACGCCCGGAGGGGCGTGCTTCGCACTCATCTTCATAAGTCGAATACATGTACGCCGTTTGGGTGGCGAACTCACCCGCACAGGTGTCCACACGCTTGTACACCGGACGCACACCCAGCTCATGACGATGCGAGCGCACGCATTTTTCGGTGTCATCCAGCAGGCGTGCCAAGCGGCGGTCGGAAAAGCCCATGCGCTTCAAATCACGCAGCTCAGCGGCTTGCAAGGTTTCCAGATCACGGCCCTTGAGCGCATTTTCAGCCTGCACGATCTCTTCAAGCTGAATCAGGAACCAAGGGTCAATCTTGGAGTGTTCGTGGATCTCGTCGCGGGTAAAGCCGTGGCGGAAAGCATCGGCCACGTACCAGATACGATCCGCACCCGGCATCCGCATTTCCTGGATGATTTTGGATTGAATTTCATCGAAGGGCAGCGTGTTATCGACGATTTCATTCAAGCCATCCATGCCGGTTTCGAGGCCGCGCAGGGCTTTTTGCAGCGACTCCTGGAAGGTGCGCCCCATCGCCATCACTTCGCCGACCGACTTCATCTGGGTGGTCAGGCGATCATTGGCGCGCGGGAATTTTTCAAAGGTGAAGCGCGGCACTTTGGTGACCACGTAATCAATCGAAGGCTCAAATGAAGCCGGTGTCGCGCCGCCGGTAATGTCGTTACGCAGCTCATCCAGCGTGTAGCCGACCGCCAGCTTGGCGGCGATTTTGGCAATCGGAAAGCCCGTGGCCTTTGAAGCCAGCGCGGAAGAGCGCGAGACACGCGGGTTCATCTCGATCACGATCATGTGACCATCCGCCGGGTTAATCGCAAACTGCACATTCGAACCGCCGGTTTCCACGCCGATCTTGCGCAGCACCGCCAACGAGGCGTTGCGCATGATCTGGTATTCCTTGTCGGTCAGCGTTTGCGCCGGGGCGACGGTAATCGAGTCGCCGGTATGCACGCCCATGGGATCAAAGTTCTCGATGGAGCACACAATGATCGCGTTGTCGGCTTTATCGCGCACCACCTCCATCTCGTACTCTTTCCAACCAAGCACGGACTCTTCAACCAACAGCTCGCGCGTGGGCGACAAATCCAGACCACGACGCACGATTTCTTCATATTCTTCGCGGTTGTAGGCAATACCACCACCGGTGCCGCCCATGGTGAACGAGGGGCGAATAATGACCGGGTAGCCAATTTGCGGCTGCACTTGCAAGGCTTCTTCCAGGCTATGCACGATAAAGGACTTGGGCGTACTCAGGCCGATGTCCGTCATCGCTTCGCGGAAACGTTCACGATCTTCCGCCATATCAATCGCATCAGCGGTCGCACCGATCAGTTCCACAGCAAATTTGCTCAGGATGCCCTCACGATCCAGATCAAGCGCGCAATTCAACGCTGTCTGACCACCCATGGTCGGCAGGACGGCATCCGGGCGCTCCTTTTCGATGATTTTGGCTACCGTTTGCCAATCAATCGGCTCGATATAGGTCGCATCCGCCATCTCCGGATCGGTCATGATCGTCGCCGGGTTGGAGTTGACCAGAATGACCCGATAGCCCTCTTCACGCAGTGCCTTACAGGCTTGTGCACCGGAGTAATCGAACTCGCAGGCCTGACCAATAATGATCGGGCCTGCGCCTATGATAAGAATGCTTTGAATGTCTGTACGTTTTGGCATGGTGTCTTATATCTTGCAGGTGCGACAGATTCGCACAGTTACATGTTCACTCTATGGCGTGCGACAAGTCGCACCTACATTTTCCTTTAACCTTAACGGTGCCTGCGCTGCTGTTTGACAAGGCGCATCCCTTCAATAAACGGCGTAAACACGGGTGCAACATCATGCGGCCCCGGGCTGGCCTCGGGATGCCCTTGAAAGCTGTACGCAGGTTTGTCGGTCAAGCGAATACCTTGCAACGAGCCGTCAAACAAGGATTTGTGCGTTGCCAGCACATTGGCAGGCAAACTGGCTTCATCCACCGCAAAACCATGATTTTGACTGGAAATCATCACCTTACCGCTGACCAGCTCCTGCACCGGGTGGTTCGCACCATGATGGCCGAACTTCATTTTCAAGGTTCGCGCACCGCAGGCCAAGCCAAGAATTTGATGCCCAAGGCAAATACCAAACAAAGGAATGTCGGTATCAAGCAGCTCGCGTGTGGCTTGGATGGCGTAATCACAGGCCGCCGGGTCGCCAGGGCCGTTGGATAAAAACACGCCATCCGGCTGCATTGCCAACACTTCACATACAGGCGTTTGCGCCGGAACCACGGTCACGCGACAACCGCGATCAACCAACATGCGCAGAATATTGCGTTTGATGCCGTAATCGTAAGCCACAACATGATAATCAAGGTCGTCGGTCGGCGCGGCTTGGCTGAGAGTTTGCGCATCCCAGCTTGGCGTGTTCCACACGTAGGTTGTGCTCGTAGTCACTTCCTTGGCCAAATCCATGCCATTCAAGCCGGGGAAAGCACGCGCCGCAGCCAATGCCTTGGCCTCATCAACACCTTCACCCGCCATCAAACAGCCATTTTGCGCACCTTTTTCACGCAGGATGCGCGTGAGTTTGCGGGTGTCGATGCCGGCAATACCGAGCACGCCATGACGCTGCAAATAGGCCGACAAACTATCTTCCGAACGCCAGTTGCTGTGCAAGCGGGGGACGTCACGCACAATCAGACCTGCAGCATGGACACGCGGGTCTTCTTCATCCTCGGCATTCACGCCGGTGTTACCGATATGCGGATAAGTCAGCGTAACCATTTGGCGGCTGTAGGATGGGTCGGTAAGGATTTCTTGATAACCCGTCATGGCCGTATTGAACACGACCTCTCCAACGGACAAGCCATCCGCACCGACCGAGTAACCGTGGAACAGACTGCCATCTTCAAGCGCAAGTAAAGCAGGAATTTTTTCAAACATGGCTGGCACACACAAAAACGGGACGATTCGCGGCTTCGCGCACCATCCCGTTAAGTTGATAATTAAGTTTGCTGACTATAGCAGATGCGCCCGCAAGCGTCCATGTGAACGATTGATGACCATTCCGGTATCTGTTTACATTTTCGTTGTAACTCGGATGAAGCAAAGTGCAATCTGGGCTACGGCGTGCAGCAAAGCTTAGACAAAGAGCTCTTGCCAAACTCAACGCAAACCAAGCACATCCTGCATATCGTACAAGCCAGGGGCTCGCCCCTTGACCCAGCGTGCCGCCTGGACTGCCCCACGTGCAAACGTCGCTCGACTTGATGCCTTGTGAGTAATTTCAACGCGTTCGCCCAACCCAGCAAACAGCACCGTGTGATCGCCAACAATATCGCCACCGCGCACCGTGGCAAAACCTATCGTTTTAGGATCACGTTCCCCCGTAATGCCTTCGCGCCCATACACCGCACAATCTTGCAAATCACGCCCCAGTGCATTGGCCACTGCCTGCCCGAGCGCCAGAGCGGTTCCTGATGGTGCATCCACCTTGTGTCGGTGATGTGCTTCGATAATTTCGATGTCGTACCCTTCATCAAGCACGCGCGCCGCTGTATCAAGCAGCTTGAGGCACAAATTCACCCCCACGCTGAAATTCGCCGCCAACACAATCGGAGTATGTTTCGCTGCAGCCTCAATCAGGGCACGCTGCTCAACACTAAAGCCTGTGGTGCCAATCACCATCGGCACGCCCGCCGCCACGCACAAGGGCAAATAATGCAACGTCGCTTCTGGGCGGGTGAAATCAATCAGCGCATCCGAGCCCGGCAAAACCAAGGACAAATCATCACGAATATGCACATCAAGCGCGCCCACTCCGGCAAACTCGCCCGCATCCAAACCTAGCAGCGCACTACCACCGCGATCCACCGCTGCATGCAAACGTGCCTTATCCGAAGTCGCCAAGGTTTCGATCAAGGCACGCCCCATGCGCCCACCACTACCCGTAATTGTTACGCCTAACATTTTATGTCTCCTGCTAAAACAGTTCTTCCGTCACCTGCGCATCTCCAAGACTCTCGGACAAATCCGCGGGCGGCAACATATCCGACATCACCGCAGTGGTGTACAAGGCATGTCTCCCATCAAAAAACTCCTTGATCGAGCCGGGTGCACCATTTTCAACCACCATGCCACTGGCTGTATCAATGCTTGCTGTCACCACGCCTTTCGGCGGCTTCGTGTCCTGCAGAGGAACATCGGCGAGCGCCACGCGCATAAAATCAATCCACATCGGCAAGGCCGCCGAACCCCCGGTTTCCTTGCGCCCCATGGAGTGATAATCGTCGTACCCTACCCACGCAGTCGCCACCACACCCGGCCCAAAACCACAAAACCACGCATCACGCTGATCGTTCGTCGTCCCCGTCTTACCGGCGACATCAGGCCGTTTAAGCGCCCTGCCCGCAGCCGCGCCCGTTCCCCGATGCGCCACGTCGCGCAACATCAAATTCGTCAACCAAATATTTTCTTCTGCCACCACACGCGGTGCGACATTCGCTTCACCCGGCGCACAGTCATCGCAGAGCTTGGGCATAGCCTGCTCAAACAGCACTAAACCATTCACATCCTCGACCCGCTGAATAAAGTAGGGCTCAACGCGATAACCGCCATTGGCAAACACCATATACCCCGAGGCCAGCTCATACGGTGTCAAGGCATAGCTCCCCAAAGCCAGCGACAAGGTTGGATTCCATTGCTGCGTTGGCAAGCCGAACAGCTTGGCATGATTCAAGGCAACTTGCGGAGTGATCGCATCAATCAAACGTACCGACACCAGGTTTTGCGAACGCACCAATGCCTCGTGCAGACGTGTCGGTCCATACGAACTGCCACCGTAGTTCTCAGGCTTCCAGTCCGCGTTATTCCCCCCTTGCCCGCTAAAAACCAGCGGCGCGTCACTAATGACACTCGCCAATGTAAAGCCATTCTCCAGCGCCGCTGAATACAAAAACGGCTTAAACGATGAACCCGGCTGCCGCTGCGCCTGAAACGCCCGATTGAATTTACTCAAGGCAAAATCGAAGCCACCAGTCAAAGCCAACATCCCTCCCGTGTGCGGCTCAAATGCCACAAACGCACCAGAAATATCAGGAATCTGCGCCAGAGACGCCTGATCATCCTTAACCACACCATCACGATCACTACGCACCCGCACCACATCGCCCGGCTGCAAAGGCACTACGGTAAGATCTTTAGCCTTACCAAGGCTGCCCTTCATCCACCGCAACGAAGCTGCATCCAATTCATGCGCCTTGCCCAAGGAGTCGACCAGCTTGACCTTCTGCGGACTAGCCTCAATAACCACCGCCGCCGCAAGCCCCTCAACCGCTCGTTGCATCTGCGCCAAAGCAGCCGCTGCCGCGACATCACCCACCACAATATCGCCGTGCGACTCAGCGCCACGCCAGTGGTAACGGCGCTCATAATCGAGCAAGGCCCCCTGCAAAGACTGCGTCGCAGCGCGCTGTAAGCGCGGATCAATGCTGGTGTATACCCGCAACCCCTTCTCGTAAGCCGCTTCGCCGTAATCCTGCACCATACGCGCCCGCGCCATTTCCGCCACAAATGGCGCGTGCAGCTCCACAGTTGCATTCAGATACAAGGAATTTCCCACCGGCTCAGCCAAGGCCACCTCAAGCTGCGCCTGCGGCAATTGACCCAAATCAAACATGCGCCCAAGCACATAGTCGCGACGAATTTTTGCCCGCGTCGGATTAATGATCGGATTATATTTGGAAGGTGCCTTTGGCAATCCCGCCAACATCGCCGCCTCAGCGGGGGATAACTGATCCATGGTTTTGTTGTAATAAATCGAAGCCGCTGCCGCAACACCATAAGCACGATTGCCCAGATATATTTTATTAAGGTACAACTCAAGAATCTGGTCTTTACTTAACTCACGCTCGATTTTAATCGCCAACAAAATTTCATTAAATTTCCGGCTATAGGTTTTTTCGCTATTCAAAAAGAAATTTCGTGCCACCTGCATGGTGATCGTACTACCGCCCTGCCCCTTGTGACCGGTGCGCAACAACTCCCATGCCGCACGAAACAAACCCTGCCAATCCACGCCAGGGTGCTGATAAAAGCGATCATCTTCTGCGGCAAGAAAGGCATCCTTCACCAGAGGCGGCACCTGCTCAATCGTCACCGGAATACGCCGCTTCTCACCAAACTCCGCCATCAAACCGCCCAAACGGTCATAGACACGCATCGGCACCTGATATTGCGTATCGCGTAACGAGTTGACATCCGGCAACTCTTCGCTATAAACATAACGAGCAACACCCCATGCCGACACTGCAATCAGTGCCATTAAAACAACAAGATAGAAGACAAACTTAAAAATGAATGTTAGAAATGACATATTAGCTGGTGAAAGTTAAGTCTGAGGGTGGTTTATGAGTACAGCCTAACAGGTGTACTGCTTGTTGAACTCATCCACAGCTTGCTAAAAACAAAGCTGCGCGCCACGATACCGCAAAAGGCTCCGAGAGAGGAAAACAACTCGTGTTTCGACGAACCAACAAAGCACCGCTGCTAGGGCTGGACATCAGCTCATCATCCGTCAAGCTGCTTGAACTCAGTCAAACAGCCAACGGCTACCGCATTGAGGCTATCGCTATTGAGCCGTTGCCTGAGCGAGCCATTCAGGACAAGGATGTTATTGACCCCGATGCCGTCGCCGCGGCCATCCGCAAAGCAGTCAAAGAATCCGGCACTCGCGCCAAGCACGCGTGTATCGCCATCCCCGGCAGCGTCAGTATTTCACGTGTAATCACACTGCCTGCTGATCTGAGCGAAGCCGAACTGAACATGCAGGTGCGCATTGAGGCCGAACAATATGTCCCCCACGCGATGGACGATGTCAGTCTGGACTATGACATTCTGGGTCCCACCGCTGGTAATGCGGAGAATATTGACATTCTTATCGCCGCTTCGCGCACTGAAAAAGTCGAAGCACGGCAAAACGTTGCTGACATGGGTGGATTGCACGTTGAAATTGTCGATGTTGAGCCTTTCGCGCTGGAAAACGTCTACCACCAGATCTTCGCACCAAAGCTCGACAAAATTCATGCTGATAGTGGTGTTGTGTTACTCGACATTGGAGCAAACAACACCTCCGTTAATGTTTTTCATCAGGGCAACATGATTTATACCCGCGACCACCCTTTTGGGGGGCGCCAACACACTGACGAAATCATGCGCCGCTATCAGCTAAGTTATGCCGAAGCGGGACGAGCCAAGCGTCAAGGCGGCTTACCAGAAAGCTACGAAGCTGAAGTCCTTCTGCCATTCATTGAGCTGGTCGCCCAGCAAGTTGGGCGGTTCCTGCAGTTTTTCTATGCCGCACACCCTAGCATTCCCCTCACTCGCATCCTTTTGGGTGGAGGTGTCGCTGGTCTACCCGACTTGAGCGAACGCATCGCCATGAGCACAGGTGTTGAAGCACAGATTGCCAACCCGTTTGTTGGCATGACCCGCTCTGCACAGGTTTCTGGTACTGCCGGAAGCCGGGTACTCAATGAGGACGCAACCTCCATGCTCATTGCCTGTGGTCTCGCACTTAGGAGCTTCGACTGATGCCGCGTATTAACCTACTACCCTGGCGCGAAGCCTTACGCAAAAAACGCCAAAAAGATTTTGTCACCCAAGCAGGGCTTGCGCTTATCGGTGCAGCAAGCATTGCACTACTCGTCCATGTGACCGTTCAGGGGCAAATCGACCACCAAATTCAACGTAATGCTTACCTCGAAAAGACCGTCGCCGAGCTTGATGTCAAGATTGAGGAAATCAAGACCCTTAAAAAGAAACGTGACGACCTCGTCGCGCGCATGGGCGCAATTGAAAAGCTCCAAGCAACACGTGGCCTGATCGTTATGCTTTTTGATGAACTCGCCCGCACCACTCCGGAGGGCATTGTCCTCACCAATGTATCCATGGGTGAAGGTGCTTCGACAGTGCAGATCAATGGATTCAGTGACACGACAGCTCGAGTTGCGGAATATCTTCGCGGCCTGAACAAGAGTGGTTTGCTCGACAATGCAGAAATCATTGGTGAAGGGATACTTGCAACAGACTCGTCCAATGTTGGTGCGCGTGGATCCCAAAACCAGATGCGAGGCGTATTTGATGGCAAGTTTGCATTCTCCATTAACGCCATTGTCACCCCTCCTGTTTCTAAAATTGATGCCGAAGGCAGCACGGAGCAGAGCAAGCCATGAACCTCATCAAAGATTTTCAATCCGTAGACGACCCGAATAACCTCGGAAGTGCGCCAATCAGTGTGCGCATCACCCTACTGGTACTTATCGTTGTCGCTGTGCTCGGAGCGGCGTATTACGTCGATGTACAAAACCTGCAAGTTCAGCTAGAGACTGAGCGCACGAAGGAACCTGAACTCAAAAACAGAATTGTTGAAAAGCAGCAACTTGCTGCAAATCTAGATGCCTATAAAGTTCAACTCGTTGAAATGGAGCAAGTTTTCAACGCTATTTTGCGCCAACTTCCAAGCAAGAAAGAAATTGAAAACCTCATTGTCGATGTAGCTCAGACATCGCTTGCGGATGGTTTGACGAATGTACAAATACAGGCTCTACCGGAAGTGCCGTTCGACTACTATGCCGAAGCACCCTATGTGCTGCGTTTCCAGGGCACATACCACCAACTCGCCAAGTTTGTTAGCGATGCTTCCGCGCTGCCGCGAATCATCACCCTGCACAATTTTGCAACCATCACACCTACGCCCGACTTTGCTAAAAACAAAGAGCTTGATCTCAAAATCACTGCGAAAACCTATCGCTATTTGGAAGATGAAGAGATCAAACAGCGAGCTCCCACAACACCTGCGGGCAGTGCACGATAATTAAGGAGCCAAAAGGAAGATGAACGCCACTCGAACCTTATTTTTCGCGCTAACCGCACTCACACTACCTGCGTTGAGCGGATGTACACAAGGACAAAACGACTTGGAATCATTTGTAAGTGAAACCATGCAAAAGCCGGGCAAGCCAATCCCGCCGATCCCTCAGCTCAAGCCTTATGTACCGTATATTTACAGCGCCTTCTCATCTCGCGACCCATTTTCCGTACCTGAATATGTCGAGGAAAAAGTCGATAACGGCATCCGACCTGATAGCAATCGCAGCAAAGAGCCGCTGGAAGCCTTCCCCTTGGATGGTTTGAATATGATGGGCATTATTCAGCGCAGTGATCGCCCAGAGGCTTTAATTGGTGCACCAGACAACACTATTCATACTGTCGTTGTCGGCAATTATCTTGGACAAAACTTCGGGAAAATCACCGACATCCAGGAAACTAAAATTGATTTGATCGAAATCCTCCCCGACGGCAATGGCGGTTGGATGGAAAAACCCGCCACCATCACCATGAAAGACTCAGGAACCCAGGGTAAATAACCATGATGC
>JAGUXT010000060.1 GCA_020061705.1 Halothiobacillus sp. | reverse complement strand
CGCAAGGTGGATTATCTGCGCGCAGATGAAGCAGGGCATCGTGGTGGTGGACGTCGTGGCAAACCACAAGGCAAGCCGCAGGCGCATGGCTTTGAAATGCCGACCGCAGCGGTTGTGCATGAAGTGACCATTCCTGAAACCATTACTGTGGCGGACTTGGCGAACAAGATGGCTGTCAAGGCGGTTGAAGTGGTTAAAGCCCTGTTTACGATGGGTGTTATGGCTACGATCAACCAAAGCATTGACCAGGACACCGCCACTTTGGTGGTCGAGGAATTGGGACATATTGCCAAGCCGCAGTCTGAGTCCGATGTGGAAAATGAATTGCTGGCCTCCATCTCTGAAGGAGCCTTGGTCACTCGTGCACCAATCATTACGGTCATGGGCCACGTTGATCACGGTAAAACGTCCCTGCTGGACTACATCCGTCGTGCCAAGGTGGCTTCGGGTGAAGCTGGCGGCATTACGCAGCATATTGGCGCGTATCACGTCGAGACCCCGAAGGGCGTGATCACCTTCCTGGATACGCCAGGTCACGAGGCGTTCTCTGCCATGCGTGCTCGTGGTGCCAAGCTCACGGACATCGTGATTTTGATGGTTGCGGCGGATGACGGTGTAATGCCAACCACCAAGGAAGCGATCAACCATGCCAAAGCCGCTGGTGTTCCGTTGGTTGTGGCTGTAAACAAGATCGACAAGGCCAATGCCGACCCGGATCGGGTGCGCAATGAGTTGGTGCAGTTGTCAGTGATTCCGGAAGATTGGGGCGGCGACACCCAATTCGTGAATATCTCGGCCAAGACTGGTCAGGGCGTGGATGACCTGTTGGATGCAATTTTGATTCAGGCCGAAGTGCTTGAACTCAAGGCACCCATCGAAGGTTCTGCACGCGGTACGGTGATTGAATCCAGCCTCGACAAGGGTCGTGGCGCGATGGCAACCGTGCTGGTGCGTGGCGGCACTTTGCGCAAAGGGGATATTGTGCTTGCCGGTACGGAGTATGGGCGCGTGCGTGCCTTGCTGGATGAAAATGGCAAGTCGATTGAATCTGCGGGTCCGTCGATTCCCGCCGTGATTCTTGGCCTGTCCGGTACGCCGCGTGCTGGCGACGACTTCATGGTTATGGACGAGGAGCGCAAGGCGCGCGATATGGCGATGTATCGTCAGACCAAGGCGCGTGAAGGCAAATTGGCCACGCAGCAGGCAGCCAAGCTGGAAAATATCTTCGACCAGATGAAGGAATCCGGTTTAGCTACGCTGAACGTGTTGGTGAAGGCAGACGTTCAAGGCTCGTCCGAAGCCATTCGCGATGCCCTGACCAAGCTGTCCACCGAAGATGTCAAAGTCAACGTAGTGGCCAGCGGGGTGGGCGGGATTACCGAGTCCGATATCAACCTTGCCGTAGCTTCAAGCGCTGTGGTGATTGGCTTTAACGTGCGTGCCGATGGTGGTGCGCGCCGTGTTGCGGATAGCAACGGATTGGAAATTCGCTACTACAGCATCATTTACGAGATGCTTGACGATGTGCGTCAAGCCATGACGGGACTTTTGGGCACCGAAATGCACGAACGCATTATCGGTACGGCGGAAGTGCGTGATGTGTTCCGTTCACCGAAGTTTGGTGCTGTGGCGGGTTGTCGTGTGATTGAAGGCTCGGTCAAGCGTGGTAACCCGATTCGCGTCCTGCGCGACAACGTGGTTATTTACACTGGCGAACTCGAATCGCTGCGTCGCTTCAAGGATGACGTGCAGGAAGTCAAGGATGGCTTCGAGTGCGGTATTGCGGTGAAAAACTACAATGATGTTCAAGCTGGCGACCAGATCGAGTGCTACGAGCGCGTGCAGGTGGCACGTACTTTATAAGCTCGGTTATGGCGCAGTTTTAGCCAAAGAGGGCAGGTGTAGCCCGGATGAAGATTGGCGTGATCCGGGAGTGGTCATGCCGCGAGTATGGCTTGTCGCGGATGACAATCCGGGCTAAATGGACTTTCATGCTCTGCCAAATCTGCGGCTAACAAATTTTTGGAGAAAAACATGGCTCAGCATGTACCACGTCACCAGCGTGTGGCGGATCAGATTCAGCGCGAAATGGCACAGAATATTCGTGATGAGGTGCGTGATACGCGCCTTGGGATGGTGACGATCACCGCCGTGCGTGTGACCTCGGATTTGTCGCGCGCGAAAATATTTTTTACCACCTTGGATCCGGAACAACACAAGATTGCGCACGAAGTGCTTAACGGTGCTGCGCCGCATTTGCGCAGTGTGTTGAGTCATGTCATGAGTTTACGCATGGTGCCGATTCTGCATTTTGTGTATGACGAGTCGATTGAGCATGGTCTGAAAATGGGTGCGATGATTTATGCCGCGCGTCAGCGTGATGAGGCTTTGCGCGGCGGGCAGGAGCAAGCAGCGACGGATGAATCCACGCCAGATGAGTCTCAAGCTGAGGACAAACCTGATGAGGGGCGTGCTTGAACGCACCGCGTAAGAGGGATCAACGCCCTTTGCAGGGCATCGTGTTGTTGGATAAGGCTCAGGGCGTGAGCTCCAACTTCGCTTTGCAGCAGGTGAAGCGTTTGTTCAAGGCGGAAAAGGCCGGGCATACGGGCAGTCTCGACCCACTGGCGACTGGCTTGTTACCGATCTGTTTCGGCAAGGCTACGCGCGTGTCCGGTTTAATGCTGGATGCAGACAAAAGTTACAGCGTGTGCGCGCGTCTCGGTCAACGTACAGATAGCGGCGATGCGGACGGTGTGGTGATTGAAGAGCGCGCGGTGTCTGCCTTCTCTCAAGCCGAGATCGAAGAAGTCGTTGCCCGTTTTGTTGGTGAGATTGAGCAAATCCCACCCATGGTGAGCGCGCTTAAACATCAGGGCCAACGTCTTTATGATTTGGCACGCAAAGGCATCGAAGTCGAGCGGGCGCCGCGCAAGGTTCGTTTTGACTGGATTACTGTGGATCGTTTTGCCGGTGACGAGCTCAGCTTGAGTATGCGTTGCAGCAAAGGCACCTATGTGCGCAGCCTGATCGAAGACATCGGTGCGGCACTCGGTTGTGGTGCACATGTCACGATGTTACGGCGTACCGGGCTGGGGCCTTATTTCGACAAACCAGTGATGTATACGCTCGAAGCCCTGCAGGGGCTGGCCGAGCAAGGACAGGAGGCACTTGATCGTGTTATCCTGCCGACCGATTCCGCGCTGCCGGACTATCCCGCGATTAAGTTGGATGCCGACAGCACGTATTACATTCGCCACGGCAACCCCGTGTTTGTAGCTCATGCACCGACTTCGGGCTGGCTAAAAATCTACGGGGCGGACGACCTCTTCCTGGGTATGGGGGAAGTCCTGAATGACGGGCGAGTGGCACCGCGACGTTTGCTTGCGCCCCTGTAGGCGCGGCATGTGTATGCGTTCCTATGGGCGCAACACGCACGGTGTTTAACCCGATCATGGAGCTGTCACTCTGTGATCCGGGCTTTTTTATTAACCTCACCCTGGAGAAAAAAACATGACAATGACTGTAGAAGACAAAGCAAAAATCGTGGCCGAGTTTGGTCGTGGCGAAAACGACACCGGTTGCAGCGAAGTCCAGGTTGCACTGCTCACTGCACGCATCCAGTACCTTACCGAGCACTTTGCAGTGCACAAGAAGGACAACCACTCACGCCGTGGTTTGATTCACATGGTCAACCAGCGCCGCAAGCTGCTGGATTACCTCAAGCGTACCGATGTTGAGCGTTATCGCGCGCTGATCGCCAAGCTTGGTCTGCGTAAGTAATTCTTTCCGTGCATGGAAATTAACTAAAGAGGCGTTGGGTGGCTACCCAGCGCCTTTGTTGTCTTGGCAATGCGGTGAATATGACTTGCGCAAAAGCGAGCCAGCGGCGTTCAAGTACCTCGCCGTTCTAGGTGACAGTCTTCGGTGCTTTGCCGTGCTGGAACGCTTTTGCGTAAGTCCTGTTAGATTTGTTTTTCAATCCATTGCCAAGCCAACCCTCTATTTTTGACTCATTCCAGGATCCATATCGTGATTAAACCCACTACCAAAACCTTTCAGTACGGCAGCCACAGCGTAACCCTGGAAACCGGAGAGATTGCGCGCCAAGCCAGCGGTGCCGTATTGGTGCGCATGGGCGATACTGTGGTGCTGGTCACGGTGGTGGCGCAGAAGGAAGCCGAAGTTGGGCAGAATTTCTTGCCGCTGACCATTGAATACCAAGAGCGTTATTACGCCACGGGACGCATTCCAGGCGGTTTCAAAAAACGCGAAGGTCAGGCGGCGGAACATGAAATTCTGGCAGCGCGTTTGATGGATCGCCCGATGCGTCCGCTGTTTCCGGAAGGCTTTTATAACGAAGTGCAGATTATCGCGGTGGTGCACGCCAACGATCCTGACATGAACGCTGATATTCCCGCCATGTTGGGCGCGTCGGCCGCATTGGCGGTATCAGGCATTCCGTTTCACGGCCCGTTAGCAGGTGTACGCGTAGGGTATGTCGACGGCGATTATGTGCTTAACCCGGGACGCGCCGCTTTGAAAAGCTCCAAGCTTGATCTGGTGGTGGCTGGAACCCAGGACGCTGTGTTGATGGTCGAGTCCGAGGCGCAGGAGTTGTCCGAAGAAGTCATGCTGGGCGCGGTCATGTTCGGTCATGAACAGATGCAAGTGGCACTGGATGCCATCAACGAGCTGGCACGCGATGCAGGGGCCGAAGCTTGGGATTGGCAGGCGCCTGCGCCGGATGAAGAGCTGCGTGCGGACATTGATCTGTTGGTGCGCAATGACTTGGCCGACGCCTATCGCATTACCGCCAAGCAGGCGCGTTATGCACGTATCAGCGAGATTCGCGCAGCCGCGTTGGCGCATTTTTGCACTGGCGATGCGGTACGCAGCGACAAGCACACCGTCGAAACCATGTTGTTTGATCTTGAGTCGTCAATTGTGCGCACACGCATTTTGCAGGGTGAAGCGCGCATTGACGGACGCGATGTAAAAAGCATCCGTCCGATCAGCGTCAAGACGGGCATCCTGCCGCGTGTGCATGGTTCGGCCTTGTTCACGCGTGGTGAAACCCAGGCTTTGGTGGTTGCGACCCTGGGTACCGTACGTGATGCGCAACTGATTGATGCGATTGAAGGCGAGCGTAAAGACCCGTTCATGCTGCATTACAACTTCCCGCCGTACTGCGTGGGCGAGACTGGGCGTTTTGGTGCACCCAAGCGGCGTGAAATCGGCCACGGCAATTTGGCCAAACGTGGCGTGAATGCGGTGTTGCCGGGTATGGACAACTTCCCGTATGTGATGCGTGTAGTGTCGGAAATCACCGAATCCAATGGTTCAAGCTCAATGGCTACAGTGTGCGGCTCCTCGCTGGCCATGCTGGATGCGGGCGTACCGCTCAAGTCCCAAGTGGCGGGCATCGCCATGGGCTTGATTAAGGATGGCGACCAATTTGCCGTGTTGTCGGATATTTTGGGCGACGAAGACCACCTGGGCGATATGGATTTCAAGGTGGCGGGCACCGAAGCCGGGGTGACGGCACTGCAAATGGACATGAAAATCAAGGGCATCACCCGCGAAATCATGGGCATTGCCTTGAGTCAGGCCAAGGCCGGACGCTTGCACATTCTGGGCATCATGAACGCGGGTTTGAGTGCGCCGCGTGAAAATGTGTCCGCCCATGCGCCACGTTTTACGGTGTTCAAAATTCCGACCGACAAAATCCGCGAAGTGATTGGCAAGGGGGGGGCGACCATTCAGGCCATTACCAAAGACACCGGCACCAATATCGACATCAATAACGAAGACGGCACCATTACGATTGCCGCGACCACCAAGGAAGCCGGGGATGAGGCGCGTCGTCGTATCGAGCAGATTACGGCGGAGGTGGAAGTCGGCAAGGTGTACGCCGGCAAGGTGGTGAAAATTGTTGAATTTGGCGCATTTGTGAATGTGTTGCCGGGCAAGGATGGCTTGCTGCATATTTCGCAGATTTCCGCTGAGCGCGTGGAAAACGTGAGCGAATATCTGCAAGAGGGGCAGATGGTAGATGTCAAAGTTCTGGAAGTGAAGCAGGGCAAGATCAGCCTGTCGATCAAGGCACTGCTGGGTGAAGGCGCTTAAATTCTGATTTACCACAGAGGGTACGGATAATATGTTTTGTAGGTGCGAATTCATTCGCACTCTGTCGGCTCCATGTGCGAATGAATTCGTACCTGCGCATCCACACCCATATTATTTTTGTGCGATCTGTGTCCTCTGTGGCTAAAAAGGATTTAATTCATGAGCTCCACAACCTACAACGCCGCCGCCATTGAAGTACTCACCGGGCTTGACCCGGTGCGCAAGCGTCCCGGCATGTACACCGACACCACACGCCCGAATCACCTTGCGCAGGAAGTGATCGACAACAGCGTGGACGAAGCGCTGTCAGGACATGCCACGCGTATTGAAGTCACGCTGCACGCCGATGGTTCGGTGTCGGTGCTGGATGACGGGCGCGGGATGCCGGTGGACATGCACCCGGAAGAAGGCGTGTCAGGGGTCGAAGTGATCCTTACCCGGTTGCATTCCGGTGGTAAATTCTCTGAAAAGGCCTACGGTTTTTCCGGAGGCTTGCATGGTGTGGGTGTATCGGTGGTCAATGCCTTGTCCGAACGGCTGGAAGTCAAAGTCTGGCGCGGCGGCAAGGAATACGCCGCCGTGTTTGCCTACGGTGCCAAGGTCGAGGAGCTGCATGTGGTAGGCAATGCGCCACGCGGACGCAGCGGCACCGAGTTGCGCTTCTGGCCGGAGGCACGTTTTTTTGACACGCCCAAATTCCAGACCAGCAGATTACGTCAGCTTTTACGCGCTAAGGCAGTGCTTTGTCCCGGTCTGACGGTCATTTTTAACGACGCAAGTGACGCAGCAATCCACAGCGAACAGTGGTGCTATGCCGATGGTTTGCGCGACTATTTGCTCGAAGCCTTGCAAGGTCAGGAGATTTTGCCCGCGAACGCCTTCACCGGCAGCATGGCGGCTGAGCGCGAAGCGGTGGATTGGGCGCTGGGCTGGCGTGTGGATGAGATTGATCAGCGCGCCGAGCCGATTCAGGAAAGTTACGTCAATTTGATTCCCACCACGCAGGGCGGCACGCATGTGAATGGTCTGCGCCTCGGCTTGACCGAGGCCATGCGCGAGTTTTGTGAGGTGCGCAATCTTTTGCCACGTGGTCTGAAGCTGGCAGCGGAAGATGTGTGGCAGGACGTGGTGTTTGTGCTGTCGTTGAAAATGCGTGAACCGCAGTTTGCTGGGCAGACCAAGGAGCGCCTGAGCTCGCGCGAAAGCGCAGCCTTTGTGTCCGGGGTCATCAAGGATCATTTCAGCTTGTGGCTGCACCAACAGCCCGAGTTGGGTGAACAGATTGCTGCGCTGGCCATTGCGCGCGCCACACGTCGGGTGCGTGACGAAAAGAAAGTGGTGCGCAAACGCATTACCCAAGGCCCGGCGCTGCCCGGCAAGCTTGCCGATTGCCAGTCCACCGATCTGGCGCGCACAGAATTGTTCCTCGTGGAAGGTGATTCGGCGGGAGGTTCGGCCAAGCAGGCACGTGAACGCGATTTTCAAGCCATCCTGCCGCTGCGCGGAAAAATACTGAACACTTGGGAAACCGAATCCGAGCAGGTGCTAGCCTCGAATGAAGTCCATGATATTGCGGTAGCACTGGGGCTGGAGCCGGGCAATCCGGATTTGAGCGGCCTGCGTTACGGCAAGATCTGCATCCTGGCCGACGCGGATTCTGACGGACAGCATATCGCCACCTTGTTATGTGCCCTGTTTGTGCGTCACTTTGCCAGTCTGGTGCAAGCCGGGCATGTGTTTGTGGCCATGCCGCCGCTGTTCCGCATCGACGCGGGCAAGCGCGTGTTTTATGCGCTGGACGAGCACGAGCGTGACGGCATTCTTGACCGGCTCAAGGCCGAAAAGAGCGGTAAAATCAACGTCACCCGCTTCAAAGGCCTGGGCGAAATGAATCCCATGCAGCTGCGCGAATCGACCATTGCCCCGGAAACGCGGCGGCTGTTGCGCCTTGACTGGTCGGATGAAGCTTTAGCCGATGACGCGGCTTCGGCGCATGTGATGCTGGATATGCTTTTGGCCAAAAAACGTGCCTCGGATCGTCGCAGCTGGCTGGAAAGCAAGGGGCATCTGGCGGATCGGGAGTTGTAGGGGGACATTGGTGCGGGATGGCAGCCCGTTTTGTGTGTGCTCACCCAGCTCGATCTCGCCGGATAGCTTACTTCCAGAACGTTCAAGCCCGGCAAGGGAAAGATACGAGGTCTTTCGTTGTTGCATGTAGGGAAGCGGGTTCAAGTCGTGAGGGCGCCCCATGGGGGATGTCATGGTGATTGTGATAATGAACGATCTGACTCCAGTTTCCTGCGCGAGGTGACTATCCTGCCGCGTATTTGAGCCTTACTGGAACGATGTGCTCAAAACATCGAGGCGTGCCGTCCCGATCGACGCTTCATGCGCAGGGTCAGTAATCTGCATCAAAACCTGTTCTTCATGGCTTACAAAGCGTGTCGGTGATTGGTTTATTTTGTTTGGATTCAATGAGTTGCGGCTTAACTTAATGGCATTGAGTCTGACCCCATTGATCTTCTGCCGACATCAGCAGGTAAATATGATTGGTCATAAGGACATACGCGTGAACCTGGCAACCCGTCTTGTCTGCGTACTCACCCAGCCAGTCGAGGTAAACGCGATAATCCTCATCGGCAAAAAACACGCCTGCCGATTATTGCCGCGCTGGATAATATGAAGCGGTACATTCGGCAAAGCCAAACGAGCACGGCGCGGCATGGTGATTTTCCATTGGCTTATTTGAATTGCCTCGAAGGGTATCATTGAAATTGTGGTCTGTCCCCTGTTTCAATTACATGGGACGTGACAATTATTTATGAATATCGGAATTACGAATGCGTATAGTTTCACTTTCGATTAAGTCAAGCGTTTGGTAACAACGAAGCATGGCCTCCTCGTCGTAATACATATTTGACTCAGAAATGAAAAAAATCCAGTCTTTAAGCACCTTGTATTCACCCTCTTCAAGACCAACCAACCGCTCAGTCATAAAATCATCCCAATTTTGGGGTTCTTGATTTCTATCAAGAAGACAAAGCAGTGAGTCTACCGCATCAAGCCATTCATCAGGCTTGTCCAAGGCTGATGAAAGTACACTCGGCAAATAATAAACAAATGCTTCAGGGGTAAAGGCATAAAGTGCACATGAATATTCTTGCCAATCCTGCCAGCGTATTTCTTGCCAACTTCGCCCGCTAAACCAAAGAGCTTCTTCATATTCAAATGTAATTGCAAAATCGTACACGATTAATCGTGTTGGTAATGCTCGATGCTCAAAGGCTTTTATTATTTGCTGACGTAGGTTCATTGCAGTAATTCCGAACGTTCGCCGACATGTTTCCAAGCCTTGGCCTGCTCATCCTGATGAGTGGGATCACCGCCAGCCCAGCAATTTGTATCTCGTCTAGCACGCGCTATTGCTTCCTCAAGCCAAGCCTCATATCGCTGCAAGAGCTCCTGACGACTCATTCCGGCTTTACATTTAGCTGGACTAATTTGCCTGATCTTGCTTTTTGCATTTTGAACATCCTCATTCAACTTGTCGCAATCATCATCACAATCCCCACCTGGCTTATCCGAGCATTCGCCAGCATCATTGCTGCCTATCGCGATCCCGAGGACAAAGCCTGTTGGGGTTGCCCTTGAGCACATTTTAATGATTTTAATGACTTCGCCCATTTTGATGGGACTACCCCAGCGAGGCATCTCCATTTCCCCGGTTGCAGTCGCTGCGGGCTGCGCAAACCCCAACGCCCGAACCGTCGCCATGGCCGGATTCGCAACAGGACTCGCACCCTGCGTAATCGCCGTCACCTGACTGCTGCCATTCCCCACTGGATTCAACACCGCCACTGTCCCTGTGGTGACATGGGTGATGCCAGTCAAATCACCCGTAGCATTGTAGGCCATATCCCAACGCCCAGTTTCCGTACTCCCTTCCAATTCAACAATCGTTGTTGGCAGATTCTTCGCATCATACGTCCAGCGTGTGGTGTAGGTCGTCTCGCTT
>JAGUXT010000011.1 GCA_020061705.1 Halothiobacillus sp. | reverse complement strand
GCCCGCCAAGGGCACAAAGGCCTCTCCACTAAGCCGACCATGTGTACCGTGACACCCCGCACAGGTGTTGCCCATCATCTCGCCACTGGCTTGCGGGGCGGCAAATGCCACAGGCATCGACATCACACCAGCCAATACGACGCCTAACATTCGAATACGTTGGGTCATTTTTGTTGAATCTCCTCAAGAAGACACACCCTCACGGGGCAGACATGCGGGGCAGAACACCCCTAAAAAAACCACAACCCAAGCCCACATAGAACATGATGAACCTGTGTTATTTGACGCACTATAAATCCGACTTATGCCAGATACAACTCAGAAAAATACTCAACATTAAAAACACAAAACCTAGATATCCTGCACCAATCCGGCCTTCGTCTATACTTCCACGTGATAGGGTCATTATTAGGATTTTTTATTTCTTGCACATTTTTTTATTCGGGTATAAAAAGTGCGCCAAATAACACAGCGTATATGCGTGAGAGGATAGAACATGATTCAAGCGACCGCACTACAACATTCACTCACGGAAAAAGTCCGTTCTATCTACGAACTGGCCAAGCCCAAGGTCGTGTTTTTGATTGTGTTCACGGCGTTTGTCGGCATGTTATTGGCGGTACCCGCGGGCGCTTGGCCAACGAGCATGGAGTGGGAGCGTATGTTCTTTGCCCTGCTGGGCATTGCTTTGGCCTCAGCAGCAGGCGCGGCGATCAATCATCTGCTGGATGAGCGCTATGACACACTGATGGATCGCACGCATAGCCGCCCTCTACCCACCCAGCGCGTTAATGCACGCGAAGTTCTGTTGGTCGCTTTGACGTGGGCAGCTGTTTCCATGGGTATCCTGGTATGGCAAGTCAATATGTTGACCGCTGTGTTGACTTTTTTTGCCCTGATTGGTTACGCAGTAATTTACACGGTTTATCTCAAGCACAGCACGCCACAGAACATTGTTTGGGGCGGTGCCGCCGGTGCTGCACCGCCGCTGCTCGGCTGGACCGCCATGACAGGGCAGGTCACGGTTGAAGGGTTGGTGTTATTTCTGATTATTTTTGTGTGGACACCGCCGCACTTCTGGCCATTGGCGATCCGTCGCGTGGAAGATTATCGCAACGCGGGCATTCCCATGATGCCTGTGGTCAAGGGCATTCATCACACCAAATATCAAATTCTGATCTACACCATGGTGATGGTTGCGGTGAGCCTGCTTCCCACAACGATTGGTATGAGCGGACTGCTCTATCTCGGCGCAGCTTCTGCTTTGGGCGCGGTGTTTTTGATGTATGCGTGGAAGCTTTATCGTGAGCCTGAAAATGCCGGTGAAAGTAAAATGGCCATGCCGACCTTTGGTTATTCCATTCTTTATTTAATGCTTATTTTTGCTGCCTTGCTTGCCGACCATTACCTGCGTTGATACGTTCGTGATCCGTTCGCTTCACGCCGCTCTAGCTCTTGTATTTGCGCTGCCTTTGGTGCTGGCAAGCCTCAGCGGCGCTTTGCTGGGTTTTGCGCGCGAATCGGATCGCATCATTAACGTCGATCTTCTCTCCGCACCCTTTTCTTCCGCCCCCGTACAAAGAATTGAAGTCCTTGAATCGGTCGCACAGAAACAATTTCCCGATCTGAAGATTGTCGAGACTCTTCCGGCAAAAACAGCGTTCGACAGCACGATCTTCATCATGCAAGACGTGCAAAAGAACAAATACGAAGTGTTTATTCACACCCAAACCGCTGAGATTCGCGGCAGCCGACTTGCTGCGGATAGTTTTTATGCGCAGGTGCATCGCTTTCACACCACACTGGTGCTGGGCGACGTCGGCTCGTGGATCACGCGTTTAGGCGCTTTAGGCCTACTCCTCACCACCCTGAGTGGTTTGCTGCTGCGCCGTCAAAGCTACCAGCAAAGCCTCAGCGCCCGCCTGCACCCGCTTCTCGGTATGACCGCAGCACCCGTGTTACTTGTCATCTCCACAACCTCCTTGCTTATCGCATTTTCAGATAGCCCTAGTACATGGTTACACCAACTCCACACAGGCGAGTTGTTCGGCATGCCTGGACGCGTTTTATGGGTATTGGCGAGTTTGGCCGTGCCTTTACTTGTTTACGGTGGCATTGCAAGCTATCGCGCCCGCAAGAATCCGAATGCTTTACATACCAAGGCAGAAAATCACCATGTCTAAAGCCCAACGTCACTTTATTACTGCCGCGTTGATTACCGTGGCAGCGGTTTTTATTCTTATCGCTGTAGGCAGTACCGTGCGGGCCACGGGCGCGGGTATGGGCTGCCCGGATTGGCCGACCTGTTTTGGCCAACTCATCCCGCCCACGGATATTTCGCAACTCCCCAGCAACTACCAGGAAATTTACCGTGACCGCGGCTATGCCAACGTTGAGTTCAACGCGTTCAAAACATGGACAGAGTTCTTCAACCGCTTAACGGGAGTCACTATTGGATTCTTGTCCATCTGGACATTGTGGACGGCTTGGCGCGTGCGCCGTGAAATGAAACCGGTATTTTGGTACGCATTGAGTGCGTTTTTGCTGGTTGGTTTCAACGGCTGGCTGGGCAAAGTCGTAGTCGACAGCAATCTGCATCCCGTGCTCATCACCACGCATATGATGGCCTCGTTACTCGTGGTTGCCAGCCTGATTCTCGCCATTAGTCATGCCACACGTGAATCGCTGACCATGAGTGTCAAGGGTGCCCAAGCCACACGCATATGGCTGATTTTAGGCATGATATTGAGCATCGTGCAAATTGCACTTGGTGTTCAAGTGCGCGAACGCATCGACATCATCTCTATCGGCTTGAACTACGCCGAGCGCGCAACATGGGTGGCACAAGTAGGCGCACCACTGACCATCCATATTCTCGGTGCCATGCTTGTGGTGGCGTATAACCTTTGGCTTGGCATGCGCGTTGTGCGACTTGCAGATAATGCACTCAGCCAAAATCTCGCCCGCGCCATGATGGCCTTGGTGGTCGTTGAGCTTATGTTCGGGCTTGGTTTAGCTTTGCTGGGCTTTCCGGCATTTTTACAGCCTTTGCATCTAATGTTCGCGGCCATGATTTTTGGCGTGCAAATGACCCTTTTTGGCGCCGCACATCATGCGTTGAGCACCAAGCCCAGCGCGACCCAGCCGCAATAAGCGCGAGCCGCGTGCTAAACTCGCGAACATTATTTTACGGATTGACCCTGCCATGCCCCTCAAAGCCAATCAAATGCGCCATCTGCGCAGTCTCGCACACAACATCAAACCTGTGGTTTTGCTGGGTCAACACGGGCTGACTGAGGCCGTTTTGGCTGAAATTGAGCAGGCTATTGCACATCACGAGCTCATCAAAGTACGCATTCCCGGTATGGATCGCGACGAAAAACGCGCGATTATCCAAACCATTTGTGAGACGTGTAACGCTGAGCTTGTGCAAGCCATTGGTCACATGGCTGTACTCTTCCGCAAGCGCGCACAAGACTCACAAATCAGCTTGCCGCACTAACGTTTAGTTTCGCGGTCACGGTCGTGCCTCTGTATCAACTCGACCCACTCGACAACAACTTCCCCGACCCGCGCTCTGCCCTAACCGATCCGAATGGTCTACTTGCAGTCGGAGGAGATCTATCACCCGCGCGCCTGCTTAATGCATATCGACACGGCATTTTCCCATGGTTTTCCCCCGGAGACCCTATCCTGTGGTGGTCACCCGACCCGCGCACCGTGCTCTTCCCCGATGAAATCATCATCCATCGCAGCTTGCGCAAGACCCTAAAAAACCGCCCGTTCGAGATCCACGTTAACCGAGACTTTCAAGGTGTGCTCAACGCCTGCGCCGCACCGCGCGCGCATCAATCTGGCACATGGATTACCCCAGACATGCAACATGCCTACCTGCGTCTCCACAGCATGGGCTACGCCTACAGCATCGAAAGCTGGCGCAACAACGACCTTGTTGGCGGATTGTACGGCGTCAAAATTGGGCGCGTATTCTTTGGTGAATCCATGTTTACCCGTGTTTCTGATGCATCCAAAGCCGCCCTCGTTGCCTTGTGCCAAGGTGTCTTAGGCTCAACGCCTGCAGTAATTGATTGTCAATTTTCCACCGATCATCTGCTGAGCCTTGGCGCCAAACCCATACCCCGTGAACAATTTCTCTCCCTGCTCAGTCGCCACGCGTATTGAACCAGCACACCGCCATTCCCTAGTAAATTACTGCGACTCATGGATTTCATAAGTGACACTCATGCAACATAAGACAGTCCAATGAGTTTACGCTAGCCGCACATGCTAAAGTTTGCCGGGTTCAGACTTCCCCACACGCGCCAAGCTCTCTTCATGGTCTGCCTGGGTGCGTGATTCAAGACTTAAACGGCAGAGGCATACACATGGCACACATCGTCATCATGGGCGCAGGAATCGGCGGCATGCCCGCAGCGTATGAAGCACGCGAATTGCTCGGCAAATCACATCAAATCACCGCGATCAACGCCACAGACTACTTCCAGTTCACCCCCTCCAACCCTTGGGTTGCCGTGGGCTGGCGTACTCGTGATGAAATTACCTTTCCCATCGAGCCCTACCTCAAGCGCAAGGGCATCGACTTCATTCATGCCAGTGTGACCAAGCTCGACCCTGAAGCCAAAACCGTACATCTTGATAACGGCAAAAGCGTAAGCTACGACTACCTCATCATCACCACCGGCCCTAAGCTCAACTTCGCGGCTATTCCCGGCGCTGGCCCGCATGGCGGCCACACCCATTCCGTGTGTACCGTCGATCACGCTGAATTGGCCTATGCCGACTACCTCAAGCTCTGTGACAATCCAGGCCCGGTGATAGTTGGTGCGTTCCCCGGCGCAAGCTGCTACGGCCCGGCCTACGAATATGTCTTTATTCTTGACTCTGCCCTTCGCAAGAAAAAAATCCGTGACCAGGTGCCTATCACTTATGTCACTGCTGAACCCTACATCGGCCACCTCGGGTTGGGTGGCGTCGGCGACTCGAAAGGCATGCTCGAATCCGAACTGCGCATGCACGACATCAAATGGATTTGCAACGCACGCACCACCAAGGTTGAAGCGGGCAAAATGTTTGTCGAAGAGCTCGACATGCAGGGCAACATTGTCAAAACCCACGAACTGCCCTTCAACCACTCCATGATGTTGCCACCCTTCCGTGGCGTGGACGCCGTCGCAGCCGTTGAAGGCATGGTCAACCCAGGTGGTTTTGTGCTGATCGACGACAAGCAACGCAACCCAAAATACCCCAGCATCTACTCCGCTGGCGTATGCGTCGCCATCCCGCCGGTCGAAGCCTGCCCCGTTCCCGTGGGTACACCCAAAACCGGCTACATGATCGAATCCATGGTCACGGCGATCATTCATAACATCGAACAAGAGATTAAGGGCGAAGAGCCCACCCACAAAGGCACATGGCAAGCCATCTGCCTCGCCGACATGGGCGACCGTGGCGCGGCGTTTATCGCCCTGCCGCAAATTCCGCCACGCAACGTCAACTGGTTCGCCAAGGGCAAGTGGGTACACCTTGCCAAGATCGCCTTCGAGAAATATTTCATCCGCAAGATGAAATCCGGTAGCTCAGAGCCGATTTATGAAAAGTACATCATGAAAGCGATTGGTATTGCGCGCTTGTCGAAGTAAAAGACAACGGCAATCGCTCTCTCTCCTTGCACTCTCTCAAAGCCCCCACCTGTTGGGGGCTTTTTCATTCTGCAACAGATACAATTTCCCGCATCACCGCCGTGGCATAACTTCCCGCAGGCAGCACAAAGCTTAACCTCAATACGCGATTCACTGCATCCAAGCGCCACTGCATTTCTCGTGGAATCACGCGCAAGGGGCGGCGCGCGGCTTCCAAACCCTCGCGCACCAAACCCTCGGCCAACAGGGCATGTGCAGCAATCACGGCCTGCTCCAATTCAGCGCAATCGCCTTGCGCTTGGGTTCCCTCCTTGCCCCAAAGCGCGCCGCTGGTATGTACATCGCCGCTCGCCAATCGCTCGGCCAATGCGTCATCCCCCTCTTCTGCGATAAAAAAACTGTGCCGACCATCAAGCATCAGAGCTTCACCGTGCAGTGGATTGAGCCAGGTTCCATCCTCAATCCGCCGCGCAAGAATGGCGTTAAACAACTCGCTGCGTGCCGTGGACAACAACATGCCCTGTTGCCCGCGCTGCGGTGCCTTGCCGCCTGCGAACCATGCACGCACTGCATCAAGGTTACCGCCATCATGACCAAAACGCTGTTCGGCAAACCAATTGGGGGCTCCAAACCGTGCAATATGCTCAAGGCGCGCATTCAATCCGCTCAAATCGCCTTCCAGCCCGCGCACGGTGAGTAAAAACCGATTGCCGCGATGCGTCCCCCGCCGCAACTTGCGCCCGTGACGCGTCATAACGAGGATTTCTGCCGCTGTTTTACGCCCAAGCTCAACCCAGTCCACCGCACGGCGTGGCATGGGCAGGCTGAACCATTGGGTCGTGACCGCATGGCGATCTTTCAAGCCCGAATAGCCGACATCGCGCTCGCTGCAACCCGCCAAACGCGACAATTGCTTGGCCACCCACGCAGTATTTTCTTCACGTTTACGCACGGCAAGCCATACATGCTCACCGCGCCCATCCGGTGCAAAACCGAGCATTTCATCGACAAAAAAGTCTTCGGGTTGACTGCGCAGCACGCCCCGAACAGCAGGCGCGCCAAGTGCATAGGGCAGGTTCATGGGGTTTTCATCGCCGGGTACTCAAGAAGTCGGCATTGTGACATGCTTAAGCCATGCAGCATCCACTCGACCAGCACCCAGACGCCCTCTGTGCCGATTTACTCGCCCAAACGGGAGATAATTCCTTGCTGCGCGAAGCCTGTGCCCAAGCCAGCGCGGTTTGGGATGGAGACCCGACCCGTCCGCGTGGTGCACGGGCAGCGCTTGTATTGTGTGAGATGAAAGCCGACCCGGACACGCTGTTGGCCGCCACGCTGGGCGACCCGCGCCTGCGTGCAAGTTTCAACGAAGGC
Organism: Halothiobacillus sp.; assembly: GCA_020061705.1. Lineage (GTDB taxonomy): Bacteria > Pseudomonadota > Gammaproteobacteria > Halothiobacillales > Halothiobacillaceae > Thiofaba. The sequence goes on along the minus strand of JAGUXT010000011.1, from coordinate 33,173 downwards.
GAGCTTGCAGCACATTACGGCTCACTCGTCGCTCACATGGTCGCCGAACTGCACCGGCTGAATACCTTTAGCGAATCGCAAGCGGCATTTGAGAATCCGCAACAGGCCGAAAACATGCGCCGTTTGTTGCTCGCCATGGTGAGCGATGTGCGCGTGATTTTGATCAAACTGGCTTACCGCTTGGAGCGCTTGCGTGCCCTACCCCTGGTGGACAATCCCAACTTGCGTCAAATTGTTGCTCGCGAAACCCTGGATATTTTCGCGCCCATTGCACACCGCCTTGGCTTGGGTCAACTCAAATGGGAGCTTGAAGACCTCGCATTTCGCCACGTGGAACCGGAGACCTATAAACGCATTGCCAGCCTGCTGGATGAAAAGCGTGTTGAGCGTGAAGAGTATATGCGCACGGTGCGCGACCAGCTTGATCGCGCCCTGCGTTCTGAAGGGATTGCCGCGAAAGTGTATGGCCGCCCCAAGCATCTCTACAGCATCTTTGAAAAAATGCGCCGTAAAAAGCTGGATTTTGCACAACTTTTTGACGTGCGCGCCCTGCGAGTGCAGGTTGACAATATCAGCGATTGCTATGCTGCACTGAGCGTAGTGCATAACCTGTGGCAACCAATACACAGCGAATACGACGACTACATTGCTCACCCCAAGCCCAATGGCTATCAATCGCTGCACACCGCCGTGCATGCGTTCGAAGGCAAAACGCTGGAAGTACAGATTCGCACTGCCGCCATGCACGATCAGGCCGAGCTTGGTGTCGCCGCCCACTGGCGTTACAAGGCTGGCAGTCAGGCGCGTGGTGATAGCTTTGAGGACGATCTGGAACGCCTCCGCCTCGCTCTGGAAGAAGGTGAAGGCGGGGCGTTGAATGTACGCAGCATTTATGTGTTTACCCCGAAAGGGCATGTCATCGAACTGCCGCAAGGCGCAACGCCGCTGGACTTGGCTTACAGCCTGCACACCGAACTTGGGCATCAATGCAAGGGCGCCAAGGTCAATGGTCGGCTTGTACCCCTGAACACGCCGCTGAAAAACACCGACCGCGTTGAACTCATGCGCGCTCCCCAAGGCACGCCCAACCGTGAGTGGGCCGATGCGAAAAGTGGCTACCTGGTTTCAAAAGGCGCGCGCGCCAAGGTTCGCGCGTGGTTCAAACAACGTGAGCGCGACAGCGCGCGCGAGGAAGGTCATGCACATTGGGACAAAACGGTTCGCCGCCTGGGACTTTCTCGTGAGCAACGCGAGTTGTTGCTGCAAAAACTCAAACTCAAAAGCGAAGCTGCCGTGTGGGAAGCGCTTGGCGAAGGGCAGTTATCACACGCCACGTTTTTGGATGCTGCCCGAGCCACCCTCGCCCTCACCCAAGAGCAAGGGAACACACCCAGCGACACACAATCCTTGCCACGCCGTTTAGCTGCCGCTTCCATCCCGCGCAGTCTGAGTCTGGAGGGCTTACAAGCCGAACCTGCGCGCTGTTGCAACCCCATGCCGGGGGATGCGATTGTTGGATTTATTACCCGTGGCCAGGGTTTGCGCCTGCATCGTCGTGATTGCCACAACCTCGCCAACCTGCGCCGCACGCAACCCGAGCGCCTCATTGACGTGGAGTGGCCCTATCTTCAAGGCATGGCGGTACGTGCCGAACTGTTGATTTTGGGCGAAGATCGCGCCGAGTTTTTGAGTGACATCAGTCATGTTCTGTCAATGTTCAAAGCTCGTGTTAATGCGATTGACAGCACCCGCGACAGACGCACTGAACAAGTGCACATGCGTCTGAAACTTGAGCTGCCTAGCCTGGACAACTTGCAACCCTTGATCGACAAACTTGCCGCACTGAGTGGTCTTGATGAAGTGCGACGTGTGTAGTTGCTGCAACACTGGGCCCCGCCCCGGCTACCCCGCCCTTGTTCATCCTGTAAACTGCCCCACATTGAGCGCATCGTTTTAAGGAGCCCACCATGATTTCCATTTCAGAACACCCCGGACTGGTTGAACAACTGCGCACCCAATGGTGCAGCGAGACCATGAAAACCAGTGAATACGCCACCTTTCTCGAATACTGCGAACTGGTCGAATTCAAGGAGGGCGAGACCATTGCCGACATTGGCGAGGTTGGCGAGGCGCTCTACTTCGTCGTCGAAGGCGAGGTCGCCCTGGTCACCGGTAGCACCGCCAGCGAAGTCGAAGTCGGTCGCATTCACGAAGGCGAATTGATGGGCGAAATGAGCTTTTTCGACCGCAACCCGCGCCAAGTGCGCCTCAAGGCCGCCACCCCGCGTGACCGCCTGCTCAAGCTCACCCGTCCGATGTACAAACGGCTGCGTATCGAACACCCCTACATTGCGGTGAACCTGCTCGAATATGCCATCATCAGCCTCGACCACTTGTTCCGTCGCGCCAGCGAAGACGTGTCCAATCTCAATCTTTATGTATTCGGCAGCGGCAAGAAGTAATCCCCATGGCTCAATATATTTTCACCATGAATGGCGTGGGCAAAATTGTCCCGCCGAAAAAATTCATCCTCAAGGATATTTATCTCAACTTTTTCCCCGGCGCGAAAATCGGTGTGCTTGGTTACAACGGTTCGGGTAAATCAACACTCCTGCGCATTATGGCGGGAGTGGATACGGATATCGTTGGCGAAGCACGCCCGCAGCCCGGCATCAAAATCGGCTATCTGCCGCAAGAGCCCCAACTTAATCCTGACAAGGATGTGCGCGGCAATGTCATGGAAGGAGTGGGTGAAATTGCCGGCCTGCTTGAGCGCTTCAACGAAATCAGCGATGCCTTCGCCGATCCGGATGCCGACTTCGACACGCTGCTGGCCGAGCAGGCCGAATTGCAGGACAAAATTGACGCAGCAGGTGGCTGGGATATCGACCGCAAGCTGGAAATCGCCGCCGATGCACTGCGCCTGCCACCGTGGGATGCCGACGTGAACCATCTTTCCGGTGGTGAAAAGCGCCGTGTAGCGCTGTGCCGCCTACTGCTCTCCAACCCCGATATGCTCATCCTTGACGAGCCGACCAACCATCTGGATGCTGAATCTGTGGCTTGGCTGGAGCGCTTCCTGCAAGATTTCGCTGGAACCGTGGTCGCGGTGACGCATGACCGTTACTTCCTCGACAACGTGGCGGGCTGGATTCTGGAACTTGACCGAGGTCAGGGCATTCCATTTGAAGGCAACTACTCGCAATGGCTGGAAGCCAAGGAAAAACGTCTGGCACAGGAAGAAAAAACCGAGTCCGCCCGCCACAAAGCCATGGCGCAGGAACTGGAGTGGGTTCGCCAGGGTGCCAAAGCTCGCCAAACCAAATCCAAGGCACGTTTGGCGCGCTTTGAAGAAATGCAGTCGGTCGAATTCCAGAAGCGCTCCGAAACCAACGAGCTGTACATACCGCCTGGCCCGCGCCTGGGTGACAAGGTGATCGAAGTCGAAAACCTGTCCAAAGGCTTCGGAGACCGCGTTTTGTATCAAGGCATGTCGTTCAGCGTGCCAAAAGGCGCGGTTGTCGGCATTATCGGCCCGAACGGCGTGGGTAAATCCACCCTGTTCCGCATGATAACGGGTGATGAAAAGCCGGATTCCGGCAGCATCACCCTCGGCGAAACCGTGCAACTGGCCTGCGTCGATCAAAGTCGTGACGCACTGAACGATAAGAACACCGTGTGGCAGGAAGTCTCCGACGGGCTGGACATTATTCAGGTCGGCAACTTCCAGATGCCCTCACGCGCCTATCTTGGCCGCTTCAACTTCAAGGGCGAATCGCAGCAGAAGTTCATCAAGGACCTCTCCGGAGGCGAACGCAACCGCGTACACCTCGCCAAGCTGCTCAAATCGGGCGGCAATGTGCTACTGCTCGATGAACCAACCAACGATCTGGATGTCGAAACCCTGCGTGCGCTGGAGCAGGCGATTCTCGATTTCCCCGGCGACGTGCTGGTGATCTCGCACGACCGCTGGTTCCTCGACCGTATCGCTACCCACATCCTCGCCTTCGAGGATGACGGTAGCGTGGTATTTTTCCAAGGCAACTTCCAAGACTACGAAGCCGACCGCCATAAACGCCTCGGCACCGATGCCGACCAACCCAAGCGTTTAAAATACAAACGTTTGGAATGAGATGAGTGGTTTGATGTTTTATCGCCGCGTACTTTGTTTTTGTGCTCTCCCACCCATCGCTGCACTCTTGCTCACAGCGTGCGCCATGCCGCAATCCGTGAACAAGGGCGCAACGACGAGCAAGCCTGTTAGTCCATATCAAAGGCAATTCGCCGAGGATGCGTCCAGTGCCTGCGCAGCTGCCAATCGTGCACTGCTTGGCGATGGCTACCTTACCGAACCCATCGTCAACGACAAACTCAAGGGACGAAAATCCTACCGCATCGACAGCGAGCACACCGCTGTGGTAGATATGACCGTCACCTGCCTTGTCAACCCCGACGGTGGAAGTAGCGTGTATGCCAATGGCCTGCGCACGATTTATGAAATGAAAAAATCATCCACTTCAGCCAGCGTTGGTGTCAGCGTTTTCGGTTCGCTCTCCCTGCCCATCGGTCAGAGCGCGGATTCGATGGTCAAAACCACTGAAGAAACCATCAGCGAACGTGAGTTTTACGCCGCCTTTTTCAGTGCGCTTGAAAGCAGCCTGAGCGATACCCGACCAAAAAAGGACCCGAATCCAGCCGCCCCCTAACAGAAGCTGAAAAAACTCATCCATGAGTTTTTTCAGCCCTACCCAATCCGGTACACGCCCGGATTGGGTAGCCGCAAAGTAACCACTTGCGTGATTGATTTGCGTGCGGGACATTCATGTCCCGCCATGCCAGGCTGCTGAAATGAATATTTCAGCAGCCTGGCATGAACCTTTTCACAATCTCGCATCCGCATTGTCACCAAGCCGAAAGACTTGCTACCTATTCTTATCGGGTTTTTCCTTAACCCAGAGTAAGCCGCATGTCCAACGTGAATGACTCCCGCCGTCACTTTTTGCAAAATGTCGCAATAGGCACCGCTGCCGCCACAACCGGATTGAGCCTCAGCGGCTGTGGTGGCGATGATGCCACCATCCTGCCCGCCCCAACCGTTAGCTTCAACTACGGAATCGCCAGCGGCGACCCTTTGAGCGACCGTGTGATTATCTGGACACGCGCCACGCCTTCTGCCGACTTCACTCCCAATATCGACTGGGAAGTCGCCACTGATGAAGCCTTCGCAACGATCGTCAGCAAAGGCAGCACCTCGACCGATGCCAGCAAAGATTATACCGTCAAAGTCGATGCCACCGGCCTCAAGCCGGGCACAAGCTACTTCTACCGTTTCAAACACGGTAGCACCACGTCGAGTGTAGGCCGCACCCGCACCCTGCCTACCGGCAGCGTTGCCCAGGTAAAACTCGCGGTCATGTCCTGCGCCAACTACCCCGCAGGCTACTTCCAGGTGTATGCCGAAGTTGCCAAGCGCACCGATCTTGCCGCCTTAGTTCATCTTGGCGACTACATCTACGAATACCCCAAGGACGGCTACGCCTCCGAAGATGCCGCCAAGCTCAACCGCATATCCAAACCGGAAAACGAGCTAATCAGCCTTACCGACTACCGCACCCGCTACGCGCAATACCGCAGCGATACCGACCTGCAAACCATCCACGCCAAACTTCCCTTTATCTGCGTCTGGGACGACCACGAAGTCGCCAACGATGCCTACAAGGATGGTGCCGACAACCACGACTCCAGCAAAGAGGGTGCATTCATCGCCCGCCGCACGGTCGCCCTACAGGCTTATTACGAATGGCTACCCGTTCGTATGCCGGATGCCGCCAACCCGCTGCGCATCTACCGCTCGTTTGATTTCGGCAGTCTGTTCAGCCTGCACATGCTCGATACCCGCCTGATTGGTCGCGACAAGCAGCTTGATTATGCCAACTTCATCAACCCAACCACCGGCGCGTTTGACTCTACTGCCTTTGCTCAGGCCATGGCCAACCCAAACCGCCAACTGCTCGGTACGGCACAAACCCAATGGCTGCAAGGTCAACTTGCCGCCTCCACCGCCACCTGGCAAGTGCTGGGGCAGCAAATCCTGATGGGCAAAATGTACCTGCCCTCGCCCCTGCTCACCCCGACCCCGCAAAATCCCAGCGTCAGCTTTACGCAGTACGGAGTGATCGCCACGGCGTTCATCACCTACCAAACTATTGCGCAAAAGTTGGCCGCAGCAGGAAATACCAACCCTACCCCGACCGACTTCCTCAACGCAGGCATGACGGCGGAACAACTCGCGATAGTGGCTGACCCGAAAAGCCAGGCCATCATTCAAGCGCCGAGCATCCCCTACAACCTCGACGCATGGGACGGCTACGAAGCTCCACGTCAAACCGTGTACGGTATGGTCAAAGCCATGGACAAGAACCTGGTCGTAATCTCCGGCGACACGCACAACGCCTGGGCCAGCAACCTTGACGACATCAGCGGCAACCCCATCGGCGTGGAATTCGCCACCTCCAGCGTGTCCTCACCCGGTCTGGAGGAATACATTCCCGGCCAAAATCCGCTGGAACTCGCCGCTGGCGTGCAACAGCTTATCCCTACCCTGAAGTACGCCAATACCTACCAGCGCGGCTACATGGTGCTGGACATAACCCCGCAGGCCGCCACAGCCGAATGGACGATGGTCAGCACGGTCAAATCCAAGACCTACACCGTCATCAAGGACAAGAGCCTGAAAGTGCTTCCGGGCAAGGGTAATCGCCGGATCGTCAACGTGTAATTTATTTGAGTATTTGACAATACAACGGGGTCTATGACCCCGTTTTTCATTTTCTGCTCGCGAAAAATTCCTTGTTAAATTTCCAGCAAAACATCCACTGTCTGCCCCTCTTCGCGCATCATAAGACGCAGCCGGCCTAGCGCATCGATCTGAATTTGGCGCACGCGCTCGCGGGTTACACCCAACAAGGCACCAATCGCTTCCAGCGTATGCGGTTCATAACCACGCAAACCGAAGCGACGCTCAATGACTTCACGTTGTTTGACATCAAGTTGCTGCAACCATGCACCCACGCGGCCATGCAGCAGCTCGCCCTGCAATAAGTCCGCCGGGTCAATGTTGTTTTCATCGGGGATCATTTCCAACAACGAATGATCGGGATCATCATGCAGCGGCGTACTCATTGATGTGATTCGTTCGCCGTAGCGCATGTGCCGCTGCACATCGCCAACCTCTCGGTCTAAAGCTTCGGCAATCTCGCCGGCGCTTGCCTCATGGTGCTGGTCTTGGGCAATTTTGCGTGCTGCGCGCTTGTAAGCATTCAATTCCTTGGCAATATGAATCGGCAAACGTACCGTGCGCCCTTGATTCATCAAGGCGCGTTCAATCGTTTGACGAATCCACCACGTACCATACGTTGAAAAGCGAAAACCCCTTTCGGGGTCAAATTTTTCCACAGCACGCAATAAACCAAGATTGCCTTCCTCAATCAAATCCGCCAGCTCCAGCCCACGGTACATATAGCGTCGTGCGATTTTCACTACCAGGCGCAGGTTGCACACGATCATTCGCTCGCGTGCCACCGAATCACCTTGCAATGCCAGACGCGCATAATGTTGCTCATCTTCCGGACTGAGCAGTTTGTGACACTCAACATCATGCAAATACAAACGGGTAATGTCAGCGCGTTCGGTACGGTCAAAAACAGCCTCGGACTCTACCTCCAGCATTGAGCCTGATGCATCGTCATCCTGTGCCGGATCAAAATTCGCTCCCAGTACCTCTTGTTCGGTAACACCATCCAAGCCCACGATTTCATCTAGATCATCTAATTTCGCCATACCGTCCCCGCGTCAACATGTTCGTCGCACCGTGCCATGCGCCAACTGTGTAACAGTCGATACATAAACTCAACGCATTTGTCGGAATGCCCCTATCAAGAATATGCGCAGTATCACATCTTTGGATTAAATCAGTGTTTTATTAAGTTCTGATTATAGTTTCCTTTGACGGGGCAACTGGCGTAAAGGATCAATTGGCTGGCCATCAAGACGAATCTCAAAATGTAGCCGCGGTTTATCCACACTTTCCAACCCCATGTGTGCAATGACTTGGCCGGATTTAACCTTCTGGCCCTCACTAACCAGTAATTTTTCGTTATACGCATAGGCACTTAAAAAACGTGCATCATGTTTGATGATAATAAGCTTTCCATAACCCGCTAAACCTGCACCGCTGTACACCACTTCACCATCCGCTGCGGCGAGTACCTTTTGTCCTGCAACACCGGCAATATCAATACCCTTACGCGTCGCATCCTTGGCCTTAAAGGTACTGACCACACGACCTTCGGTCGGCCATATCCACGGGATCGTGCCAATCGGCTCACCAGGATCAGCGTCACTCGCGCGATCATCGCCTCGATTAGAGGCACTGGATGCATTGACCGTACCCGGAGTTAAACGTAAACGCTGCCCTATACGCAGCGCGTAGGGTGGTTTAAGTCCATTAATTTTGGCAAGATCCTCCCATTCCAGGCCATAATCTTGTGCGATCTGGCTAATAAACTCGCCCTTTTGCACCACATGCACTCCATTCGCTGGAGGATCGCGCGTGGGTGTGGAGCTACACCCGGCCAAAAGCAAAAATGAAGCGATAATGAAAGGTGCGAGCTTGGTTTTCATTTAATGACTCATTACCAAATAGGCTACAACCACCACCGCAACCACCCCCCAGCCCAACCATTCCATAAATGGGCGCAAGCGCGACTCAAACGACACACCAAAACGTCCCATTAGCCAAGCCACAAGAAAAAAACGCCCACCACGCCCAAATGCGGAAGCCAGCACAAAGGGAATAACAGGCATTCCCATGGCACCCGCTGTAATAGTGAATGCTTTATACGGAATCGGTGAGAAGCCCGCAATAAAAACAGCCCAAAAGCCCCATTCAGTAAACCATGCACGTGCCTTTTCCATCGCAGGGGTATAGCCCATTTTGGCAATCCACGGTGTCAATAAGTCAAAGAAAACCGCACCTAAGAAATACCCAAACAACCCACCTATGACAGACATCACAGTGGTCAGCAATGCCAAACGCCACCATTTTTCCGGACGTGCAATACACATCGGGACAAGTAATACATCGGGCGGAATGGGAAAAAACGAAGATTCCGCAAAACTCATGCCGCCTAAAAACCACGGCGCACGCGGATGCTTACTCCAGCCAATCACCTTGTCGTACAACCCACCAAACAGCTTCATGCCAAGGCCCCACGAATTAAAGGCACAAAGGCCACATCTTCCAAGACCTGTTCCGTCAATACACCCTGTTCACGCCGAATCATCAATAGATGCTGTGCACTGCCCTGAGCACCCACCGGAATTACCATGCGTCCGCCTTCGGCAAGCTGCTCCAACAAACGCGGTGGGATATTATCCGGCGCGGCAGTGACCACAATGGCATCGTAAGGTGCATGCGCCGACCACCCCTGTGCACCGTCTGCATGACGCAGTGAAACATTGTGAATATCGAGACGCTTGAACCGCTCCCGCGCCTGTTCGAGCAGACTACCAATGCGCTCCAGGCTATACACCCGACCACACAAATGCGCCAAAACTGACGTTTGGTAGCCCGAGCCGGTGCCAATCTCCAACACCCGCTGTGGCGTCCCAGCCTGCAAAATCGCTTCACTCATACGAGCCACCATATACGGCTGCGAGATCGTTTGCCCCAAACCTATCGGCAACGCGGTATCTTCATACGCGCGCCCGGCAAACGCCTCGTCGACAAACAGGTGGCGCGGCACCTGGCGCACCGCTTCCAGCACACGCTTGTTGGCGATACCCATCAGCTGTAAGCGCTCAATCAAACGCTCACGACTACGCGGCGAGGTCAGCCCGCTGCCTCGCAATGACAATTCCGTCGCGGGTTCAGCGCGCTGCGACATCAGGCAACCATCCTGCAAGGCCAGCCAACGCTTCGTAACGGGTCATATCAAAATGAATCGGCGTTACTGATACCCAGCCATCACGCACAGCGGCAAAATCCGTCCCCTCACCCTCATCCGCCGCCGCCCCCGCAGGGCCAACCCAATAAATCGCCTTACCGCGCGGGTCAAGCGCAGGCACCATGGGCGCAGAGGGGTGGCGTTTACCCAAGCGCGTGGCGCGCAAACCTTTAACTTCTGTCCAAGGGCGATCGGGAATATTCACGTTCAACAGGGTATCCGGTGGCAGGGAATGTGAAGCAATACTCTGCACCAACAAGGTGGCGGCCATACCAGCGGTGGGCAAATGCTGTGGATCATGCGCATCCATCGACAAGGCGATGGCCGGCAGGCCCAAGGAACGTCCCTCAGTCGCAGCGGCCACAGTGCCCGAATAGAGCACATCATCGCCCATATTCGCCCCATGATTGATACCGGAAATTACAATATCCGGTTTAAAGTCCAGTAAGCCCGTCAACGCCAAATGCACACAATCCGTCGGCGTACCATCCACCGACCACACATCCGGCTCAATCAAACGTGGGCGCAAGGGAGATGCCAACGTCAACGAGTTACTCGCACCGCTGCGATCACGATCCGGTGCCACAATCATCACCCGCCCAAGCGATTTCATCGCCTCGGCCAAGGCACGAATGCCCGGCGCGTAAACACCGTCATCATTGGAAATCAGGATATTCATGGTATTGAGTGCACTTTATTGATAAGGGGAAAAATGAGCCACTCGCATCTTGCCTTAAGCCCCCCAAATGCAGCAACCTGAATCAGTGCCTAATTCGTGCGATGAGTTAAAAAAAACCACAATGAACGACGAAGACATTAAGTTATTTCATGAAAGCATCGGCGCAACACGTGGCGAGGTCAGGCGCATCCAGGCCAAAGCGCATCTTCACCCCCACCCACGCCGCCCAACACCCAAACTGCGCCCACGTTCACGCGACGATCAACCCATAACCCCGCAAGCGTATTTCAGCGATCACGATCCTTACGCGCCACTCACACCTGTGCTTGAGACAACCGGCTACGCCGCTGTCCATGTTGGTTTTCAACACTCTTCGCTAGCGCCACAAACCCTGCGCCGACTGCGCCAAGGCAAGCACCGGATTGCCGCCACCCTGGACTTGCACGGTTACCATGTTGAAGAAGCCCGCCAACGCGTCGCATGGTTATTGCAGCAACCCTCTTCCGGGCGTTACCCCGGTGAGCCCTTGTGTGTGCGAATTATTCATGGTCAGGGCTACAACTCACCGCACGGGCAAGGCAAGCTCAAGCGCCTGTTGTTGATTTGGCTGCCGCAAAGCACCCGCGTACTTGCCTTTTGTCCGGCGCGACCTGCAGATGGCGGGCAAGGGGCGATGTATGTGCTTTTGCGTTCCCCAGTTTGACAAGCTATGCGTTAAACGAATGTTTTTTGACACCTTCGCCGAAGGCGCGGATTTGGATTTGGGTTTTTCCCTCCCCCCTTTTGATGCCGCCGTGGACTGGCCTGTGGAGGCCGGGTAAAAGCGCCATGGATGGCGCATTTAACCTCTCCGCGACAGGATGTCGCGTTGAGACGACCCGGCTGGAGCAGGTCAGTTCACGGCGACCCCACACGGGGGATAAAAAACCTCGCCTTCGGCGAAAGCCATCCGTCAAACCTTCACTTGGCGAACACCCACTCAATCATGCACAACGACGGATGCCTCCGCCGTAAACGGCATCTCTGCCGTCCACATTTCCTGCGTCACACCGTCCGGCAGATTCACCACCACGCTCAATTTTGCAAGCCAATCGCTACGCCCAATACTGCACACCGGCAAAATCACCTTGCCGACAAAATCACCATTTTGCTGCTTGAGCAAGCTGTAGCGATTAATCCCCATATCCATGCCCACCATCACGAAATCCACACTGGCTTCCGTCGCATGAGCACGCACCGCCTCGGGCAGAATCAGGCGCAACTCAAAGGGGCGCAGGGGGCGCACATCGCCCGACATTTTCAACGTCATTGCGCGCAAGCCAGCTTGTGCCGTACACCCCTCCTGCATTTGAGGATTTAACACTGGATGACAATGCGGAAGAAGCGGCAAACTTACCACCGCCCCCGAAAATACAGCGGGCGGCGCTCGCAAACTGGAAAAATCCAGCAGCAAGACACCACCCAAAATCAGGGCAACCAACGCGCTCGCCAGCCACCACACCTTCAGATTGCGCACTTTCGCCAAGCGCATCAATCGTCCTTTTTAAGACGCTGATAGCGCTCGGCCAAATCCTGCTTCAACTCACCCGCTGCGCTGACCAGCTTATCCAAAGCCTCTCCGCTTTCATGCTTGATCTCATCCATCTTAGCTGACAAGCGCGCCCACAAAGGCTCGGTCTCTTCCCACTGCTGGCGTGCTTCCATTCCGAGTAAATGCGCCTTCAAAGCCAGCTCATCACGCACCATGCGCAGCTCGTCGATGCTGGCATCCAGTTTCTGGCCTACACTGGCCTTGATCTCATCCTGTAAGGGTTGAAGCTTGGCGTATTTTTCACTCAACTCCAAAGTCACGGTATTGAAACGCACCCAAGTGTCGTCCAGAGCCTCGCCCGCGCTATTGCGAATGTCCTCGGCTGCGCTCTGCACCTGTTGCCAAATTTTTTCATTGGCTTCCCACTCATCTCGCGCCTCCATGCCCAAGAGATGCAGTTTGAGCTTCAACTCGTCACGCTGTTGAGCCAAGGTTTCCAGTGTGTTGTCCATTTGTTCTTTCATCATTGCCATCACCTCATCAGAAGTTATCGGAAGCTATCAAAGCACAATCAGCATAGCGCGCCACCGCGAATAAAACATCAGGACATTGTTATAAGTTCAATCAAGTCGATGATTGCAAAAAAGAACAGTGAATAGGCGCAACATGCACAGGGTGTGTAAACATTTTGAGCTGAATTTAAGTGCGGCAGACGCGGTGTCAGCGGATTTATAGCAGCGTCCTTCACCACCAGGCGCGAATCGCCGCCACACCCTGAGCACCATGTTCCAGCGCCGTGCCTATCTCCGCATCGCCCACCCCACCCAAGGCGTAAATCGGCAAGGCATGATCGCTAACCAATTCGGCAAAGCGAGCCCAACCCAAGGTCGGCGCACCCGGATGCGATTGTGTAGGCAGCACAGGGGAGAGCACAGCAAAATCCAGATGCAAACGCTGCGCCTGCGCCAGTTCCAGCGCATCATGACAGGATGCCGACATCCATTGCACCCCGGCGGGGCGTGCCTGCAGCGCCATCAAGGCATGGCGATTGAGATGCAAACCATCCGCCGCCGCACCCACCACCTGAAAATACTCCGGCGTAGTATTGAGCAGTACATGCCCGCCCGCCGCATGGATGCGTGCCGTTGCGGCTTCGACCAAACTCAACGCCAAATCGCCGCGCAATATCACTAAATGCAAGCCAGCGGCCAAAGCCCGTTCAAGGCGCATGAAAAAATCGTCGGTAGAGTCTGCATCACCAGTAATCAGGCAACGCTCAGGCAACACCAGTGCGTTCACAATCGCCCGATTGGCTTCAGGCACCGCAAACGCATGTAGATTGGATTTGCTCACCCACTGCAAAGGCTGCCCCAAACGCCCGACCGGCGCACCTTGCCACGCACTGACACGCCACACATGCAGCACAACCTCGCGCCCCAAACGCACATCGGCATAATGATGACGCACGTCCATCCAGTGTTCGGCCTGGGTCGGGTGTATACCCAACTCCTCATCCAATTCCCGCACCAGCGCCTCACGCTGGTTTTCGCCCGCTTCCAGTTTGCCGCCAGGAAATTCCCACAAACCACCAAGATGTTGCGAAGACAAACGCTGCGCAAGCAAAATCTGCCCGTCAACAGACTCGATGACCGCACAGACCACATGCAAAGGCGAGTTTTTCATTTCGTGTGCCCTCAGCAGAGGATTAACTCCGGTATTCGGCGTTGATTTTGACGTAATCGTAAGAAAAGTCGCATGTCCACACGGTTTCGCTGGCGTTTCCACGACCCAAATCAACGCGAATGATGATTTCGGCTTCTTTCATAATCGCCGCCGCCTCGGCCTCGACATAGGCCGGATTGCGCCCGCCATTCTCGGCAACCAGTACCGAACCAAGCCACAGGCGCACGGTATTTACATCCAGATCAGCAATCCCCGCATAACCAATCGCCGCCAATAAACGCCCAAGGTTAGGATCGGAGGCAAACAGCGCGGTTTTAATTAGCGGCGAATGCGCAATCGCCTTGCCGACTTTCAGGCACTCCTCGGCATCCCGCCCACCGGAAACTTCAATCGTGACAAATTTGGTTGCACCCTCGCCATCTCGCGCCAAGGCTTGCGCCAAGAACACCGCCACCTCGCGCACCGCAGCGTACAAGGCGGCATAGCCTGCAGCCTGCGCCGATTCCACCACTACCCCGGATGTTCCGGCGGCGATCAAAATGAAGCTGTCATTGGTCGAGGTATCGCCGTCCACCGTGACCCGGTTAAATGAGACATTACTGATCTCTTTGAGCATGCCCTGTAACAGTCCTGCGGGCACAGCCGCATCGGTCGCCACGTACCCCAGCATGGTGGCCATGTTCGGATGAATCATGCCCGAGCCCTTGGCAATCCCCGTCACCGTGACTGTCTTGCCATCAATTTCACACTGCCGCGACAAGCCTTTCGCCACGATATCCGTAGTCATAATCGCTTCAGCGGCCTTTTCCCAATGCGCTTCGCTCAAGTCGACCAAAGCCGCGGGCAAGCTATCCACAATGCGCTCAACCGGCAAGGACTCCATGATCACCCCGGTGGAAAATGGCAACACCTGCTCAGACGCGCAATGCAAGTGCTCACCCAACGCCGCGCAGACCTGACGCGCCCGCGCCAAACCATCCACGCCCGTGCCTGCATTGGCATTACCGGTATTCACGACCAGCGCACGAATCGGCTCACCCGCTGCAAGAAACTCACGACACAAGATGACCGGCGCGGCGCAAAAACGGTTTTGCGTGAATACGCCTGCCACCTGCGCCCCCTCAGGCAAGGTCATCACTAAAAGGTCTTTGCGATTGGCCTTGCGTACCCCTGCTTCGGCAATGCCAAGCTGAATGCCTTTGATGGGTTTGAGGCTACCGGATGCGGGGGCGGTGAGATTTACGGGCATGGTGTGCAGCTCCTTGGTCAATGAATGGCGTTAATGATGGACGGGGACTGTTACAAAGTGAAGGTTTGTTTGACACGCCCTGCCGACTGCGCGGCTTTGGTTTTTCCGTCCCCTTTTGATGCCGCCGTGGACTGGCCTGTGGAGGCTGGGTAATAGCGCCATGGATGGCGCATTTAGTCTCTCCGCGACAGGATGTCGTGTTGAGACGACCCGGCTGGAGCAGGCCAGTCCACGGCTTGCCCGAAGGGCGGCATCAACGGGGTGTCTTTCTTTGGTTCCTTTCTTTGGACAAGCAAAGAAAGGAACTCGTCCGTGACAAACATGGCCGGTGCAGCGTGCAACCTTGAAACGGACGAAATAATGCCACCGGCCTTGAACGGGCGGTGGGCCTTTTCGCCCGTCTTGACGTAGCCACTCCGCTGCAAATGAACGTGGCAACGGGCGAGTAACTTTCTTTGCTTGCACAAAGAAAGTCACCAAAGAAATGCACCCCTGAGGGGTCGCCCTGCGGGCAAGCCGTGAACGCAGCGCCTACGGCAAAGCCGTCCCAACGCAACATCCATGTTGCGACGGGACTAAACAGGCCATCCATGGCCTGTTTACCTCACCTTCGGCACTCCGTTCACGGCGACCCCACGCGGGGGAAGGAAATCCAAAACAGAAATCCAAATCCGTGCCGCGCCATTCATGGCGCTTTTACCCGGCTTACGCAGGTCAGTTCACGGCAGCATCAAAAGGGGACGGAAAAACCAAAGACAAAGCCGCGCCGTGGGCGCTCCCCCCCCCCATCTCAACTCAACTTGCCGTGGCAATGCTTGTATTTCTTGCCCGAACCACACCAGCAAGGGTCATTGCGCCCAAGCTTCGGCTCCTCGCGCACAAAAGGCTCCTTGCTCGCGGACTCAGGGGCAGAGGAATCAAACTGCGCATCCACCACTTCGTCATCACCCCAAGCCGTGGCCGATTCATGCTGCATTTCAAGCGGAGGCATTTCCGGCGGCTCTTCAAACGCGGCCAAGGCTTCGGGTTGTTGCACCTGCACACGGCAGAGCACTTGCACGATGTCATGCTGCATTTTGTCCAGCATGGCGGTGAACATTTCAAAGGCTTCGCGCTTGTATTCCTGCGTCGGATTTTTCTGTGCATAACCGCGCAGGCCAATGCCCTGGCGCAAATAATCCATCGCCGCCAGATGCTCTTTCCACAAATGATCGAGCACTTGCAACATCACGCTCTTTTCAAAGCGGCGCATACCTTCCGCACCCACCAGAATTTCCTTGTTGGCATAATCCTCGGCAAACGCCTGCTGAATGCGTTCCAGCAAGGTTTCTTCGTGCAGGTCTTTGTCTTCATCCAACCATTGCTGAATCGGCAAGGCCAAAGCCAATTCATCCGCGAGATGCGCGGTCAAGCCAGCGATATCCCACTGCTCGTCCATACTGCCGGGGACAATGAAGCGCGCAAACACATCGGCAATCACCTCTTCACGCATGGCGGTGACGGCTTCGCTGATGTCTTCGGTTTGCATCAGTTGATGACGCTGACCGTAAACCACCTTGCGCTGATCGTTCGCCACATCATCGTATTCGAGCAGGTTTTTACGAATGCCGAAGTTATGCCCCTCGACCTTGCGCTGCGCGTTTTCAATCGCCTTGCTGACCCAGGGATGCTCAATCGCCTCACCGGGCTGCATACCCAGGCGCTTCATCATGCCCGATACACGATCCGAGGCGAAAATGCGCATCAAATTGTCTTCCAGCGACAAATAGAAGCGCGTCGAGCCGGCATCACCCTGGCGACCTGAGCGACCACGCAACTGATTGTCGATACGGCGTGACTCATGACGTTCGGAGCCGACCACATGCAGGCCACCCGCCGCCAACACCTGGTTATGGCGCTCCTGCCACGCGGCGCGCACCTTGGCTTCCGTGCCTGCATCAATATGGCCCAGAGCCAGCAACTCCATTTCCAGATTGCCACCAAGCACAATATCCGTGCCGCGCCCCGCCATATTGGTAGCGATCGTCACCGCACCCGGACGACCGGCATCAGCAATAATTTCCGCCTCGCGTTCATGTTGCTTGGCATTAAGCACGTTGTGCTTGATGCCGGCCTTTTTGAAGCGCTCGGCCAATAACTCAGACACATCAATCGAGGCCGTACCGACCAGAACCGGCTGACCACGTGACTGACAATCGGTCACATCACGCAAAATCGCCTCGAATTTCTCTTCGGCAGTCAGGTACACCAAATCGCCATGATCGACGCGCGTCACCGGCCTGTTAGTGGGCACAATCACTACTTCGAGGCTATAAATCTGGTGGAATTCCGGCGCTTCGGTATCCGCCGTACCGGTCATACCGGCCAGTTTTTTGTAAATGCGGAAATAATTCTGGAACGTAATCGAAGCCAAAGTCTGATTTTCCGGCTGCACCTGCACACCCTCCTTGGCCTCAATCGCCTGATGCAGACCCTCCGACCAGCGGCGACCGCTCAAGGTACGCCCGGTGAACTCATCGACAATCACCACCTCGCCATCACGCACGATGTATTCGACATTGCGGCGATAAATCGCGTGGGCGCGCAGCGCAGCACCGACGTGATGCACCAGCATGATGTTTTTCGCGTCGTAAAGGCTCTCGCCTTCGGGCAACAAGCCCATTTGACGGAGTAGGTCTTCGGCTTTCTCATGGCCTAGTTCGGTCAGGAAAACCTGCTTTTGTTTTTCGTCCACAGTGAAATCGCCGCGCTCTTCATCGGTCAGCGGCTCTTCATCATCTTTGGGTTCTTCGCGCATCTGGCGCTTGAATTCAGGGATCATGCCGTTAATAGCGTGATACATCTCGGAGCTATCCGCCGCCGGGCCGGAAATAATCAGCGGCGTGCGTGCCTCGTCGATCAGGATGGAGTCCACTTCATCCACGATGGCGAAATTCAGCGGACGCTGCATAACGTCATCCAGGCTGAAAGCCATGTTGTCACGCAGGTAATCAAAGCCCAACTCGTTGTTGGTGGCATAGGTAATGTCACAGTGATACGCATCGCGCTTGGCAGCGTTATCCATGCCCGGCACGACCACACCCACTGTCAAGCCCAGTGCGCTGTACAAACGTCCCATCGACTCCGCATCGCGGCGCGCCAAGTAGTCGTTCACTGTAACCACATGCAGGCCTTGACCCGGCAGCGCGTTCAGGTAAGCCGCCAGCGTGGCCACGAGAGTTTTGCCCTCACCGGTACGCATTTCGCTAATCTTGCCCTCATGCAACACCATGCCGCCGATAAGTTGCACATCAAAGTGGCGCATACCCAGCACGCGACGGCTCGCTTCACGGCATACCGCAAAAGCCTCGACCAAAAGACTATCCAGTGCAGCCCCTTCGGCCAAACGTTTACGGAATTCGAGGGTTTTAGCCGCCAACTCGTCCATCGACAACGCCTGCATGGCAGGTTCAAGAGCATTGATCGCCACAACCTGCTTGCGTAAACGGCGTAACGTGCGATCGTTACGGCTACCAAAGACCTTGCTGAACAACTTACCTATCATCTTTAACTCTTTATGCTTTATAAGTGAATCAGGGCTTACGCAAAATTGATCCAGCAAGGCAAAGCTTTGATGCCAGTACAACTAAATACGGCGAGGCGCTTGAACGCTGCTGGGGCGGTTTTGCGTAAATCCTATGAATAAGTCGCGTGCTTCCGTGACAAAACCGCACCATCTTAGACCAGCGGGCTTGGCTTTGGTAGGCTGTCGTAATTCATATTCATTGCCCCACCAGGATTTCATGGCACTTCAACGCCCCGCCTTGCCTAGCAACGTGCTCAAAATCGTGAGTCAACATCAAGCCATGCAGCAGGCCATACGCACCTGTTTACCCATCGAGCTTGCCGCGCATGTGACCTACATCAACCTGCGTTCCGGCACTTTGATTTTGGGCTGTAACCAGCAAAGCCTGGTCACCACACTGCGCTTCTGTGCGCCACAATTGCTTGCTGCGGTTAATGCTCTATTACCCAGCCCAAGCGCCTTACGCGTCGCCTGGCGCGCACAAACGGTATCAGCGCGCCCACACACCCAACCACTACAACGCAGCCCTTCACCTCAAGCGATGGAGCTGGTCGCTACAACAGCCAAAAATATCCAAGACCCTGCGTTGTCCGCCGCCATGCAAGGATTGGCTCGCGCCATGCGCCGTTCGGCGCGGCTTTGATTGTGTTTTAAACCACCTTCTACACAATAAAAAAGGGAGTGCATTACAGCACTCCCTACTTTATTCAACCTGAACTAAATGAACGGGCTTCAAACCGAGCAACCCACCAGCGGCTGATGGTAAGCAATCGGAAGGTCGGCATCATTTTCAAACGTCACCTCTTCCCATGCATCTGTTTCACTCAGCAAAGCGCGCAACAAGGCATTGTTCAAGGCATGACCAGTTTTGTGTCCGCTGAACGAACCAATCAGGCTATGCCCTAAAAGGTACAAATCGCCAATTGCGTCCAGGATTTTGTGCTTGACAAATTCATCGCCCAAACGCAGACCATCTTCGTTAAGAATATGTTCATCACCCACCACAATCGCGTTATCCAGGCTGCCACCTAAAGCCAGGTTTTGCGCGCGCATGACCTCCAGATCACGCATGAAACCAAAGGTTCGCGCCCGGCTGACTTCCTTCACAAACGAGGTGGACGAGAAATCAATTTCCGCTGTTTGAGCGGTGTCGTTCAATACAGGGTGATTGAAATCTATCGTCATACGCAGACGGAAACCTTCATGTGGCTCAAAACGCGCCCATTTGTCGCCTTCGCGCACTTCAACCATGCGTTTAATGCGAATAAAACGCTTGGCCGCATTCTGCTCTTCCACACCGGCAGATTGAATCAAAAACACAAACGGGCTGGCGCTACCATCCATAATGGGCGTTTCTGGGCCGTCCAGCTCGACATGTGCATTGTCAATACCCAAACCGGCGAGTGCCGACATCAGATGTTCCACCGTAGCAATTTTGACCCCACCCTTGACCAAGGTCGTAGACAACGTAGTTTCACCCACATTCATCGGGCAGCCGTCAATTGAAGGCGCGTTGTCCAGGTCCTTGCGGTGAAACACGATGCCAACATCGGGCTCAGCCGGACGCAGGGTCAGCATAACGCGCTCGCCGGTATGCAGACCCACCCCACTGGCGCGGATCACGTTTCTAAGTGTACGTTGACGAATCAAAATGTAGCTCTCGGCGCATGCATCAAAAGTTCGACATGATGGCACGATCTGTCTTATATGAACAGACGGTTAAGTTGTTGTACAAAAGCTGCGCCGTCCTCAAGTTGCGCCCCTTCAGCCAACAATGCCATGCCCAGTAAAAGCGCCGACCAATCCTGCACTCGTGTTGCGTCGGTTTCGGCCTGAATCCGTTGCACCAAGGCATGATTCAAATTCACCTCAAGGGTCGGCAGGGTTTCAGGCAAAGCCTGCCCTGCTTCGCGGTACAAACGGCGCAAATGCTGCGGCATTTCATGCGCGCTCAACACCACACACGCGGGCGAATCCACGAGGCGAGTTGAGGCGCGTACCGCTTTTACCTTACCTTCCAGCGCCTTTTCAATGCGCTGCAACACATCAGTTTGCGCTTCGTTCGGCACGGGCTTCTCTTCTGCGGGTAACGCATCCTCACGCGCCACACTCTTGATCGGCTTACCGTCAAACTCATGCAAGTGCGACAGCATCCATTCATCCACCGCATCGGAGAGCAGCAACACTTCAAAACCGCGCGCCTTGAAGGCTTCAAGGTGGGGGCTATGGCGTGCGGCATGATCGTTTTCCGCCGTCAGCACATAAATCGTATCCTGCCCTTCGGCCATGCGCTCGACATATGTGGCCAGCGCAACATCCTGTCCACTGCTTTCCGTATGTGTCGAAGCAAAACGTAAAAGACGCGCCAACTGCTCACGATTGGCCGGGTCTTCGTTCAAACCCTCTTTAATCACCCGCCCGTAAAGCCCCCACAGCTTGGCGTAGACTTCAGGCTTATCCTTGGCCAAATCCTCCAAAAGACCCAGCACGCGCTTGGTCAGTCCTAAGCGAATCTGATTGAGAACTTCGGAAGACTGCAAAATTTCACGCGAGACATTCAGCGGCAAATCGGCAGCGTCCACCACTCCACGCACAAAGCGCAGGTAACGCGGCAGCAAGCGCTCGGCATCATCCATAATGAAAACGCGGCGCACATACAACTTAATGCCGTGCTTGGCATCGCGATCCCACAGCTCGAACGGTGCGCGAGCCGGAATGTAAATCAGGCTGGTGTATTCGGTGCGACCTTCAACACGGTTGTGTGTCCACGCCAGCGGAGCCTCCCAATCATGAAAAGCCTGCTGGTAAAACTCGTTGTACTCCTCATCCGTGACTTCAGACTTGGCACGCGCCCACAACGCCGTCGCCTCGTTGACACGTTCCAAGCCTTCCACCGCTGCTTCCTCGTTGTGACTTTCCTTGGCCATCATGATAGGGAAGGTGATGTGCTCGGAATAGCGCTTGATAATGCTGCGCAACTGCCAGGGTTCCAGGAATTTATCCTGATCGGCTTTCAGGTGCAGTACGATTTCAGTCCCTCGCGCCGCACGTTCGATGTTTTCCAGGGTATAAGCACCCGTACCCTCCGAACTCCAATGCACACCATGTTCGGCGCCTAATCCCGCGCGACGGGTTAATACATCCACCTTGTCGGCCACGATAAACGCCGAATAAAAGCCCACACCGAACTGACCGATGAGCTGCGTATCCTTGGCCTTATCACCCGACAAGGTTTCCAGAAACTGCTTGGTGCCACTACGTGCGATGGTGCCCAGGTTTTCAATCACTTCCTGACGGCTCATGCCCACGCCGTTATCACGCAGGGTCAGGGTACGCGCATCCTTATCCAAACTGACTTCAATCCGCAGTTCCGCATCATTTTCGTACAGGGCGCTATCACCCAGCGCCTCATAGCGCAGCTTGTCACAGGCGTCCGATGCATTGGAAACCAGTTCGCGCAGGAAAATTTCCGGATTGGAGTACAGCGAGTGAATCATCAGGTGCAGTAGTTGACGCACCTCGGTTTGGAATTCAAGTGTTTCGGTTTGGTTGCTCATGTTTCAAAATCCCCTACGACTGATTGACAAATTGCAATCAAGCTGCGGGCTAGGCTAAATTTTTCAAGCACAAGTTGCACCTTCATGGCGCAGCAGCCAACGTTTACGCGCCTGACCAAGCTCGCTCGCGCCGGCATAGCCACCCAAACCAGACATGGACACCACCCGATGACAGGGAATCAGAATGGGGATTGGATTCGCGCGCAACGCCCCCCCCACCGCGCGTGGCGCACTGCCCAGCCGCTTTGCCAATGTGGCATAAGTGATGCACTCGCCCCATGGAATTTGCGCCACCTCAGACCAAACTCGTTGCTGAAATGGTGTGCCCTTGAGCCTAATCTCAGGTAAATCGGCTAACGGCTCGCCCGCAAAGTACGCCGCAATCCAGACTCGCGTTTTTTCCAAGGCAGGAGAAGGCTCAACAGCGACATTACTCAGCGAATGCACATCAAAATCCAGCGCTTCCAGGGCGCCATCGACCCATGCAAGATGTATACAGCCAAATGGCGAGCTTACGGGCGAAAGAAACGCCCCGTACTGAGTGACCATCATCCACCCCAGTCCAATGAAAAATGGAGCAAAAAAAAGACCCCTGCTCGGGGTCTATTCATACTCAACTCACACTCGGCACCAATTAACGTGCGACGCGCGGAGCAAGCTTTTCCTTGATACGTGCAGACTTACCGGTCAGGCCGCGCAGGTAGTACAGCTTGGCGCGACGCACCGCACCGCGACGCTTGACTTCAATCGCTGCCACGTTTGGGCCATACAGCGGGAATACGCGCTCAACACCTTCGCCGTGCGAAATTTTACGCACAGTGAATGCCGAGTTAATACCGCGATTACGCTTTGCAATCACCACACCTTCGAAAGCCTGGAGACGCTCACGATCACCTTCCTTCACACGCACACTCACCACCACAGTATCACCCGGGCCGAAAGCTGGGCGCTCAATACCGTCAATCATCTCAGCGTTAAGCTGTTGAATTAAAAAATTCATGTTTTCAAGTCCTCATCTTCGATTCGTCGTTTGCCGTCCGTTTGCCCGCTTCCGCTGCACACTCATCATGCCCAGCCTCCAGCAAACGACGTTCAGCTTCCGTCATACGCCTGACAGCAAGCAGCTCGGGCCGCCGCCGCCAAGTTCGCGTTAACGCCTGTTGAAGACGCCAACGCTCGATCTCTTTGTGGTGACCGGAAAGCAAAACTTCCGGCACACCGCGTGTTTCTACCCATTCAGGGCGGGTGTAATGAGGGCAATCCAACAGACCCGTCATAAACGAATCCTGTACTGCCGACTGCTCATGACCCAATGCCCCCGGCAGCTGCCGAATCACTGCATCAATCAACGCCATCGCGGCGGGTTCACCGCCACTGAGCACAAAATCGCCCAACGACAGCTCCTCATCCACATCCGCCTCCAACACCCGCTCGTCCATGCCTTCGTAGCGACCGCACACCAGGATCATCCCTGGCAAGCGAGCCAAGCGGTTAATCTCAGCCTGGTCAATCCGCCGCCCTTGCGGAGTCAGCGCAATCACCCGATGCCCTGCCGGAGCCTTTTCACGCGCTGCTGCGATGGCTAAACGCAAGGGCTCAACCTTCATCAGCATCCCAGGCCCACCGCCAAAAGGGCGATCATCCACCGTCCGGTGTCGATCATGCGTGAAATCTCGTGGATTCCACAGCATCAGCGAACACAAACCGGCCTCAATGGCGCGGCGCGGAATGCCATGTTCGGCAATCACCTGTACCAGCTCAGGAAACAGTGTGATGACATCAATCTGCATACACCCTGCCCCCACACGCTAGCAACCCAGGCATCACTCGAAATCAGGATCCCAATCGACCGTGATGCGCCGCTCAGCCAAATCAACCGCCAGAACAAACTGATCCATGATGAAGGGCACCAAGCGCTCACGCTCACCGCAAATCACCAACACATCGTTCGCCCCGGTTTCCATCAAATGATCGACGATCCCAAGATCAACGCCATCTGCTGTAAAAACACGCAAGCCAATCAAATCGCGCCAGTAAAAGTCCCCGTGCGCCAGGGCAGGCAATTGTGACGGAGTTACCGCAATCTCGGCCCCGGCAAGAGCTTCGGCCTGATTGCAATCATTCACGCCTTCCAGCTTGGCAATCAAACCTTTACCCTGGGCTTTGAACGATTTAACGCGGACATCAACCCACGCATTTTTTTGCTTGAGCTGCCAAACACGGTAACGTCCAATGTCCGTCATCGGGCGCGACTCGGAATGAACCTTGACCCACCCCTGAAGACCAAAGGGGGCAAGAATCTTACCGAGCACAATGCGCTCAGCCGATTCCTTTACTGGCTCACTCATGGGACTAGACGAAAAGTTGCCCGAGTATTAAGCCGCTGCCCCAACTTCAGTTGGCTCAGTTGCAACCTGAGTCTTGGCAAAATCTTTCCACAATGAAGCAACGCGACCGCTAGGCTGCGCACCTTTAGCCAACCAACCGTTCATGCGCTCAGCATCAATGTGCAAACGCACTTCCTGACCGCGAGCTACTGGATTGAAATAGCCAAGACGCTCAACTGAAGAACCGCTATCACGCGCCTTACGGCTATCGGTAACGATGATGTGATAGAAAGGACGCTTTTTGGCGCCGCCACGAGCTAGGCGAATGGAAACCATACGTTGTTATAACCTTAATGTCCGGGATTAAGCTGCGCTACACAGCCCATCAAAATAAAGCACGGCATTTTAACTGGATAACGCAAAAAGGGAAGCTTTTTCTATGAACTCACCCACGGCATCGCTAAACGCCACATGGCAACATCCAAATCAATCCTGCTTCCTTCGAACAGATGATTAAAACGGCATACCCGGCATACGCCCCTTCATGCCACGCATCAGCTTGCTCATTCCGCCACCGGACAATTTTTTCATCATGTCGCGCATATCCGCATGTTGCTTGAGCAGTCGGTTGAGGTCTTGTGCCTGCAAGCCTGCGCCAAGCGCAATACGACGCTTACGCGAGCCCTTAATTAACTCCGGGTGCTGGCGTTCTTGCGGGGTCATGGACTGAATCAGCGCAATCATGCGTTTCACATCACGATCATTGGCCTGCGCTTTCATATGCTCCGGAATTTTTGCCGCACCCGGCAGCTTATCCATCAAGCTTGCCACGCCCCCCATACTGAGCATCTGTTCCATTTGCGACTTCATGTCTTCCATATTGAACGACTTGCCCGACTTGACCTTGTCCACCAGCGCCTGCGCCTTGGCTTGGTCGAGCTTGTTGGTGACATCTTCAACCAACGACAGCACATCGCCCATACCCAAGATACGCGAAGCCACGCGCTCGGGATGGAAGGCCTCCAGCGCAGCCAGCTTTTCGCCACGCCCCAGGAACTTGATCGGCTTGCCGGTAATCTGGCGCACCGAAAGTGCCGCACCACCACGCGCATCGCCATCGGTCTTGGTCAATACCACACCGGTCAGCGGCAAAGCATCGTTAAACGCCTTGGCGGTATTGGCCGCATCCTGCCCGGTCATACTATCGACCACGAACAGCGTTTCAATTGGATTCAGTGCCGCATGGATGCGCTGTACCTCGTCCATCATCGCAGCATCGATGTGCAGGCGTCCTGCGGTATCCACCAGCAGCACGTCCATGTGACGAATGCGCGCTTCATGCAGAGCGGCTTGCGCAATCGCCACCGGCTCCTGTCCGGATTCCGACGGGAAGAAGCCCACATCCACCTGCTTGGCCAGAGTTTCAAGCTGCTTGATCGCAGCAGGACGGTAAACGTCGCAACTCACCACCAGCACTTTTTTCTTCTGCTCCTTGAGCAGGCGCGCCAGCTTGCCGACCGTGGTGGTCTTGCCCGCACCCTGAAGACCTGCCATCAGCACCACGGCGGGAGGCACGGCAGCCAGGTTCAAGCCCTCATTCGCCTCGCCCATGACCGCCACCAGTTCGTCGTGCACGATCTTGATAAAGGCCTGCCCCGGCGTCAGGCTGCTCAACACTTCTTGCCCAATGGCGCGTTCTTTCACCTTGGCCGTGAAGTCGCGCACCACGGGCAACGCCACATCCGCCTCCAGCAGCGCCATGCGCACTTCACGCATTGCGTCCTGGATATTCTCATCCGTGAGGCGACCCTGGCCGCGCATTTTGTCGAGCAAACCGGATAAGCGCTGGGTTAGATTTTCAAACATGTAACCACTCCAAAATAGGACTTCCGCAAAAGTGTTCCAGCAAGGCAAAGCGCCGAAGGCATTACAACCGAGCACGGCGAGGCGGTTTTGCGTAAGTCCTACAAAAAAACAAGAACCCGGACAAGCCGGGTTCCTTCATCACGTTCCAATACGAAACTTCAACGCGGCACGAAATTACTCGCTGGACGAACCACGACCAAAACGCTTGCGCTCGTTTTCGGTCAAGTACTTCTTACGGATACGCACCGACTTGGGCGTAACTTCAACCAGTTCATCATCATCAATGAATTCCAGTGATTGCTCCAGGGTATAGCGAATCGGCGGAACCAGGGTAATCGCCTCATCCGTACCCGAAGCACGCATGTTGGTCAGCTTTTTACCCTTGAGCGCGTTCACGGTCAAATCGTTGTCACGCGAGTGAATACCGATCACCTGGCCTTCATAGACCTCTTCGCCATGACCAATGAACATACGACCACGCTCTTGCAGTCCGAAAATCGCGAAGCCCAGCGCCTTGCCGGTTTCGTTGGCAATCAGCACGCCGTTAATGCGCTGACCGATGGTTCCGGGGCGGTACTCACCGTAATGATCGAAAACAGAGAACATCAAACCGGTGCCCTGGGTTGAAGTCAAAAACTCGGTGCGGAAGCCGATCAAACCGCGTGAGGGAATGATGTACTCCAAACGCACGCGACCCTTGCCATCCGGCTCCATGTTTTTAAGCTCGCCGCGACGGATTCCAAGCTTCTCCATGATGGTGCCCTGGTGCTGCTCTTCGATATCCACCACCAGCTGCTCGTAGGGCTCTTCCTTCACACCATTGACTTCATGAATGATGACCTCGGGGCGACCCACACCCATCTCAAAGCCTTCACGACGCATGTTTTCGATCAAGACCGAAAGATGCAGTTCACCACGCCCGGAGACACGGAATTTGTCGGAGCCGTCCATGTCTTCAACGCGCAGTGCCACGTTATGCACCAGTTCCTTGTGCAGGCGGTCACGAATCTGGCGGCTGGTGACAAACTTGCCTTCCTTGCCCGCAAATGGCGAGGTGTTCACCTGGAACATCATGCTTACGGTTGGTTCATCAACGCTCAATGGCGGCAGCATTTCGACATTATCCGGATCACACACGGTGTCGGAAATGTACAGCGGATCAAGGCCGGAGAACGCAATAATGTCGCCCGCTTGCGCTTCCTGTACTTCGATACGATCAAGACCGTGGAAACCCATCAGCTTCAACATACGACCCGCACGGATATTGCCTTCACGATCAATCACCTTCACTTGTGAGTTGGCCGTAATTTTTCCGCGTGAGATTTTACCGACTCCAATTACACCCATAAATGAGTTGTAATCCAGGCTCGACACTTGAAGCTGGAACGGGCCTTCAGGGTCAACATCCGGCGCAGCGACATTTTTAATAATCGCCTCGTACAACGGTGTCATGTCGCCTTCGCGCACGGTTTTGTCGAGGCTGGCGTAACCATTCAAGGCCGAAGCATAAACAATCGGGAAATCCAGTTGCTCATCGGTCGCACCCAGGTTGGCGAACAAGTCAAACACTTGGTCAACCACCCAATCCGGACGCGAGCCTGGGCGGTCAATCTTGTTAATCACCACAATCGGCTTCAGACCATGCTGGAAGGCTTTTTGGGTAACGAAGCGGGTTTGCGGCATTGGGCCACCAACGGCATCCACCAGCAGCAGCACCGAGTCCACCATCGACAATACGCGTTCGACTTCACCACCGAAGTCGGCGTGACCTGGGGTGTCCACGATATTGATGCGGTACTCCTCACCTTCCGGGCTGGTCCAGCGAATCGCTGTGTTCTTGGCCAGAATGGTAATGCCACGCTCCTTTTCAATGTCGTTGGAGTCCATGATGCGTTCGCCAAGCTGTTCACGCTCGCCGAAAGTACCTGATTGACGCAGAAGTTGGTCAACGAGGGTGGTTTTGCCATGGTCAACGTGCGCGATGATGGCGATATTGCGTAGATTTTTAATCACAAGAAAGTCTCAGAAAGCTAAAAAAGGCTGTGGAGGGGTAAGTTGGTGCGCGATTATACGGATTACAAGCTAAAATGATATTTCATAAATTTATTCAATGAGGCATTGACGCCATGAATCAGGTTATCCCGCAAATCACAGCCTATTCAAAAATCGGTGGCGAGGCCGGTGTGCGCCGCCTGACCGTAAGCATGTACAGCGCCATGCGCGAGCTACCCAGCGTGCGCGAGCTGCTTGCGATTCATCGTGACGTGGACGAAGCCGAACAAAAGCTGTTCGAATTTATATCCGGCTGGCTGGGCGGCCCTCAGTTGTTCATGGAGCGCCACGGCCACCCGCGTCTGCGTATGCGCCACATGCAAATCGCCGTGGATACCAATATGCGCGACCAATGGATGCACTGCATGCGCCACGCTCTCGATCAAACGGTCGAAGACCCGGTGTTCCGTGAAGAGCTGTATCAATCACTATGGAGCGTGGCCGATCACATGCGCAATCGGCTTGATTGATGCGCTAATCGGCGTTTTGCCGTAAAAGTGTTTCCACATCCTCAAAATCCCGACACCACCCAAAAGCTGCCGCGTCCATCGACATCGGCTGCGCGTGCCGCGCCAGGCCAATCGCCTGCATCCCAGCCGCCTTGGCCGCCACCAACTCGGCCGGAATGTCGGACAGAAACACGATCTCATGCGGTGCAAGCTCCAGCGCCTCGACAATCAAACGATACGCAGCCACCTCCCGCTTTGCACCGATGGTGGTATCGAAATAGCCGGAAAACAGCGCCGTCAAATCTCCGGCATCCGAATGTGCAAACAACAGCTTCTGCGCCTGCACCGACCCGGACGAATACACATACAAACGCAAGCCCTGCTCATGCCAGCGGCGCAAACCATCCACTGCGTCCTGATAGACATGCCCGGTGAAATCGCCCTGCCGATAACCCTGCTCCCACACCAAACCTTGCAGCACCTTGAGCGGTGTCAGCTTGCGATCTTCTCCCATCCACTCAGCCAGATGCGCCAGTGCTTCATCAAGCGAAAGATGAGCCTCACCCAACTCGCGCTCTACCGCAGCAAGCTGCTCCTGCACCTCAGGGTTGCCCAGATGGGTGCGCACAAATTCTGCCAAATACTCTTGCGCATAGGGAAAAAGCGTTTTGTGCACAAAGTCGATGCTCGACGTTGTACCTTCAATGTCGGTCACAATGGCTTTAATCATGTCTTAGCTCCCATCCTGCCAAGGCTTTTGTAGGTGCGACAAATTCGCACAAACACGCCAAAATTGTGCGAATTTGTCGCACCTACAACGGCAAAAAAACTAAACCAGCTCATCCAGGCTTGGAATGGATTTATCCACCCCACTATTCGTGAAATGCCCGACCCAGCCCTCCGGCACGGTGAAAAAGCGGATGCACTTAAAATTCGGCTGCCCCCCCATATCAAACCAATGCGTTACACCGGATGGCACCGAAATCAGATCGCCCTGCGTACACAACACCGCGTAAACCTTGTCAGCGACATGCAAATAAAACATTCCTTGCCCATCGACAAAAAAGCGCACCTCAAAATCGTCGTGCGTATGCTCGCTTAAAAACCTGGTACGCATCGCCTTCTTTTGCGGGTGATCGGCACGCAGGCTCACCACATCCACCGACTTGAAACCGTACTCGGCATTCAGCCGCGCGACATCACTCCTGTAAGCCTCCAGCACCTCGTCCTGATCGGCATCTTCAGACAAAGGACGGCTTGCCTCCCAAAACTCGAAAAGCACCCCAATCGCGGCAAGTTGTTGCGCAATCAGCGCATGTTCGCGCACAACCACCGCATCCAGCCCAGGATTCATCGCATCAAAAATCCGTAACTCCGACATCAGCCTACCCTCCGCAACCAAAGCTCACACTCCAGCATAAACTCCAGCGCCTCGACATGGCGCACCGCATCGTCCACCGTCGCACCCCAGGTGTACAACCCGTGTCCTTCAATCAAATAGCCCACAGGCAGGCCATGCCGATTGATCCACGCATCCACCGCCGCCGCCAAACGCGGAATATCCTGATCATTGGCAAACACCGGTATGCTCAAACTGGCCTCATGACTGTCCACACCAGGAAATGCCTTGGCAAGCTCATAACCTTCCAGCAGCAGCACGCCCTCAGTCAGGCGCGACAGCACGGTTGCGGGCATCGAATGCGTATGCAGCACGCAACCCACATCCGGCTCGCGCACATAAATCTGCGTATGCAACAAGGTCTCAGCCGAAGGGCGCTTGCCCACATCCAGCGAAAAACCGCTATCAATCGCAACACGCAGAAAATCCTCCTCCGTCAGCTTGCCCTTATGCCGCCCGGATACCGTCAACAGCGCACGCTCTTCGTCCAGGCGCACGGAAAAATTACTACTGGTGGCAGGAACCCAGCCGCGTGAAAAGAAAAATCGCCCCGCATCCATCAAGGACTGACTCAACATCAACTGTAGCAATTTCAGCCTCTCCCTCTTGTTTAAGATAGGACTTACGCAAAAGTGTTCCAGCAAGGCAAAGCGCCGAAGACAGTACACCGAAGTACGGCGAGGCGCTTGAACGCCGCTGGGGCGGTTTTGCGTAAGTCCTATAAGAAATACAAAACACCCCGGAAGGTGGCAAGCCTAGCACAAGCGCCTGCTCTCCAGGCTGCACACCACAAGATAAAACAACCCATATCATTTCTTTAAAAAACATGGAGTTGTCACATATCTCCCTGAGAATGCCATCTGCCCGCATGAAGTATTTCGATAACTTCCTTGCCCTTTGGGATGCTCCGAATTTTTCAGAGCTTCCTTAAAACCTGCTCACTCATTAAGGAGCGCACCGAGTTATGAAATTCAAGAACCTGTATGTGTACCTGGCCCTCGTCATCACCCTGCCGGCTCACGCCGACCTCGTCCTTTCCGGATCACCCTCCATTGTCGATCGCACCGAACTCAACAAAAACTATACGGCGCTGGCCAAACTGCTCAGCAAGGAGCTGGGCGAACCCGTGCATTATGTCGCACCGGTCAGCTGCCAAGACTATCCACAAGCCTTGCGCAAGGGGCAATACGACCTGATCGTCGATGGCCCTCACGCGGCGGCATGGCGTATCGCCAAGGGCTTGCACAAGCCAGTTGCCGAAGCCCAAGCCACCCTTGATTATCTCGTGGTCGTTCCGGCCAGCAACACCACCATCCATTCTGCTGAACAACTCATCAATCGTGCAGTATGCGTCAAGGCATCCCCCACCCTGTCCACGCTGATTTTTCTCGAACAATTCCCCAATCCCATGCAGCAGCCCGATCTGCGGATGTTCGACGATCAAGCCAGGAAACCACAAAAGCTGCTTAGCGGTGAATGCGATGCCGCTGTGCTTCCTGCCAGTGTCTATCAAAACAAATTTGACCAAGCGACCCAAGCCAAGCTGCGCGTTGTTTACAAGCTCGCCCCGCTTCCGGGCTATGTATTGACCGCAAGCGACAAACTCAGCGCGGAAAAACGCAATGCCCTGGCGAAACACCTTTCCACCGCCAACCCAGCGAGCGACCCCCTACTGCAAGCGCTGAACAAGGTCGGCGTGAATGGAGACGACCCAAGCAAAGCAATCTGGACTGAAGTCAAACCCGACGCACTCAAGGGTTTTGAAAAGGTACTCAGCCAAAACACCTACGGCTGGAATTAACCGTAAGCTTGCGGCATTCCATATCCCCCCTTGCTTTGGTGGCGGGGACTTTTCGATAAATTAACCACGCAAAAAGGCTCCTTGCGGAGCCTTGGGACAAAGTGCGTGCCCAAAAGCCGCCTATTTATCCGCAACAGGCGCGTAATAATCCGCCAAAGCAATGATTTCCGCATCAGTCAACGGCGTTGCGAACGCGCGCATGGCCTGTACCGAGTCATTGTTGCGCTTGCCATCACGGAAATGCTGCATGGTGCGGATGAAATAATCCCGTGACAAGCCTGCCAAAGCGGGCGACTCATTAATACCGCCCTGACCGTGCAGCCCGTGACATGATGCACAGGGCGTAACAAGGCGAGAAGCTTCACCTTTGCGAATCATCCTAGTGGTCGCCGCATCGGCGATATGAGTTGCTTCGGGCAAGGGCTGTGCCGAATAAAACGCCGCCAAATCCGCCATGTCCTGCTTGGTTAATAACTCGGCTTCAGCTTTCATAATGGAAGCGGTCTCATTTTCATGACGTAGGCCGGATTGATAATCGAGCAGCATTTTGTAGGTGTACTCAGCTCGTTGCCCCGCAAGCGAAGGCCAGTTGTCGCTAAGCGACTCACCCGCAACACCGTGACAAGACGCACAAAACATTTCGCCATGCAAAGCTTTACCGCGTTGCTCATTGGGCTTGGGCATTTCGCGCAACGCCTGTGACACCCGTGCAGGCGTCCAGGGTACGGCGGGGCTCAAGTGTGTGTGACCTTCAAGCATTTGAACTTGAGTGGCTCCACCGTGCTTGCTCACGGTGACAACTACGGATTGAGGATTTGGTACTGTATCGGCGGCGCATAGGGTTCCGCTCATCGCGACACTTAGAACGCCAAGCAAAAAAGGTAGGGAGTTACGCATCATGCACCTCATACAAAGCAATCATCAGTAAAAGTTCTCATCCAGGCTTCGGTGTACAAGGCGGCTAGGCGAATCTGTGCCTTGCTGGCATTGAGCACCTGGTAGCGCGGG
>JAGUXT010000024.1 GCA_020061705.1 Halothiobacillus sp. | reverse complement strand
TAATCTGTTCTTCGCTGAATCGCTTCTTCATGTCCAATCTCCTTCATGGGTGGGATTGGACTCTAAGTTCAGGTGCTACTCAAATTGGGGGGACGTCGCAGGTCTTGGGCAAGGATGCTCAAGAGGTGGGAGACTAGGGACGCGCGGCTTTAGTGGATTTACAGAAGTGCCCGCAAACGTTTCACTGCTGTGTCACTATCTACATCTAACATTTTGCTCACTCAAATACCGGACAATCTGTGTATGAATCCAATGGTCCTGGTCATCAATTGCGGCAGTTCTTCTTTGAAATTTGCCGTGATGGATATGGCCGCGCAGCGCCCTGTGCTGGTTGGTCTGGCTGAAAAACTCGGTCTGGACGATGCCTTTATCACCTTCAAGCAAGGCGACGAGCGTACAAGCTTCCCCTTGCTGCATCCCGATCATGGTGCTGCCATGCAGGCCATGACCGATCATCTGCGCCAATGCGGCCTGATGGAATCCATCGCCGCCGTCGGGCACCGCGTGGTGCATGGCGGCGAAGTGTTCAAGGCATCGGCGCTGATTGATGAGGCGGTGCTGGAAGAAATCGAAAAGTGCGTGCACCTCGCGCCATTGCACAATCCGGCGCATCTGATCGGCATTCATCATGCGCTGGAATATTTCCATGGCTTGCCGCAGGTGGCGGCCTTCGACACCGCCTTTCACCAGACCATGCCCGAGCACGCCTACCTGTACGCCGTGCCGATGGAGCTGTACCGTCAACACGGCGTACGGCGTTATGGCTTTCACGGTTCAAGTTACCGTTACGCCTTGCGCGAAGCTGCACGCATTTTTGCCAAGCCTGAAGCTGAACTTGCGCTGGTGTGCGCGCATTTGGGCAATGGCGCCAGCGTGGCCGCGATTCGGGCGGGGCAGAGCGTGGATACCAGCATGGGACTGACCCCGCTGGAGGGCTTGGTGATGGGCACGCGCTCGGGTGATGTCGATCCCGGCCTGTTCAACCATCTTGCTGACGAGATGGGCATGAGTGCTTTGCAAACCACGGCCATGCTTAACAAGCAATCCGGCCTGCTCGGGCTGTCCGGCCTGTCCAGTGACTGCCGTGAGCTGGAGCAGGCGGCGGCTGGAGGGCATGAGGGAGCCAAGCGAGCGTTGGAAAAATTCTGCTACCAGCTCGCCAAGCATCTTGCCGGACAACTCGTGGCTGCCGGTGCAATTGATGCACTGATCTTTACCGGCGGCATCGGCGAGAATTCGGCCTGGGTGCGTGCGCGCAGCATCGAATGGCTCGCACCGCTAGGCTTTGCGCTTGACGCTACGGCCAATCAGGATTGCACACGCGGGCGCAGCGGCTTTATTCATGCCAGCGGCAGCCAGCCTGTGCTGGTCATTAACGCCAATGAAGAACTGATGATTGCACTGGATACCGCCCAGCTTGCTGGCTTGGCGCAAACCTGCACGCAACCAGCCACACCCGATTGAGGACACTACCCATGCACACTTATTTTCTTGCCCCCGTCGGCTACAGCGTGGGTTTGACCACGGTTGTCCTCGGCCTGGTTCATGCACTGGAGCAAAAGGGTCTTAAAGTCGGTTTCGTCAAACCGATTTCCCAGGACCCGCCCGGCGAGCCGGAGCTGACCACGCATTTCATCCGCCAGATCAACCATCATCCCGCACCTGAGCCTTTGAGTATGGAGCGCGCCGAGCATTTGCTGAGTCTGGGGCTGGAAGATCAGCTGATGGAGGAGATCGTCAGCCTGTACCAGCAGGCGCTGGACGGCGTGGACGTGATGATTGTGGAAGGCATGGTGCCCAATCCGCAACATGCTTTTGTCGCCTCTCTGAACAGCACCATGGCGCTGAATTTGCAGGCTGGGGTGATTCTGGTCGGCGCTGCCAGTCATCAAGGCGGTGAACAAAATAATGAGGCGCTGACCGAGCAATTCGAGCTGGCGGTGTCAAGTTTCGGTGCGCATAACACAATCGCTGGTTACATCATCAATCATATTCCCGCCGGTCAGGATGCCTACCGCTTCGGTTGCGAGGCCGTGGAACGCAGCCTGCAACTGCAAGCTCACCCCTTGCCTTATCTGGGCGGGATTCCGCACAAGCCGGAGTTTTTGCATCCGCGCACGCTGGATATTGTGGACGTGTTGAATGCGCGCGTGTTGCACGCAGGCGAGATTGCCACCCGGCGCGTGCGCCAAAATCTGATTATCGCGCGCTCGGTGCCGAATATCGTGTACCTGCTCAAACCCGGTGCATTAATCATGAGTCCCGGAGATCGGGACGATGTGATGATGGCGGTCGCGCTGGCCAC
The DNA here is from genome assembly GCA_020061705.1 of Halothiobacillus sp. GTDB lineage: Bacteria > Pseudomonadota > Gammaproteobacteria > Halothiobacillales > Halothiobacillaceae > Thiofaba. Next base: position 48,832 of record JAGUXT010000024.1, on the reverse strand, counting down.
CATGAATGGTATTCCGCTGGCCGGTTTGTTGCTGACATCGGAGGCCGAACCGGATCCAAGCATCCAGCAGCTTTGCCAAAAGGCGTTTTCGAGTGACTTGCCGGTCTTGCTGACTACATATAACAGCTTTGAATCCGCGAGCCTGCTCAACGATATGAGTACGCATGTACCGGCGGACGATTTGCAGCGCATGGAGCAGGTGATTGACTACATAGCGGAAAAGCTCGACTTGAGCGCGCTGATGCAGGGCATGGCGTTGCCGCGTGAATTGCGTATGACACCGCCTGCCTTCCGCTATCAGGTGGTTGAAAAAGCGCGCCGTTTGAACAAGCGTATCGTCCTGCCCGAAGGCAACGAGCCGCGTACCATTCAGGCGGCAGTGATCTGCGCGCAAAAGGGCATCGCCCGCTGCGTGCTGCTTGGGCATCGTGACGAGATTTTGCACGTTGCTGAAGCACACGATATTACGCTGACTGATGGCGTGGAGATTTTGGAACCGGAGCGTGAGCGTCCGCACTACGTCGCGCCAATGGTCGAGCTGCGCAAACACAAGGGCCTCAGCCCGGCGATGGCCGAACAGCAACTCGAAGACAACGTCGTGCTTGGCACGATGATGCTGCAGCAAGGGGATGTTGACGGCCTTGTTTCAGGCGCTGTACACACCACGGCCAACACCATCCGCCCAGCTCTGCAACTGATCAAAACTGCGCCTGGAGCCAAGCTGGTGTCCAGTGTGTTCTTTATGCTCATGCCCGATCAGGTGCTGGTGTACGGCGATTGCGCGGTCAATCCCGATCCCAATGCCGATGAGTTGGCCGATATTGCGATTCAATCGGCGGATTCAGCCGCATCTTTCGGCATTACGCCACGTGTCGCCATGATTTCTTATTCCACTGGGGAATCCGGTGAAGGCGAAGGCGTAGTGAAAGTGCGTACGGCGACCCAACTAGTGCGCGAAAAACGCCCGGACATCATCATCGACGGACCGCTGCAATACGACGCTGCCAGCGTTGAGTCTGTCGGCAAGCAAAAAGCGCCGAATAGCCCGGTCGCCGGGCAGGCTACCGTGTTTGTCTTCCCCGATCTGAATACCGGCAACACCACCTACAAGGCCGTGCAGCGCGCCGCCAACGTGGTCAGCGTCGGCCCGATGCTGCAAGGATTGCGCAAGCCGGTGAACGATTTATCACGCGGTGCGCTGGTGGAAGATATTGTTTACACGATTGCTCTGACGGCGATTCAGGCGGCACAGAAAAATGATTAAGCGACTTTAGTGCCGTCTCCTTCCGCTTGATGAGAAAGAATTGAACATGCCGTTACACCACTGTTTCTCGCATGGAATGCCATCGTTATTGCCGTCCATTTGCGAGTTCGGGCAGTTTTTGAGGAAAAACTTGGCCTCGTCACAGGATGTCATCTGTGAGCAGTGTGTCCGTCCATCACAGCGGAAAGGACTGGAGTTACTCGTGGGTACGCTGCTTTCGGGGTTGCTCGGATTTGGCAGAACTGCGGTAGATTTTTCTTTGTTCGTTGCCTCTTGAGGGGGACTTTCATTCTTGATGCGTTTTTTTCGCTCATCGGCGTCGGTGATTCTCTGATTTCGTTCGGCGGCAATATCAATCCACTGACCGCCTTCCTTGCGAAAGCCGTTGGCACATGGAATCGAACCATATTCAAACACACCGCTTGGTGTTGGGCATTTGTAAATTGTCGCCATGGCTGGAAAAGAAGTACTAAGCATTGCGAGTGTAAGTAAGGTGAATGAATATGTTCTCATGAGTCAAAGCCTGTTCTGGAGTGTTGTTCTGGAGCATTCTGCGAGCCAGCATCCTCGTTGTGCAAGCAATTAACCCAGAAACTTTTTGACTGAGCGTTACATTCAATGTGTTGCGTTATGCTGACTCGGCTCTGAAATCATGCGAGGCAAGGTGTAGCCCGGATAGCCCTGTGCGTTATCCTTACTATGGCCACCAAATGATCGTAAGAAGGTGCTGAGGAATTTTATGTCACTCCATCAACACGACTACCAAATATCAGTCATGTCACAGGATGAAGTGCAAACAGCCGTTGACTGGGCAGGTGCCGAAGGATGGAACCCGGGTTTGGACGATCCAGCCAGTTTTTATGCGGCGGATAGTCAGGGTTTCTTGATCGGGAAACTTAACGGCCAGCCGATTGCATCCATTTCGGCGGTGAAATACGGCAATTCATTCGGGTTCATTGGTTTGTATATCGTGGCTGAGCCGTTTCGCCATCAGGGGTATGGCCTGCAGATATGGAACAAGGCGCTTGAACATTTGCTCGGGCGCAATATTGGTCTGGATGGGGTGGTCGCGCAACAGGATAACTACAGAAAGTCCGGCTTTCGCTTGGCTCATCGAAATATTCGATTCGCGGGAATATCCAAGCAACAAAAACCTGTAGCAGCGAATATCGTCGAGCTTACTTCGCTTGGCATGGAGATTTTACTGGCCTACGACGCAGGCTTTTTCCCGGCAAGGCGAGATGATTTTCTCAAGGCCTGGATCAATCAGCCACACACGCATGCGCTGGGTATTGTCGAAAACGGCAAGCTGGCGGGTTATGGCGTGATTAGGGCATGTCGCCAAGGCTACAAAATCGGCCCGTTGAACGCAGAGAGCCCCGACTTGGCGCATGAATTGTTTAATGCACTGGTCGGCGGGCTTCCCTTGGGGGCGGATATTTATCTGGATGTGCCCGAACCGAACGTTCAGGCGCGTGATCTGGCGCAAACCCACGCCATGCAGCCTGTGTTTGAAACGGCACGTATGTACACGGGCGATTTCCCCAACATGGCGTTGGACAAAATCTTCGGCATTACAAGTTTTGAGTTAGGTTAAGGGCACTTCCGTAAATTCGATCAAGATGATGATGACAAGCCAAAATGTGGTGAAAAAGCGCAGCATACACGCAGTATGTGAGCATTTTGAGCCGTATTTTGGTGCAGTCAGCGCGGCTTCAGCGGATTTATGGAAGTGCCCTTAACGCAGACTCCACCCCCCAATCAACGAGGCCAACATGGGCGCACATACCTTAGAGCAGCTTTTTAATCCCAAGGGCATCGCGGTATTCGGTGCCAGTGAGCGCGTGGGTGCGGTTGGCACGACAGTGTTGGCCAACCTGATTGCAGCGGGGTTCAAGGGCGCGATTGTGCCGATCAACCCCAAACACATGCAGATTCAGGGTTTGCGTTGTTGGCCGGATTTGACACAGGTTGAGCCCGCCCTGGCGCATCAGCTTGATCTGGCGGTGATTGCAACACCCGCAGCAACCGTTCCGGCAATCTTGCGCCAATGCGGCGAGGCGGGCTTCAAGGGGGCGGTGATTCTTTCCGCCGGTTTTGCCGAGGCTGGGGCGGCGGGGAAGGCGTTGCAGAGCGAGATTCTGGAAATCTCCCAGCATTTTTCCATGCGTCTGGTCGGGCCGAATTGTTTGGGCTTGATGCGCCCAAGCATCGGGCTGAACGCCACGTTTAGCCACAATCAGGCTCTAAAGGGGCAGCTGGCTTTGGTGTCGCAGTCTGGAGCGTTGGTAACGGCGGTATTGGATTGGGCACAGGCGCACGGAGTGGGCTTTTCGGCGATTGTTTCCACTGGAGATGCGGCGGATGTGGATTTTGGCGATGTGCTGGATTATCTGGCGCTTGACCCGCAAACCAAGGGGATTTTGCTCTACGTCGAGGGCATTCATCATGCGCGGAGTTTTTTAAGCGGCCTGCGTGCAGCGGCACGCATCAAGCCAGTGATTGTGCTCAAATCGGCGCGCCATACCGAGGGTTTGCGTGCGGCAGCGACGCATACCGGAGCCCTGATGGGCGCGGATGATGTGTTTGATGCGGCCTTGGAGCGCGCCGGTGTGGTGCGGGTCGAACGCATTACGCAGTGGTTTTCTGCCGCGCAGACTTTGGCGCAGTTGGGTGGTCAAGGCATGGGCTCGGGCATGAATATGCGTGAGGGGCGGTTACTTATTCTGACCAATGGTGGTGGGCCGGGGGTGATGGCTACCGACCGGGCAGCGGATTTGGCCATGCCTTTAGCCGCTTTGAGCACAGAAACCCTGAACGCACTGGACGATTTTTTACCTGCAAATTGGTCACATGCCAACCCGGTGGATATTCTGGGGGATGCTGACGCACAGCGTTATGGCGAGGCGGTGCGTCTGTGTCTGGCCGATGCGGGCGTGGATACGATGGTCGTGCTGCTCACGCCACAGGCCATGACTGACCCCTTGGCCTGTGCCGAGGCGGTAATACAACAGGCGCAGCAGCAGGGTCACGGGCGGCGCAAGCCGGTGCTGGTGTGCTGGATGGGCGAAACCCTGGTGAATGAGGCGCGCGTACGTTTTGATGCAGCGGGTATTCCGCAATTCCGCTCGCCAGAGTCCGCCGTCGAAGCGCTGGCCTATTTGCTCGACTATCGGCGCAACCAGAGTTTGTTGATGCAGGCGCCCAGCCCGCTGAGCGAAAACGCGCCAGCGGATATTGAGGGCGCGCGGCTAATCATGCAGATCGCGCGCAGCGAAGGGCGCAAGGTTTTGAGCCTGCGCGAATCGAAAGCCATTCTGTCGGCATTCCGCATTCCGAATCATCCCAGCCTGCTGGCGCGCGATGCGAATGAGGCGATGATTGTGGCCGAGAGTTTGGGCTATCCACTGGCAATCAAAATCAGCGCTCCGGCACTTACGCACAAGACCGATGTTGGCGGCGTGCGCCTGAATGTGCAAAGCGCACAGAGCGTGCGCCATCAGGTGCAGGAGATGTTGGACAAGGTGCGTGCGCAACATCCCGATGTGGCGGTTGAAGGCGTGACGCTGGAACGCATGGCCGAGGTGGGCCATGCGCGGGAATTGCTGGTCGGGGTTAGCCGTGACCCGGTGTTCGGGCCGGTGATTGCGTTTGGCATGGGCGGTGTGGCGGTGGAGGTGCTGCGTGACCGCGCCTTGGCCTTGCCGCCGCTGAACCCCTTGTTGGCCGAGCGCCTGATGCAACGTACACGCGCCGCCAAAATGCTGGGCGCGTTTCGCGGAGCCTTGCCTGTGACAGTGGGCGCTTTGGAACAAGTATTGCTGCGCATTTCAGAGATGGTGTGCGAACTGCCGGAGATTGCCGGACTGGACATTAACCCGCTGATGGCTGGCGAAATGGGTGTGGTGGCGGTGGATGCGCGCATTGAGCTGGCCGAGATGCACCCCGGCTTGCCGCGTTATGCGCACATGGCGATTCATCCTTATCCGGCGCACTTGGCGCGGCATGTGGTGTTGGCCGATGGACGGGAAATCACCCTGCGCCCGATACGCCCGGAAGATGCCGAAATGGAGCAGGCATTTGTGCATGATCTGTCCGAGGAAAGCCGTTATCTACGCTTCATGCGCGCGCTGGACGAGCTGACACCGGAAATGCTGATGCGCTTTACCCAGATTGACTACGACCGCGAAATGGCCTTTGTAGCGATTTACATGCAGGGCGAGCAGGCGGTTGAAATCGGCGTGGCGCGTTACAGCTTGCAGCCGGATGGCGAAAGTGCCGAATTTGCCGTAGTGATCGCCGATGCATGGCAGGGCTGTGGTCTTGGCAGCCTGCTGCTCGAAGCTGTCATGGATGCCGCTCGTCAGCGCGGGGTGCGCGTGTTGATGGGCGAGGTGCTGCCGCATAACAGCGGCATGTTGAAACTCGCGGCGCGCATGGGGTTTGAACGATTGGCTAGCTCGTTTGATGATGATGTGGTGCATGTGGCGATCAAACTTTGAGGCTAGGCACAGCGTCTAAACGCAGCGTTGATATCAGTTTTTGCGTTAGAATGTGCGCCATTCATCAATTTTTCTTATTGAACAAGGAGCCGCCTATGTCCGCTTTGCCCCCATGCCCGAAATGCGCTTCGGAATATACCTACGAAGATGGCGAGATGTTCGTCTGCCCCGAATGTGGACATGAATGGCCGCAAGCCGCCGCCGTAGCCGAAGAAGCCAGCGACGCATTAGTGATCAAAGACTCCAACGGCAACCTGCTGCAAGACGGCGATACCGTTACCGTCATCAAGGATCTAAAGGTCAAAGGCACCTCGCTCGTGGTCAAGGTCGGCACCAAGGTCAAAAATATTCGTTTGATCGAAGGTGACCACGATATCGACTGCAAAATCGACGGCATCGGCCCCATGCAGCTCAAGTCGGAGTTTGTGAAGAAGGGGTGAGATAGTGGGGTTAATTATTGATCCGGCCAGTTTCCTTGATTGTCCGCCAGGCCGCAGGGTGTGCTTCACAGTGAGACTTTGAACAGGTATTTAGCACTTCATCCCTTGGGTGATAGCCGGTAGACCTTGTGTGCGATGGCTATGTGCGCTTGGTCGTCCCCATCCGGGTCAGCCTCGAATACCTGTTCAACATGCAGCAGTTCGATATTGAAGGCCGCACCGTACAAGCTCACGATTTCGCTATCCGCCTCAAGGGTATGCGCCGGTAGCGCGTCTGCGTCCGGCATTTCGGTCGTCAGGATAAACACCTTGCCGGATGTCGGCAGAATCACCTGCAAATGCGCCACATACAGCAGGCGCACATCCTCGGGGAAGGCCGTCAACGCAGCACGGTCATACACCGCATCAATCTGACCGAGTTCGTTCCCCGTCAAGGCAAAATAGTCGCCGCACAGGATGCTGATACGGCCAGCCCGCCAAAGCGTGAGCAAGCCCGCAGGCCGCCGGGTTGGGCGCAGATGATTTTCCTCGAAAAAAGCCCGCACCGCGAGCGGGCTCAGTTCGACACCGATCACCTCGTGCCCCTGCTGCGCCAGCCAGAGCATATCCAAACTCTTGCCACACAGCGGGACGAAGATCCGGCTGCCCGCATCCATCCCGAGCTCTGGCCAGAAGCGACTCAGAAGCGGGTTGATCGCCGCCTGATGAAACCCGGTCTGCCGATCATGCCAGCATTGCAACCAGCTCGCATTGTCACGGTCGGTGATGATCTCGGCTACGGGGACGGCGGCTGCAAACAGTTCAGGGCAAGCTGGCATGACTATCTACTCCAAGCGTAAATACGGTTGTGCATCAGAAATACTCCGATCAAACGGGCACAACGCATCTTGGAAGGACGACATGCAAGCCGGAAAGGCGCTCGTGGGCGACGCGCCCAAAAGGGGAGCGTTGCAGTCAGGTTAACATTGATTGGGGCGGAAACACTTGAATGATGGTCACTGGTTTTGGCAACTGTACAGTCCAGGCTTTGTTGACCATACATTTGGCGGAATACGCTGCGCTAACCGCCCTATGCGGGCTATTTTGGATTCATGCACTCCACAAAAGATCATCAACGCACTTCAAACTTGACCACCCGAACCAATTCGCACGCCCCATTGCCCGAATCCTCGCGGGTGAGCGACGAACGCCAATAGCCGCCACTGCCGTCACGCGCCTCGACCAATTGACCGGTGATATGCACCACCTGACCGGGGCGTACCTTTTTGATCTGGCTCTCAATCTCGGGCGTGGTGGGAATCAGGTGCATATTGGCGCTGTGGCGCACAATATCGTTTGGCGGAATCGGCGGCTCATTCTCCCAGCGGTAGTGATAAAAACGCCCGCCCTGGGTGATGGATAATTTCTCCAGCACGGCAGAATCCGACATCACGCCCCAACCCAAGGCCAAATCGACCGGCACAAGATCGGCACCACGGTCGAGGTGGTAAAGCTCCTTGCTCAAAACACGCGCCTTGATCTCGAAATTGGCCAAGGCCTCCAGGGTATATTTCCCCTGGGGATAGGTGACATTACCGCGCACATCGGTTTGCACAGGGTTTTCCTGCACCAACGCACCCGGTGAAACCTTGATTGAACGATTATCGAAAAAATTCCATGCGCCAAAAATAATCAGCGCAATAAAAACCCAAAGCCATGGAATGTTCATGCGACCTCCGCGTTTGAATATATTTTTGCATTTACAAATAGGGTGTTAGCAGCAGGACTTGCTCAAAAACGTTCCAGCAAGGCAAGGTGCCGAAGACAGCACACTTAGTACGGCGAGGCGCTTGAACGCCGCCGGGGCGGTTTTGCGCAAGTCCTAATCATTTAACAAACAGGAATATCAGCGCGCTTGCCGGAATTGCCAAGGCAAGCGTCACCAGCCATCCGGGGCGTTCGCGGCGCACCAGCCCTGCCAGTGCAAAGCCGAGTGCAATAGCCATCCCCAGCGCGAAGATAATAATTCCGAAAACCATGCCGAACCATCCCTCAAAACCCGCACCTCGCCCGGAACCATAAACCAGCCATCCGCACAGCAGCCCAAACGCGCTGAAAGTCAGTGAAGTGCGGGTATATCCGCGGGGCATTCGTGGTGCCCGAACGTCGTTGGAATCATCGATACGGTTATCTGGATTCATGGCTGCCAGGATTTGGGATGTTTCGTTTGCATTTTACCCACGCTCAAGCGTATGCAGGCTTCGGCCAGATGATTCAAGGCTCGCCAGTTGACGATCATGCAGCCGCGACAGCAATGCCAGCGCGCTTACGGCGCCAATCAGTGCAAGAAACATGTCCGATTGAGTATCCCACGGGTCGCCCTGCGTGCCGAGAAACTCAATGGCGCCCTGTCCGAACATCAGAGCCACGCCCCATTCGATCAGCTCATAACTGGCGCTGATTGCCAGCACGATGCAAATTACGATAAAGGCCAGCATGCGCCGTCCGCGCACAAACTCGCCGCGAATCAGAATTTCACGGGCAATCAGCGCGGGAACGAATCCCTGCAAAAAATGGCCGATCTTGTCATAAGGGTTGCGCTCCAGCCCAAACAACTCAGCAATCTGGAAACCGAGCGGTACGCGGGCATAGGTGTATTCACCGCCGATCATCAGCACCACGGCGTGCAGGAAAATGCCCACATAGACCAGCGTCGTCAATGGAAAGCGGCGGTGGGTCAACCAGAGAACAGGAATGGCGATCAACACCGGCAGCACTTCGAGCAGCCAAGTCGCCCGGTCGTAGGGCGCAGCCCCGGTGAGCGCGAGCAGGCCAAGCGTCAGCAGCAGGGCAAGGATCAACACAAGCGGGCGAGGGGTAGGAGTATCAATCATGCGAGTCGTCGGGCGAATGTTTGGATGAACCCGGAAGCGGATGCGCGCGGGGGCGGCCAAAAAGGGCACGCAGCTCGTCCTTGGCGGCATCGAGGCGGGCGCGTTGCTCGGAATCAAGCTTTTGCCCGGCGCGGTTGATGTAGAAATTGAGCATCGACATCGCCGAACGGTAGGGCGTGGACTTGCGCCGGGTGCTGCGTTCAGCGGAAGCCTTGAGTGAACGCGCAATCGCCTGCGGATCGCTCAACGTAAACACACCAGGCTCCAGATCAAGGGCATTGCTAGCCTGCGTGACCTGTTGAGACCAGCGTGTCCTATCAGGCACGAGCGGCGCACCTTCGGGCGTGGATTTGGCGATACGGAGCATGTGGCGGCCTTTCAAATGAGTTGGCTCATTGGGGCAGCGTAAAGCCTCATTCCCGCTGTGTACAGGGCGTAAACCCGCCTGAATGCGCAGTCAGAGGCGTCTGATATTAGGTTTGGGTTGTGGTGGCTCATGAGTAAGGTGCCGTATTGAGCTTGCGACTCTGTTTTCCCCTACTCATGGCGGAGCTAGACTTTTAAGCGACTTCCAAGTGCAGCTTGCTGACACCCTGCAAGTCAACGTGTTGCCTGGCAACCCAAAGGTCATGCGCATCCTGCATGGCAAGCCAACTTTCTGCAGAACGACCGAGTGCCTTGGAAAGGCGCAGCGCCATTTCCGGTGTCACGCGACTTGTGCCATTGAGCACGCGGCTTAAGGTCGAGGTTGCCACGCCAAGCTTTTCGGCAAGTACCCGGCCACTGATATTGTTAGGCTCCAGATAAATGCCAGTGATGAATTCGCCGGGGTGGGGTGGGTTGTGCATGTTCATTAGTGATAGTCCTCGTAGTCCAGTACGTTAGCGTTACCGTCTTTGAACTCAAACGTAATGCGCCAGTTACCATGGACGGTGATTGACCAACGGCCTTTCATCTCGCCTTTCAGTGGGTGAAGTCGGAAGCCCGGAATGTCCATATCATCAATAACTTGAGCGGTATCCAACGCGACCAATTGTAGCCTAAGCCGTTTGGCGTGGTTGGCTTGAACGCATGCGGTGCTGCCCGTCTCAAAAAACTGACGCAGCCCCTTGTGTCGAAATGAAGTGATCATGGCGTAATCGTACCATGTTGCGCATCGTGCAACAGTAGGCACAGCGTGCAATAGAGCAAGAGTCAACAGATGTTCAGGCGCGCTTCTTTTTAGGCTTGGGTTGCGGTAGTTCATGCGCGGTGGCCTGAATCAGGCTTTCCAGTCAGTCACGATTTTCCAAGAGGTCGGGGCTAGTCAGTAAATGAGACTGCTAGGGGGGGGCGGGCAATCAATCGAGTCAGACTTCATTGATTCCCACGTTCAGCGTGTGAGCGATCAACGAATGCATGTGCCTCAACCCCGCATTCTTTCTGTTCCTGTATAGTTTTGCTCACTATTGAACAACGCACAGAGGCTCATGACTGATGTCCGAATTCCCAAGGCTTAGCCCAAAAGAGCGTCGCAGAGCCTATCAGCACGCCATATTCAACGAACATGGCTGGGTGCGACTGCTGCTGACCATCAATTTTCACCCCGTGGGTCGACAGGCCTATCGCTCGGGACAATTGCCGCCCTGGATACTGACCTCACGCATTCGCAGACACGGCTTGCGCACGGTGATCAACCTGCGCAGCCCCGATACACCTGCGTTGGCGCTGGAACGCGAAATCTGCGCGGAAGAGGGTGTGCGGCACATTGATCTGCAAATGTACTCGCGGGACACACATCTCCCGGAGGTTCTGTTCGAAGCCAAACGGCTGCTGCAGGAAATCGAATACCCGGTGCTGTTTCACTGCATGTCGGGGGCTGACCGCGCCGGCTTCATGGCGACACTCTACCTGCACTGGATCGAAAACGTTCCGATCGAAGAGACCCAGCAGCTCAAATTGTGGCCCTACTGGCACTACCGATATGCCAGCACCGGGATTCTCGACCACTTCTTCGACAGTTACGTTGCCGCCAAACGCAAAAGCGGCATCAGTCTGGATGACTGGATCCGCGAGGAATACGACTACCAGGCCATGCGCACCCATTTCCAAAGCATTCCCTCGATCAACCTGCTGGTTGACAAAATACTGCGCCGTGAATGAGTGATAGTCCTTTTAGTCCAGCATGTGAGCGTTACCGTCCTTGAACTCAAACGTCATGCGCCAGTTGCCATCAAGATCGTTCCCATGCTCCAGCGTGGTAACGCTATTCTTTGACGCCTCAGCGGCACGACGCGGGAGCGTCCGGGGCTGCATTCCCACGCTGGAGCATGGGAACGATAGGGTGGAATCGGCAGATGCTCAGGCGGGCTTCTTTTTAGCCTTGGGTTGCGGTAGTTCAAGGGCGGTGGCCTGAATCAGGCTGCCCAGCCAGTCGCGATCTTCCCAGAGGTCGGCGCTAATCAGCAGATGAGGCTTTGCGCCGGGGTAGGGGTTGCCTTCGACGGGGTGTTCAATCATGCCACGGCCTGCATGGGTCGGCTTGAGAAAAAGCTGATCGTCGCAAACCAGCGCGACCGGCTTGTCGGCAAAATACAGGCAGTATTCACCAAACATCTTGCGCGCCCTGACCTGCCCCAAGCCCGAAAGCTGGTCGAGGAGGTAATCCATGGTGGTTTGGGAGGTTGCCATGGGGTGAATGTCTGTTTTCAGGTTGATTGGGTATGGTGTATTCAATGGAAATTCGGTCGAGTTTGACCACATTGATCCCCAGCATTGTTACATGCTTCCGCCCATCAATTCGATTTGTTGTTTTAGCCTGGCTACCTCGGTCTCTAGTTCTCGAACCCTAATTTCTTCTTCGTTCTTAACATCACCGCCAGTGATTGTGTAACCGGTTGCCATTTGAAGTTCGTCTTTCAAAGGCATAATTGGTTGGTAAAGCCTATGATAAGCACGCCCCAAAGCGCCTCTGAACAATATTAGCTCTGGAATTTCAGTTTCTGCGCCAAGTATGTGATCACGTGAAATTCCTGGATATGGATCGATATACACCACCGTTTTTATGCCGAGCTGGTAGGCTTTTTTAGAACAGAGTTCACAAGGGCTCGCGGTAGAGAACAATATGCCACCCAGTATTGGTTGACCTCCATACTTAGCGAGTTGCAAAAATGCATTTTCCTCGGCATGTAAAGAACGGGTATGAACTTGATTTTTCTCACCTTCGACTTCGTTTTGAAGGTCTTTAAAGCAATACGAAAGATTTCTACCAGAAAGGCTGTCGCTACCTCTTATCGGGTGGTAAGTGTTCTTTAGTACTCTATGAAACTTCTCATCCATTCTTTCATATTTGCTGTAAACACCTTCTTCACCACCGTTTAAAAGTTCTTCGGCATTTCTCAATACGCAAGGAGTTTGTCCTTGGGGAGAGTTATTCCATCCGACAGCCTTAATTGAGAAGTTTTGGTCAGTGATTACCGCGCCTACTTGTCGGGAAATACAGCCCGAATTAAGTTTTGCTGAATATGCAAGCTGCATGCAGCGTTCAATCGAAGTTGGCGTGACAAGGCCAGGGTGCAAAATTAGTGAAATGTACCAATGAAGCTGGCTACTCAGTTCATTGTTGTTGAACTTCTGCCTGTCTGGATTGTTAATGTGAATATCCGCAATTTCGATGCACTTTTGAATATTTTGAGAGATATAAATATTCTTGCCGGATAATTTCTTTGGATATTCTTTGTTGTCAAGTGCAATTATTTGCTCTTCTGAGAACTTATGGGTTTCCCTGAGGTGGCTTAAGCGCTCGGAATTCGGGGTGTTTATTGACACCAAGTAGAAGCCGGCATATCTCTGATGGAAGTAGATGGCTTCAAATGGGTTTCGGATCGCATCAATTACAATGAATGCGCCACTTTTTCGCTTATATCTAATTGCCTTGATTAACTTATTGATGATATTAGGTATTGTGAAAATTTTGTCCGCATTAAATTCGGTGTTGTTTGCGGAACCAGAAGCTCTTATGTTATCGCCAGCTTGCTGATAGGTGATTGTGTAGGAGTCTGTACCCAAATTATTTTGTAATGCGGCTTTCAGTTGTTCACAGAAGTCAGGTAACTTCTCAAAGTAAGTAACCCAAGCACTTTCCTTCTTTGCTACCTTCTCCTCTGGGGTTGACTCCGGAAGCAAATCGTATTTATTTATGTACTCATGAGCTATGGTGTAGCTCTCTTTATATTCCGCTAACCTGTCGCTCACGTAATTCGTTTCATTCTTCAATGCAACCGCAACAAATGTACAGAATTCATCGAAAGTCAGTTTAAGAATGATTCTTGTAATTACTGATCGAATTTGAATGGCTACGAAAGGCTTCCAATTCTTGCTTATATAGTTGCGAACAATTCGATATTTTCTTTTATCGTTGTCGGTATCGTAGATTTTCGACACCTCTGGCAACTCTGGATGCTCTGACGAAAGAACTTTTGCTGCTGTGGAACAACCTGAGCCGGTTCTTCCAGTTAGCCCAATAATCAAAAAATCACTGGTTTCCTTGTAGAGGCGATTAAGTGCATTTGAAACATCTTCACTCATGGTTATTTCCATTTTTTTGCATAACGTGAAATAGACACCTGACAAGGTGTCTGTTTCTTGATAAAAAGTTTATATATTGGGATCGTTTCTCGCTGGAGCGTGGGAACGATAAGAACTACATCGTCCCGAGTTTTTCGCCAGCATGGTTCAATCGGTGACTGAGCAAACCGGCAAGCCAAAGCATACCAGCCCCCATCAAGAAGTGCTCCTACTCCCCATTCTCCTGCCCCCTTACCACCTGCCGCATTCTCAACAAGCTATCTGGATTCAGTGACAAACTATCAATGCCTTGTTCCACCAAAAAGCGGGTGATTTCCGGGAAGTCGGAGGGTGCCTGGCCGCAGATGCCGATGTATTTGCCTTGTGCCTTGCAGCGGGTTATCGCCATTTCGATCAGTTTGAGCACGGCGGGGTCGCGTTCGTCGAACTCGGTGAGCAGGCCGGAGTCGCGATCCACGCCGAGGGTGAGTTGGGTAAGATCATTCGAGCCTATCGAGAAACCGTCGCACAGTTCGAGGAACGCATCCGCGAGCAGGGCGTTGGCGGGGATTTCGCACATGATGTAGATCTTCAGGCCATTTTCGCCACGACGCAGGCCCTGTTGCGCCATGAGTTCGATCACTTGGCGCGCTTCACCGACCGAGCGCACGAAGGGCAGCAGCAGAGCGACATTGCTCAGCCCCATGTCTTCGCGCACGCGGCGCAGGGCTTCGCATTCGAGGGCGAAGCCTTCGGCGTAGTCGGCGTGGTGATAGCGTGATGCGCCGCGCAGGCCGATCATGGGGTTTTCTTCCACCGGCTCGAAGTCGCGCCCGCCGAGCAGGGTGGCGTATTCATTGGATTTGAAGTCGGAAAAACGCACGATCACCGGACGCGGGTAGAAGGCAGCGGCGATTTGCCCCACGCCTTCGGAGAGGCGTTTGACGAAGAAGTCGCGTCCATCCGCGTAGCCGTGGGTCAGTTCGGTGATGGCGGCCTTGGTGGCGGCATCCAGTTTGTGCGGGTTGAGCAGGGCGTTGGGGTGCGCCTGGATGCTGCGCATGATGATGAATTCCAATCGCGCCAGTCCTACACCGTCGGCGGGTAGGCGACCGAGTTCAAACGAGGATTCGGCCTGGGCGACGTTGAGATAAATATGTGTGCGGGTTGGCGCTTCGTTGGGGTCGATGTGTTGTTCATCAATGCGGAAGGGCAGGCGGCCACGGTAGACATGCGCTTCGTCGCCTTCGGCGCAGGAGACGGTAATTTCCGTGCCATTCGGCACCGTTTGCGTGGCATCGCCGCAGCCAACAACCGCCGGAATGCCCAGTTCACGCGCAATAATCGCCGCATGGCAGGTGCGCCCGCCGCGATTGGTGACGATGGCGGAGGCGAGTTTCATCACCGGCTCCCAGTCCGGGTCGGTGATGTCGGTAATCAGCACTTCGCCGGGCTGGAGCTGGCGCATGTCCTTGGCGTGCAGGATGACGCGCGCTGTGCCGCTGGCGATTTTCTGCCCCACGCTGCGCCCAGTGGCGAGAACTTCGCCGGTGTGCTCAAGGATGTATTGCTTGAAAACGTGGATGTCGGCACGCGCCTGTACGGTTTCCGGACGCGCCTGCACGATGAACAACTCGCCGCTGTGACCGTCTTTGGCCCATTCGATGTCCATCGGGCGGCCATAGTGGTTTTCGATAATCACCGCCTGACGCGCCAGCGCGAGCACTTCGTCATCCGAGATGCAGAAGCGCTGGCGTTCTTCCGGCGGCACTTCGATATTGCGCGTGGAGCGCCCGGCCTGCGCATCGCGGGTGTAGATCATGCGCATGGCCTTGCTGCCGAGCTGGCGCTTGATAATCGGGCGCGGTGCGCTTTCCAGCGTGGTTTTGAACACCAGAAATTCATCCGGATTGACCGCGCCTTGCACCACGTTTTCCCCCAGACCCCAGGCGGCGGTAATCAGCACGGCATCACGAAAGCCGGATTCGGTGTCCAGGGTGAACATCACGCCGGAGGAGGCCATGTCCGAGCGCACCATGCGCTGCACGCCAATCGACAGGGCGACCTTGTCATGCGCAAAGCCCTGATGGGTGCGGTAGGCAATGGCACGGTCGGTGAACAGCGAGGCGTACACGCGCTTGCAGGTTTCCAGCAGGCTGGCTTCGCCGCGAATGTTGAGGTAAGTCTCCTGCTGCCCGGCGAAGGATGCGTTGGGCAGGTCTTCGGCGGTGGCGGAACTGCGCACGGCGACTTCGACGATGCTGCCGGCTTCGTCGCACAACTGGCGATAGGCTTGGGTGATGTCGGCAGTCAGGGCGGGCGGCAGTTCGGCATGGGCAAGCCAGTCGCGAATCGTCTGACCGACTTCGGCCAGACGCACTACGTCTTCGATGTCGAGCGTATCAAGCAGGGCGAACATCTTATCCGGCAGGTCGTTGTGGTCGAGCACCGCCCAATACGCCTCGGCGGTGGTGGCGAAACCGTTGGGCACATTCACGCCCTTGGGTTGCAGCGTGTGGAACATTTCGCCCAGCGAGGCGTTTTTACCGCCGACCAGGGGGACATCGCTCAGGCTAAGGCTATCGAAGAAGCGGACGAAGTTCATGGGTTTACTCCATATCGACACAAAAACTGGCACGTTTGACGCTAAGGAATTATGCAGATTTGTCTTGACAAAAAAACAACACTACCTATAATGCGCCACATCGATTGCGGGGTGGAGCAGCTCGGTAGCTCGTCGGGCTCATAACCCGAAGGTCGTAGGTTCAAATCCTGCCCCCGCTACCATCATTCTAAACCTCGGTTGGAACCGTAAAACGTTCTGACCGAGGTTTTTTTATGTCTGTTGTTGGCATATTTATCGTTCCCACGCTCATGCGTCGTTCCGCCGTCTCAGCGCGCCGCTGGAGCGGCAAGGCGTTACGTTCCCATGCCGGAGCGTGGAAACGATTCCAAGATGCGCGCAAGCTGGTGCAATAGCTCATCTACATCGTGCAGGCTGTGTGCAGCGCTGAAGGTCACGCGCAGGCGGGCGCTGCCTTGGGGAACCGTGGGCGGGCGGATGGCAGTGACGTGAATACCGGCGGCAAAGAGCTGATTGCTCAGGCGAGTGGCTTCGCTGGCTTCGCCAATCAGGATCGGTTGAATCGGCGTATCCGAGGGCATCAGATTCAAGCCAAGTTGCTGTGCGCCGGTTTTGAAGTGTGCGATCAGGGCGCGCAGGTGTTCACGTCGCCAGGGTTCGTTGTCCACCAAAGCTAGGCTGGCGCGGGTGGCTTCGGCGAGGGCGGCGGGCATGGCGGTGGTGTAGATGTAGGGGCGGGCGGCTTGAGTCAGCCATTCGATCAGATCATTGGAGCCCGCGACAAACGCGCCTGCCGTGCCGAGTGCCTTGCCGAGCGTGCCCATGAGGATCGGCACGTCATGCGCATTCAGGCCGTAATGTTCAACGGTGCCGCGCCCGTTTTTGCCTATTACGCCGAGGCCGTGGGCATCATCCACCATCAACCAGGCATCGTGTTGGCGTGCGAGGGCGGCCAGCTCGGGCAGGGGGGCAAGGTCGCCGTCCATGCTGAATACGCCGTCGGTGAGGATGAGTTTTTCCTGCGCGCTGCTGGCGGCGAGTTGTTGGGCGAGTGCGGCGCAATCGTTATGGGGATAGCGTTTGAAATGAGCGCCGGAAAGCAGGCCGGCATCCAGCAGGGAAGCATGGTTGAGGCGGTCTTCAAATACCGCGTCGCCGCGTCCGACCAGCGCGCCGACTGCGCCCAGATTGGCCATGTAGCCGGTGGAGAACAGCAGAGCACGTTCGTAACCGCAAAACGCGGCTAGTGCGTCTTCCAGCGCTTGATGGGCGCGGGTGTGGCCGTTGATGAGGTGCGCTGCACCGCTGCCCACGCCGTATTCATTCGCACCGCGCTGGAAGGCGGCAATGACCTCGGGATGGTTGGCCAGGCCGAGGTAATCGTTGCTGCAAAAGCTCAGCACGGGCTGGCCGTTGACAATGCGGCGCGGGGTTTGTGCGCCTTCGGCTATGCGCGGCGTGCGGTACAGGCCGCTGGCATGGCGTTCAATCAGGCGTTGCTTGATGCGGGCTTGCTTCATTCTGCGAGGTGGCTGCAACGATTGGCCGCAGTGATATTGAGAGTCGTAAATGTGGGGTGTGCGAATAAATTCGCACACCCAAATGCACAATCAGATCGCGCGCGTTGTAACGATGTCATGCGATTACAGGTTACTTTTGCTGAAGTCGTCGGCGGTACGGCCTTGTTTGTCCTTGAGCGTGGTGTCCGCGCCTGCCCGTAGCAGTCGTTCGGCGATTTTGGGCTGGCGTGCTGCGGTGGCGTGCATCAGCGCACTGCGTCCGCGTTCGTCTTGCAGATTCAACTGGGCGCCACGCACAAGCAACAACTCAACCATCTCCATCGAGCCGTTATCCACCGCCATCATCAGCGGGGTGAGTTCGGTGTAGAAGTTTTTCTGGTCAATTTTCGCGCCCTTGTCGAGCAACATGCTCACCATTTTGGCGTCGTTGCGCATCACCGCCTGCATCAGCGGGGTGTAGCCGTATTTGTTGTCGAGGTGGATGTTGGCACCTTGTTGCAGCAGGAATTCCGCCACGGCAAGGTGCTTGTTATCCACGGCCATCAACAGCGCCGAATTCTGGAAGGAGTCGATGACGTTGGCGTCGACATCGCCCGCACTCATCAGCGCCTTGACTTGGGCGATGTCGCCCGTTTTGGCTGCATTGAGCAGCTTGTAGTCGTTGGGGCCGGCGTGGAGGGGCAACGCAAGCAGTGCGAGTAAAGCGAAGATGATGGTGCGCAGAGTGACTTGCATGGTCGGTGTCCTATGAATTTTAGCTTCAATCACAATCCAAAAATTTGTCACAGAGTTCACGGAGCCTGTCTACGTTCGTTCAATGGCTTTTATTCCCCCCTTTTCAAAGGGGGGCAAGGGGGGATTTGAAGGCCGCAGCATTTTCCAACGACCTTAAATCCCCCTCAGTCCCCCTTTGTGTAAAGGGGGAAGCTATCCTCGGTCAGTGACGAATAGCTTATATCTGTGTTCACTGTGGCTAAAAACTAAACACAACCACAGCTTGAACAGGAGCCGCCCGTGTCATGCGCGCCGAGGCTGTGGATGCCCAGGCGCTCGAACAAGGCCTGATCGTGGTCTTCGTCGGGGTTGTCCGTGGTGAGCAGTTTGCCGCCGTAAAAAATCGAGTTCGCTCCGGCATGGAAGCACAGTGCCTGCATTTCGTCGCTCATTTCCGTGCGCCCGGCAGATAGGCGTACAAAGGATTGCGGCATCAGAATGCGTGCCACGGCGACGGTGCGCACGAACTCGAACGGGTCGAGTTTGGCCGTGCCGTGCAGCGGCGTGCCTTCAACCTGCACCAGATTGTTGATGGGTACGGATTCGGGATGTTTGGGCATGTTGGCGAGTTGTTGCAGTAGTGAGGCACGATCTTGCCGCGATTCACCCATGCCGACAATGCCGCCGGAGCAGACGTTCATGCCGACTTCACGCACGTTTTTCAGCGTGTCCAGCCGCTCGTCATAAGTGCGGGTGGTGATGATGGTGCCGTAGAACTCGGGCGAGGTGTCGAGGTTGTGGTTGTAGTAATCCAGTCCGGCATCCTTCAGGCGCTGTGCCTGTTCGGCGCGCAACATGCCGAGGGTGACGCAGGTTTCCATGCCCATTGCCTTGACTTCGCGCACCATGGCTTCGACAAATTCCAGATTCTTGTCCGTCGGATTGCGCCAAGCCGCACCCATGCAAAAGCGGGTGGAGCCTTTGGCCTGTGCGTCCCTGGCGGCTGCCAGCACTTCATCCAGCGCCAGCAGGCGTTCCTTTTCGAGCCCGGTGTCATATTTGGCGCTTTGCGGGCAGTAGGAGCAATCTTCCGGGCAGGCACCGGTTTTGATCGACAGCAAGGTGGATACCTGCACCGCGTTGGGGTCGAAATGGGCGCGGTGCAGGCTTTGCGCGCGGAACAGAAGGTCATTAAACGGTAGTGCGAACAGATCGAGAATGTCCTGGCGTGTCCAGTCGTGGCGAAGTTCTGTGGTCATGGGCAGTGATCGGGTCTCAGTGAAATTCATGATGGGGTTCGGGGATGGGCATGTCCGCCCAGGTGTCACGCTGGATTTTGATGATCTCCCAGATTGACCATGGCACCAGGATGCCGGCGGCAAATGCCCAGAACGCGAGGTAGTAGCGCACATCCGCAGGGAAAAATGTGCCGATGACAATCAGCGAGCCCGTCACGGCGTAGTAGCGGTATGCCGCCCATTGGGTGTAGTGGCCGACCTTGGGATTGGGGTGGTGTTTGTTGAGCGCATACAGCAGCATGGAGCCGCCAAACCAGAGCACGATGGGGATGATGGCAGCGGCAGTGGCCAGAATCATGCCTTTGCCGCTGGCGCTGCCCGCCATAATGAGCGGAATACCGGCCAGCACCATGACGGCGATATTAATGTAGTTAAACAAGGCGGCCGAGCGGCGTTGGCTGGCGGCGGTGAGAATTTCAGCGGGAGGCGATGACATGAGCGAGAAACCTGGCTGGGTGGCGAATGTGTCGGGCAGTATAACGAATTGGTTACTGCCGCGCCGCTGCTTGCTGTGTGGTTTGCCTGCTGGCGTGTCGCATCTGTGTGTGGCATGCGAAAACGAGTTGCCGCGTGTGGCAATCGCCTGCCCGCAATGTGCCGCGTCGATAGTCACACCGGGGTTGTGTGCGGCGTGTTTGCAGCATCCCCCGCCGTATGCCGCTGCATTGGCTCCCTTGGTCTATGCAGGCGCAGTGCGCTATCTATTGACGCAGTTCAAGTATCAGCAGCGTTTGAGTTGCGGCGCGCCGTTGGCGCAGGTTTTGTTGCAGGCCGTGCGTGCGCGGGATGAGTTGTTGCCAGAGGCTTTAATCCCGGTGCCGATTCATGCACAACGCTTGGCGGAACGCGGGTTTAATCAGTCGTTGGAGTTGGCGCGACCCTTGGGGCGGGCTTTGGGGGTTGCCGTCTTGCACGATGCTTTGCGCCGAGTGCGTGCGACCGTGCCGCAAAATCAGCTTGCCGGAGATGAGCGAGTAGCCAATGTGCGTGGGGTGTTTGCGTTGCACACGGGGGTGAAATTGCCCAAGCATGTGGCGATTGTGGATGATGTGCTCACGACCGGGGCGACGGTGCGCGAGCTGGCCAAGGTTTTGCGCAAACACGGATGTGAGCGGATGGAGGTTTGGTGTGCGGCGAGGGCAGTGTGAGTTTTTGGCCAGGCTTTCGAAATGCGAAAACCCAAACGGCGCAATAGCTAAAGCGTATTGCGCCGTTTGGGTTGATTCCTGCGGAAGGGATAAGCTGACCCTGATGTTACTTACGCAGGCTGTACGTCCTCGCGTCGGCGCTTTCGCCAAGCCGCCAAACCAATCAGGCTGAGAAGGCCGACCCATTCCATTGAACCCCCGCCACTGCTAGGCACAGGTGGTGTAGGCGTAGGCGTAGGTGGCACAGGTGGCTGCATCAGCGCCAGAACAGCCTGTGCATTTACAATGCCCGCGCCGCAGGTGGTTGTCGTGCAATTGAATTGTGCATTTTGCTCGTAAACGGGAAATGGGGTGACGGATTGTTGCAGCAGACTCAGTGCTTCGCTCCGAGCCAAGTCAGGCTTGATCGATAGCATCAACGCCAGCACACCACTGACTTGTGGTGTTGCCATGCTCGTTCCCTGCTCGTTGTGATAGCTATCGGCATCCGGGGTGGTTTGCCCGGTGTTGTAAGTTGACAGGATTGCAGTGTCATAAGGCTCTTCGCCACCCGGCGCGGCAAAATCGACCTTGGTACCGTAATTGCTGTAGGACGAGCGCTGTCCTTGTTTGTCTGTGGCCGCAATCGTTAATACACCTTGGCAGGATGCGGGGCTGGAGGGCGTGATGTTGAGGTTGGTTTCTTCATTTCCAGCAGCAACGACAATAATGCCGCCGGCGTTATTGATATCGTCGATAGCCGCTTGCTCGGCGGGGCTGCATTCACCCTCCCCACCAAGGCTCATATTCAAGATGCGGGCTGGATGTTGGTTGTTGGGAACCTCAGGAACACTTAATCCCGCTGACCAGCGCATGCCATCGACAATGTCGGAGGTCATGCCACCGCATTTTCCAAGTACGCGCACTACTAGCAGACTGGAGTTCCAGGCCACACCGCTGACACCGACACCATTGTTGGTCAAGGCACCGATGGTGCCTGCGACGTGGGTGCCGTGCCAGCTGCTTGGCTTCAGTTCGCCTGTGCCACACTCTGAATCGGCTGCGTCAACCCAATCACCCTGATCCATTGGGTTGGGGTCACGTGCATTTCCGTCGCGCGCGGCATCAACATCGCTAATAAAGTCGTAGCCACCCACGACGCGACCTAGGCCATCCATGAGATTGGTATCAATATCATGGTGCGGCAACAGGCCGGAATCCAAAACTGCGACGATGACAGATTCCTTGCCCGTCGAAATGTCCCACGCACCTGGAAGATTCAAGCCATAGTTATTATCGGGAGGCGTATTGCCCTGAGTGACTCCGTGATAGTGCCACTGCTCTGCAAAACGTGGATCATCGGGCGTTAGGCGTGGGTACATACGGCGGTCAATCTGAGCATAATGAACTTGGCCGCTTTGATTAAGGCGTGCGACGACTTTTTCGGCTTGGTCGCGCGTCATGACTTTGGGTAAACGCAATACCTGGCTCTGCCCTGACATTGCCCGAACATACTTGAGCTCAATCCCGGAAGCTTGGCGCAGACCAGCCATTTCACCATCATTCATGCTCGTGGCATGTGCCAAATGAAATGCCTTGGGTTGTACGATCAGTTGCGAGATGATTTCCTCACCGGCAAAACATGGTGTCGCTAGGCTAAAACCGGCTGCGAGCCAAACTATATGATTTATCTTTAAGTCCATTACTCTGCGCATCTTGATCTACGATTTAATTATGTGCACGCAATAAAATTGTGTGCACCGATTCGTTGGGAAAATATGCAAACTTTATTCCTTTCTGAATCCTGTGCGCCCGTTTGCATAAAACGTAAATGAATTGGTAAAGGATTGGAACCAACCATTCGCTTGCACGTTGGCGACAACTTGGATTTCAGGCTCGGGAGCACTTGCACTTGCCATATTCGCGGCTGATGTAATTGCCGCTCCAGCGTTCAAGTTCCATGTCAGTCCAGCAAACGACTCATCCACCTTGAAGGCAATACTTGGTAGCCAATAACCGGGGATATTTGGGTTGGTGGCCTTGTAATAGCCATCGACTTTGAATATTGCATGGAACAAGGTCATGGTGAAAAGGTTTTTACCTTCATAATCAACAACTGCGGATGAACCCTGGATTGAATAGCCATAGTTCTCATATGACTTGTCCTTGACAGATAGTACAGACGTATATGCACCTTCCGCAGTCGTTTTTGGACGGGCATCCTTGATAATTTCCCATGCAAATTTTGCAACATCCAAACCCAGTTTGGCGGCCTCAACGGCGACTTTTGCTGCATCGGTTGCCGGATCAGCCTGGGGCGTAACCAATAACATGGAAACAGTGGCCTTTTTACCCTGCACAAATTTAGGGATGAATACCTCAAGTGACTCCAGTGAGGATGCATATGAATTGAACAGGCCAGTAAAGCCAATATTTTGGCTTTTCATGGCTGCAAGCAATGCGTCCCAGGATACACCGGCTACTTTAAGCTTATCCAAAAACTGGGCGATATTTAAACCAGACTGTTCGAGGAACTGATCGGCCTCCGCCTCATCATTCTCACCACCTAAGTCAATCGCTTCATAGAAATCGACGAATTGCTGTATGGATCCCAAGCCTGATTTCATATATTCAGAACGTATGGCTTCCAGCGATTGGTCAAAATCACCCAACTGACGTACAAGATCCTGCATTGATAGGGTTGGGTAATGCACACGCAGTGCGGCCAGAAGATCTTCAATGAAGACCCGCGTTTCGGCCATATTGATTGGCTCAAGGTTGTCTGTTTGCACGGTC
Source organism: Halothiobacillus sp. (assembly GCA_020061705.1). Taxonomy (GTDB): domain Bacteria; phylum Pseudomonadota; class Gammaproteobacteria; order Halothiobacillales; family Halothiobacillaceae; genus Thiofaba. The sequence goes on along the minus strand of JAGUXT010000024.1, from coordinate 25,169 downwards.
ATTGCGTGGATGTTCACCACCGACATCGGGGTGATTTGGCGTGATTCCAGTAATGCAATATGCGGCGCATTCTCATATTCTGGCTTGGGCTCAGCGATTAGTCGCCCAGAATCATTAACTGCGTAATATTTGTAGGTTTCCTTGATAACTTCCTTGCCATCAACCTTGGTGGTTACAAATAGTGGTTCACCCGCTTCGGGTTTTGGATTTTGTTCGGGAAGAATAACGCTGTCACCACCGCAGCCGGCAAGTGCCATGGCCATTGATGAGAGCAGAATAGTTTTTTTCATGTGTTTAATCCTTGAGAGAAATGGGTGGAACGCTGACGGAATTGCTAGCTGTTGAGCACGTTCATGCGGCTGTCATCGCTAGCTCGCTTTGAAAGCAGACTTCATGTGTGCGACACACAAGTTAAAAACATCATAGACACCGTAGCTGCAATGATCGTAAGCAAAGCGTTATCACCTATATTTAGTGCGTATAATTTTTCGCCAAGCCACTCGATCCAAATAATTTCCATGCTCTCGCTACCAGGACACCGCCAAACATGCTGACTCCATCCTTCATTTGGCTGAGCTACCTAGGTTCTCCCTGCATTATTCAGGCTGATGGTGTGTCCATGCCTCTATCTGCGCGTTACCGCAAAAGTCATGCTTTGCTGGCTTTTATTTCTACCCATCCAGGGCGACCCATGTCGCGCATGGCCTTGCTTGATCTTCTGTGGCCGGAGGCGGAGCCGGATTTGGCGCGCGCCAATTTGCGCGTCCTGTTGAATGATTTGCGTAAAATTCCGCCCCCGCTTGGCGATGCCTTGTGTATTGAGCGTGACTGGGTCACATTCAAATCGGCTGCTGACGTGATAACAGATCAGGGGCTGCTCGATATTCTGCTGTTGGGCGAGGCTGTCGGTCTTGATGCCTGTCGCTCACGCCTTGCCGCTGTGCGTAACACACGCTGGTTTGATATGGATATCCCCATGGGGGATGTATTTAGGGCGTGGCTGGAGGATGAGCGTCGCCTCCTTGATTTGGGGCTGAAGCGGATTTTTGCCGAAGAGATTTCTTTGGGTAGTAAGCGTGCGAAAGGCCACGCGCAACTTGCTATTCCTCCCATCATGCTACCTCCCGCACCCTTACAGACTGTGGTGTTGCTTCGTGTTCAGTTTGATGTGATCGATATCACACAGGAGTCCGGTGTTGACGTTCTGCGTGCATGGTGGAAAACCGTGGACGCAATGACTGCGGAGGTTGCGGCCTATGGTGGTCGTCGGGTGGACGTGGATGATGCGGGTGCGACCTATCTTTTTGGGGCAACACCGCAATGGGGTATTCGCTATCAAAGCCTGCGTGCCGCGCGTGCCGTAGCTGAGCAACTGCCTCGGCACCGCCCGCCGCGTATGGGTGTCTGCGCAGGCCGTGTGTTGCTGACCGACAAGGGAGGTGCACTTATGCCACATGGTCATCTGCCGCTTTTGGTGGAGCGGTTGGCATGGGCGGCGAATGCAGACGGCATTGCTATTGAAAGTGGCTTTCGAGATGTATTGCCCTTTCGTGATAACCAAAACGTTGAATCATGCATCTTCCAGGGCTTTGCCAAGCCAGTGGAGTATTTTGTGCTCCCCTTGAACGTGTTGTGTAGTGAGTCCTTGCCTGTAATGGCCGGTCTGGACAGCCCGATAGTGAATCGTGCACATGAGCTGGCTCAGCTCGCCCGTCCGCGCCATGGCTTTGCGGCGACACGGGTTAACGGGATATCCGGGGTCGGCAAGAGCCGCCTTGTATGGGAGCATGCGCGCCGGGAGATGGCCGCAGGCCGACGAGTACACTGGTTAGCCGCACGCGCCGAGTGCGCCCATACGCCGTGGGCTGGGTTGCACGAGTGGTGCACGCGCACCATGCCGACACATAGCGGCGTAACCAAGGGTCATGAGCGCACAAGGGAAGGCGGCGCGCGTGCAGATATGGCATCCGCGTTTAATGCACAACGCCTCGTGCCTATGGGAGAGCGCGCCTCACTGCGCGCAATGGTATCGCGCGCGTGGCAAGGTGCCACGGTCATTGTTGATGACGTGCAATGGCTGGATAAGGTCACGGTTGACTTCATTCAGCACATCATCGCCACACGACCCAATATCCATTTGATAGTCACCTGCCGCAGCCCGCATGAGCCTGCCTTGCATTTGCCGGACTGTGTTGAACTTGACATACAGCCACTAAGCGATACGGCCATGCTGACCTTGATCGCCGCTCGCCAGCCGCAGCTTACGACGCTTGAGCAGCGTGCTGCGATGATTCGATCTCACGGCCTGCCTGTCTACACGCTGATATCTTCACTTGAGCACGGTATGACCGGCAGCGACACGGATATGCGTACAATCATTGCCCATTGCGTACAGCATCATGCCGAAGCTCTCGGTGTCGCCGCCTTGCTGGGCGAGCATTTTTCCATGCTTCAACTGTCTGCCATTGTTGGCGCAAGCAGCGCACATGAGGCGGTGACTGCGGCATCTTTGGCAGGGCTTGTGACCTCTATCCACGGCGATCAGCACTGGCAGTTTTTGCATGCTGTCGTGCGTGACGAAATTTTGCGCTGTATGGCGGATGAACGTAAAAAGATACTTGCTCGCCAGACCGGGCATGCCCTGACCCGGCAACCACAGCTGGGTGCAAGTGTCTCTACGCAGGCGGCGGTTCTCTTCGAAATGAGCGGTGATATGGAAGATGCGCGCCTGTGCTGGTGGCAGGCTGGGCATCTGGCCTGTGAAAGTGACGATTATGCCGCCGCCTGCGAACACTTTGCGCACTTCGAACGCATCGTGTACCCCAGCGGGAACGCAGGCCTGTGGGCGCGTATATTTCATGGCCGTGCCCAGGTCGTGCAGGATGGCTATGGCTCCCCTTCCGTGGGGCGTCTGGCCCTGGACGTATTGAGTGGACTGGAACACCTGTCCGTTGCGGAGCCAGAAGCTGAGCCAGCAACGGATAGGGGCGAATTGCTATTCTCGGCACATGGTTTGCTGTATCTGATGATCGGTGGCGAATCCAGGCAGGCGGGCATCGAACAAGCAGGAAAACTCGCCGCGCTGGCCTCAAGCGCGCCACAGCAATTTGCCGCGGATTGGGCACACGGCAATACCCTGTTTTTTCTTGGCAAGTTTAATGACGCCGAGCCTTTTATCGAGCGCGTAGTCGCCGCGCATGATGTGCTGGATAGCACGCAGCGTACACGCTACCTGCCTTCCGATCCCCTTGTATTTGCTTCCGTGCAGCACGCCTGGCTGGCGTGGTTTTTAGGTCGTGAGACGTGGCGCGAGCGGCTTGAATTCGCACTGCAACGAGTCTTGCACAGCCCCATGCGCCAGGATGAATGTATTGCGCGCGCCTTTGCCGCGATCATTTATTTGCAGGAGGGCGAGGACGCATTATTTGCCGAGCACGCAAGCGCAGCGCACCAAATTGCGCTCGCCGAAGGTTATGGCTTTTGGGCAATGATTACTGGACTGCTTGTAGCAATTTTGGATGCGTGTGCAGGTCGCCCTCTGCACGATGAATGGCTCGTCACATGTGAGGCCGGTGTCGAGCAGGCCTACCGGGCCGGACTTAATTCAGTGCGCTGGTTTATGACCGAAGCCTGGGCAGCGGCACAGCAATGGGATCGTGTTATCGAGGTGGCTGCCCGTGCCATGGATGATGCCGAGCGCTGCGAGCACAGCTATTGCCTGCCAGACATTCTCTGGTTAAGGGCGGTAGCGCACAGGGCACGAGGGGAGTCTTTGCTCGCTTTGCAACTGATGGATGAAGCCATAGATCAAGCGGTACGGATGAAGGCCAGGGGCTGGCTGGCAAGGAGAGGAGACTTGGATGCGGCGTTTTATAGACATGGCACGAGTAGTATTTTTGATGCCTAGATGCTGCCGTCACGACCGTGGAGTTGTGCTCGAAATTATGTGGTTGTTGTTCTGTAGGAGGGGATTTATACCCGACACCGCCCTGACAAACGGCTCAAACCTGTCTTGCCTGGCGTGAGTTGAGCCAAGGCACGGGGTCTATGTTTGTGTGAGGCTGCTGTCGCGGATAAATCCGCTCCTACAAAATCATGCTCCGACACAAAACATCGGATATTTGAAATGCGGTATTACGTTGTGGCGACACCATCTAGTTAATCGGCGCAGCATGAAGCGGGTAATAGGACCTCGGCAGGTCTGGGGTGGCTGAGGAAGTTCACAGGGCTGGCGCTTGAGCCATATGCGCCGGATTGGGTGACGACGATGAGGTCGCCGACTTTGGCGCGTGGCAGGGCAATTTTGTGACCAAGAATATCCAGCGGGGTGCAAAGCGGGCCATGGATGTTGACGATTTCTGTCGCGGCGGTGTCGGCTTGGTCTGCGATGTAAACCGGGTAGTTTTTGCGGATGACTTGACCAAGATTACCGGAGAGGGCGAGGTGGTGATGCATACCGCCGTCGCAGATGAGGAAGGTTTCACCGCGTGAGGTTTTGCGATCGACGACCCGTGTGACGTAAATGCCGGCTTCGCCGACCAGGTAACGTCCAAGTTCAAGAATGAGTTTTGTCCCGCTCAGCCGGACCGAGTGCTCCTCAAGACATTGTTGAAGATGTGTGCCGATGGGGGCTGGGTCGAGGCGCTGCTCGCCGGGGAAGTAGGGGATGCCGAGGCCGCCGCCGATATTGATGTGGGGGCAGGTCAATCCGCTTGCGTTGAGTAGGTCATGCGCGAGCAGCAGGGCAGCTTTGTGGGCTTGCATAATGGCTTCGCTATTCAGACTTTGCGAGCCGCTAAAGATATGCAAACCTTGAAAATCTAGCTCCATCCTTTTGATTTTGTGCAGGATGCCTGGAGCTTGTTCGCTGTCGATGCCGAAAGGCTTGGTGCCGCCACCCATGCGCATTCCAGCACCCTTGAGTTCAAAGTCCGGGTTGATGCGCAGGGCGATGCGTGGACGAATGCCAAGCCTTTGACCAAGGGTGTGCAATCGTTCAAGTTCACCAGCGGATTCGAGGTTGACGGTGATACCGGCCTGCAGCGCAGCCTCAAGTTCAGCGTCGCGCTTGCCGGGGCCGGCGAAGCTGATCGTTTGTGGCTTGAATCCGGCCTGCAATGCGGCGGCAAGCTCGCCACTGGATGCAATGTCGCCACCATCCACAAGGTCAGCCAAGTCGCGTAAGAGCGGCGGGTAGGGGTTGGCTTTGATGGCATAGTGCAGTTGGATGCTGGACGGTAATACGGCGCGAAGCTCCGCAACACGCGAGTGAATCAGGCTCGCATCGTAGGCGTAAAACGGCGTGCCGAGACGGGCGGCGAGTTGGCTTACCGCGGTGCCGCCGAGCATGATTTCGCCGTTCCGGGTGGAAAAAAGAAGTGGGGCGTGGGGCGCGTTCATGCGTTTTCAGTGTCCCCTAGTTTGACTTCACTGGGGCCGATTTCACTGAGTCCGGCAATTTCATCACGCAAGCGCGGGCGATCAACTTTGCCGTTGGGATTAAGTGGCAGGGTTTGCATGACGTGAATGTGCTGTGGAACCATATAGGCAGGCAAGGCGTTACGACAGTGATTGAGCAAGGCCTGGGTGTTGATGCTCTCATGTTCGGCAACCACCACCGCCTCGATGCGTTGCCCCAGGATTTCATCGTCCAACCCTAGGGCGACGGCTTCGCGCACTAGGTTTGAGCTGTAGAGTACGTCTTCGATTTCTGCGGGGCTGATGCGGTAGCCGGAGCTTTTCAGCATGTCGTCGCTGCGGCTGATGAAGTAGAGATAGCCGTCTTCATCCATGCGCACGCGATCCCCTGACCAGACGCAGCGTTCGTGTTGTGTGAGCCCGCTATGGCACTCATCCAATGCGGGACAGGGACGGAAACGTTCGGCGCTGCGCTCCGGGTCGTTCCAGTAGCCACGCGCCACAGTGGGGCCGCGATGTACCAGTTCACCGATTTCATGCGGCGCGCAGGGTGAGCCATCGGGGCGCAGGACACTGATATGCGCATTAGGTATGGCTTTGCCGATGGAGTCCGGGCGCGGGTCGATTTCATCCGGCGGCAAGTAGGTGGAGCGGAAGGCTTCGGTCAGTCCGTACATTAAAAACAATTGGGCTTCGGGCAAGCGAGAGCGCAAGTTGTCAACGATGTGGCGTGGCAATCGGCCGCCGGAATTGGTGAGTATGCGCAGCGAGCTTAATTCGGCCAACCAGTCCTGCACAGCGAGTTGGTGCCACAGCGTGGGCACGCCTGCAAGAACGCTTATTTCGTGCTGCGATATGGCGTTGTACAGGTCACGCGGCAACAAATACTCAAGGAGTACGATGCTCGCTCCTGCCTTAAATGCCGTGGTGAGTTGCGACAGGCCATAATCAAAACTCAAAGGCAAGACCGCGAGCACACGATCCGCAGGCTGAAGACGCAGGTATTGCACGACGCTGGCCGTGCCTGCCAGCAGGTTGCGATGCGTCAGCGCCACACCCTTGGGCAAACCTGTACTGCCTGAGGTGTAAAGCAGCGCCGCGAGATCATTCTCGACCCGATTGGGGAGGGTAAGGCGGTCGCTGGCAGGTGCATTGAATTCGCTCAAAGTGCGCAGCCCCAGTCCTGGAATCCGTTCCACGTCATCCAACGTATCGACCACAATCACCCAGCGCAAATCGTGCAGACCCGCCAAAAATGGGCGCAGACTTTGTAAACGCGCGCGTTGGGTAATGAGAATGCGCGCACCGCTATCGCTCAGGACGTGCACAACCTGCTCAGGCTTAAGCAAGGGATTGATCGGCACGACCACGCCACCAGCAGCGCTGGCCGCAAACAGGGTTTGCACGGTTTCAGCACGCTTGGGTAGCCAGAGTGCGACACGTTCGCCCGCGTAAAGCCCCATATTGACAAAGTTCAGCGCCAGTTTATGCACGTTGTACGCAAGTTCTTCATAGCTCATGATGCCTATGTGTTGGCCATCGTTTTGGCGAAGTGCAGGCGCATCAGGTTGCGTTTGCGCGGGGTAGCTAATGAGGTGGTGCAAAAGGTAGGGCATTTACGAGGGGCTCAAAGCGGCGTAGCGAAGCCATGATGATTAGGACTTACGCAAAACCACCCCAGCGGCGTTCAAGCGCTTCGCCGTACAAAGTGCACTGTCTTCGGCGCTTGGCCTTGCCGGGACACTTTTGCGTAAGCCCTAATGATATAGAATTGTTACCACTTTTAACGACACGAATTACGAATCTATGTCTGGCAATACCTTTGGCACTCTGTTTACGGTAACAACTTTTGGCGAAAGTCACGGCGTGGCCATTGGCTGTATTGTGGACGGTTGCCCGCCTGGCATGGCGCTGTCTGAAGCCGATCTCCAGCCCGATCTTGATCGCCGCAAGCCGGGAACCTCGCGCCATACCACGCAGCGCCGCGAGGATGATTGTGTGCGTATTCTTTCTGGAGTGTTCGAGGGGAAAACCACCGGTACACCGATTGCGTTGCTGATTGAAAACACTGACCAGCGCTCGAAGGATTACTCCGACATTGCGCAAAGTTTCCGCCCCGGACATGCCGATTACAGCTATCAGCAAAAATACGGTATCCGTGATTATCGTGGCGGCGGACGTTCAAGCGCACGTGAAACAGCGGCGCGGGTCGCGGCGGGGGCGATTGCCAAGAAATGGTTGCTTGAGCGCTATGGTGTCAAGATTCGTGGCTATTTGAGTCAATTGGGGCCGATTCGCATCGAACAGGTTGATTGGCATGAAGTTGAGCGCAACCCATTCTTCTGTCCAGATGCAAGCAAAGTTGCCGAGATGGAAGCTTTCATGGATGCGCTGCGCAAGTCCGGCGACTCGATTGGCGCGCGGCTGACCGTGGTGGCTGAAGGTGTGCAGCCGGGTTGGGGTGAGCCGGTATTTGATCGTCTGGATGCCGATATTGCCCATGCCTTGATGAGTATCAATGCGGTCAAGGGCGTTGAAATCGGTGATGGCTTCGCTTGCGTTGAAGCGCGCGGCACGGATTACCGCGATGAAATCACGCCTGACGGCTTTTTATCCAACCACGCGGGCGGCATTCTGGGCGGCATTTCCAGCGGTCAGAGCGTAGTTGCGCATCTCGCGCTCAAGCCGACCTCCAGCATTCGCCTGCCGGGGCAGAGTGTGAATCTGCATGGCGAAGCGGCGGAAGTGATCACCACCGGACGGCATGACCCCTGTGTCGGCATTCGCGCCACGCCGATAGCCGAAGCAATGCTTGCACTGGTGCTGATCGACCATGCGCTGCGACATCGCGGGCAGAATGGTGATGTGCACAGCGCCACGCCAGTGATTCCTTCGCACGCCTGATGCCATTTGCAAAACAGGCTTTAACCTGGCGCATTCCAGGTTATTACTTTGCCTATTTTGCTGCGCTGGGGATTTTTCTGCCGTTTTGGCCGCTGTATCTGAAAGATGAAGGCTTTGATCCGGCGGCGATTGGTTTTTTGATGGGGCTGTTTGGCCTGACCAAGTTGGTCGGGCCGCCGTTAGTCGGCTGGCTGGCCGATCATTACGGGCATCCAATGCGCTGGGTGCGGCTGGCCAGTTTGTTGACCTTGCTGGGGTTCGCGTTTGTGTTTGCCGTGCAGGGCGTGTGGAGCATGATGGGGGTCATGCTGCTGTTCACGCTGGCCTGGAATGCGGCCATGCCGCAGTTTGAAGCAGTCACGCTGCATTATTTGGGCGCTCAGCCCGAGCGCTATTCCCGTGTGCGTGTTTGGGGCTCGGTGGGCTTTGTGCTCACGGCTTTTGGCATCGGCCCTTTGCTTGATGGCTACGGCGCGGGCGTGTTGCCGTGGACGGTGCTGGCGATGTACGGTTTCATGCTGTTGATGGCCTTGGCCGTGCCGGAGGTGAAAGTCCAACCGGCACACATTGATGCGGGCGAGGAACGCAAACAGCGAGTGCAGGCCTGGCCGATTCTCAAACGCCCCGAGGTATATTTATTCCTTGCGGCCAGCCTGCTGCTGCAAGCCAGTCATGGCACATATTACGCGTTCTATAGCGTCTATCTTGAGGCACATGCGCACAGCAATACTCTGATTGGTGCGTTGTGGGCTTTGGGTGTGCTGGCAGAGGTTGGTATTTTCATGTTGGTGCATCGACTGTTGCCGCGCTTTGGCGTGCTGCCGCTAATGCTGGTGGTGATGCTGTTGACCAGCGTGCGCTGGGTGGTGATTGGCAGCCTGCCGGACAGTGTTTTGGCCTTGGTGCTGGCGCAATTACTGCACGCCTTCAGTTTTGGCGTGGCTCATGCCGTAAGTGTGGAATTTATCCGCCAACACTTTACCCAAGGCACACAAGGGCGCGGCCAGGCTTTGCTGTCGTCAATTGGTTACGGTGCGGGTGGGGTGCTGGGCTTTTGGTTGGCTGGCCTGATTTGGCAATATGCCGGCTCTCTGGCGAGCTTTTTAATCAGTGCGGCCATGGTGTTGGCCGGGGCGGCGTTGATTATGGTGGTGATGCGGCGTGAAGCGAAATTGCAAACAAATTTATAGCCGCAGAGCTTACAGAAATGGATTAATTTCACTTCATCTGTGGCTGCGGTGGCGAATCTTGATTTCCTTTTGCGCTTGCAAACTCCCTGTAATGTGAGTGGTCGTGAGCAGGTTCTAGGCCAGCGGGTCTAGATCGGCTTCGCGTAGCATGGTGCATAGTGCAATCAGTGGCAGACCAATCAGGCTGCTTGGGTCGTCTCCCTGCATGGATTGGAACAGGGTGATGCCCAGTCCTTCGGATTTGAAGCTACCCGCGCAATCATAAGGTTGTTCGCATTGCAGGTAGTGTTCGATCTCGCGGCTGGTCAGCTCGCGGAAATGTACGCTGAACGGAACGTTCACCACACGCTCGAAGCCGCTTGTATGCTGCATTAAACACAGCCCGGTGTGAAAAGTTACCTGTTTGCCCGAGGCGGCTTCGAGTTGTGCAAATGCTCGCGCATGAGTGCCCGGTTTGCCAAGAATGTGCTCATCCAGCACGGCGCACTGGTCAGAGCCGATCACCCATGCCGTGGGATGTTCGCATGCCACAGCCTCTGCTTTGGCTTGCGCCAGGCGGCATACCATCTGTTCTGCTGTTTCATCGGGTAAGCGGGCTTCATCCACGCCGGGCTTGCTTACGCTAAAAGGAAGGCGCAGGCGTTCAAGTAATGCACGCCGATAGGGTGAGGTTGAGGCCAAAATAAGCGTGGGTTGAGACATGATTGGGCGTTGCCTGAGTGAAATGCTTTGACAGTTATCGCGTTAAGTTAATAAAATTGCAAGATTATGTTCGATCAATGGCAGCAACCGCTCGATATCCCTGCACTGATTCGCAAGGGCGTCACTCTTCAAGGTGAGGCTAGAGTCAGTGAAATGCTTTCCATCAAGGACGGTTCGGTGGCACGTGCCTCCGGGCGTTTGGATGGCGTGGTGCTGAATGATCCGCTGGTGCGCTTTGAGTTCAGGTTTAGCCGGAATGAAGTGGGGCACCGGTTGATCGAAGGTTCAGTGGACACGGTGGTTGATCTGACGTGTCAGCGTTGCCTGGAACCTGTGGCGGTGGAGATTCATGCCGAAGTCATGCTTGGTGTGTTGAACAACGAGCAGGATGTGAACAAGTTGCCGGAATCGACCGAGCCTCTGGTACTCGGTGAAAGCCCGGTTTGGTTGGCTGACTTGATTGAAGATGAGATTTTATTGGCGTTGCCGGTTGTACCACGACACGCACATCTTTGTGTGCCGTCCCATCGTGAGTACGACGATGCCGAGGTGGTTGAAAATCCGTTTGCGGCCTTGCGTGGTTTGGTTAAGCCTTCTACGCATTGACCCGCAGGGCATTGCCTCCCTCGGTGTTGAAGGTTGATTTATTTTTTTGAGTTTTTTGGAGTTTTGAAACATGGCCGTACAACAGACCCGCAAGAGCCGTTCCAAGCGTGACATGCGTCGCGCACACGACTTTTTGACCAAGCCGACTGTTTCCATCGAACGTACCAGCGGTGAAGCGCATTTGCGCCACCACGTGAGTGCTGATGGTTTCTATCGTGGTCGCAAAGTGATTGAGACAGCAACCGGGCAGGAGTAATTGTAGGCGGACGCATGGCGGTCAATGGGGTTAAACTTCAGCCGCTGCGTCGTTTTATGCCTGACAGGCGGTAACGATGATGTAGACATCGTGCCGCTTTTTTTTTACCAATAGGACTTACGCAAAACCGCCCCAGCAGCGTTCAAGCACCTTACCGTACTTAAGTGTACTGTCTTCGGCGCTTTGCCTTGCTGGAGCACTTTTGCGTAAGTCCTGACCAACTATTTAGACTAAAGTGGCTCCATGACAATCACTCTCGCTTTGGACGCGATGGGGGGCGACCGTGCCCCAGGTATTGTGCTTGACGCGGCGCTGGCTGCACTGCAACAACACCCTGCGCTGAATTTAATTCTGGTTGGACATGAAGACATGCTGCGCGACGAGTTGGCTCGCCGCAATGCAGCGTCTGATCCGCGTTTGCGCATTCATCATGCCAGCGAAGTGGTAGCTATGGATGAGTCGCCAGCGCTGGCTTTGCGCGGCAAAAAAGACTCCTCCATGCGTGTGGCCATTAATCTGGTACGTGATGGCACGGCACAGGCATGTATCAGTGCGGGCAATACCGGTGCTTTGATGGCGACGGCAAAGTTTGTACTGAAAACCCTGCCTGGTATTGATCGCCCGGCGATTTGCGCGATGTTGCCCACCAGTCAAGGGCATACGCATATGCTTGATTTGGGCGCAAATGTGGAGTGCAGTGCCGAGCATTTGCTGCAATTTGCGGTGATGGGGTCGGTGTTGGCATCCGCAGTTGATAATAATCCCAATCCACGTGTTGGACTGCTGAATGTGGGAGCGGAGGCCATCAAGGGCAATGACACGGTAAAGGCTGCCGCACGTTTATTGGAAACTTCGCCGATCAACTACATCGGCTATGTGGAAGGCGACGATATCTACAAGGGCGTGGCTGACGTCGTGGTATGTGACGGCTTTGTTGGCAATGTCGCGCTCAAGGCGAGCGAGGGTGTTGCGAAGATGATTACCGGCCACATGCGTGAGAGTTTTAAGCGTAACCTGTTCACCAAGCTGGCTGCGCTGATTGCGCTGCCGGTGTTGAATTCGCTGAAACAGCGTTTTGACCCGCGTCGTTACAACGGGGCAAGTTTGCTTGGTCTGCAAGGCATTGTGGTTAAGAGCCACGGTGGTGCAGATGCTTACTCGTTTGGATACGCGATTAATACGGCGATTCACGAAGTCGAGCAGGATGTACCGAATCGCATTGATAGCCAGCTCGAAGCTTTGCTGGCACAGAGGTAACGGGTTTTGATCTACGCACGCATTACCGGCACGGGTGGTTACCTGCCAGAAAAAATACTGACCAATGCTGACCTTGAGCGCATGGTGGAGACCGATGACGCCTGGATTCGTGAGCGTACCGGCATTCAGCAACGGCATATTGTGGGTGAGAACGAATCTACGGTGGATTTGGCAGAAATTGCCGCACGCCGTGCCATGGAGGTGGCCGGTGTAGAAGGTAAGGATCTCGACTTGATTATTGTCGCGACCACTACACCGGATTTGGTATTTCCCAGCACGGCCTGTCTGTTGCAACACCGCCTTGGCGCCAATGGCTGCGCCGCGTTTGATGTGCAAGCGGTGTGTACCGGGTTTGTGTACGCCTTGGGAGTTGCGGAAAAATTTATCCGTGCAGGTGGTACCAAGCGTGCGCTGGTGATTGGTGCTGAAACTCTTTCACGCATAGTCGATTGGACAGATCGCACCACTTGCGTATTGTTTGGTGATGGTGCGGGCGCCGTGGTTCTGGAAGCATCTGAGGAAGCCGGCATTTTGTCTGTGCATTTGCATGCTGATGGCGCGCACAGTGACTTGTTGAGTGTGCCCTGTGGTGTGTCCAAAAACCGTGCCTTGTGTGAGCAGGGCGGGGTGTTTATCCAGATGAAGGGGAATGAGGTCTTCAAGGTCGCCGTTAATACACTGGGTCGCATTGTGGATGAAACTCTCGAGGCCGCAGGTCTGGAAAAGGCGGATATCGACTGGCTGGTGCCGCATCAGGCCAATACGCGCATTATCGCGGCCACGGCGAAAAAACTTGGTCTGCCCATGGAGCGCGTGGTGTTGACGGTAGCCAAGCATGGAAATACCTCAGCAGCTTCGGTGCCATTGGCACTTGACGTTGCTGTTCGTGATGGGCGCATTCAGCGTGGTGATCGTTTGTTGCTTGAAGCCTTTGGCGGCGGCTTTACCTGGGGCTCGGCACTGATTCGCTACTGATACGCTTTGAGTAGGTAATTGAGCGGCCGTAACAGGTGTTTTTTGCTGAAGACGGCGCGATAATGCCCTCGAGTATTCAGGGGGATTTATTGTGGCATTAGAGATTGAGCGTAAGTTTTTACTCATTGATGAAGCCTGGCGAGATGCCGTGACGCAAAGCACGCTTTTTCGTCAAGGCTATCTCACGCCGAGCGTGCAGGATGCCAAGGCCTCGGTGCGAGTTCGTGTTGAAGGTCAGCGTGGTTTTTTGAATATCAAAAGTGTCCGTTTGGGAGCTGAGCGGCACGAATACGAGTACAGCATTCCCTTGGCAGAGGCGAATGAGATGTTGGATACGCTTTGCGGCTCAATCATAGAAAAAACGCGCCATCTTGTGCCGTTTGGCGCGCACCGGTGGGAGATCGATGAATTTCATGGCGACAATGCGGGTTTGATCGTGGCGGAAATTGAGTTGTCTGCTGTGGATGAGGCATTTGCGCGCCCGTCGTGGCTAGGCGGTGAAGTAACCGAAGATGCGCGTTATTACAATGTGGCCTTGGTGAACAAGCCCTATAACACTTGGGAGTTCAAGCTGGCTGCGCCGGAATGGGATGAGCGCGATTACTGAGCCCGCTGCCGAGTCTGCGCGCTTTGATGCCAAGGCATTTCTGGCACGCGCCCCGGAGTCGCCCGGTGTATACCGCATGTTGGATGCGACGGGGACAATTCTCTATGTCGGTAAGGCCAAAGACTTAAAAAAGCGTTTGGCGAGCTATTTTCGTAGCAGTGGTTTGGCACCCAAAACTGCGGCGCTGGTGGGGCATGTTGCCGATATTCAGCTCACCGCCACGCATACCGAAACCGAGGCATTGCTGCTCGAAAATCATCTGATCAAACAGCACCATCCGCGTTACAACGTGCTGATGCGTGACGATAAAAGCTACCCGGAAATATTCCTCGGTACACACCATGCTTATCCGCGGCTAGGTTATCACCGTGGGCCACATCGCCAGCTTGGACGCTATTTCGGGCCGTATCCAAGCGCTTTGGCGGTTAAGGAAACCCTCAATCTTTTACAAAAGATTTTCCGACTACGCGATTGTGCCAATAGTGAGTTTCAAAACCGCTCACGCCCGTGCATGCAGTATCAAATCAAGCGTTGCACCGCACCCTGTGTCGGCTTTATTGCACAAGCAGACTATGCGCAGGATGTAAAAGATGCGCAGGCTTTTCTTGAGGGACGTAGCCAGCAGGTGATTCATACCTTGGTGGCGCGAATGGAGCACGCGGCAGAAACATTGGCCTTTGAAGAGGCTGGTATCTTGCGTGATCGTATTAGCCAGTTGCGCGGCGTGAGCGAAAAGCAATACATCAGCACCCAGGGCGGCAGTGTGGATGTGCTGGCCTGTGCCCAGGCGGGTGGTGTGGCCTGCGTCGAGGTTTTAACCATTCGTGATGGGCGCAATCTGGGCGGGCGCGCTTATTTTCCGAAAAATACTGACGAGCGTAGCGAAGGGGAAATTCTGAGCGCATTTATTGGCCAAATGTATTTGGAGCACGAAACGCCGCGCGAACTTTTAGTTAGTCATGCGCCCGATGAGCGCGAGCTTTTGGAGCAAGCGTTGAGCACTGCATCCGGTCATACGGTGCGCATTCAGTCGGCTCCACGTGGCGAGCGTGCGCGCTGGGTGGATATGGCACGGCACAATGCCGAGCTTGCGCTAGGGCAACGCCTCGCCTCGCGCGGCAATCAAATGGCGCGCATGGACGCGCTTGCCGTTTCGCTGGCTTTGGATGCACCACCGCAACGTATCGAGTGTTTCGATATCAGTCATACCTTGGGTGAATCCACGGTCGCATCGTGTGTGGTGTTTGGAGTCGAAGGGGCGCGTAAGGAAGCCTATCGACGTTACAACATTGAGGGTATTACACCGGGAGATGACTACGCTGCCATGCAGCAAGCCCTGGAGCGACGTTTTACCAAGGCAGTCGCTGACGATGGCGCCTTGCCGGATGTATTGCTGATCGACGGCGGGGTAGGGCAGGTGGCACGGGCGCAGGATGTTTTGCAGGCACTCGGCTTGAGTGAGAGCGTGATGATCGTCGGGGTAGCCAAGGGTGTTGAGCGCCGAGCCGGCGAGGAAACGCTACTGATTGCCGCACAACACGGGCATCAAACCCAAATTCTCGATCTGCCCGCGCATTCGCCCGCTCTGCATTTAATCCAGCAGGTGCGCGATGAAGCGCATCGTTTCGCCATTACAGGTCACCGTGCACGGCGAGCCAAAACCCGCGAAACCTCGTCTCTGGAAAGTATTGCTGGCATTGGCAGCCAACGACGGCAACAATTACTCAAGCACTTCGGCGGTATTCAAGCCTTGCAGCGCGCCGGTGTGGAGGATATTGCCAGCGTACCCGGCATTAGTACGGCACTGGCGCAGCGAATTTATGATCATTTTCACGGCTAATCATGGGTACTCCTAAAAATCCGCTGAAGCCGCGCGTCCTGTTCTCGCACCCCTTGGGCATCCTTTCCCAAGGCCTGCTGCGCAGGAGAGGCGCTCGAATCTTGCTGCGCCAAAATACGGCTCAAAATGCTCACATACTGTGTGTATGCTTAGCTTTTTCGCCGTAATTTTGCCTTGCCATCACTGTCTTGATCGAATTTATAGAAGTACCCATATGTCTCATCAGCCCACCCTGAATTTGCCCAATATCTTGACTTGGCTGCGCATCGGCTTGATTCCGCTGTTTATCGCCGTGTTTTACCTGCCCTATCCGTGGGCGTTTCCCTTGTCCGCGCTGATTTTTGCTTTGGCGGGCGTAACGGATTTTGTCGATGGATATCTGGCGCGCAAACTAAAACAGGAATCGCGCTTCGGGGCTTTCCTCGATCCAGTCGCTGACAAACTATTGGTCGCGGCAGCCTTGGTGATGTTGGTCTCTGAACATGGCGGTTTTGTGCTGGCATTGCCAGCAATCATTATCATCGGGCGTGAAATTGCTATTTCCGCCTTGCGCGAATGGATGGCCGAAGTGGGGACGCGCAGCAAAGTGGCGGTATCCATGCTGGGTAAGCTCAAAACCTCACTGCAAATAGGTGCAATTTTTGCGTTGTTGTATTACCAGCCGCTGCTCGGCTTGCCGACGTACGAAATCGGATTGGTCTTGCTGTACGGCGCGGCAATTTTGACCTTGCTGTCGATGGTGGGCTACTTGCGCGCAGCTTTTGTGGATGGTGAATGAAAAATAACGTTTGATCTGCCAATGGTCTACATTAGGACGGCAATTCGGCTTTCGGGAGCAAATCAATGAGCAAGGCGGCGAGTGATGGAGCTATAACCACAAAATCCAGAGTGGATTGGCACGCACTAGAGTCCGATGTGGTACTTGGTCGTTTGCAGGTTGATGCGAAGACGGGTCTTGAGCCCGATATAACGGCGCAGCGCTTGCAGGAGTTTGGCTCCAATCGTTTGCCCGAAGGAAAAAAGCAAAGTGCCTGGATGCGCTTTTTGCTTCAATTTCATAATGTACTTGTCTACGTTTTGCTGGCGGCAGGTTTTATCAAGCTGATGGTCGGTTTGTGGCTTGATGCCGGCATTATTTTCGGCGTGGTGATTCTGAATTCGCTACTTGGATTTATACAGGAAGGTAAGGCCGAGAAGGCTCTGGATTCGATTCGGAATATGCTTTCTGCCGAGGCGAGAACACTGCGAGAGGGTGCCATTCGCATGATCCCGGCAGAGGATTTGGTGCCCGGCGACATCGTACTGCTTGAGTCGGGCGACAAAATTCCAGCCGATTTACGCCTTATAGAGGTTAAAAACCTGCGCACCGAAGAGGCGACTTTGACCGGCGAATCAGTGCCGATTGATAAGTCGATCACCCCAGTGTCGGCGAAGGCAGTTATTGGTGACCGCAAGAACATGGCGTTTTCCGGTACGCTAGTGTCCTCGGGGCGCGGGGTCGGGGTTGTTGTGGCCACAGGCGCGGAGACCGAGCTGGGGCGTATCAATCAGATGATGGCTTCGGTCAGCGCTCTGGAAACACCTTTGCTGCGCCAGATTCACACGTTTGGCCTCACAATTACGTCCGTGATAGCCGTGGTCTGCGTTTTGGTGTTTGCTTATGGCCGCTGGATTATGGAAATGGATTTCATCTCCATTTTCCAGGCGGTGGTGAGTATTGCGGTATCCGTAATTCCCGAAGGTTTGCCTGCACTGATTACCGTCACCCTGGCCATTGGCGTGCAACGCATGGCAGCGCGCAATGCCATTATCCGTCGCCTGCCTGCGGTAGAAACCCTGGGCTCGGTGTCGCGCATTTGTTCGGATAAAACAGGCACGCTGACCTTGATGGAAATGATGGTCATGTCGGCTGTGGGCTCACAGGCCAAGTACATGATTACCGGCAGCGGATATGCGCCAAAGGGTGAGGTTTTGTTGGGGGAAAAGCCGATCAAGCCGGGTGACTCGCCAGTACTTGACTTGATGGCGCGGATTTCAATGCTGTGTAATGACGCTGAAGTGTTGCAGCAGGATGGGGTGTGGAGCGTGCAAGGCGATCCAACAGAGGGTGCGCTGTACCCGTTTGCGAATAAATTGGGCTTTACCCGTGAAGCCGAGCGGAGCGCCTACCCACGTATCGACAGCATTCCGTTTGAGTCGGAACACAAATTCATGGCCACGCTACATCGTGCGGAGGATGGCAGGCAGCTCTTGTTTGTTAAGGGAGCGCCCGAAGTTATTCTTGAACATTGCGATCGCCAGGCGCTCGACGCGCAGACGAGTGAAGCGCTTGATCGTGACTATTTTATGCAAGCCGCCGATGCGCTGGCGGCAAAGGGCGAGCGAGTGCTCGCGGTGGCATGGCTGGAGGCTCCGGAGGTGGTGCCGGGTAGTTTGCGTGCCGAAGATTTGCCCATGAATCTGATTTTGGTGGGGCTGATTGGTCTGCTTGATCCTCCACGCAAAGAAGCGATCAAGGCGGTCAAGGAGTGTCATGAAGGCGGTATCCGCGTGACCATGATTACCGGCGATCATCGCATTACTGCCGCTGCTGTGGCCAAAATGCTGGGCATAGGCGATGGCAAAACAGCGGTGACCGGGCACGAAATCGAGGAGATGGATACCGCGACCCTGCGTGAGGCCGTGCGGGATGTCGATGTATTCGCCCGTGCGAGCCCGGAACATAAATTGTGCTTGGTTGAAGCCATTCAGGCCAATGGGCAAATTGTGGCCATGACCGGAGACGGTGTGAATGATGCGCCTTCATTGAAAAAGGCAGACATTGGTGTGGCCATGGGCATCAAGGGTACCGAGGTCACGAAGGAGTCCGCGGATATGGTGCTGCTGGATGACAATTTTGCCTCGATTACAGCGGCAGTTAAGGAAGGACGCACGGTTTACAACAATATCGAAAAAGCCATGCTGTTCATGATGCCCACGAACGTCGCGCAGGGTTTGGTGATTTTGGTCGCCGTAATGATTGGTTTTGTGGCTCCGATTACCGCGCCGCAGATTTTGTGGGTGAATATGGTGACTTCGGTGGCGCTCGGTCTGGTGATTGCCTTTGAGTCGCATGAACCAGGGGTGATGCTGCGCGAACCGCGGGCGACGAATCAACCCTTGATTGATCTGTTCGGCGTGTGGCGGATTGTTTTTGTCGGCCTGGGGCTGCTGGCATTAACGCTTTGGGCGTTCTTCTGGATGAAGTCACTTGATATGGCGGATGAAGTGGCGCGCGCCGTTGCGGTGAATGCCCTTGTGCTTGGGCAGGTTGTGTATCTCATCAATAGCCGCTTTAAATTCGACTCATCCATCACGCCCAAAGCCTTGATGGGAAATAAATATCTTCCCGTGGGGATTTTGGCGGTACTGGTGTTACAAATCCTGTTTACCTATGCGCCGCCGTTTCAGGCTCTGTTTGCTACGGCAGCGGTTCCGTTGTGGGTCTGGCCGGTGATTTTTGTGGCGGGGTTGGTGTTTTTCCTGGTCGTTGAGCTGGAGAAACTTGTGGTGCGCATGCTGCAACGTCGCCAAGGTGTTGATGGGTCGTAAAAGTCAGGGTGACGCGATTTCGGGTTACTCGGATGCTTTAATTTTCGGAGGGTTGTATGACCTCGTTATTCGGTCGCTTTTCTGTCATTTTGTTGACGCTGTTGATGGCTTTTCAGGCGTCAGTACACGCCGCTGATGAGCCGTTGTTTACGGTCGATCAGCTCGATCAAATGCTAGCGCCCATTGCGCTTTTTCCTGATCCCCTATTGTCGCAAGTGCTCATGGCATCAACCTATCCCGAGGAAGTAGCCGAAGCAGCGGATTGGACACTGGCCAATCGTGCGCTGGAGGGGGATGCCGCCGTGCGAGCAGTGCAGGATCGTAATTGGGACCCCAGTGTGCAATCGTTAGTGGCCTTTCCGCAAGTGATGGCCATGATGGGAGATAACCCCGAATGGGTCATGGACGTGGGCGATGCCTTTCTGACCGATCCAGTGGGGGTCATGGATTCTGTGCAGTTCCTGCGATCCAGGGCTCAGGCCGAGGGTAATTTGCGTAGCAACGAGCAGCAGATCATCAAAGTGGAGGCTGCGCCGCCCCGCACGCAAACCGTAGTGGTTTCGACCCATCGTCCGCCAACTCAGGTCATCGTGATTGAACCCGCCAACCCGCAGGTGGTGTTTGTCCCGGTCTACAACCCCAATCTGGTGTTTGGTCCGTGGTGGAATCCATGGGCACCGCCGCTGTTTTTCGCACCTGCGCCGCATTGGGGGTTCAGCCATTCTGTAGTGGGCTCGGCGATCTGGTGGGGTGTGGGCATTGGCATCACCCATGCGCTGTGGGGCAATATGAACTGGCGCAACAACAGTGTGAATATCAATGTCAATCACTGGAACAATATCAACGTCAACAATCGCATTTCCTCGAACAATCGCGATATCAATTGGCGGCATGATTCGCGTCATCGTCGTGATCTTCCCGTTCGGGATGCGGCGGCGCGTGAGCGCCTGCGCAACTCAGCGGCTGATCGGGGCAATCGCGTGCAACGCGACAACAATCGCGTGAGTGATGAGCGCCGCAACCAGGCACGCGACACACTATCAAACCGGGTGGGCTCTGAAAATATGAATCGGGATGCCCTGCGTAATCTTGATCGTAATCAGGCACCGAATCGTGGCGGCAGCATTGACCGCGATCAGGCACGCAATCGCGCCGCGAATGTCGATCGTACCCAAGTACAAAATCGCGCAGCCAATGTGAATCGCGATCAGGCGCGAGAGCGTGCTGCAAATATTGATCGCACCCAAGTACAAAGTCGCGCGGCCAATGTGAACCGTGACCAGGCACGAGAACGTGCCGCGAACATTAATCGCAGTCAGGCTCCGAATCGTGCGGGCAATGTCGATCGTAGTCAGGTACAAAATCGCGCTGCAAATATCGACCGTACCCAAGTGCAGAACCGAGCGGCTAACGTGAATCGGGACCAGGCGCGTGATCGTGCGGCCACTGTGAATCGCAGCCAGCCGCAGACCCGCGCCAATACCAATGCACGCCCACAGACGCAAGTGCGGCAAGAGCAGGCGGCGCGCGTGAATCGCGACAATGCAATGCGTGGTGCCAATAACAATGCGCAGGCGAGTCGTCAGATTGATCGTGGTGCGGCAAGTCAACGGGTTGCCAATAACCCGCAGGCCGCGCAGCGTGTCGCGAACAACCCGCAAGCGGCGCAACGTGTCAATGAACGGCGTCAAAGACAGTAATGGAGTGGGTCATGAAACAAAATGCAATAAAGTTGGCTTTTGGTCGTAAGCAAGTCGTCGCCTTGGCCTTGATACTGGCCATTAGTGTTCCGGGGGTAGTCGCCGCGCAAACGCACTTTAATTCTCCCGAAGTGGCGGTTGAGTCACTCGTGGACAGTATGGCGGTCAATGATAAGGAGTTGATGCGCGCCATTCTCGGCGGTGGTTACCAGCAGTTGCTGCCCCTTGATGACCTGTCGCACGACGATATGATGGGATTTCTGGAAGCATGGGCCAAGGGCCACCGAGTCGTGATGCAGGGCGATAAGCGGGCGCAACTTGAACTGAGTAATGGCTGGGTGTTGCCCATTCCCTTGGTTCACGATGCGGCAGGTTGGCGTTTTGATACGCAAGCGGCGCAAAAAGAACTGCTGACTCGACGCATTGGTCGCAATGAGTTGGCGGTGATTGACGCGCTGCATCAATATGTTGAAGCACAGAAAAAATACGCAGCGCAGGATTATGACGGCGATGGCGTGATGGAATATTCGCAAAAAATCGTGAGCGCTCCGGGAACACAGGATGGTCTTCTGTGGGTGAATGAAAATGGCGAACTTGTAGGTCTGGTCGACCCGCTGATGGATGCCACCGGACTTAGGGATGGCTATTACGGCTACCGCTTCAAGGTATTGAAGTCACAGGGCGATGCAGCCAAGGGTGGTGCTCTCAATTATCTGAATAATGGCCAAATGACCGACGGTTTTGCCTTGATTGCCTGGCCAATTCGTTACGGCGATAGTGGCGTGATGACGTTTATCGTCAATCAGGATGGGCAGATCTATGAACGGTCGCTGGGGAAAAACACGGCTGCCCAAGCCAAGGCGGTAACACGCTTTAATCCAGATGCTTCTTGGGTGCCCGTGCAATCTACTCCATGATTTAACCGAGTAGGACTCGTCACTTTTTTTACATTGACCTTGCAGCACCCAAGCCAGTAGAATGCCGCCACTCTTGATAGGCGGCGGACTTGATTCGGGTCGGTTGCGTCAATGAAGTGACACTTTAGTCACGTTTGAATCGGGTCCCTAGTGGGCCTTTTTTATTGGTTTTTTCTGGAAAATACGCATTGTCGATGGACACGCCTACCCCTCAAGTTGATCCGCAGGATGCTGCATTGAGCACGCCTGTCGCCGTGCAGGACGATGCCGTACTCACGCGTCACGACCCGTTTAATCTCAACGCCTTGTTTGCGCCGGTGGCGCAAGGCATGGGTTTGGAGCTGGTGGGTGTCGAGTTTCATTCCGGCTCACACGCCGTCGTGCGCGTGTTTATTGACCGCGAGCTGGTGGGTGTGAATGTCGACGATTGCGCCAGTATGAGCCGCGCCATTAGCGCCTTGCTGGATGTTGAGGATCCTATTCCGGGTCAGTACACCCTGGAAGTATCCTCACCCGGATTTGATCGCCCCCTGTTCAAGCTGAGTGACTTCGCCCGCTTTGCAGGTGAATTTGCACGCATTCGCCTACATCGTCCCCTGATGGGGAGCCAGCCAGCCGTACCCGGCGCGCGCCCGCAACGCAACTTTAGCGGGACGTTGCAGGGAGTGGACGGGCGCGATGTTCTGCTTGCCACCGACGCTGAAACCACCCTACGCCTGCCTTTTGCCGATATCGACAAAGCGCACCTTGAACCTGATTTAAAGCCCCTTTGAGGCTGTAGCTACTATGAACAAAGAAATCCTTTACGTTGCTGATGCCGTTTCGAATGAAAAAGGCGTATCCAAAACGGT
The DNA here is from genome assembly GCA_020061705.1 of Halothiobacillus sp. GTDB lineage: Bacteria > Pseudomonadota > Gammaproteobacteria > Halothiobacillales > Halothiobacillaceae > Thiofaba. The sequence goes on along the minus strand of JAGUXT010000024.1, from coordinate 2,355 downwards.
TATTTTTGAAGCCATTGAAGCGGCATTGGCCTCGGCGGCACGCAAACGCCACGGTGGTGATATTGATGTGCGCGTCAGTATTGACCGCAATACGGGTGGCTATCAGACCTTCCGCCGTTGGTTGGTGGTCGAGGGCGAAACCAGCGAAAACCCCGAGCGCGAGATGATTGTCGACATGGCGCGCATGGATGAGCCGAACATCATGCCGGGTGAGTTCGTGGAGGAAGAGATTGAGTCTGTCGAATTCGGGCGCATTGCGGCGCAGTCAGCCAAGCAGGTGATTGTACAAAAAGTACGTGAAGCCGAGCGTCAGCAAATTGTCGATAAATATATCGAGCGCAAGGGCAGTCTGGTGATGGGCATCGTCAAGCGCGTTGAGCGTGGCAATGTCTTGCTGGACATGGGCGAGAATGTCGAGGTATTCGTGGCGCGCGAGGAAATGATTCCGCGTGAAATTGTGCGCCCAGGTGATCGTATGCGTGCTTGGCTCAAGGATGTGCGCATGGAGCCACGTGGCCCCTTGCTTTACGGTAGCCGCACTGCGCCGGAGTTTTTGATTGAATTGTTTAAGCTGGAAATTCCCGAAGTCGGTCAAGGAATGATTCAAATCAAGGGCGCGGCACGCGACCCGGGTTCACGCGCCAAAATTGCGGTCAAGGCCATGGATCACCGCCTTGATCCGGTTGGTGCGTGTGTTGGTATGCGCGGTTCGCGTGTGCAGTCGGTCACCAATGAGTTGGCTGGCGAGCGCGTGGACATTGTGGTGTTTGATGATAATCCAGTGCAGTTTGTGATTAACGCCATGTCGCCTGCCGATGTGGTGTCAGTGGTGGTTGATGAAGATACGCACACCATGGACGTGGCGGTCACAGAAGAAAAACTCGCGCAGGCGATTGGTCGCGGTGGTCAGAACGTGCGTCTTGCCAGTTACCTGACGGGTTGGCAGTTGAATGTGATGACGCAAACCGAGGCGGATGCGAAGAGTCAGAGTGAAGGCGCACGTATTGCCAACGTATTTGTGAGTGCGCTGGATATTGATTTGGAAATGGCTGAGGTTTTAGTCAACGAAGGCTTCTCCAGTCTGGAAGAAATTGCCTATGTGCCGGTGGCTGAGTTTCTGGAGATTGAAGGTTTCGATGAGGGTATGGTTGAGGAGTTGCGTCAGCGTGCGCGAAATGCCTTGCTGACCAACGCAATTGCCTCGGAAGAAAGTGAAGAGGCTGAACCTGAGTTATTACTGGCTGATCTTGCAAGCATGACCCCGGACATCGAAGCGCGTCTGCGTGCGGGCGGTGTTAATTCAAGCGAAGACCTGGCCGAAATGGCCACCGACGAGTTGGCTGAGTTGGCTGCGCTGGATGAAGAAACTGCCGGGCGTTTGATTGTTGAGGCGCGCGCGCCTTGGTTTAAGTAAGACGCAAGACCTGTACGTGGCGCATTAAAAGGCGCGTCATGTTGAAGATTTATTGTCCGATTTAGGTCGGAATTTTTGTTATTGCTCATCGCTATATCAGCGGGAGAACTGTATGTCCCAAAGCGTTAAACAACTTGCCGAACAGGTACACACCCCGGTCGATCGCCTGCTGGAACAACTGCGTGAAGCCGGTGTTCAGGCGGCGGGCCCCGATTCCATGGTTTCTGATGCTGACAAGCAACGTTTGCTTGCGGCTCTTAGAACTTCGCACGGTAAAGGTTCTACGGGGGCTCAACCTGAGCGTATAACCCTGAAGCGCCGCAGCCAGGAAGAACTCAAGGTTCCCGCTGGCGCGCCAGGTAAATCAACGACGGTTAATGTTGAATATCGCAAGAAACGCACCTACGTGCAGCGTGCGGCGACTGATGAATCGGCCAAGGAACAGCTCTCACAAAGTGAGCAACTCGCGGCACGCTTGAGTGCCGAGGAAGAGGCGCGTCGTCATGCGCAGGCAGCAGCACAGCATGCTGCTGAGCCGGTAAAAACTGACAAAATCGCGCCTGTGGTGCTTGAAGCTGCACCTGCTGTCGCTGTAATTCAGCAGCCGAGTACGCCTACGCAGGAACAATCCGAGCAGGAAAAAGTCGCTGTACCCAAGGCTGAGGCGGTGCAAGTCGACGTCCAGGTCAACAAAGCCGAGGCTAAACCTGAGATTAATCCTGAAGTTAAACCTAAAGCTGAAATCAAGCCTGAAGTTCGCCGTGACACTCGGCCGGCCACCACCGAAGGACGCTCCGACTCGCGCCCTGCACCAAGGTCAGCACCCGCTGGCACAGGCCAGGACACACGCCGTCCTCCGGCATCTGGTGGTGTCCGTCCCCCTGTCGGCGGCGCGCTGCGCCCATCCGGTTCACTACCCAGCGGTGCTGCGCCCACGCGCC
>JAGUXT010000042.1 GCA_020061705.1 Halothiobacillus sp. | reverse complement strand
ATCACTAAACTTTATTAGCGCCGAAGTGAGCTGAACATATTAACACGCTTTCTTCGTTTGTCAACTATCCGTTTCTTCCGATTCGGGCGATTAAGTTACCTAGATAAGTAATTCAATCTTCATTCACAACAAGGAGGCGCATTATATTGATGATTTAACTTGTGTCAATCATCAATTTCGAAACCTTGGTGGGTCGTGCGGGGCTCGAACCTGCGACAAATTGGTTAAAAGCCAACTGCTCTACCAACTGAGCTAACGACCCAAATTTTCAAACATTGTTTTGAAGCAATATTTGAGGTTGCGCATTCTATATCTGTTAAAAACTTTGTCAAGCCAGACACAGAACAAATTTTACTAGGGGGAGTTTGAAGGACTAAAGTCTGCAAGCAGTCGCTGAGGAGCTAACCAAGCGCCCCACCAACAAGGCCACGCCCACCAAGTAAGGCGCGGCATTCTACACACAGAAATTTCCTGTGCAACATTTTTACACTCACGCGTTTGTGTAATGTGTTGGGTCTGGCAATCCTGCTTCACCGAATCCCATTGAACGCAGTCTGCAGGCATCACAGCGCCCACAAGCACGCCCTTCATCATCCGCCTGATAGCAACTAACGGTCTGTGCGTAGTCAACGCCCAGCTCCTGCCCGCGCATAACAATCTCTGCCTTGCTCATACGTAACAATGGTGCGTGAATCGTAAATCCGCACCCTTGTACGCCAGCTTTGGTCGCAAGATTTGCAAGTGTTTCAAACGCAGTAATAAATTCTGGCCGACAATCTGGATAGCCCGAATAATCGACCGCATTCACGCCCAAGAAAATATCTCGTGCACCGAGCACCTCGGCCCAACCGAGGGCGATCGACAGCATGATCGTATTGCGCGCTGGGACGTATGTCACTGGAATGCCCGGCTCAATGCTTTCTGGCACGGCGATCCCCGCATCCGTCAGTGCCGACCCGCCCATTGAGCCCAAATCGACGTGTACCTGCCGATGCGCGTGGGCGCCCAGCATCGCGGCAACCCGTTTTGAGGCCTCTAGCTCTGCCTTGTGCCTCTGGCCATAATCAACGCTGAGCGCATGACACTCAAAACCTTGATTGCGCGCAATCGCCAGCACCGTTGCCGAATCCAATCCACCAGAAACCAGCACGACCGCGCGTGGAACTTGTTTTAAGTCATCCGCACTCATCGTCCCTGTACCTCATCCCACAGCATCTTGTGCATCTGTAACTGGAAACGCACTGGAAGATGATCTTCCAGTACCCATTCGGCCAAATCGCGCGGTGCAAGCCGATTAAACACGGACGAAAACAGCACCGGGCAACGCTGCGTCAATTCATATTGACGTACACAGTCCACTGACCACAGGTAATCATCTCGATCACTAATAACGAACTTCACTTCATCCACGGGGCGCAATAGTTCGATATTGGCATAACGATTGCGCTGCACTTCGCCGGACGCGGGGGTTTTGATGTCCATAATGCGACTGACGCGCAGATCGACCGGCGCAATGTCCAAGGCACCGCTGGTTTCCAGACTCACGTCATAACCCGCATCGCACAGCGCACTCAAAAGCGGTAGACAACTTTTTTGCGCCAACGGCTCGCCGCCCGTGACGCACACCCACTTGGTTTGATGCTTGGCCACCTCGGCCAGAATGGCGTTAATGCTCCATTTTTCACCGCCGGTAAACGCATACGCACTATCACAATACACACAACGCAGCGGGCAACCCGTTAAGCGCACGAAAACCGTCGGCAGACCTACACGCGTGGACTCGCCTTGCAGCGAGTAAAAAATTTCCGTAATGCGCACATTCGCGTCGTTGCTATCCAATTCACTCATCAACAATTACACACCTTCACTCTGCATACGCTTCAGGCGTTGCTCAGCCAGGGTCGCAGCCTGCGTTCCGGGGAATTGTGCTTTGACTTTATTCAAGGTCTCACGCGCACGCGCATAGTTTTTTTGGTCGTAGTAGATGTAGCCCATTTTCAGCTGCGCATCAGCAGCCTTTTGGTGCGCAGGGCTATCCTGCACCACCTGCTCAAACGCATGCAGCGCCGACTTCAAATCTCCTAGCACGACGTAAGCCTCACCCGTCCAATACAGTGCATTGGGACGATTGGGACTCGGCGGGCTGGCCTTAATCACCTGGTCAAACGTTTTAATCGCGGGCTGATACTGCCCCGCCCTAAGTTGCTTTAAACCTTGGTCGTACTTCGCCTGGTCATCCGCGCTGACCGTTTGCACGGGCGGTGCAACCGGAGCAGGCTGCATTACAGGCGCAGTCGGTGCCACGGGAGGAGGCGTTGACACAGGTGCAACCCCAGCGGGCGCGGGTGTGCCTCCCGTCGGACGTACCACAGCATCCAAGGCGCGAATACGCTGATCGGTGTCCATATACGTTTCCTTCTGTGCGCGTTTGAGCATTTCCAGCTCATGACCTTGTCGCTCCACCAAGTCGCGCAGCTCGCTCATTTCCGCTTGCATCTGTTGCTGGCGATTCATGATTTCGCTCATGACATGTTGCGTCGGCGTGGCACCCGGTTCCGCCAACACGGAGGCACCGCTGCCCAGCAGCAAGACTACAATCACTGCCTGAGCAAGGATTTTCGGCTTCAAACCCGATAGCCCGAAATTCGCTTTATGATGTTTCATTGACGGAACGGCCCCCATGCCGGATCACGCACCTTGCCTTTTTGCAGGCTCAATGTGCTGTTGGCCTGCCCCAACACCGAGGCCACACGCAAGACTCCACCGCCGGATGCGTACAGCAACATGGCGCTGTTCGGCGCAAAACTTGGTGCTTCATCCTGCGAGCCCTTCGACACCGTGCGCGACGCGCCAGTTTTCAAATCAAGCACTGCAATGCAAAAGCCACCACCACAGGATTGCACAGTGGCTAAAAATTGACCATCCGGCGACACGCTGGGGCGTGCATTGTAGCCACCATCAAACGTCAAACGCTTGGGCGCACCACCACCCACACCCACCTGATAGGTCTGCGGGCGACCGCCGCGATCCGAGGTGAACACCACACCGCTGCCATCCGGCAACCAGCTGGCCTCGGTATCAATCGCAGCACTATTGGTCAGGCGAGTGGTTTGACGGGTAGTCACGTCCAGAACATAAATTTCGGGATTGCCATCCTTGGAAAGCGTCAACGCCAGCTTGCCGCCGCCCGGTGCCCAGCTGGGTGAACCGTTGATGGAAGGGAACGAGGCCACCAGCTCACGTCGCCCACTGTACACATCCTGCACGTAAATGCTTGAGCGGCGACTTTCAAACGAAACATACGCCAGCTTGCGCCCATCGCTCGACCACGAAGGAGACATGATTGGCTCTTTGGATTCGAGAATACTTTGCGGGTTGTAGCCGTCACTATCGGCCACTTCCAGGCTGTAGCGACGCATCGGCGGCTGGCCGGTTTCCGTGATGTAGGCAATGCGCGTCGCAAACGCGCCTTTCACCCCGGTAATTGCCTCGTACACGATATCCGCCACCCTGTGCGCCCCCATGCGCAAATCCGCCTTGGACGCCGTCACACTCATGGCCGTTAGCTGCTTGCCATTAATCACATCCAGCACATAAAACTCCAGCGCGAAGTTACCCGCATCAGGACGCACACTGCCTACGACAAGATAATCACGTTTCACAGTGCGCCATGCATCAAGATTGACTTGTTGCGGATCAATCGGACGCTCTGGCATAGCGTTCGGTGCCAGGGTATTGAACTGACCACTGCGCGCCAGATCAGCACTGACAATCTGCGCAATATCCTCCGGCGCACCGCCTCCAAAAGGCACCACCGCAATCGGCAGGGTGCCGTCCGTTCCTTGAGTAATGTCGATTTGCAATACGGCGCGTGCCGGAAGGGCGGCGAACATTAACAACAGGGCGATTAGTAAACGGGGCATAGTTGCGGCCTCAAAAGTTCAGGTTAAAGCGTGGGTTTGAAAATAAAAACAAGGTCACGTTCAAACAATGCGGGGTCGGGTGGCAAGGGTAAAGGACTGGCCTTTTCCACTGCCGCAATGACCGAACGCTTGAATAAGTCATCTCCAGTGCATTTCTCCGCACGCACATTCATCACCATGCCTCCCGGCATCTGAGTGACGTGGACTTCACAACTCATGCTCGACTGCATGCTTGGCGGCTGCAACCAGTTGCGCTCCACCTTGGTGCGAATGGAGGCAATATATTGATCGCGCAAGCCACTTAAACGCTTGTCGCTCGCTGCCTTGGCGTTTGCAGCATCCTCTGCTGCAAATGCTGCTGCCAGCTCAGCCTTGCGGCGCTGCTCGGCTTCAGCCTTCTGCTTGGCGGCGGCCTCTTGCGCCAATTTGGCCTTCTGCGCCGCCTCTGCATCGGCTTTTGCCTTGGCTGCCGCATCGGCCTTGGCTTTTTCTTTAGCCTCTGTTTCGGCTTTTTTGACTTCTGCTGCTTTCGCCTCGGCATCAGCCTTGGCTTTGGCCTCAGCGGCTATCTTGGCTTTCGCTGCGCTGTCTGCCGCCAATTTCTCCTTGGCCTCTGCCTCGGCTTTAGCCTTCATTTCGGCTTCTTTTTTAGCTTCTGCCGCCTTCGCGGCCTGTTCAGCTTTCGCCTTGGCTTCGGCATCTGCCAGTTTTTTCTTTTCAGCCGCATTTTTTGCTTCGGCTTCGGCATCTGCTTTGGCTTTCGCTGCAGCATCAGCAGCAGCTTTCTTTTCCAGCTCCTGCTGCTTTTTCAGCGCAATTTCAGCTTGCTCTTGCGCCTTTTGTTCAGCTTGCTTGGCCGCTTGCGCCTTTTCCTGGGCTGCTCGAGCCTGCGCCTCGGCTTGACGTTCGGCTTCAGCGGCTCTGCGTTCAGATGCTTCAGCCTTGGCCGCCGCCTGCTTTTCAGCCGCTTCCGCACGCGCTTGTGCCTCCTTTTGGCGTTGCTCGGCTTCACTGGCCTTGCGCTCGGCTTCGGCCTGCTTGCGTTCCAAAGCCGCTTCACGTTGCCGCTCGGCTTTTTCGCGTTTTTCTTCGGCCTGTTTGATTTTGTCCATTTCAGACTCAATCGTGGCCGCATCAACCATCACGGCCTGAATCGGCTCGGGCTCACCGGATGCTGCTGGCTCCTGCTCTTCCGGCTGATGCCATTTGAAAGACACAAGAATCACTGCCAGCAGCACTAGATGCAAAGCTATCGAAATCAGCAGTGAACGCGGCATCCGCCTCATCGCAGCGAACATGACTTATTTTCCGCTCGCCTTGGGTGGCACAGGCGATTCGGTCACCAGACCCACCTTGTCCACGCCAGCGCTCTTTACCGTCGCCATCGCCTCAATGACCTTGGCATACGGCACGGCTTGATCACCCTTAACCAGCACAGGTACATCAGGGTGCAGCTTACGATAAGCCGCCACTCGCGCCTGAATTACCGCTGGTGTCAGCGTTACGTTCGGATTTTCAGCAACATTAAGATAGAACAAACCATCCTTGTCCACGCTCACCACCACGGGTGGCTCTTTCTTGCTCGACAACGTTTCCGAAGCGGTTTTCGGCGTGTCTACCTCAATCCCCTGCTGCAACATCGGCGCAGTCACCATAAAAATAATCAGCAGCACCAGCATCACGTCGATGTAAGGCACGACGTTGATTTCGGCCACCGCACGACGGCGACCGGAGCGACCACGACCCTTTGCCAAAGCCGCCATATCAGGCCACCGGCGGCTGGCGCGTTGCGCCTTGACGATGCAGAAGGTTCAAAAACTCTTCCTGAAATCCATCCAGGCGGTTGAACAGACGATCAACATCCGTGGTGTAGCGGTTATACGCCACCACCGCCGGAATCGCGGCAAACAAGCCCATCGCCGTAGCGACCAATGCTTCTGCAATGCCAGGTGCAACGGCTTGCAAGGTCGTGTTACCCGCGTTCGCCAGCCCCATAAACGAGCCCATGATGCCCCACACCGTACCAAACAGACCGACGTATGGGCTGATCGAACCAATAGTCGCCAGTACCGGAAGATGATCTTCAAGGCGATCCATTTCACGGGTCAAAGCCACCCGCATTCCACGCTGCGCACCTTCCAGTAACATGGCCGGATCGTGCTGCGCATCCTGACGACGTAAACGCGCAAATTCACGAAACCCGGCCTCAAACAACGATGCCATACCCACACGCGGCTTTTCATCATGCGTAAGCTGGCTGTAAAACTCGGAAAGGTTCACGCCAGACCAAAAGCGCGCTTCAAAAGCATCAACCTCCGCGCGCGCTCGCTTCATTTGCGCCGCCTTGTTGAAAATAATCATCCACGACACGATGGACGCAATCAAAAGCAGCAGCATGACACCTTGCACCAGCAAGCTGGCATCAGAAATAAGACCCAAAATCGACATATTGGGCGCGGGGTTAGGCAAAGTAGAAACCGGATTCACAAGGATACAATCTCCAAAATAACGGACGGCAAAGGCCGTGGACGAAAGCTGTCGGCCGTCACACAAATAATTTCAGCTTCAGCTCGACATAAAAGTCTGATATCACCCGCTCGGCGCGCCTCTTGCTCGAAAATCAAGCGCGCCCGACCATCCAAGCGCGGGCGCGCCGTAATTTCGAGCACATCATCCAGACGCGCGGACGAGCGGTATTCTACATGCACGCGGCGTACCACGAATACAAGACCTGTTGTTTCAAGCAGTTCTCGCTGATTTATATTGTGCTTTCGCAACAATTCAGTGCGCGCCCGCTCGAAAAATTTCAGGTAATTGGCGTAAAACACCACCCCGCCAGCGTCGGTGTCCTCGTAATAGACGCGTACCTGCCAGGAAAATTCACTCATCGGCATCAAAATCCAGCAATTCGGCTTGTAATGTTTCGGCAAGCTTCGGCGCTTTCAGCCCAAAATGCCGATACGCCAGCGGCGTGGCCATACGCCCGCGCGGGGTGCGCATCAAAAAACCCTGCTGCATCAGATAAGGCTCCAGCACATCCTCAATCGTATCGCGTGCCTCACCAATCGCCGCCGCCAGATTGTCCAGCCCGGTCGGCCCGCCCTCGAATTTTTCAATCAGGGTGCGCAACAAACGATGATCCTGATGATCCAGCCCCAGCGCATCGACCTTGAGCATATTCAGCGCCGCATCCGCCACCCTATCGCTAATCACCCCGTCCGCCTTCACCTCGGCATAATCGCGCACCCGGCGCAGCAAACGGTTGGCAATCCGCGGCGTGCCGCGCGCACGGCGCGCAATCTCCAGCGCCCCCGCCTCCTGCATCGACACCCCCAGCAAACACGCCGAACGCCGCACAATCGTCGCCAGATCGTCTATGCCGTAAAACTCCAGACGCTGGGTAATGCCGAAGCGGTCGCGCAGTGGATTGGTCAACATCCCCGCGCGCGTGGTCGCCCCCACCAGGGTAAACGGCGGCAGATCCAGCTTGATCGAACGCGCCGCCGGGCCTTCGCCGATCATGATGTCAATCTGGTAATCCTCCATCGCCGGGTAGAGGATTTCCTCCACCACTGGGGATAAACGATGAATCTCGTCGATAAACAGCACATCGCCTTCTTCCAAATTGGTCAGCAGCGCGGCCAAATCGCCCGGACGCTCCAGCACCGGCCCCGAAGTCTGGCGCAAGGCCACACCCATTTCATTGGCGATAATGTGCGCCAGCGTAGTTTTGCCCAGCCCCGGCGGGCCGAAAATCAGCAAATGATCCAGCGCCTCGCCCCGTGCGCGCGCAGCGGGAATGAAAATTTCCAATTGCTCACGCACGGCAGGCTGGCCGATGTAATCCGCCAAGGTGCGCGGACGAATGGCGCGGTCAATGGCTTCTTCGGCTTGACTGGCGGAGGGGGTAATAAGGCGGTCGTTGTTCATGCTACGCCCCCTCCCGCATCAGCAAGGCACGGGTCAATTGCAAAAACTCATCCAGATGCTGGGTAATGATGCTTTCTGTAATCGGCAGCAGCAGACGCTGATACTCATGCACCGCGATATTGCGAAACCCCACCATCTTTTTTAACGCCTCAGCCAGATCGGGCTCAATACGCCCCGCCTGCGCCAACAGCGCAAACACATCACGCGCACTTTGCGGCACACCCAACTTATCGCGGCGAATCAGGTAATGCCCCACATCCAACGCCGCCTCGCAAGCGCGTTGGATGTTTAGCACCGCTGCATCCTGGCGTGAATAGTCCGTGCCAAAATCATTGCCCGCCAGCGCATACTCCTCACGCACCCGCGCCACGCAGCGCTCGATGGTCGCCGCCTTGTTCAGCACCACGTCATCGACCATACACAGCGCCCCCCCGGACAATATCCGCCAACAGTCCCGCTCGCGCCGCATCCAGCGCCAGTTTTTCACTCAAAACATAGCTTTCAAACAAACCCGCCTCAAGCTCACGCGCCCACAACCTGCGCCCATGCGACATGACCTGATGCTGCATCACCGTACTCGCCGCACGCAAATCAAGAACATCCACCGCACAACCAAGAACCTCGGCCAAGGTATTCGCCTGCGCCCACAACGCCAAAGGATCGGCATACCCAGCCACCAACACCGCCAAATCAAGATCGCTATCGGCATGGGCCATACCTTGAACACGGCTACCGAAGGCATAAATCGCAAGCAGATGGGGAAAAGCGGTGCGCAGGATGGTCACAACCACGCCGGTAGGAATGAGGGCGTTTTCAATATGTGCGTCCAGAGCAGCGATGCTGGATTGATGCTTCATACATTCCAACCCAGTGTTCAATCAAGACTATTAAGGTACGCATCCAAGGCACAGCCCAAATCGCCCGGCTCGGTCATCTTCCGCATCAACGCCAGCCCCTCCTCAATCTCCTGCTCCGACATACTGGATACAAGCTCATCCATGTCGTCCTGCGTTTCCACATAGGAATCACTAGCAGCGGACAAACTATAGAGCGCATACGCGACCACCCGATTTTTTGCTGCGCCAAGGCCATTAGCAAACATCCAGCCTAAGCGGAACTGCGCTTCGGCAAGCCCCTGTTCGGCCGCCTTGCGATACCACATCATTGCCTCCGTATCGTCCTGCAACATGTGGCACATCCCGCCCAAGATGCCCTGCGCAACGGCATCCCCTTGCTCGGCCGCCTTGCGGTAGCAGGTCATAGCTTCTGTGTTGTCCTGCGTTACGCCGTGACCAAGTGCATACAACGCGCCAAGTAATATCTGCGCCATGGCGTTTCCCTGCTCGGCCGCCTTCTGATACCACATCATGGCTTTATTGAAATCCTGCGGTACACCTCGACCCATTTGGTACATAAAGCCCAAGTCGGACTGTGCAACGGCAAGCCCCTGCTCGGCCGCCTTGCAGTACCATACCGCAGCCTCCCTAACGCTCTCATCGCCTCCATGGGAATACACCACGCCCAATTTATACTGTGCATCGGCATACCCCTGCTCAGCGGCCTTGCGGTACCACGTCGCAGCCTCCTTGGAGTCCTGCGCAACGCCTTGTCCACACTGGTACATCATACCGAGGTTGCACTGCGCAGCGGCATTTCCCTGCTCGGCCAGTGACCGCCACTCTTTAAGAGCGGTGACGTAGTCTTCTCGCTGATACGCAGCAAACCCCTCATCAAAATCAACATTGGTGCATTGGACAACGGTGAAGTTTTGATAGCTCATGATCCGCTTACTCCGTTTTGCATATCAAAATGATCTGCAAAAACTAAAAAATGATTCGAGAGTGTACCGACCACATGCTGTAGCCGAGTGACACAACGTAAAAAAGTCTACTTCACCGCCTGCTTCAACGCCGCACGGATGATCTCGCCTGCTTCCAACCCGGCGGCATCCGGCACGGCGCGGGCCATGCGGGCGGCTTCGACGGGTTTGTAGCCTAAGGATTCCAACGCGGTGATGGCTTCGTCCATCGCGCCGCGTCCTGCGCTCGCGGTTGCCCCCGGCAGGCTTGCACCTTCCAGCCCACCGAGGCGGTCGCGCATTTCGATTATCAGGCGTTCGGCAGTTTTGCGTCCGATACCGGGCAGGCGAATCAGGGTGGACACATCGTTACGCTGCACGGCGTCGGCAAATTCCTGCGCGCTCATGCCGGAGAGGATGGCGAGCGCGAGTTTAGCGCCTACGCCGCTGATTTTCATAAGGTTACGAAACAGGCTCCGTTCGGTTTCGCGCAGAAAACCGTACAGCAGGAAGGCATCTTCACGCACCACAGTATGAATCAGCAGGGTGACTTCCTGGCCGCTAGCGGGCAGGTCATAAATTGAGGACATAGGTGCTTCGACTTCGTAGCCCACGCCGTTCACATCGATGAGTAACCACGGCGGTTGTTTGCTGGCGAGCGTGCCTTTCAAGCGTCCGATCATGCTTTGTCTCCTTTGGGTGGGCGCGCGCGCCGCATGGCAAGTTCGGTCCAGGTGTCTTGCCCACTGCGCGAGCGGTGGCGTGATTGTGCCATCTGGCGCAGCAGCTCGGCCTTGGCCGGGGGCAGGCCTTCGCTTTGCGCGACCAGCATGGAGCTGCGACGATAGGCATGGCACAACGCCACGGCAGCGGCATCGGCTCCGTCGGCGGGCGGGTCGTCGGTCAAACTGAGCAGGCGTTTGACCATGTGTTGCACCTGCAACTTATCCGCCCGCCCGGTGCCGACCACGGCCTTTTTGACTTCCGCTGGCATGTATTCGGCCACCGGCAGACCGGCCACCACGGCGGCGGCAATCGCTGCGCCGCGTGCCTGCGCCAACTTGAGCGAAGATTCCGGGCTGCGGAACATGAAAATCTGCTCGATGGCAAATTCATGCGGTTGATAGGTCTCGATCAGGCGACTCACGCGGGTAAAAACCTCACCCAGACGCTGATGAAAGCCGCCCGGCGTATCTTTTTGCGCACCCAGCTTCAGGCTTTCCAGATGCAGGCAGACATGCTCGCGCCCCTGTTTTTCGATCACCGCCACGCCCGTAGTCACCGAGCCGGGGTCGATGCCAAGGATGCGCAACCCCGGTTTCATGCTCACTCGCCGTCCAGCGCCTCGTCCGGCAATTCGGCGTTGTGATACACCGCTTGCACGTCGTCCAGGTCTTCCAGCATGTCGATCATCTTCACCAGTTTTTCGGCCACCTCGCCCTCAACCGCCGCCGAAACACTGGCGCGCATGGTGATTTCGGCTTCTTCCGGCACAAATTTTTTCGCTTTCATGCCGTCCAGTACACTCTGGAAGGCATCCGGCGCTGTCAACACTTCGATTGAGCCATCGCCATGTACCACCACGTCTTCCGCGCCCAGCTCCAGCGCGGCTTCCATCAACGCATCCTCGTCGCAACCCGGCGCGTACAGCAACACGCCGAGCTTGCTGAACAAGTAGGCCACCGAGCCATCGGTGCCCATATTGCCGCCATTCTTGCTAAACGCATGCCGCACATCCGCCACCGTGCGTACCTTGTTGTCGGTCACACACTCGACAAATACCGCCACACCGCCGGGGCCGTAGCCTTCGTAGGTCAGCTCTTCGTAGTTCTCACCCTCGCCCGCGCCCACGCCGCGCTTGGCGGCGCGTTCCATGGTGTCCTTGGTCATGTTCGCGCCAAGTGCCTTGTCCCAGGCCAGACGCAAACGCGGGTTTTCCGCCGGGTTGGCGCTCTGCCCGGCACGCGCGGCGACGGTGATTTCGCGGATGATTTTTGTCCAGATTTTGGAGCGCTTTTTATCCTGGCGATCCTTGCGATGCTTGATATTCGCCCATTTGCTGTGTCCAGCCATGAAAAACCTCAGTCAATACAATCAATTAATTAGTTTTAGGACTTACGCAAAACCGCGTCAGCGGCGTTCGAACGCGTCGCCTTGATGAACTCGCCTCTGTGCAAAAGTCCGCCAAGCTCTAAATTCCCCCCCCCTTTGCAAAAGGGGGGTTAGGGGGGATTTGCAGGGCTCAGCCAAAACCAACTCCTTTTAAATCCCCCTCAGTCCCCCTTTTCCAAAGGGGGAAGAGCAATCAAATCCTTACCCTTTTTCAAAGGAGCAAGCTCCCCAAAACAACTCCTTGCAGGAGAGCTTTTGCGTAAGTCCTGTCAATCACTCAGTCTTTGGGTTTGCCCGCCACAATGCCCAATTCACGCGAAAGCGCCAGCATACGGTCAATCGGCAGACGCGCGCGTTCAATGATGCTCGCATCCACCCCGATTTCATGCCCGGCAGGATGCTCCAGCGCATCGAGCAGGTTTTGCAGACCGTTCATCGCCATCCACGGGCAATGCGCGCAAACATTGCATGTGCCGCGATTGAGCGTGGGCGCAGCGATCAGTTTTTTACCCGGCGCGGCCTGCTGCATCTTGTAGAAAATGCCGCGATCGGTGGCCACAATCAGGGTCGGCGCAGCCGATTGGCTCGCTGCCTTGATGAGCTGCGAAGTCGAGCCAACATGCTGCGCCAGCTCGACCACGCCCTTGGGCGATTCAGGATGCACCAGCACGTCGGCTTCGGGGTGTTCGCGCATCAACTCGCGCAAGCCTTCGGCGGAAAACTCGTCGTGCACCACGCATTCGCCCTGCCACAGCAACATGTCGGCATCCGTCTTTTCCTGAATGTAGCGCCCCAGATGCCGATCCGGTGCCCACAGGATTTTTTCGCCCCTGGCTTTCAGGTGATTGACAATCGCCAGCGCATTGCTGGATGTCACCACCCAGTTCGCCCGCGCCTTCACCGCCGCCGAGGTATTGGCGTAGACCACGACTGTCCTGTCGGGATGCTGGTCGCAAAAGGCGGCGAATTCATCCGCCGGACAGCCCAGATCAAGCGAACATTCCGCCCCCAGAGTCGGCATCAACACGGTTTTTTCCGGGCTGAGGATCTTGGCTGTTTCGCCCATAAAGCGCACGCCAACCACCACCAGGGTTTTGGCCGCATGACGACTGCCAAAATCCGCCATATCCAGCGAATCGGACACGCGCCCGCCGGTTTCCTCGGCCAGTTTCTGCAATTCTGCATCGACGTAGAAATGCACCACCAGCACGGCATCACGCGCTTTCAGCTCGGCCTTGATGCGCTCGCGCAAGGTCTCACGCTGTTCAGGCGCAAGCGGCGCAGGTTGGGGAGCCTGCGCGACAAGTCGCTGAATCACGGCATCACGCAAACGGGGAATTTCGGTGGACAGATCAGTCATGGCAAAGCCTCAGCCGTTGATTGATATGAAATATAGCCACAGAGAGCAAGGAGGACACTGAGAAAACATCCAAAGCCTTTCTCTGCAATCTCTGTGTCCTCTGTGGCTAAAAATCACCCTTCGGCAACTGGCTTGCGCACCCGAATCGACAACTCGCGCAACTGCTTTTCATCCACTTCGCCCGGTGCCTGGGTCAGCGGGCAGGCGGCGGTCTGGGTTTTCGGGAAGGCGATCACTTCGCGGATGGAGCTGGCACCGCTCATCAGCATCACGAGGCGGTCGAGGCCAAAGGCCAAACCGCCATGTGGCGGTGCGCCGAACTTGAGTGCGTTGAGCAGGAAGCCGAATTTCTCCTGCGCTTCCTCGTCGCTGATGCCGAGGAGCTTGAACACCTTGCTTTGCACCGCTTCCTGGTGGATACGAATTGATCCGCCGCCGACTTCCACGCCGTTGAGCACAAAGTCGTAGGCACGCGACAGACACTCGCCGGGGTTGCTGTCGAGCAGATCAAGCTGCTCCAGCTTGGGCGAGGTGAAGGGATGGTGCAGCGCCACCCAGCGGTTGCTCTTGTCATCCCACTCGAACATGGGGAAGTCCACCACCCACAGCGGCTTCCAGCCGTGTTCGACCAGACCGAGGTCGTGACCGAGCTTGACGCGCAGGTTGCCGAGGGCATCGTTGACAATCCTGGTCTTGTCGGCACCGAAGAAAATCAAATCGCCATCCTGCGCACCGGTGCGTTGCAGAATGCCGTTGACGGTATCGTCGGGCAGGAATTTGAGAATCGGCGATTGCAGACCTTCACGCCCGGCAGCCATATCGTTGACCTTGATATAGGCCAGACCCTTGGCGCCGAAGATCGACACGTATTTGGTGTAATCGTCGATCTGCGAGCGCGGCATCGCGCCACCATTGGGCACGCGGAGGGCGGCAATGCGACTTTCCGGGTCGGCAGCGGGGCCTGCAAACACCTTGAAGTCCACGCCGGTCATCAAATCAGCCACATCCACCAGCTCCAGCGGAATGCGCAAGTCCGGCTTGTCGGAGGCAAAGCGGCGCATGGCTTCGTGCCACGTCATGCGCGGCAGCGGGTCGGGGAAGGCGACTTCCAGCACTTCGCGGAACAGGTCACGCATCATGCCCTCGATCAGGGTCATGAAGTCGTCCTCACGCATGAAGCTGGTTTCGATGTCCACCTGGGTGAACTCGGGCTGGCGGTCAGCGCGCAGGTCTTCGTCGCGGAAGCATTTGGTGATCTGGTAGTAGCGATCAAACCCGGAAATCATCAGCAATTGCTTGAACAACTGCGGCGATTGCGGCAGGGCAAAAAATTCGCCCGGATGGGTGCGGCTCGGCACCAGATAGTCGCGCGCGCCTTCCGGCGTGGCGCGGGTGAGCATCGGGGTTTCCAGATCAAGGAAGCCCAGGCCTTCCAAATGCTGGCGCAGGAAGTGCGACACTTTGGCACGCAAGCGCAGCTTGGCCTGCATTTCCGGGCGGCGCAGGTCAAGGAAGCGGTAACGCAGGCGGGTCTCTTCGCCAGTGGTGTCATCATCCAGCTGGAAGGGCAGCGGCTCGGAGCGATTCAGAATTTCCAGTTCCAGACCGAGCAACTCAATCTTGCCGCTGATGAGGTTGGGATTCTCCGTACCTGCCGGACGTGGGCGCACGCGGGCGGTGACGCGCAACACAAACTCGTTGCGCACCTGCTCGGCCAGAGCGAAAGTCTCGGCGCGGTCGGGATCGAACACCACTTGCACCACGCCTTCACGGTCGCGCAAGTCGATGAAAATGACCCCGCCGTGATCGCGGCGGCGGTTAACCCAGCCAGTGAGAATAACGGTCTGGCCGTCGAGTTGTTCGTTGACGAGGCCGCAATAATGAGTACGCATGAAGAATTCCGAAAAAACTTAAAAAGAAAAAAGGTTGCGAATGTTACGTTTTGGACACCGGGGCGGCAAGCGCGCTGAGCTTGGCAGCGGCCTCGGCTTTGTTCGGCGCGGGCACGACCATGCCCAACGAGACGATCATGCGCATGGCATCTTCCACACTCATGTCCAGCTCAACCGCCTCGTCCTTGGGGACAAAAATGACATAACCCGAAGTCGGATTCGGTGCCGTCGGCACATAAATGGTCAGCACTTCGCTGGCAGTTTTCTGCTGGATTTCTCCCACTGGGTCACCGGCGAGGAAGGCCAGCGTCCACAAGCCCTTGCTCGGATACTCAACCAGCAAAACCTTGCGAAACGAGCGCGAGTCGGTGGACAGAAAGGTTTCCAGCAGTTGCTTGATGCCGGAGTACATCGAATTCACCAAGGGGATGCGATTGAGAACAGCCTCCCACAGCGCCACCACCTGCCGCCCCAGGAAATTCGCCACCAACAACCCGGTCACAAACAACACAACCAGGGCCAGAATGACTCCCAGACCAGGCAAATTGAAACCCAGCAAGGTGCTTGGGCGGTATTCCGGCGGCAACACCAGCAAGATACGATCGATCAGGCTAATCAGGGTAATCGCCACCCACCAGGTCGCGAGCAGCGGTACCCATACCAATACACCCGTCACCAGGTAATGACGCAAACGTGCGCCAAGTCCCGGCGAGTGAACCTCGGCAGCATTTTTATTCAGCTCGGTGTTAGCATCTTGGCTCATGAAAAAAACATCCGTAGCGTCGTAACTAATTTGCGCATCTTAACAGAGGCGTGCGCGACATAATCCCAAACTCAGACCAATCTTCCACGAAGCCACCAAAGCATGAATCCCAAGCGCACCATCCTTATCACCGGTTGCTCCTCCGGCATCGGCCAGTGTGCCGCACATTCCTTGCGTCAACGTGGCTGGCGCGTGTTTGCCAGTGCGCGAAAACTCATTGACGTCGAACGTCTGCATGCCGAAGGTTTTGATGCGCTGCAACTTGACCTCGACGACTCGGCATCAATTCATACAGCCGTCACCACCCTGCTCACCCGCACCGGCGGTCTCCTGGATGCACTTTTTAACAACGGCGCATGGGGCTTGCCCGGCGCGGTGGAGGATTTAAGTCGCGATGCGCTGCGAGCTCAGTTTGAAACCAATCTGTTTGGCTGGGTTGAGTTGACCAATCTACTTATTCCCGTGATGCGTAAACAAGGGCATGGACGCATCGTGCAATGCAGTTCAGTGCTTGGCTTTGCCGCCTTCCCGTATCGCGGCGCCTACACCGCGAGCAAATTTGCCCTGGAGGGCTTGAGCGACACCCTGCGCATGGAACTACGCGACACGGGCATTCATGTCAGCCTGATTGAGCCGGGGCCGATTCAAACTCACTTCCGCGCCAATGCGTACCTTGCCTTCACACGCTGGATAAGAATCGAGGGCAGCCCGCACCAGGCACAATATCGAAAACAGCTTGCCCGCCTGCAAAAAGAAGGCGCGGCTGCGCCATTTACCCTGCCGCCGGATGCCGTTGTCGTCAAACTCATCCACGCATTGGAAAGCCGCCATCCCAAACTGCGTTACCCCGTCACCGTGCCGACGATTGCCTTTGCCTGGCTGAAACGCATCCTGCCGCAACGCTGGATGGACAAGCTACTTATTCGTGCTTCGGGCGATGGCCAAAGGTGAACATTCACACAACTAGCAAAAACTTCATCTATTATTCGCTGGACTTACGCAAAAACGTTCCAGCAAGGCACTTGAACGCCGCTGGGGCGGTTTTGCGTAAATCCTAATTTGTTGCAATCACTGTTGCAGAGGAAACAACAACAATGAATCGCCTCCTCGCCCCCGTACTGGGATTCCTCTTGCTTGCCGGTCTTGGCTACGCCATCTACACATCCATGAATGGACAACGCGCACTCAAGGCACAAACCACGATCACTGGCCTGATTGGCTCGGAAAAAGAGGCTTTCTTTGCCGACCCGCGTGTGCAACAGGCACTACTCAAACAAGACTTGATCGTCAAGGTGGAAAAAGCGGGCTCACGCCAGATTGCCACGGCCTTCGACTTGAAAAAATACGATTTTGCCTTTCCAGCCGGGCAACCTGCTGCCGACAAAATCCTGCAGGGTGTAGGCAAACGCCCGACCTATGTGCCGTTTTTCACACCAATGGTCATTGCCTCATGGCAGCCGATTGCCAAAATCCTTGAAGCCAACGGCGTGGTACGTGAAAAAGACGGCGTGTATTACTGGTTTGATTTGGATCGTTATTTTGCCTGGACGCAGCAGGAAACGCGCTGGAAAGACCTGAAAAACAGCGAAGCCTACCCAGTCAATAAATCGGTCTTGATTCGTACTACCGACGTGCGTAAGTCCAACTCGGCCGCCATGTACCTTGCGCTGATGAGCTACATTGCCAACGGTCAGCGCGTGGTGGCATCACGCGAGGAAATGGATGGCGTGATACCCAAGTTACTTCCCCTTTTCCTGCGCCAGGGTTACACCGAATACTCATCTGAAGGCCCGTTGGAAAACTACCTGTCGATGGGTATGGGAAGCTCGCCGCTGGTGATGATTTATGAATCGCAATTCATCCATGAAGCGCTCAAGACACCTTCGGGCATCCGCCCGGACATGGCCTTGCTCTACCCCGAGCCCGGCCTGTTCACCCGCCATGTCCTTGTCGGACTGAGTGAAAATGGTGCACGTCTGGGGCAAGTACTGAGTGACGACCCGGAGTTACAAAAGCTTGCCACCGAACACGGCTTCCGCACCACCGATACCGCCGCATTCAAGGCGCAAGCCGAGAGCCGCAAGCTCGCCGTACCCGCTCAACTGGTACAAATCATTGACCCACCCAGCTATGAAACCCTCGAAGGCATGATTCAAGCCATCGAGCAACAGATGAAATAACCACCAAAATTTATTCACAGGACTTACGCAAAAATGCTCCAGCAAGGCAAAGTGACGAAGACAGTACACTTAGTACGGCGAGGCGCTTTAACGCCGCTGGGGCAGTTTTGCGTAAGTCCTAATTCAACCATTGCTACCACAGGAAAAGACAACCATGAATGAACTGACCACACCAACCACCACAACACTAACCCCTCCCGAACACCTCACCCCACCGGCTCCCGTAGCCGCTGTATCCGCACCGCAATCGCGCGAGCTCGTGCCGCTTTCCGAAGCGCAACGTCAGGAACTGGACGCGCGCGCCGAAAACTTCGTCAATGCCATCCTCAATCTGGATGCGCAGGGCGACGAGTTCCGCAGCAAGGCTGACGCACTACGCACCATGGGCGATGCCGAGATCCGCGCCACAGCCAACATGTCCAACCGTATGCTCGAACGCCCAATGGCTAATCTGGAAGGCGGTTTTTTCAACGAAGCCCATCCGGTCACACGTTCACTGGTTGACCTGCGCAAAACCATGGAAGACCTCGATCCCAGCAGTCAGGGTGACTTGCTTGCGCCTGCCAAGCTGTTCGGCATCATTCCCTGGGGCGACAAGCTGCGCGACTTCTTCCTGCGCTATCAATCCGCCCAGGGACATTTGAATAAAATCCTCGAAACGCTCTACAAAGGCCAGGACGAACTGCGCAAGGACAACGCGGCGATTGAACAGGAAAAAGCCAATTTGTGGGCCAGCATGGGCAAGCTGCGTGAATACGCCGAAATCGGCCAGGCCATTGACCAGAAGATCGTTGCACGTGTCGGTGAACTGCAAGCCGTTGATCCCGAAAAAGCGCGCATCGTGCAGGAAGACCTGCTGTTCAACGCGCGTCAAAAAGTACAGGACCTGCTCACACAGCTTGCCGTTTCCATCCAGGGTTATCTGGCCTTGGACATGATTCGCAAAAACAATTTCGAGCTGATTAAAGGTGTGGATCGCGCCAGCACCACTACCGTCTCCGCCCTGCGCACCGCTGTCATGGTTGCCCAGGCGCTAGGAAACCAAAAACTGGTACTGGATCAGATCAACGCGCTCAACGCCACCACCAGCGGCATGATCGAATCCACCGCCAAAATGCTGCGCCAGCAATCCGCCGATATTCACAAGCAAGCCTCCAGCGCCGCCGTGAATATCGACTCGCTCAAGCGCGCCTTCACCGACATCTACGCCACCATGGACGACATGGCGACCTACAAAGTCAAAGCCCTGGAAAACATGAAGCAAACCGTCGATGTGCTGAACACCGAAATTCACAAATCACAAACCTACCTCGACCGTGTGCGTGGTGAAAAAGCGCAAACCGAAGTGGCTCGTTTGAATATGCCTAGCGAATTGACTTTGTAATAACCTGATTCACAGTCTTTTGGCTGTTGTAGCGGGGATGAAGCAAAGCGTAATCCGGGAAATGTCTTACCGAGTGTGATGCGAGCCCAGTCCCGGATGCCAATCCGGGCTACAAAAGCAAACAATCGGGCGCCCATAGTTAAAGAATGTAAAAGAGATACCACGATGAATAGCACCACTACGCCTAAGTCTAAGTTCAATCTTTTCAACTTAATTGTGGTTGTGATCATCGCACTGATCGCATGGTCATGGTTTGGCGGCAAATCCAACGCGCCCCAACCCGATGGGCAAAACGACAGCCGCGCTTTGCGCGTACTCGCCGGTTCTGAACTCAAGGATATCGAGCCGCTGTTGCCGCAACTGGAGAAAGACACCGGTGTGCGCCTCAAGCTGGTCTACACCGGCACACTGGATGGCGCCGAGCAACTGGCGCAGGGCGCGGACTACCCGCTGGCGTGGTTCTCGCACGCCAAATATCTTGAACTTCTCGAAGGCGCACGCAACCGCGTCGTTGCGCGCGAGAAAATCGCACTTTCGCCAGTGATTCTTGGCGTCAATCAATCCAGAGCCAAAGCCCTGGGTTGGGACAAAACCGCGCCTTCATGGAGCGATCTGGCCGCGCGCGCGGCCAAGGGCGAATTCAAATTCGCCATGACCAATCCGACCTCCTCCAACAGCGGTTTTTCGGCGCTGATTGCGCTGATTGCCGCGCTCTCCAGCGACCCGGAAAACTTCACGCTGACCGCCCCCCAGCAGCAAACGGTACAGGACTTCTTCAAAGGCCAACGCCTCACGGCAGGCTCCTCCGGCTGGTTAAGTGAAGCCTTTGTACGCGAACAAGCAAGCCTCGACGGGCTTATCAACTACGAATCCGTGTTGTTGCAACTTAACCAAAGCGGGCAATTAAAAGAGCCGCTGACGCTGATCTACCCGCGTGAGGGCGTGGTCACGGCGGACTATCCGCTGTTGTTGCTGGATGCCAAAAAACGCGCTGACTACGACAAAGTGGTGGCCTGGCTCAAAACCCCAGCCATCCAGCAACGCCTGATGAAGGACACCGACCGCCGTCCGATTCTGCCCAGCATCCCGCTCGAAGCACGTTTTGGCAGCCAGACGCTGATCGAACTGCCCTTCCCCGGCCAACGCTCGGTCGTGGATCGCATTCTGACCAGCTATCTGGATGAGCAGCGCATCCCTGCTCATGCTTATTTCGTGATCGACCTTTCTGGATCAATGCAGGGCGAACGCATTACCGCCCTGCGCCAAGCCTTGTTGAATCTGATGGGAGGCGACACCTCGCTTAGCGGCCAATTCTCCAGCTTCCGCGAACGCGAAGAACTCAGCTTCCTGCCTTTCCGCAATATCGTCGAGCCTGCGGTAGACTTCACCATCGGCAGCGGCGCGGGCAAGGAAGCCAGCTTGGCACCGGCACGCCAATTTGCCCAAGACCTGACGCCGGGAGGGGGGACAGCGATTTACAGTGCGCTGGCCGAGGCCTACCACAAAATTTATGTTGCCCAACAGCAGCAGCCCAACCGTTATTATTCCGTGGTGTTGATGACAGATGGAGTCAACAATAACGGCATGGATTTCGACGACTTCCGCGCATTTTTCGCACAATTACCCGCTGATACACGCAAGATCAAAACCTTTCCCATCTTGTTTGGCGATGCCGACACCCAAGCCATGCAGCAGATTGCCGACATGACCGGAGGCAAGGTTTTCGATGGCAACAAGAATCTCAGCACTGCTTTCAAAGCGATACGTGGCTACCAATAAACCCGACCCATGCGTGTTTTTATCCAACTTCTTATCGGCTTTTTTGCATTATTTGGGGCATGGTCGTTTTTTTCCGCCCAGCACAAAAAAACTGCCGAACTCAACAAACTCGCCCAAGAAAAAGCCGAGCTTCAAAAGGCACTCGCCGAAAAAAATGCGGAAGAACATCAAATGAAAGAAGAACAGCGCTCCCTTACCCGCCCAAGCTCTCGGCACAGGTTTTGGGTATGGCTGTACAGCAACGGCAACTTGCTAGGCAGCGTGCTGGCACTGCTTGGCTTGGGTCTGTATTTTAGCGGCCTGATTGGTGAGTGGTGGTGGCTAATCGTGCCCGGCTTGTATCTTGCCGGCTTCCTCATCGCGCCCCAGCCGCCCCGTTCCAACCCCATGTCACAGGCGCAAATGGATTTGCATGATGCGCTGGATGCCTTGCAGCAGCGCGCACAAAAAGGCCTCACCGCCGAGCGCGCCGAAAGCTTTGATCGCCTGATCGAAAGCCTGCGCGAAACCCTGCCTTTACTGGAGACACAAGGCGCAGGTGACCGCACTGCCTTCACCCTGCGGCAAACCATTCTCGACTACCTGCCAGAAACCCTGGATAACTACCTGCGTCTGCCCGTGGCCTACCGGCGTATGCACAAACTCGCCGATGGCCGCACCCCGCGTCAGGTCTTTGTCGCGCAGCTCAACACCTTGAATGAAGAAGTGCAAAGCAGCCTCGCCGCACTCGCTGAAAATGACACCCAACAACTGTTGGCCAATGAGCGTTTTCTGGCTGACCGTTTCTCCCGCCCTGAGTCGTTCTGAATGCCGGAGCCTTGGCCGCCGCCGTTTCAGGTGCGTCTGTCGCAACGCGCCAAGCGCATTTTGGTCAGCATCCACCCCCAGCGCGGGCTGGAAATCGTCACCCCCAAACGTCTCAGCGCACACCAGGCGCTGGGTATTATTCAGCAGCACCGTGCATGGATTGATGCCAGGCTACACGCCCGGCAAGCGCATTTACCCGATGCTGATGCAATCTGGCCAGAACACCAGCTACCCGCACACATTCACCTGCCCGCTTTGGATGAGCACTGGCAGCTCGTTCACCTTGCCACTACGACTCGCGCGCAACTCCACATTGACCCTGCACAGCGTCAACTCTCGCTCCGGGGTGAGGGTGAACAGATCTGGAGCCTGCTGCAGCGCTGGTTTATCGCCCATGCCAAGGCGCAGCTTCTCCCTGCGCTGCACCAGCTTGCCGAAATTCACAACGACCCGCTGCAAGGCAGCGGCATACGCTGGAATCACACCCGCTGGGGCAGTTGCTCGCGCGCCGGGCGCATCAATTTAAGCGCCCGCCTGTTGTGGCTTGAGCCTGCTGAAATGAACTATGTACTGCACCATGAACTGAATCATCTGCATCATTTCAACCACAGCCCGGCCTTTTGGCAGGCTTTGGAGGCACGCCTTCCGGGTGCATTGCTTCTGGATCGTGGCATTCGTCATGCCGAGCGGCGGGCAAGTTTTCCGGCGTGGTTGCGGTTGGTGTAGGTTGCCTGCGCGGCTGATTTTTCACAAAACGAAGGTTTAATGGACGTTTTCGCCAACGGCGCGGATTTGGATTTCCCTTCCCCTTTTGATGCCGCCGTGGACTGGCCTGTGTAGGCCGGGTAAAAGCGCCATGGAAGGCGCTTTTAGTCTCTCCGCGACAGGATGTCGCGTTGAGACGACCCGGCTGGAGCAGGTCAGTTCACGGCTTGCCCGAAGGGCGGCATCAGTGGGGTGTCTTTCTTTGGTTCCTTTCTTTGGACAAGCAAAGAAAGGAACTCGTCTGTATCAAATATGGCTTGTACAACGTGCAACCTTGAAACGGACGAAATAATGCCACCAGCCTTGAACGGGTGGTGGGTTTTTTCGCCCGTCTTGGCGTAGCCACTCCTTTGCAAATGAGTGTGGCAACGGGCGAGTAACTTTCTTTGCTTGCACAAAGAAAGTCACCAAAGAAATGCCCCCCTGAGGGGGCGCCCTTCGGGCAAGCCGTCAACGCAGCGCCTACGGCAAGGCAGTCCCGACGCAACATCCATGTTGCGACGGGACTAAACAGGCCATCCATGGCCTGTTTGCCTCACCTACGGCACTCCGTTCACGGCGACCCCACACGGGGGATGAAATCCAAACCCAAATCCGCGCCACCGTCGAAAACAAAAATTACCCCCTCCGCAACTCCCTGGGCATCGGAAACACCACCGACTCACGCGCCGATTCATCCTCGCGCAGCACTTGCGCGTCACAGCAGGCGCGCAGATGCGCAATCACCGCCTGCACCAGAATTTCCGGAGCCGACGCGCCCGCTGTCAGACCAATGCGCTGTTTTCCGACCAGCCACTCGGCGCGAATGTCTTCCGCGCCATCAATCAGAAAGCTTGGCACGCCCATGCGCTCGCCAATTTCGCGCAGGCGGTTGGAGTTGGAGCTGCTTTTGCTTCCCACCACCAGCAGCAAATCGCAGTCCTGCATCAACTGCTTCACGGCATCCTGGCGATTTTGGGTGGCATAGCAAATATCATCCTTGCGCGGACTGGCAATCGCCGGGAAACGTGCGCGCAAGGCTTCGACAATCGCCTGGGTTTCGTCCAGGGAGAGCGTGGTCTGGGTGGAAAAGGCCAGATTCTCGGGGTCGGATACCGCAAGCGTCGCCACATCCTCCACCGACTCGACCAGATGGATGCGCCCGCCCAGGCTCGCGTCGTAATGCCCCATCGTGCCCTCGACTTCAGGGTGCCCCGCATGACCGATCAGCACCACCTCGCGGCGTTGCTTGGCATGACGCGCCACCTCCAGATGCACCTTGGTCACCAGCGGACAGGTTGCGTCAAAAATACGCAACCCGCGCGCCGCAGCGGCATCTTCAATGGCCTTGGACACGCCGTGCGCGCTGAAAATCAGCGTGGCACCATCCGGCACATCGGCAAGCTCTTCGATAAACACCGCGCCCTTGGCTTTCAGATCGTCCACGATGTAGCGGTTATGCACGATCTCATGGCGCACATAAATCGGCGCGCCGAACAGCTCCAGCGCACGCTCGACAATCTCGATGGCTCGATCCACCCCGGCGCAAAAGCCGCGCGGATTGGCCAATTGAATCAGCGGAAAATCTTGCATATCAGCACGCGACATCAATCACCTGCACGTCAAAAACCAGCGGCAGCCCGGCGAGCGGATGATTGAAATCCAGCTCCATGCCCTCCTGGCTTATCTTCAAAACCCGCGCCACCGTGGTTTCACCGCTCGGCAGATCAAATTCGATGAATTGCCCGACCTCGGGCACGATCTCGCTGTCAAAATCCTCGGGCGGCAGGACAAACACCTTGTCGGCATCCGGCATGGGAAAGGCGATGCCCGGCGGAATATCAAAGCGCCCGGACTCACCGGCACGCATCCCCTGAAAGGCGAACTCCAGACCGGGGCTGATGCTGCCATCGCCCACCAGCAGCTCCAACGGCTCGTCCGCGCTTGCCGCATCAATCTCCGTGCCATCCAGCAGGCTTAAAACAAACGCCAGCTTAACCTTGCAACCGGGAAGAATCGTATTCATGAAGCCACCTCTTTTTTGTCTTCACGCCACACCAGAATAAACAGCAATACCGCACCGATGCTAATGGCCGAATCCGCAATATTGAACGCTGGCCAGTGATAATCGCAGCAATACCAATCAATAAAATCAATCACATAACCAAGATAAACCCGGTCAATCGCATTCCCCAGCGCGCCGCCAATCAGCAAGGCAAGCGCCAAGCCCATCCAGCGCTCACCCTCGCCCAGTTTGCGTAGCCACAGCGCCAACCAGCCGCTCACGCCCAAGGCCAGCGCAAGGAAAAACCAGCGCTGCCAACCGCCGGCATCCCCCAGAAAACTGAATGCAGCGCCGGGGTTGTGCATCAGGGTCAGGTTAAAGCCGGGAAAGACCGGCACCGGCTGGGCATAGCCGAGCACGCTACTTGCCCAGAGCTTGCTGAGTTGGTCGAGGATGATGACGACCAGGGCAATCAACAGGCCATTGCGAAAAACAGATGTCATGCGGCACTCCGATGCGGCGCGCTGGTTCGGTCGCCCACTCCCTGCAATAAACCTTCAACACTGATGTCTTCATCCAGCGCATCCCAGTGCAAGCCTTTGCCGCCGCCGGAGATGGTGTAGCTCATGCGCGCTTCGGGCGTTGCGTTCAGCAAGCGCGGGAAATAGGCCAGCGGCACCCCCAGACGACGCCCGTCCAGAAGCTCGACCCACATCATGCCCGCGTCAAAAGAAATGCTATTCGCCAAAGAACTCATGCCATGTACCTTCGATAAGGGTGCGATTTTTCTCGATAATTCCGACCAGGATGCCAAGCTCCGCACCACTGAGTCCGTAACTCTCTGCGACGCTCACTTCCGGGTTAAGCCAAAACTTGGCCAGTGCCTCACCACGTTGGACGTGAACGTGCAACGGTTCCCGTGGATTGCCTTCGTTGGAATAGAAGAAAACCCGAAAACCATTGTGACGGAAAATGACTGGCATTTAGGCGTACTTGCGAACTTCGCCAACGCCATCCACATTCTCAACACACCGCCCGCACAGCGTCGGGTGTGCAGCGTGGCTGCCGACATCTTCGCGGTGGTGCCAGCAGCGCTCGCATTTGGCGTGTGAACTGGCCTTGGCGGCAATGGCGATTTGGCCACCTGCAAGATCAAATGCCGGACTATCCGCAGGACGCGCGTGCAAAGGCAGCACTCGCGCATAGGAGGTAATCAGCACAAAGCGCAACTCGTCTTCAAGCCGTTTGAGCACCGCCAGGGTGGCTTCGTCCGCGTACACATCCACTTCAGCATCCAGGTTCGCGCCGATCACGCCATCCCTGCGCAAGCCTTCCAGCACGGTCAGTACCTGATCGCGCACCGCAAGAATCTTCATCCAGTCCGCCACATTCAGCGGCGCATCCTCGGCCAAACGTTGCAGTCCCTCGTAATGCGTGGCGAGAAGTACAGAGTCCTCACGTCCACTTTGATGATTGGCCGGCAAAAAGCCCCACAATTCTTCGGCAGTAAAGCTCAAAATCGGCGCAATCCAGCGGGTGAGTGCCTCCAGAATATGCCACTGCGCCGTTTGGCTGGAACGGCGTGCGCGGGAGGCAGCCTGACAGGTGTATTGCCGATCCTTGGTCACGTCCAGATAGAAGCCACCCAGCGTGATTGAGCAGAAGTTATGCACTGCGTGCACGACCTGATGGAAGTTGTAGCTGTCATAGGACGCGAGAATGTCGTCCTGCAAACGCGCGGCCTGATCGACCGCCCACTGATCCAGCGGCAGCATGTCGGCAAACGGCAGCGCATCGGCAGGCTGAAAATCGTTCAGATTGGAGAGCAGGTAGCGCGCGGTATTGCGGATGCGACGGTAGGCGTCGCCTGCGCGCTTGAGAATCTCGTCGGAGACGGTCATCTCGCCGCGATAATCCGCCGAAGCCACCCACAGGCGCAGTACGTCCGCGCCCATGGCGTTCATCACCTTTTGCGGGGCGATGACGTTGCCAAGCGACTTGGACATCTTGCGCCCCTGCGCATCGACGGTGAAACCGTGGGTCAGCACCTGCCTGTACGGCGGGCGGGCATGCATGCCGATGGCGGTCATCAAGCTTGACTGGAACCAGCCGCGATGCTGGTCGGAGCCTTCCAGATACAGATCCGCCGGGTCGGTCAGCTCCTCGCGCTGCGCCAGCACGCCGTAGTGGCTGACACCGGAATCGAACCACACGTCCAGCGTGTCGCTGACCTTGCGGTAGTGCTCGGCCTCGCTGCCCAGCAGCGTGGACGGCTCAAGACTGAACCAGGCATCCACACCTTCCTTTTCCATCATCACGGCGACCTGCTCGATCAACTCAGGGGTGCGCGGGTGCAGTTCGTGGGTGATTTTGTGCACGAACAGCGCGATGGGCACGCCCCAGGTGCGCTGGCGCGAGATGCACCAGTCCGGGCGGCCTTCGACCATGGCGGTGATGCGGTTCTCGCCCCATTCCGGCACCCAGCGGGTTTCCTTGATCGCCTTAAGCGCATCCGTACGGAGGCCGTTCACGTCCATGCCGATGAACCACTGCGGGGTGGCGCGGAAAATCAGTGGTGTCTTGTGCCGCCAGCAATGCGGGAAGCTGTGGTTCAGCCTGGCGGCGAATTGCAGGCGACCGCGCTCGCGTAGCAGCTCGATGATCACCGGATTGGCCTTGGTGACGTGCATCCCTTCGACAAAGGCCGTACCAGGCTTGAACACGCCAAGATCATCCACCGGATTGTCCACCGGCAGACCGTATTTCATGCCGACCACATAGTCTTCCTGACCATGTCCCGGCGCGGTATGCACCGCGCCCGTACCGGCATCGGTGGTGACATGCTCGCCCAAAATAATCGGCACCTCACGCTCAAGGAAGGGATGTTGCAGTTTGATGCCTTCCAGAGCCGCGCCTTTGCCGCGACCCACAATCGCTGCGCCGTCGATTCCATAGCGCTTAAGCGTGGCTTCAAGCAGCGCCTCAGCCAACAGCAGGCGTGCGCCATCGGCCTGAACAAGCACGTAATTTAGCTCCGGGTTCAACGCCACGCCCTGGTTGGCAGGCAAGGTCCACGGTGTGGTCGTCCAGATAATGACCTCAATGGCACCGATACCCGTCGCATTCATCGCTGTAGCAAAGGCCGCCTGGTCGAGTGCAGCAAAGCGCACGTCAATCGCATCCGAGGTTTTGTCTTCGTACTCGACCTCGGCTTCGGCCAGCGCCGAACCGCAATCCACGCACCAATGCACCGGCTTGCTGCCCTGCACCAGATGGCCGTTGGCAATAATCTTGCCCAAGGCGCGCAGGATGTCCGCCTCGAATTTGAAATCCATGGTCAGGTAGGGCTTATCCCAGTCACCCAGCACGCCCAGGCGTACAAAATCGGCCTTCTGTCGCGCCACTTGCTCGGTGGCATACACGCGGCAGGCGTCGCGGAATTCGCGCGCACTGACCTTGACCCCAGGTTTACCCAGCTTTTTTTCCACCTGCAACTCAATCGGCAGACCATGGCAGTCCCAGCCTGGCACATAGGGCGCATCGAAGCCCGCCAAGGTCTTGCTCTTGACGATGATGTCCTTGAGTACTTTATTCACAGCGTGACCGATATGGATATCACCATTGGCATACGGCGGGCCATCGTGCAGCACAAATTTACGTTGCCCTGCACGCGCGTCACGAATACGGGCGTAAATGTTTTTTTCCTGCCAAGCCGCGAGCGTTGCAGGCTCGCGCTGCGGCAAATTGCCGCGCATCGGGAACTCAGTTTCCGGTAACTTCAGGGTGGCTTTGTAAGCGGATTCGGCAGGCGCGTCTTTGGACATGGAGTAGCAGTGCAATGAAAATGAAAAGTGGCTCGATTATTCACGATTTACAGCATTCCTGCCAGCAAGCCCACCCCGATAAGCCACATGAGGTACTACACTGAGAACCTATTTCACGCTATGTTTAACAACGTACCGACCGCAACGACCATCTCACCAAGGAACGCGCCATGGCTCTAGCCTCTCAACAACTGACCGGCATCCCTCACCAACTTGCTCTCGCAGGGCTCGCCAGTGAATCGATTTTGCGCGAAGCCATGGGGGATGCGCTAGAACGTAAGCAATCATTCGTGCAGATCCTTGCGGATGGAAAAAAAATCGACATGGCTCGGGTCGCTGAGATTATCGCTATCGAATTTGGCCTGCCTCTCGTTGACCTTGATGCCCTCGACACGCATCAATTACCAATCAACC
The DNA here is from genome assembly GCA_020061705.1 of Halothiobacillus sp. Taxonomy (GTDB): domain Bacteria; phylum Pseudomonadota; class Gammaproteobacteria; order Halothiobacillales; family Halothiobacillaceae; genus Thiofaba. Next base: position 37,572 of record JAGUXT010000042.1, on the reverse strand, counting down.
TGCTCAAAGATGACGCGATTCGTAAATTTCAGATCATCCCCTTGCGCCAGCGTGGGAAGATGCTACACGCCGTTGTCGCTGACCCCACTTTCCAACAGGCTTTTGACGACATTCGTTTTGCTAGCGGCTTTGAAATTGACCCGGTACTTGCGCCTGCTGACAAGATAAAAAGCCTTGTGGACAAGCTCATCGAGGGGCGTAGTGCCGAAACGATGATGGCTGGACTGGATGACGAGCTGGCGCTGATAGAAAGTGGTGAAGCTCCCTCAAGTGCAGCAGAAGGCGACCCAGACGAAGCTCCCGTGGTCAAGTTCGTCAACAGCATCCTACTGCAAGCCATTCAGAAGGGCGCATCCGACATTCACTTCGAGCCTTATGAATTCATCTTCCGCGTGCGCCTGCGTATCGACGGCGACCTGCATGAAATTGTCTCCAGCCCGCAACTCAAGGCCATGGCCGACCGACTGACCGCACGCGTCAAGGTCATGAGCCGTATGGACATTTCGGAAAAACGTATCCCGCAAGACGGGCGCATCAAACTGAACGTCTCAAAAACCCGCGCCATCGACTTCCGTGTGAACTCTTGCCCCACATTGTTTGGCGAAAAAATCGTACTGCGTATTCTCGACCCATCCAGCGCCAAGCTTGGTATTGATGCCCTGGGTTATGAGCCATTCCAAAAAGAGCTGTACCTCAACGCACTGAAAAAGCCCTACGGCATGATCCTGGTCACCGGCCCAACCGGCTCGGGTAAAACCGTCAGTCTGTACACTGGCCTGAACATTCTTAACGATGGACAGCGCAACATTTCTACTGCCGAAGACCCGGCGGAAATCAACATGCCCGGCGTCAACCAGGTCAACGTCAATGCCAAGGTGGGGTTAACCTTTGCCAACGCCCTGCGCGCCTTCCTGCGTCAGGATCCGGACATCATCATGGTGGGCGAAATCCGCGACCTGGAAACTGCCGAAATCGCTATCAAGGCCGCTCAGACTGGTCACTTGGTACTCTCCACGCTGCACACCAATGATGCGCCGCAAACCCTTACCCGACTGGCCAACATGGGCGTTCCTACCTATAACATCGCTGCATCGGTTTTGCTCATTATCGCACAACGCCTGGGGCGTAAACTCTGCCCAGCCTGCAAAACCGAGGAAAAAATACCCGCCAATGAATTACTGAAAGAAGGGTTTTCGCAAGCAGAGATTGATGCTGGCATCACCATCTACAAGCCCGTCGGCTGCGAACTCTGCAACAACGGATACAAAGGACGTACCGGCATCTATCAGGTCATGCCGATCTCCAATGAGATGCAGCGCTTGATTATGGACGGCGCAAACTCTATTGGGCTTGCTGACCAGGCGAAAAAGGAAGGCATTCCCAACTTGCGCGAAGCCGGGTTGTTAAAAGTTAAAGCCGGCATCATTGGCCTGGAAGAGCTCAATAACGTCACTGTGGATTAAGCTGCCTTATAGAATCGGCGCTGTCACAAAATTCATCAAGATGTAGCGTAGAATTCATCTTGATTAAATAATTTTGGAACACACGCCATGCAGCCACGCACCATTACCAACAATGAAATCGTCCTTGCGCCCGAAGACACCATTCAATCGCGCACCGACACGCGTGGTGTCATTACTCACGCCAACCCAACTTTTGCACGCATCGCGGGCTATTCCGTTGAGGAGCTCATCGGCCAACCGCACAATATTGTGCGCCACCCCCACATGCCACGGAGTGCCTACGCCGTCATGTGGCAAATTATTCAACGCGGTGAAGAATTTTTCGGTTTTGTAAAAAACCGTGCCAAAAATGGCGACCACTACTGGGTATTTACTCGCGTGAGCGCACGTCGCGATGCCAACGGCGAGATTAACGGTTACATGTCAATTCGTGTCGCCCCACCCAAGCGCGAAGTGCTTGCTGAGTGGGATGCTGTTTACGCTCAAGTGTGTGCTGTTGAGGCCGCCTTGCCCCGTGACCAGCAAGTTGAAGCCGGCACAAAAGCAATTGTGGACTACCTTGCATCTAAAGGGCATAACAACCTGACCAGTTATGTGATGACACAAGTCTAATGACCTAATTTCAGGCTCAAGCCCTGCTACACTGCGCGCACATTTTTTGCGCGCCATGCCCATGCCTTTACATATCTATGTTGATGCCGATGCCTGCCCCAATGTCATCAAGGATATTCTTTACCGTGCCTCAGAGCGCCTGAGTCTGTCGCTCACCCTGGTCGCCAACAAATCCCTGCGTGTACCGCGCTCGCCGCACATTCACAGTCTCGTGGTCCCCGGCGGTTTTGATGAAGCTGACGATGAAATCGTGCACCGTGTTCATATGGGTGATTTAGTCATTACCGCCGACATCCCCCTTGCTGCGGGTGCACTCGACAAAGGCGCGCACGCCCTTAGCCCACGCGGCGAACGCTACACCTCCGGCACGATCCGTGAGCGTCTGCGTATCCGCGACATGATGGAACAATTGCGCGATTCCGGCGTGCGTACTGGCGGACCGCCCACGCTAAGCCAGGCCGATCGACAAGCGTTTGCCAATCAGCTCGACCGCTTTTTGCAACACCATATGGCAACATGACTCAGCCCCTCGATATTTTACGCAGCGTTTTCGGCTATGAGCGGTTCCGTTCGCCGCAAGATGAAGTCATATCGACACTGATGGCCGGCGAAGATGCGCTCGTTCTCATGCCCACTGGCGGCGGAAAATCGCTTTGCTTCCAGATTCCGGCGCTGGCACGTACTGGCACGGGCATTGTGGTCTCGCCATTGATCGCACTGATGCAAGATCAAGTTGCCGGCCTGCGCCAAGCCGGGGTCAACGCCGCCTATCTAAACTCCACGCTCTCACCTGCCGAAGCGCGCCAGATCGAGCAACAGCTGCTGATGGGTGATTTAGACCTGCTCTATGTCGCCCCTGAACGCCTGCTCAATGGGCGCACACTTGATCTGCTCGAACAAGCCAACATCGCCCTTTTTGCCATCGACGAAGCGCACTGTGTTTCACAATGGGGACACGACTTCCGCCCGGAATACATCCAGCTTTCGGTACTGCATCAGCGCTTTCCGCACATCCCGCGCATCGCGCTCACCGCCACAGCCGACGAACCTACGCGCCGCGAAATTATCGCCCGGCTCGCCCTAGAGAACGCGCGCGTTTTTATCAGCAGCTTTGATCGCCCCAACATCCGCTATCGCATTGCTCAAGGCGATGGCAGCGCGCGCGACAAGCTGCTGCGTTTCATACAGGACGAACACGCAGGTGAGGCGGGCATTGTGTATTGCCTGTCGCGCAAAAAGGTCGATGAAACCGCCGAATGGCTCAGCAACAAGGGGGCTCCGGCTCTGCCTTATCATGCCGGGCTACCTGCCAACATGCGCGAGCAGCATCAAGCGCGCTTTCTCAAGGAAGAGGGCATTGTCATGGTCGCCACCATTGCTTTCGGCATGGGTATCGACAAGCCCAACGTACGTTTTGTGGCACATTTGAGTCTGCCCAAAAGCGTGGAAGCCTATTACCAGGAAACCGGACGTGCCGGACGCGACGGACTGCCCGCTGATGCGTGGATGAGTTACGGTTTGCAGGATGTCATCACTCTGCGCCAAATGATGGCCGCCTCCGAAGCCGACGAAACCCACAAGCGCGTCGAACAACACAAACTCGATGCCATGCTTGGTCTGTGCGAAATGACCACTTGCCGCCGTCAGGCTCTGCTCGGCTACTTCGGCGAACCGCTTGCCAAGCCCTGCGGCAACTGCGACACCTGCCTTGAACCGCCCGCCACCTGGGATGCCAGCGTACACGCGCAAAAGGCGCTTTCCTGCGTACACCGCACCGGCCAGCGCTTTGGTGTGACCTACCTTGTCGATGTACTGCTAGGTAAAAGCGATGAGCGCATTCAACGCAATGCACACGACAAAATCAGCACCTTTGGCATCGGCGCAGAGCTCAATGCCACTGAATGGCGCGGCGTATATCGCCAACTGATTGCTCGCGGCCTGCTGATGGTCGATATCGAAGGCCACGGCGGCCTGCGCCTCTCCGAAACCTGCCGCCCGGTACTGCGCGGTGAGGAGCCCCTGTGGCTACGTCGCGAACTGCGTGCTTCCAAGCCGAACAGGACAGAACGTTCAACCCGTACTGGCCGCACCCTGCCGCCCGGTGCCGATCAAGGATTATGGGATGCCTTACGCGCCAAACGCCGCGAACTGGCCGAAGAACAAGGCGTGCCGCCTTATGTCATTTTTCACGATGCGACTCTCATGGCCATGATGGAAGCCCGCCCGCAAAGCCTGATAGCCATGAGCAATCTTCCGGGCATCGGCGAGCGCAAACTTGAAGCCTATGGCGCTGATTTTCTTGAGGTTATTCAAAACACCCAAACAAGAGATTAACAGCCGCTCAAGTCCGACAGGACTGCTACCTCGTTCATGCCTCAGTTAAGGCACAACTCGAATCTACAAAAACAAAAAGGCTGCACAAAACAGCCCTTTGCACATCGACACTTAAAACATCACCGCATTATCACCACGGTACGCCCATCATTGCGACCTTGGTTGTAGTGATGACCCTGCCCACGATGATGATGGTGGTCATAACGATGATGATTCCGATGCCCGCGACGGTCATTATCCACAACAATCACATTCACCGGCGGACGCCGGTATGGACGTTGGTAATAATCCCGCTCTACCACATAAATATCCCGACGCGGCGCGTTATAGGTGCTGTACGTGTCATAACCATAAGGATTACGCTCCACATAGCGCGTGTTGTTATTGCTGCTTGCAATCGCCGCACCCGTTACCGCCCCAACCGCGCCGCCAACCCACGCACCATTATTGTGATCAACCTGATGCCCCACCACGGCACCCAGCGCCGCACCCAATCCGGTACCAATCAAAACTTCGTTATCCGCGAAACTTGGAACGCTAAACATCACACCCACACTCGCCAGAAACGCAGCTAACGCTTTCATCACTTCACCCCTTAACGACTTGATAGGACTAAAACCACTCAACAACACTCTAGCTTGCTACACTCCACTAAGGCACGATAAGGCAACTAAAAGTTCTATGACCGAATGTCGTCCTGAAAATAAATCTCGAAAAATGCACCCACAACCAACTTCCATGCAAAGTACCCTCCACCACAAGCTAAGCGCAGCCTTTCTTCCAACGCATCTCGACATCGTCAACGAAAGCCATCGCCACGCCATGCGTGCCAGCGATTCACACTTTCATATCACCTTGGTGAGTAACGCATTCATGGATCAAACTCTGCTCGCACGCCATCGAGCCGTCAACAAGGTTCTGGCGGATGAGCTTGCGGGCAGCGTTCACGCACTCACGCTCAACACCATGACCCCCGATGAGTGGGCTGCCAAGGGTGGCTTGGTCGAAGCCTCGCCAAAATGCAAAGGCGGATAAACGTTTTACCAGCTTAGCCATGCAGTCAGATGGAGAAACCTCTCGATGTCGCCCGATCAAGCATCCCCAGCACCCAAGCGCAGCGCAACAACACCCAACACGGCGTTTGATCTGAAAAAATCGACTCTTGTGGCCTCGCCAGAACTGTTTAGCGACGACATATTGCACCTGTTCCACGAACACGCGGCTCTCGATGTTATCCCCATTGTTGAAGACACGCTCCCCATCGGCCTGGTCAACCGCCATGTATTCATGAACGAAATGGCACGCCCCTATATGCGCGAAATATACGGGCGCAAAAGCTGCATTGCCTTTATGGACAAGCAGCCGCTGATTGTTGAAGAAAACACACCCATCCAAGAGTTGAGCTTTAGGGCTCTTGCCGCCGGACAAAAAGCCCTATCGGATGGTTTTATCATCGTTAAAAACGGCGCGTATACCGGCGTAGGCTCCGGTTTTGATCTCGTCGATGCCGTAACAAAACTGCAAGCAGAAAAAAGCCGCATGGTGATGGAAAGTATTGAATACGCCAGCGTGATCCAAAAATCCTTTTTGCGCCCATCGCAGCGTGACCTTGCCGCCTGCCTGCCCGACCATGTCCTGCTTTGGGAGCCTCGTGACGTAGTGGGGGGTGACTTTTTTGTTTTCCGCCATTTTGACGATGGCTTCTTCATCGCCGTCATTGATTGCACGGGGCACGGTGTTCCTGGAGCCTTTATGACCTTGATTATGGCTTCGCTGCTTGACCGACTTCTTCAACACGGCAACCCCCGTGACCCGGCTTCCGTCATGGCCGAGATGAATCGCATGGTCAAAAGCATATTGGCACAAGATGGCAAGCACGAAGATGGCGGAGGTTCGGATGATGGCATGGACACTGCCTTTGTGTGGTTTAACACTGCCCAACGCAGTATGACGTGGGCGGCCGCCAAAACACCGCTATTCATTGTCGAGCCCGCATCCAGTGACGCGGCACCCCCCGTCAAAGTCGAACAAATAAATGGCGACCGCATGGGCGTAGGTTATCGCACCACCCCAATGAGTCACGCATGGATCAACCACAACCTGAACCTTGCGCCTGGCAGCAGTGTTTTTATCACCACCGACGGCATCATTGACCAACCCGGCGGAGCCAAGCGCATTGCCTTTGGCAAAAAAAGACTCAAAAACATGCTCACCGAACACCACTCCCTACCGCTCATGGCGCAAGGCTCACGTATCATGCAGGCCTTTGGCACCTACCAAGGCGAACAAACCCGGCGTGATGATGTAACCTTTTTTGGCTTCCGCCCCTGATCTTGACTGTGCTTAACCCAAATATTCTGTAAATTCGGGAAGGCAACAAGGAGCTTTACATGGACATTTTTCAAGCATTCAACACCACCACACTGCGCGAGGGCGTGCTGTTCTATTACAGCGGCTACATGTCGCAAAACGTCATTGGCGCGATGGGTGACACCTTGCGCCACCGTCTTGAGGCCCAGGGAACCAAAGGCGCGATTACCCGCAAGGTGTTTTCCACCTTTGTAGAAATGGCACAAAACATTCTCAACTACGGTGCCGATGCCGACCGAGCGGAGGGGCGCCAACAATACTCCCAGGGGGGCGTTGCCATTGGTCAGGTTGGCGAGCGTTTTTACATTATTTGTGGCAATCACATCGACCGAGCGCACTTGGAGCGTGTACGCGCCAAACTGGAAGCCATACGTGCCATGTCGCCGGAAGAAATCAAACAAGCCTACAAACAACAGTTACGCAACGACGAACACGATGATGAAGATGAACTCAGTAAGGGCGCGGGGCTAGGCTTTCTCACCGTAGCGCGCGATGCCAGCGAGCCGATTGAATTTTGTTTTATTGAACACGAACTCCCTGCTGAAAAAGTAGGCTTCTACCTTAAAGCCGTCATCTGATTGCGGAGATATTTTGATGCAAGATTTGTATATTGATGCCACAAACACCTCACCTGAGGTGGACTTTCGTTTTAATGAACACCAACTAGTGCTGCGTGGCGAATCCTACCCGGAGAATGCCGCCGCATTCTTTGGCCCCATCACCGAAGCGCTGCGCGAATATTTGGAGCAAAGCCAAGACCAAACCATTGAAGTCATCATTGAACTCACTTACTTCAACAGCAGCAGCACCAAGGTATTGTTCAATATTTTCGACATGCTCAACACCGCTGCGGCAAACAACACCATCAATCTGCATTGGCGCCATGACGAGGATGACGACACCATTCTTGAGTTTGGCGAAGACCTGCATGAAGATTTTCCCGCAATTAATTACATTCCCGAAAGCTTTGAATCCTAGATGTAAAGCCCCCTTAATTGAGCATAATTTATGGAATATTCGTACAACGACGATATTCAGCGGGAGGATTTCACCATTTTTGACATTGAAGAAGCTCTACTGGAGCGCTCGCTTTTGGTCTTGGCCGACGAAACAACCTCGCCAGAAATGTTGCGCGCTGAATTAAGGGTAATGACCACAGGCTATCAACGCCTCTTCCGCGAAGTACAACGCCTGATTAAAATAAGCGACCGCAAGGAAGAAATACTTAACCGCCTCAACCGCGAATTGACCGCCCTGAGCGCACAGCTAGAATATCAAGCCTCTCACGATGACTTGACCGGCATTTTCAATAAAGGCGCAATCACCCGCTATATTGACGAAGAAATTACCTACGCCGCGTTTGGCCTGATTCTGTTTGACATCGACTACTTCAAGCAGGTCAATGATCAATACGGCCATCCCGCCGGTGATGCCGTGCTTAAAGGGATTGCGGAACGCATAAATGACCATTTATTGCCGGACATGGTTTTTGCACGGTTTGGTGGTGAAGAGTTCGCCATTGTGGCTCCATACATGCCACTAGAAGAGCTCCACCAACGTGCGGAAAACATCCGTCACGCCGTGAATGCCGCTCCTTTTTTTTCCAGTGCCGGCTTTGTGCCAATTACGATTAGCTTTGGAGTCAGCCTGCGCTTGGAGAATGAGTCATTTTCTTCAGTGTTCACCCGCGCCGATAAAGCCCTCTATCAAGCCAAGCAAGAGGGGCGCAATCGCGTAACCAGCATAGCGCCGCCCAGTAAAACTGCGAAAGTTGCGTCATGAGCACCCTGGTGACCAACGCGCAAACAGAACGTTTGAAAAAGAATGCCCTATCTTTTTTAACGCCCTTGTTCTAAATAAACGCCGATAACGAAGGGCGAATATCAAGCCAACCTTGGCCGACTAGGAGGAAGGCGGTACAAATCCTTCGGGTGCGGACGAACCTTCGCCGAAGAAAAACTTTTCCATCTCCTGCTCCAGAAACTTGCGCGCCTTGGGGTCGACAGGAGTTAGGCGATACTCATTAATCAGCATGGTTTGATGCTTGAGCCACTCCTGCCATGCCTGCTTGCTCACGTTATCCAAAATGCGCTGACCCAATTCGCCAAAATAAGGCGCACGATCAAGCCCTTCGGCTTCCTTCTTCAAACGACTGCAATGCACCATACGACTCATCGTGTTACTCCTTGAAATACAATTCGATTAAGCGACTGACCGGCGCGGGAAGTCCCACACTGGCCGATTGATTGGGTTTATACCAGAGCGAACGCCCATCATCCATGACCGAGGCAGCAGCGTTATTTCTGCGTGCGCGGCGTGGGAAAATATCCAAATGATAATGACTGAAGGTATGGCGCATCACCGACAGACATTCACCCGGCTGCACGCCATCCAACTCCACGCCCACCTCCGTCTCCGGCAAACTATACAAGCCGGGCCACACGCCCACAGGTGGGCGGCGTTGCAGCAACACCCCATCCTCGCCCTCAACCAGCCACATTACGATCTGACGCACCGGCAAAACCTTGCGCGGACGCGGCGTGGGCAACTCACTCACGCGCCCGCTCTGCTTGGCAACGCACGCATCCGCCAGAGGGCAACGCACGCACGCCGGGTTGCGTGACGTACATAGCGTCGCGCCCAAATCCATAATCGCCTGCGTGTAATCCCCCACGCGCTGGCTCGGCGTGAGCGCGGAGGCATAACGCCAAAGCTCACGCTCCACCGCCGCCTCACCCGGCCACCCCGTCAACCCATAAAACCGCGCCAAAACGCGCTTCACATTGCCATCTAAGATCGGATGCGGCAGATCGAACGCCTGCGCCAGCACGGCACCTGCCGTTGAACGACCTAGACCGGGAAGCGCCAAAACCGCAGCAAAATCGCGTGGAAAAACACCGTCATGCTGTTCAAGCACCTGTTTTGCCGCCGCATGCAACAAACGCGCACGGCGGTAATAGCCCAAGCCCGCCCAATGCGCCAACACCTCATCCTCATGCGCCGTTGCAAAACTTGCCAAATCAGGAAAGCGCTGCATAAATCGCCAATAATACGGAATCACCGTGACCACTTGCGTTTGCTGCAGCATGACCTCAGACACCCATACCTGCCATACGCGCGCTTCGGCATCCTCATCCCTCACTTGCCCAAATCTTTGCCAAGGCAAATCATGCCGACCATGTTCATGCCACCAGCGCAATAGACGCGCCGCAAAGCCATCGTCATGTGATGTCGGCGCCAATATACTTGCAAGAGAATGATTCATGCGGCCATGATAGCCACACTCACACCCTACAAATGCAAACCCACCATGATTCAAGTGAAATTTTTTGCCAGCCTGCGTGAGCGCATCGGTGCAGCGGAACGCAACATTCCTGCCGAGAACTTGCGCACCGCAAGCGATGTTTGGTCAGCGGTCGCTGATTTTGCCATGCCCGCCAACGTTCTCGTCGCCATCAATCACGACTACGTCGGGCGCGATCATGCCGTGAACGATGGGGATGAAGTTGCCTTTTTTCCACCGGTGACCGGCGGTTAACCGCTAGCAGCCTGTCGGGACTGAGGCGAACTAGCTGCAAAAGCCGTTGATCGGTCCATATTTCACCGATTTTTTAGCCAACAGTCCCTGCTATTGCCAAAAAAATCGTCGAAATCTGCCCTCGGTCGGCGACTTTTTCGCTTCAGCCGCTGAAGCCCGACAGGCTGCTAGTTCATCATCTTGTAACCTGTGTGCGGTTAGGTTGCCATAAGCGTCGATTGGGGCAAAAATCGTCTTAAGCGCCTATATTCGAATAGCATTCAAACAAAACAATGGAGAACGACCATGAGCCTGGTTAAAAAGCACCTCAAAACCCGCCCCGTTTGCAAAGCCACCTTCACCCTTGCCGCCGATGCAGCGAAGGACAGTGAGTGCGTTTGCCTGATCGGCGATTTCAACGATTGGGAGGACGATACGTTACCTATGAAAAAGAAAAAAGATGGCTCCTGGAGCCTGGAAATCGAGCTTGAGCCTGGGCGTGAATACCAATTCCTCTACCACGTTGGCGAAAAGGTCTACCTCAACGATGATGCACCTGATGCAAGCACACCCAATCCCTTTGGCAGTGGCGAGAACTCCATCATCCGCACCTAAATTCAGGATTCACTCATGAGCAACGACATTGCCCAACTTAATGCCGACTTCGGCCTGACCCAAGCCCACGGCGCGGCACTGAGTTTTATCCAGGGCGAAGCTGATCTTCCTGTCGCCATCCTGCGCACCGCACATGCCGAAGCCCGTGTAATGCTGCAAGGCGCGCAAATCATCCACTATCAAGTTGGCGAGCAGCCGCCCATTATCTGGGTCGGCGAAGAAGCCAAGGCTGTTCCCGGCAAAAGCCTGCGTGGCGGCGTCCCTGTCTGCTGGCCATGGTTCGGCGCAGGCGCGGAAGGCCAGCCCGCACATGGCTTTGCGCGCAATCTGAACTGGCAGGTGGCCGCGTCCAAGGCGGACGAAGACTCGGTCACCCTCACCCTGGAGCTTCTGCCGAGCGAAACCAGCGCCAAGTATTGGCCACATGATTTCCGTCTCAGCCTTGAAGTGCGTCTTGCCGACAGCCTGAAAATGACCCTGATGACCGAGCATCGCGGCAGCGAAACCTGCACCATCACCCAGGCGCTGCATACCTATTTGCACGTCGGTGATATTGCCGAGGTTGCCATCACCGGCCTGGCCGACACCGCTTTCCTCGACAAAACGCGTGACATGTTGCGCGATGTTCAAGGCGATGTCGTTTTACGCCTCAACGGTGAAACGGATCGCGTGTACCTCGACACCGAATCCGAAGTCATCGTGGAAGATGCTGCATTGCAACGCCGCATCCATGTACGGAAAGACGGCAGTCGCTCCACTGTCGTCTGGAACCCGTGGAACGAAAAGGCCGGTGGCTTCCCAGACATGCGCGCCGATGAATATGCCCGGATGCTGTGCATTGAAACCACCAATGCCGCCGACGACAAGGTTGAGCTTGCGCCCGGCGAAACGCACTGCATGGTTAGTGAAATTCTGGTCACGCCCCTGTCTTCAAGCTAAAACGGGCTCAAGGGAAGTGGGTGCAGAGCGCCCGCCGCGCATTCACTCAGAAGACGAGCAACAAAAAACCCGCTGAAGATTTTGTCTTCAGCGGGTTTTTCTGTGCGTTTCAGATCAGATGAGGCTAAAACAGCACTCCCCTGCTTACAAATAACTACAATTAACGCTGACGCGCCTTGAAGCGCGGGTTGCTCTTGCAAATCACATACACCTTGCCGCGACGACGCACGATTTGGCAGTCTTTGTGACGGGTCTTTGCGGATTTGAGGGAAGACAGAATTTTCATGTCACGACATCTCTAAGCTTTTTTGGGCGGGTTTTTAACAGCCAGCACACCCAAGAGGCGTGTACTGAACAAACAAGGTCGCGCATTCTACCGAATAAGGATTCATCATTCAACAGGTTATCAATCCAGCACCTTTAACAATCGCACCCAGCGCCAGCCAAGTTCGCTACAATACGCCCCTTCAATTCAGCATCACGCCAGCGCATGAGCCACACCATCATCCTCGCCACCGGCAATGCCGGTAAAGTTATCGAATTCAATAGCCTACTCACCGGTCTTGGTCTGCACATTCGCCCGCAGTCCGATTTTGCCGTGCCTGAGGCCGAGGAAACCGGCTTGAGCTTTATCGAAAATGCCATCATCAAGGCGCGCAATGCCGCCCGGCATACCGGACTGCCCGCCATGGCCGATGATTCCGGTATCGAAGTTGACGCACTGAACGGCGCACCGGGCATTTACTCGGCACGCTATGCCGGGCTCAACAAAAGCAGCGCAGACAACAATTCCAAGCTGCTCGACACGTTGGGTGAATTACCCGCTGAGCAACGCACGGCGCGCTTTCAATGCGTCATGGCCTACCTGCGTCATGCCGAAGACCCCACCCCAATCATTGCCCAAGGCACGTGGGAAGGCATGATCCTCAACGCATCTCAGGGTGAACACGGCTTTGGTTACGACCCGATTTTTTGGGTTCCAAGCCATCAATGCAGCGCCGCCGAACTGCCGGAAGCCATCAAGAACGCCATCAGTCACCGTGCTCTAGCCTTGCAAAGCCTGCTTGCCCAAATGAAACTGCGCGGCTGATGTTCAACTTCACTGCTCTCCCCCCCCTCGCGCTCTACATCCACATCCCATGGTGCGTGCGCAAATGCCCCTACTGCGACTTCAACTCGCACGAAGCACCCGGCACGCTACCCGAATTTGAGTACGTGGATGCCATGCTGCGCGACCTGGAACAGGATTTGCCGCTCATCTGGGGACGCGCCATCACCAGTATTTTCATTGGCGGAGGCACGCCCAGCCTGTTTTCCGCCGAAGCGCTGGATCGTCTGTTTTCCGGCCTGCGCGCACGCCTCAAACTGCTGCCCGACATCGAAATCACGCTGGAGGCCAATCCGGGGACTGTAGAAATTGGCAAATTTCGCGACTTTCGTGCGTTGGGCATCAACCGCCTTTCCATCGGCGTGCAAAGCTTCAACGACAACCAGCTTAAAGCCCTAGGCCGCATCCACGGCGCACGCGAAGCCATTGCCGCCGCCGAAGCCGCCCATGCCGCAGGCTTTGGCGACTTCAATCTTGATTTGATGCACGGACTGCCCGGCCAAAGCGTGGCCGACGGCGAGGCCGACATGCGCCAGGCCATTGCGCTCGCCCCCACCCATATTTCCTACTATCAACTCACCCTCGAACCCAACACCTGGTTCTACACCCACCCACCCAGCCTGCCCGACGACGAGTACCTCGCCGACATCGAAGAAGCCGGTCAAACCCTGCTGGCCATTGCTGGCTATGCGCAATACGAAGTTTCCGCCTACGCCAAACCGGGGCAACGCTGCGCACACAACCTCAACTACTGGGAGTATGGCGACTACTTGGGCGTCGGAGCAGGCGCACATGGCAAAATCACTCTGCCCGCCGAACAGCGCATCCTGCGCCGTGCCCGCATCAAAAACCCGCGTGATTACCAGCAACACGCCGGAACACCCGTCGCCTACAGCGAAGAGCAACCCAAGCCGCGCGACGCCGCCTTTGAATTCATGCTCAATGCTCTACGCCTGAAACAAGGCTTTGCACCTTATCTTTTCCAGGAGCGCGCGGGCATCCCATTAAGCCGCATCCAAACCGCCATGCAGCAGGCCGAAAAAGAAGGCCTGCTCAACTGGAGTATTCAGCGCATTGCCGCCAGCCCGCATGGCTGGCGTTATCTGAATGATTTGATGCAGCATTTCCTACCTGAGGATTAAGCCCTGCAAATCAAGCATTTCCTTGTTGTAGGTGCGAATTCATTCGCACAACAGCATGTGCGAATGAATTCGCACCTACCAAGCAACACATAAAACTTGCCAAGCTGCTGCAAGACGTGAATAATCCCCGCCTTCTTATCAGTCCTGTCATTGTGACCGGTCGATACACCTTATAAGGCACGCACCATGAAACCCGATATTCATCCCAACTACCGTCCCGTCGTATTCACCGATCTGGCCAGCGGCTTCAGCTTCCTAACCCGCTCCACCATTTCCGCCAAAGAAAAAATCGTTTGGGAAGATGGCAAGGAATACCCACTGGTCAAGCTTGAAGTGTCTTCCAAGTCACACCCTTTCTTCACCGGTGAGCAAAAGAACATCAACACCGCCAAGCAAGTGGACAAGTTCAACAAGCGCTTCGGTCGTTAATGCAACCTGCGTTCATGGCTCTAAGGGCATCCATTATGGGTGCCCTTTTGTTATGCAGCCTTCCCGTATTCGCGCTCAACTGCCCTGCAGATCGCATTGACGAACAGGTGCACGTGGTCAGCGTAAGCGATGGCGACACCCTGCGCCTGTCCGATGACCGCCGCGTGCGCATTATCGGCATCAATACCCCGGAACTGAGCCATCAAGGCCGCCCCGCCGAAGCTTTGGCTGAAGAGGCGTACCAGCAATTGCAAAAACTGGTGCGACAGAGCGACAATCGCGTCGGGCTGCGCCTTGATGAAGAAGGCCAGGATCACTACGGTCGCATCCTCGCCCACGTCTTTCTCGCCAATGGCGAGAGTGTCGAAGCGCACCTGCTCAGTCAGGGCTTGGCAAGCCGCGTAGCTATTCCGCCGAATGTGTGGGGACAAGACTGCTTTGCCCAGGCTGAAAACGCAGCGCGCTCAGCGGGGCGTGGGATCTGGGCGTTGGCCGCCTATCGCTCGCCCGTCGATGCGCGCAATCTACCCGACGATGTGACGGGCTTCATCCTGCTGCAAGGCCGGGTCGAGCGGGTCGGCGGCAGTCGACATGCGCAGTGGGTCAATCTCGAAGGCGGCGTTGCCCTCAAAATCGACCACGACCTGCTACCCTATTTCCGCGACCTCAATCTGAAATCGCTCGAAGGCAAGCGCATCGAAGCGCGCGGCTGGCTGACTCGCCCCGGCGGCATAAGTCCGCGCATTCGCCTGACACACCCGTCCATGCTGCGGGTTTTGAATTAAATCGTATTGCGTAGCCACAGAAGACACAGAGCGCACAGAGATAAAAACCATTGGGCTTGATTTCTTTCCTATCGCTTTTTCCGTGGTTGCCCGCCAGCCGTGTAGGGTTCATGGGTTTATCAATCAGTATCCATAAGCTTGTATTCCATCTCTGTGTCCTCTGTAGTAAAAAAATTCAAAAGGAACCCACAATGCCTAATCTGAAGCAAGCTGCCCTCGACTACCATCGCTTTCCCATCCCGGGCAAAGTCGCCACCTTCATCACCAAGCCGACCGCGACCGCGCGTGATCTTGCGCTGGCCTACTCCCCGGGTGTGGCCGAACCGGTGCGCGAAATTGCCGCCAACCCGGACAATGCCTACGTTTACACCGGCAAGGGCAATCTGGTGGCGGTGATCTCCGACGGTACCGCCATCCTCGGCCTGGGCAACCTTGGTGCGCTGGCCTCCAAGCCGGTGATGGAAGGCAAGGGCGTGTTGTTCAAGCGTTTTGCCAATATCGACGTATTCGATATCGAAGTTGACAAGCGTTCGCCCGAGCACTTTATCGACGTGGTCAAGGCGATTGCTCCTACCTTCGGCGGCATCAACCTAGAAGACATCGGCGCACCGCATTGTTTCGAAATCGAAGAAAAACTGATCGAGGCGCTGGATATTCCCGTGTTCCACGACGACCAGCACGGCACCGCCATCATCATCGCCGCCGCCCTGCTCAACGCGCTGGAAGTGCAAGACAAGCGCATCGAGGACGTGCGCATCGTGCTGGTCGGTGTCGGCGCGGCAGGCAGCAACGCCCTTAAGCTGCTGCTCGCTCTGGGCGCAGACAAGACCAAGCTGCGCGCAGTCGATCGTGTCGGTGTGCTGCACACTGGCCTGATGACTGGGGGCCTCGCCGACCTGCCGCCGCACCACGCCCAGTTCGCCGTCGAGACCGATGACCGCACGCTGGAAGATGCCTGCCTTAACGCAGACGTATTTATCGGCGTATCCGCCCCCAATCTGCTCACAGCAGAAATGCTGCTGAGCATGGCGCCGAGGCCGGTGGTATTCGCACTTGCCAACCCCGATCCGGAAATCAAACCGGAGCTGGCACATAGCCTGCGTGATGATCTGATTATGGCCACCGGGCGCAGTGACTACCCCAACCAGGTCAACAACGTACTGGCCTTCCCCTACATCTTCCGTGGCGCGCTCGACTGCCGCGCCAGCCGTATTTCTGAGGGCATGAAGGTCGCTTGCGTCAAGGCACTGGCCGAATTGACCCGTGAACCGGTACCCGACGAAGTGCTGGCCGCCTACGGTGTGGAGAGCATGAGCTTCGGCGCGGACTATATCCTGCCCAAGCCCTTCGACCCGCGGCTGATCGAGCGCCTACCCAAGGCCGTAGCAGAAGCCGCGGCCGCCGAAGGCCTGGCGCGCCAGCCTTACACGCCGTATCCGCGTGGTTGATCGCTTTGTAGGTGCGAATTCATTCGCACATCCATACATCACAGGGTATCCGTGCGAATGAATTCGCACCTACATTTATGCAACCCCGCGCCTACCTGATCGACAGCAATATCTACATTTTCCGCGCCTGGCATGGCTCGCCGGTTTACCTGCGCGACACCGAAGGCCGTGCGCTCAACGCGGTACACGGCTATGTGGAATTCCTGCTGCGCGTGCTGGAAGACGTGGACACGGATCGCGTCGTGCTCGCCTTCGACGTACCCTCCACGCGCCCCTACCGACGCGAGATCTACCCGGCCTACAAGGGACATCGCCCTCCGCCGCCCGAAGACCTGCGCCCGCAGTTCGCACTCTGCCGCGCCTTTGCCGAAGGCGTCGGCCTGCCGGTGCATGTCTCGGATCGTTACGAAGCCGACGACGTGATCGGCACCCTCGCCCGCCATTTGCGCAACGAAGGGCTCGCCATCACCCTGCTCACTGCTGACAAGGATCTCGCCCAACTGCTTGAGGGCAGCGACCGCTGGTGGAACCACGGCCGCACCGAAGTACTCGACGCGCGCGGTGTTGAACGGGTGTGGGGCGTGCCGCCTGCGCTGATTGCCGACCTGCTCGCCATTACCGGCGATGCAGTGGACAACATTCCCGGCGTGCCCGGCATTGGCCGCACTACCGCCGCGCGCATGTTGCGCAAATGGGGCGGCCTGGACGAGGTGCTGGCGAACCTGCACGCCATCGGCGCACAGAAATTCCGTGGTGCTCCGCGCGCGCAGAAACTGATGCTGGAGCACGAAGAAACCGTGCGGCTGGCGCGCAGACTGACCGGCATCGTCTGCGATGTGCCACTCGGTGACGAAATATGCACGCATTGGCAACGCCCATCGCTTGCGCAGGTTGAGGCTTTGTTCGAGGCGGTGAGAATGCCCGTGAACTTGCGCGCGCGCTGGGTTAGGCTGTTGGAGAACGACACCTGCCACCCGTAGGTGCGAATTCATTCGCACACCCATGCCCAGAGAACTTTATGCACCACAACGCCCACCGCCTCCTTGTCGCCCTCACCCTCCTGAGCACAAGCGGCATCGCCTGTGCCGATTTGCACTGGGCATGGGACTACAGCGCCCAAGGCATCCGTGCCAGCGGCACGCTAACCACGACTGAAACCCCGGACAAGGATGGCTACTACCTCATCACCGGCATCAAAGGCACCCGCAATGGCAAATTGATCAGTGCCCTGCAAGCCGCTGGCACAGCCATCCCCGGCAACGCAGGCTATCCTGTGGACAACCTTATCCTCGAAGCCAAACCGCACCTGAGCGTACATGGCCTGGGCTACGCAACCGCCGACGGAAACTTCGCCAACCCCTTCTTCGCCGACTTCCACACGCCGCCTGCGTATCTGGAGTTTTACGCCATGCACCCGCTGGACGCGACCCAGGCAGCGAAAAGCAGCGAGCTGCCCGTGCGCTTCAACGCTAGGCGCATTCCGCGCAACTGAGCACGGCTTTCAAGCATCCGCCGGTTTAAGCGTCTTACGCATGAAATGCGTCCACAGAATCAGTACAAAGAAGAGCGCACTCACCAGACCGAGCACCAGCAAAACCCACACCTCCTGGGGTGCGACATCAAGCAGGATGAGTTTACGCAACAACACGACAAAGCCGACCTCAAGAAAAGTCAGTGCATAGTGAAAACTGTCATTGATGAACAGTGAACGCACGATAGCCAGCACAATCAGGGTGAATAATGCCTCGTTCAACAGGGGCAACAGGAAGTGTGCCGCAGGGTCACCCAGATGCAGCAGGAGTGGAGGCAGCCGAGCAAACAGATCCAGCAGGCAAAACGCCGCATAAATCATCATGAACACGATGAATACAAAGCGCAGACCGGACACAGCCTGACGCAACCCATTTTCGGCACGCTCTAACACGAATGACCTCCCACATGAACAAGGACACAGACTGGGAAAATCATACTAACGCATCGAATGAGATCGGGTAGGTCAGACTTAGCCTGTCCAGCGATATTGTAAACAGACTCTAAGGCACCCGCACCACACTCATATCCCGTTCAATCCGTGCGATACGCCGCTTCAAAGCCGCCGTCGCCGCCCCACCATCGTAGTAACGCGGATTGGGTACGATCGCCGCCAGCCACGCGGCCTGACCGGGCGACAAGCGCGCTGCCGATACACCAAAATAATGCTGCGCCGCCGCTTCCGCGCCAAACACACCATCACCCCATTCGATCAGGTTCAGATACAGCTCAAGAATCCTGCGTTTATCCAGCACGCCCTCGATCATCAGGGTGATAATCGCTTCCTGCCCCTTACGCATGAATGACTTCTCGCCGGATAAAAACAGATTCTTGGCCAATTGCTGGCTGATGGTCGAGCCGCCCGCCACCACCCGCCCCTTGTGCAGATTCTTCTCCAGCGCATTCTGCATCCCATCCCAATCGAAGCCTTCATGCGCGAGGAACTGCGCATCCTCGGCAGCGACTATGGCACGCTTGAGGTTCGGCGAAATGAGCGGGTAATCCACCCATTGCTGGCGCAGCGCGGCTTTGGGATTGTCCTCACGCATCTCCTCAAAGCGCGCTTGCATAAACGCGCTTGAGCCCGGGTCATACCAGCGCCAGGCCACGATATGCGCCAGATACCAGCCCTGCAGCAGCAGAAGCAAAACCAGCAAAAGCAGCAGAATGCGCCACACCCAGCCTCGCCAGGATAGCGTCCGCCGCTTAGCTCTGGCCATAAAACGCCCGCGCCTGCTGCGCGTCCACCGCGATCTGCGCCACCAGCGCATCCAGCCCGGCAAAGCGCTGCTCCTCGCGCAAAAAAGCACAAAAGCGCACTTCGACCTGCTTGCCGTAGGCATCCCCTGCCCAATCAAACACATGCACCTCCACACGCGGCACCACGCCGCCCACGGTCGGTCGCACCCCGGCATTCGCCACACCTTGCAATACCTTGCCGTCCAAGCCGCGCACCTCGACTGCGTACACCCCGTGTAGCGCAAAGTGCTTGCGTCCCAGCGGCAGGTTCAGCGTCGGGAAGCCCAGCAGCCGCCCACGCTTATCGCCATGCGCCACCCGTGCGCACAAGGCATAAGGCCGCCCGAGCAGGCGTTCCGCCTCACCCAGTTGCCCGGCACGCAAGGCCGCACGCACTCGCGTACTCGACACCCGCTCCCCCTCGACCACCACTGGATCGACCGTCTCGACCGCAAAGCCCAGATCACGCCCCATGCTCATCAGCAGAGCCACATCACCGCACCGCCCGCGTCCGAAACGAAAATCCTCGCCCACCACCACGCAGCGCACGCGCAGGGTTTCGACCAGCACATGACGCACAAAGTCCTCCGCCGCCAATCCGGCTAGGGTGCGATCAAAGCGCAACAGGTGCAGTACATCAACCTGCTGCGAGGCCGCCAGCAAGACCAGCTTCTCGCGCAGGCTGCTCAGGCGAGGAATCGGCGCGGCATCGCTGGGCGCGAACACCTCGCGCGGCAGCGGCTCGAAACTCAGCACGACGCGCTCTAAATCACCCTTCTGCGCCAGCGCGTCCACCCGCTGCAACAAGGCTTGATGCCCAAGATGCAGGCCATCGAAATTGCCGATGCTGAGCACGCTGTCACGCAAAGCAGGCGCAAGGCCGCGTCTTAGCTCCACTGTGTTAACTCCATGTGACCTCCTCGCGTTTCAAATCACGCGGGCGCAAACCCGATGCCAACAAAATCGCCAGATATATCGCAACCGCACCGAGCACCAACCCCGCCAGCCACAACGCACGCCAACCGCCCGACATGACCGACCACGCCGCCAGCGGCGGCATCAGCCAGAACAGCAGGCCACCCATGACCACAGTCGCCAAGCCCGCTTGCAACCACAAACGCCGCCAGGCGCGACTGGGGAGATACACCTCGGACTTGAGCAAGCCGCGATACAGCCACCAGGCATTCAGCACCGCCGCCAACGCGGTCGAAGCCGCCAGCGCCGCGTGCGTGCCCGGAATCGCCAGAATCACCATCGGCAGCACCACCGCCGCCTTGAAGGCGATATTGCTCAACACCGCATGCACGCCAATACGCACCGGCGTGACCATGTCCTGGCGCGCATAAAACCCCGGTGCCAGCACCTTGATCAGCAAAAAAGCAGGCAGTCCAAAACCATAGGCCATCAAACTCAGCATCGCCATCTGCGTATCCTGCGGCGTGAACTTGCCGTACTCAAACAGTGTCGCCAACATCGGCCCGGCCAACACCACTAGCCCCACCGTGGCCGGCAAGGCCAACAACACCGTCAGCCGCAACCCCCAATCCAGCGTGTTCTGAAAATCCGCCCCTGCCGCCCGCGAATGCTCACGCGACAACTTGGGCAAAATCACCGTTGCCAGCGCCACGCCGAACATCCCCAGCGGAAACTCCACCAAACGGTCGGAGTAGTACAACCACGACACCGAACCGGCGATTAAAAATGAGGCCAAAACCGTATCCAGCAACAAGTTGATCTGCGTCACCGACGAACCAAAAATCGCCGGAAGCATCAGTTTGAACGTGCGCTGCACCCCTTCGTGCTGCCAGGAAAAACGCGGACGCGGCAACAAGCCCATGCGCCAGATCCACGGCAGTTGAAACCCCAGTTGCACCATCCCGGCCACCAGCACACCCCAGGAGAGCACCAGCATCGGCTCTTCGGCATAATTCGCGCCCAAAAACGCCGCCGCGATCAGCACGATATTCAGCCAGATCGGCGTCAATGCCGGTATCGCAAACTTGCCGAAACTATTCAGCAGACTGCTGGCTAAGGCGGTCAGCGAAATAAAGAAAATGTAGGGGAAAGTGATGCGCAGCATCTCTTCGGCCAGCGCAAATTGCGCCGCATCGCCATGAAACCCCGGCGCGAACAAAAACAACAGCAAAGGCGCAGCGGCAACACCCAAGGTGGTAATCAGCAACAACACCGCGCCCAAGGTTCCCGCGACATGCGCAATGTAATCCTGCATCTCCTCGTGCGAACGCTTTTCACGGTATTCGGCCAAAATTGGCACAAACGCCTGCGAAAATGCACCTTCCGCAAACAAACGGCGCAGAAAATTCGGAATCTTGAACACCACAAAAAAGGCATCCGTCGCCCCGCTGGCACCGAACAGACGCGCAAACACCATATCGCGCACAAAGCCCAACACCCTCGATAACAAGGTCATTGAGCTAATCACCGCAGTGGATTTAAGTAAGGAACGGCTCAGGGGAGGCTCCGACGAACAAGGGCTTTGTAACAAGACTGGCATTGTAATGCAGGAGGGTGCTGGTACCCGAACAGATGGTTGGGTTCAAATTCATTCGCACCAGCACGCCAGGAGTCTGTCGGACTTTAGGAATCGAAGCGAAAATCTGGCTGGGCGAGAAAAATCTTTAACAGCCCCTTACCAGGACTTACGCAAAAGTGTTCCAGCAAGGCAAAGCTTTGATGCCAGTACCATTTAGTACGGCGAGGTGTTTGAACGCCACTGGGGCGGTTTTGCGTAAGTCCAACTTACAACCCCAAAACTGCACGCACCACCTTCAACTGACGCCGGCTAACCTCCACCGCCTGCGCCCGCCCGCGCAAAAACAGTCGATGCACCCCATCTGCACCCAACTCCAGCCGCTCAATCCGCCCGCGCGCCACCAGCATCCCGCGATGCACACGCACAAAATCCACAAGCCGTCCCTCCAGCGAGGTCAAGGACTCATCCAGCACCACCTCACCATCATTGCTCAAGCAAGCGCTCACATACCCCTCCCCCGCCTCAAAACACACCACATCCGCCACATCTACCACCCGCACACTGCGTCCCTGACGTGCAGACAACGTACGCCGCTCGTCCCCGCCAGCCTGTGCCGCCTGCACCCGATTCACCCGCCCAGCCGCCGCCAGCGCCTCACGCAAGCGCTCCAGACTGACCGGCTTCAACACATAATCCACCGCATGCGTCGAAAACGCGCGCAAAGCATGTTCAGGATGCGCCGTCACATAAATCACCGCTGGTGGCTGCGCCAAACTCGCCAGCCACGCCCCCAGCCCCACGCCATCCTCACCCGGCGTGCGCCCCGGCATATCCACATCCAGCAACACCACCTCCGTCCCCGACGTTTCCAGCACCGCATGCAGCGCAGCGCCATCCGCCACCGCCCCCACCAACTCCACGCCCGTCACATCCGCCAACAACCGCGCCAAACGCTCGCGCGCCAGACGCTCATCATCCGCGATCAACACCTTCATACATCCCCCCCCGGCACCACCAAACGCACCTCAAACATCCCCTCCTCCCGTACCACCTCCAGCCTTCCACCCACACTCTCCACCCGCGCCCGTACATTACCCAGCGCCATCCCCGCGCCCTCACGCCGCTCACCCAACTCCACCAGCGCATTGCGTACCATCACCACCACCCCATCCCCCGCACGCGAAACATCAATCGCCACCTTCCCACCCTCGCGCGCAGGCTCCACCCCATAACGCACCGCGTTCTCCACCAGCGGCTGAATCGACAGCGACGGCACATGCACCCCTCGCAACACCGCCTCATCCGCCAACAGCGCCCCCGACCACACCACCTGCAACCGCCCATCCAGCCGCGCAGCCTCAATCGACAGATACGCCCTCACCAGGGTCAGCTCACCCGCAAGCGAAACCAAGCCCGGCCCTGCCAGCGCCGCGCGCAACATTCCCGCCAACGACTCCACCATCGCCTCAGCCTCCTGCGGTCGCCCGGGAATCAGACTGGCAATCGAATTAAGCGTATTGAACAAAAAATGCGGACGAATCCGCGCATGTAACGCCGCCAGCTCCGCCTCACGAGCCCGTAACGCCCAACCCTGCGCCTGCCAAAAGGCATAAAACCCCAACACACCAAGCAAACCCACCACTGCCGCAATCACTGCCACATGGCCCACAAAATCCGCCACCTCACCTAAGCGCACCCCCGACTCTGACAATACAGAAAACGCAATGCCTGCCACCGAAACACTCACCACCACCAACCACAACACCGCCACCCAAGCCACACGTAACGCCGTGTACCGCCCCAACGCACGCCGCGCCAAACACAAACCCGCCACCCACATCAACGCCACCCACTGCACCAACAGCGACATCAACCCCAAACGCACCCAACGCTCACCCTCCACCCCCGGTGCAAGCGCCAGCAAAAGCGCCACCCCCTCCGCTGCCAACACCACGGCAAGCAGCGCCCCTGGGCGACAAAACAACATCAAAGGCGACTCACGATTCATAACGAGCAACTCCACAACGCAATCCGGGAAAACACCGTCTCGATCAGCCACACCAACCCCGCAAATCCCTCTCAGTCCCCCTTTCTCAAAGGGAAAGAAAAGGACTCCCCCTTCACAAAAGCCACCTCATCCACTCCCCCTTTGAAAAGGGGGTTAGGGGAATTTGAAGCTCACACGACTCCAACCACCTATCCCCCCAAAAAAGCCAGGATTGCCCACAAAAAAGTCACAAACCACAGGTACAAAAAGATAGTTTCACAACCACGAACATCACATGTCCAACAAAATCAAGCACATCAAGACCCAACAAGGCTACACCCTACTTGAACTGATGATAACTGTCGCCATCGCAGCCATCCTGCTCTCCATCGCCGTCCCAAGCTTCCAGGCACTTATCGCTTCAAGCCAACTGACGACCCAAACCAACAACCTCCTCACCGCCCTAAGCACGACACGCACCCAAGCCATCAAAAACAATACCCGCGCCACACTCTGCACCAGCAAAGACGGCCTGCAATGTACACTCACCCCCTGGCACGACGGCTGGCTCATCTACATCGATAGCAACCAAAACAACGCTCTCGAGCCTGGCGAGCAAATAACCAACCAAGGCCAGTCCACCAACGCTATTGAAATACGCGGCAACACCAACGTCGCCAACCGCATCAGCTACCGAGCCGACGGCAGCCTCTTCAGCATGGTTGGCACCATCCGCCTCTGCAAAGCCACCACCGCCATCCAGGAAAACACCCGCAACATCATCATCAACCACTTTGGTCGAGCCCGCATCACGCGGGCCGACCTCAATGGCCTATGTCCCTGACAACCCGTTTACTATTTGTAGCGGCTACGCTGCGCCTCACCGCCATCAAGTTAAGCCCGCAGGAAAAATGCCGCGCGCGATTTGTAGGAGGGGATTTACCCCCGACAGCCAACGCACATACGAGTAGACTCTAACCGCCGTGGCAAACACGCCCGCAGGCTTGAGTTTTTGGTCAGACCGATGTCGGGGATAAATCCCCTCCTACAAAAAACATCAATACGACAACATCTAATCCACCCCGCCACTCAACCCAAAAAAACAACCGCTCAACCCAACCGACAAAAAACGCACTTGCCTAAGACAGAACCAAAGACTAAAACATCGCTCATAAATGCAAACTTCAAATCAAGCCATTCAACGCGAGCCAACCATGTCAAACTCCACTCCAGCCCAACAAGGCTTCACGCTACTAGAGCTGATGATCACGGTTGCCATTGCCGCGATACTGCTAGCCATAGCGATCCCAAGCTTTGAGTCCACCATTGCGCGCTCACAACTCACTACCAAGACCAACGATTTTTTAGCCGGCCTCGCCAGCGCCCGCACCGAAGCCATTAAAAACAACACCCGCGTCGTCATGTGTGCCAGCGCCAACGGCACTACGTGCACTGGTGCGCCATGGACTGGCGGCTGGCTTGTATTCATTGATACCGACCGGGATGGTGCTCTTGATGCTGGCGAAACCATTACCAAAGTAAGCCAAGTCACCAGTGACTTGAGCGTCGTGGGAACAGCAACCGTTAACGGCGCAGCGGCCACTCCAATCGCATTTAGCCCTGATGGAACCTTATTCAGAAATGCCGGCGGCACGGTTCGCGTATGCAAAGCCACCACCGCACTCCCTGCCAACGAAAATGCCCGCGACATCGTCATTAACGGTGTCGGAACGCCTCGCGTGCAGAGGCCGAACCCAGCAATTGCGGTCGGAACTTGCCCAACGCCGCCCTAACAACAAACTTCACCTATTAAAACAGGAACAACCATGCAGTTGCACACCCCCAAACTACACCCAGTCCGATATCAGCGCGGCTTTGCCCTTCTAGAAGTGCTTATTGCCGTAGTGGTTCTCGCGATTGGTTTACTCGGCATGGCGGCCTTGCAGTCTTCCGCCCTGCGCAACAACCAAAGCTCGCTTGAACGCACCCAGGCGGTGATATTGAGCTATTCAATCCTTGAAGCGATGCGCGCCAATCTGACTGCTGCACGCCAAGGCAACTACAACATGACCGCAACAAGCACCGTCCCCTCAGCTGGATCAACACTCGTATCCAAAGACCTCAACGCATGGATGACGGATGTGCAGGCTTCTCTTAATGACCCCGCTGCAATCGGCTCTATTGCTTGCGCTGTTTCGCCTGCACCCGACCCGTCCCGTGTATGCACAATCACAATCACATGGAACGATAGCCGAGGCGGTCTAAATCAAGTCGTGGATGCCGCTGATGCAACCAAAACTTTAACCACCGTGGGGCGTATATGAACATCAAGCACAGGCCAGCACGCCGCTCGACATTCACTGGCGGCAAATCACTGCACTCCGGGCTTAGCCTTGTTGAGCTAATGATCGGCATGACCTTGGGGCTGTTCATCATTGGCGGTGTAATCAGTGTTTTTGTCACCAACCAGCAAGCCGCTCGCACCACCGAAAGTCTCTCGCGCATTCAGGAAAGCTCACGCATTGCCTTTGAATTGCTCGCACGCGACTTGCGAGAAGCCGGCAGCAATGCGTGCAGCACATCCAACCGCATCGTCAACGTTCTTAACGGCCCACCCGCGTGGTCGAATTGGGGAGCTCAAAGCGGCATACTGGGCTACAACACCGATGCTGCTTTTAATACCGCATTTCCTGCCCAAGCCACGGGTACTACCACTGCCAGACACATTACAAACACTGATGCAATCACTGTAATGAGCAGTGTAGGGACAGGGCTAATCATTGATCAGCCCAGCCCAGCCGCAGCAACCTTTCACGTCAACAAGTCGACCGATGGCATTGTTGCTGCGGGCGATATTCTTATGGTTTGTGATTACGAAATAACAACCATCTTTCAGATGACCGGACCAAATGCCCCCAACCCAACTGTGGTTCATAACACCGGCGCAGAAATACCAGGCAACTGCACCAAAGGATTGGGATTTCCTCGTGACTGCAGCAATCCTGGCAACCCACACGATTTCGCGCCCAATGCGCAAATTGTGCGCTTTCAATCAGCCACGTGGTACATCGGTGCCAGCGGACGCAATGACACGCGAGGCAACCCGATTAATTCGCTCTTCCGTATGGTTAATGGCGGGGCACCCGAAGAAATCGCCGAAGGCATTGACGATATGCAAATCACTTTTCTGAGCGCAGGAAATGCAGCTGCGGGCTATGTTGATGCTGCAGCGGGTACCAACTGGGCCGATGTCGTCGCCGCCCGTGTCACACTTACCCTAAGCGGCATCGAAACCGGCACACGCACCGACAATACCAACAACAGCCGTCTTGACCGCACCACAACGCAAACCGTCACTCTCAGGACACGTACACAATGAGCCAGATACCTGCTCCCCTATCATCACCAAGCCAGGCACGCGGTGCAGCACTCGCCGTCTCGCTTATCTTGTTGGTCATCATAACCATTGTCGGTCTTGCAAGCATTCGCGGCACCAGTATGCAAGAGCACATGAGTGCCAACATGTATGACCGCGAGCTTGCCTTTCAAGCCGCCGAGACAGCCTTGCGTTCTGCTGAAGCCCTGCTTGCGCCCGGCCTAGCCGAGCCAACTTTTACAGATACATGCATTAATGGTTTTTGCACCGAACCCAATAATGCAGCCACATGGGAACGCATCATGAATCCGACCGGCGCGTGGTGGCGGATCGACAACACCGTATTGGGTAACCTCGTCACAGACGCAAGTCGCCCACAATTCTTCATTGAAGACATGGGCGAATGGGCCGACCCACCCGAATGCCAACAAGCCTCGCCCGTACCACCTGATTGTTTTGCCCATCGCTACCGTATCAGTGCGCAATACAACGGTAACGCGGCTGGCCGCTCTAGCGTCCTGCTGCAATCCAACTATCGTCGTCAATAACGCTAGCCCCGAAGCTTAATCCTTCGTAACTCGTCATAGAGGAGAATCACCATGTTAGGCCACTCCCAAAAAACTCCCCCGCGCATCAAACTTCTTTCCATGCTTATCGCAGTTGCGCTCGGTCAAGTCATAACCCCTGCCCTCGCCGCTGTCGAAATCAGCCAAAAGCCGCTGTTTCTTGGCCGCAACGCGCCACCGCTTAACCAACTCATCGTCGGCCGCGATCACAAGCTTTATTATGAAGCCTACAACGATGCCAGCGACCTTGATGGTGACGGCGTGCTGGACGTGCGCTTCAATCCAAACATTACCTACTACGGCTATTTTGACAGCAAAGTCTGCTATACCCACAACGCGGGTAGCGACAATACCGGCCTTTTCACTCCAGCGGGCAATGCCGGTGCGCTCAACACCTGTTCAGGTCAGTGGAGTGGCAACTGGCTAAACTACGCCACCACCACCCGTATTGATGCCCTACGCAAAGTGCTTTACGGCGGCCACCGCGAGGTTGATAGTAAAACTAAAACCATCTTGCGACGATCATACATACCCCAAGATGCGCACTCGTGGGCCAAGGAGTACACCAGTACTGCAGTTGATGGTTACGACATCGGCAGCTACACGCCACTCTCCCAGCCTGCGTCAGGCAAACGCCATTTCTTTGGCAACCTTACCGCCAATGCTGGAAAAGATTGCTCGACCTTGAATACGTGTAGCGACCTGCCACCTTGGCTTTCAGTGGTAAAAGACTCCTCTAAACGCGTTTGGGAATGGGCATCAACCGAGCGCCCTGTGCTTCGAGACAATACGCATGGGGGTACGCGCACGAACTACACAGTGCGCGTCGAGGTATGCACCGATACTTACCACGGTGATAGTTGCTACAAATATCCGGATGGCGACTGGAAACCCATTGGTTTACAACAAGACTATGGTGAGAACAATTCCATGATGTTCGGCCTGCTCACCGGCAGCTACGACAAAAACATGTCGGGCGGCGTGTTGCGCAAGGCCATGTCTTCATTCACCGATGAGATCGATCCGCAAACAGGGCAGTTCACAACGACTAACGGGATTGTGAGCAACCTCAATGCCCTGCGCATCCGCGATTACAATAACGGTCGGACAGACAATGCGTATCGAGGCGGATGGGTCACAACGCGTCCCATGAAAGAAGGCGAGTTTTATGATTGGGGCAACCCCATTGCCGAAATCATGTACGAAGGTTTGCGTTATTTCGCCGGCAAGAAAGCAGCCACCGCAGCTTTTGCCGGCGGCTCGGTCGATACCAGTATGGGTCTTACCAATGCTGTATGGGATGACCCCTACGAATTTGAAGCAAAAGCCGATGACACCCCGCAAAAAGGCTTTCCTTGGTGCTCGCGCCCCTTCCAATTAGTTATTAGCGACATCAATCCATCGTTTGACTCCGACCAAGTTCCGGGTGGTTATTTTGGCGGTTCGGGTGATTTAAGCATCGGTGCTGAATCATTGCTGAACACCATTACCGCCAGTGAGCCCACAGTTGCGGGTCTTCACTTCATTGGTCAAAGTGGCACTATTTTTGATGGCGCACCCACGGCAAAAAATGTGGCATCGTTGGGTAGCATTCGCGGTCTTGCCCCTGAAGAACCAACCAAGCAAGGTAGCTATAACGCCGCCGCTGTGGCTTTTTATGGCAAAACCCACGACCTAAGCTCCACGGCTAAAAATGACCAGAAAGTCGATGCATTTATGGTTGCTCTCGCCTCACCCTTGCCGCGCATTGAGTTCCCGACAGGCAACGGAACCGTGACCTTGGTTCCCTTTGCCAAATCCGTGGGCGGTTCTGGTATTTCAGCGGCGTCAGATAAATTCCAGCCGACTAATCAGATCGTCGATTTTTATGTTGATAAAATCGTCAATTTGCCTGGCTCACCGGTGGATGCCACCGTTAATGGTGGTCGACCCTATGCCAAATTCCAGATCAACTACGAAGATGTGGAGCAAGGCGCGGATCACGACATGGACGCGATTGTCGATTACACCATTCAACTTACCGCCGGCGGGCAAGTCGACGTAACCCTTGACTCAACCTACGCCGCCGGTGGAATCATCCATCACATGGGCTACATTATCTCCGGCACAACAGCGGATGGGGTTTATCTTGAGGTACGCGATAAAGATACGGCTGAAGCAAATGACCCGGACTATTACCTCGATACACCCAATACTCCAAGTGTCGCCTTACCACTAAATGCCAACCGTGTGTTTACAGCAAGTAACAGACCCGCTGCCACCTTACTCCAAAACCCGCTGTGGTACGCCGCTAAATGGGGTGGCTTTAACGATGCCAACAGTGATGGCAAGCCTGACTCGACTGCTGAGTGGGATGCGAATGGTGATGGTGTGCCAGATAGCTACTTCCTGGTACAAAATCCACTCAACCTCAAAAAAGCTCTTGAGTCTGTTTTTGACGGCATCATTTCCAAATCCACCTCGCAATCCTCAGTCGGTGCCAGCACCACAGGTAGCATCAACGCAGACTCGGCCATTTATGTCGCCGGGTTTGACCCGATGCGCTGGAGCGGCGCTATGGCTGGGATAAAGTTTAACTTTTCCGGCCTCCCATGCGCCGCCGGTGATAATGCCTCGACGGGCTGCACTTGGCCCAGCTCAAGCTGGAGAGCCGAAAATGTCATCCCATCACCCGCAAGTCGCAATATTAAGTTTTGGCGTGCCAACCCGCCCTCGCCACAGCTACCCGGTGAGCAAAACTTCACTTGGGCTACGCTTACTGCGGATGAAAAACTCCTTTTTGCCGACACCGCCAACCCAACGGGGAATCCGGCTATTGTTGAGTACCTGAGGGGGGTTCGTACTCACGAAATTCCCAAAGGCACAGCTAAAGATAATTTGCCTCCTACCGCAACTGAATATCTGAGAACCCGCGTCAGCCCTCTTGGTGACATTGTCAACTCTGACCCGGTTTTTGTAGGCACGGCAGATGCCGCGCAGCGCAAGTACGAGCGCCGCACCAGTATATCTGCAGCGAATCAGGCATCATTCATTACTTATGTCGCAGCCAGCGCATCCCGCACCAAAATGGTTTATGTGGGTGCCAATGACGGCATGTTGCATGGCTTCAACGCCACAACCGGTGTGGAAACCTTTGCTTATATGCCTGCAGAGGTCTTCGCCCGCATTAAGGCGCTTAGTCAACCAAAAATCGGCGAAACAGGGCAGCCCTACTCAGACCATCAATATTACGTCGATGGTAAAATTGGCGTAGGTGATGCGCTCATTGATGGTGTATGGAAAACCATCCTGGTTGGGTCGACCGGTGCAGGCGGTAAAACACTGTTTGCTCTTGATGTTACCGACCCTGAAAATATTGATGTCATGTGGGAATTCACCAATGACGATCTTGGTCAGGTGCGCGGCAAGCCACAGGTTATCTTACTCGATGATGGCACATGGGCAACGGTGGTAGGCAATGGCTATAACAGCACCAATAGTAAAGCGAACCTTATCGTCGTTAATTTGAAAACCGGAGCACTTATCAAGAGCTTGGCTGGTGTCATCGCAACTGGAGAGGAGTCCAATGGGTTGGCACAAATCGCCGGCTGGGACGATGGCAACGATGGTGACATTGACTACTTCTATGGTGGTGACTTGCTGGGTCGCCTATGGAAGTTCAATGTTACAGGCAATAACTCTGCTACCTGGTCTAGTCAGCACATGTTCACCACCACCGACAACAACGCCATATCTGCCAAGGCTCAGCCCATTACTGGTGGGGTCAATGTTGCCCTCAACCCAAATGATGGTTTCCGTTACGTATTCTTTGGTACAGGACGCTACATGGGGGCAAGCGATGTAACCGACATGCAAATCAATGCGTTGTATGGCATACAGGATACCGGTAGCTCGGTGAGCTTTAGTGACCTCAAAGAGCGCAAAATCATCTACGATTGGACTGCAGGTGGTCTAATCGGTCTACAGCGGACTTTGGCCATTGAAGCGGCTGTCACTGGCGATATGGTGGGGCGCAAAGGCTGGTATGTCCCGCTTAGCTCAGACATTGTAACTCGCAAAGCTGAAGGGCAACGTGTCTACGGAACACCGCTGGTGTATGGCAAGGTCTTGGTCACATCAGTCAATATTCCCGTAGAGGATCCTTGCAGCCCTGGTGGCATTAGTTACAACCTTGCCATTGATTTGTTTACCGGTTCACGTTTGAACTTCAACTTCTACGACATCAATAAAGACGGTGTTGTAGATGCGGGCGACAGCTATATTCTTGATGGCGATGGCAAACAAGTGGAAACCAGTGGCATTTACTTTGATGCCCTTAGTGCAGATCCAGCAGTCATGGGTGACCGCTTACTCATCGGTCTATCGGATGGAACGTATGAAAACATCAAGACCAACTCTGGCTTGAAGAAAGGCCGACTTTCATGGCGCGAGATACTACGCTAGTCGCGAGCCAATAGAGTTGTAGACTGAGATAACAATCAGGCATTCAACTTACCTTGAATGCCTGTTATTTTTTTACAAGTTGAGGTTTCATTGATATGAAAATACGCCAAAGCCTAGGCTTTACGCTGGTTGAAGTCATGATTGTGGTGGCGATTATCGCCATCCTTGTGGCCATAGCCGTTCCGAGCTATCAGGCACATATCATCAAGGCCAACCGCGCGGCGGCAGCGGCCTGCTTGCTTGAACAGGTGCAGTTTATGGAGCGGTTTTACACCACCAATCTGCGTTATCACCAAACCACGGCGGGTGTCGCCGTTGTCTTGCCCGCGTCTGCGGCTGGCGGGCCATCAGGTTGCGGCCAAGATCTCGCAGCACGCTATGCCTTTGGCTTTGCTGCCGGTGAACCAACCGCCCGAACCTACATCATCCAAGCTGTGCCCACCCTCTTACAAAACGACACACAATGCGGCACGCTGAGCATTTCCAATACGGGCGTTAAAGGTGAATCCGGCACCGAAGACGTGCGCTACTGCTGGAAATAGCCTTTACTGTTGGGTGTACAACTCACCTACAACGCCCGCGCAAGCGGGCTTTTTATTGAACAAAACCAGAGGCCTGATATGAATATATCCATTCTTGGTACGGGTCTGCTTGGCTCAGCCGCAGCAGTGCGCTTGCTCGCGCAGGGTCACCATCTCGCGGTGTGGAACCGTGACACGCATAAATCAACCGCTCTGGTCGATCACGGCGCGCAGGTGCTGGATTCGCCTGATATGGCTGTACGCTTCGGTGATGTCGCACTTCTTTTTCTCGCTGACCGCGCGGCGATTGAAGCCATATTACTCAATGCCGAAACTCGCCCGGCGTTGCAAGGACGCACCATCGTCAACATGGGCACCATCAGCCCAAGCGACAGCCTGACTTTGGCCTCAGCGCTGCGTGAACACGGTGCGAACTATGCCGAATGCCCGGTCTTGGGCAGCCTGCCCGAAGCACGCAGCGGCACGCTGATTTTGATGTTTGGCGGCACGACGGCGCAGTTTGCGGCTTTATCTCCACTGTTGCACGACCTAGGCGCTGAACCCATGCATATCGGCGC
Source organism: Halothiobacillus sp. (assembly GCA_020061705.1). GTDB lineage: Bacteria > Pseudomonadota > Gammaproteobacteria > Halothiobacillales > Halothiobacillaceae > Thiofaba. The sequence goes on along the minus strand of JAGUXT010000042.1, from coordinate 4,076 downwards.
GGTCGGTCAGGCCGCCGCGCTCAAGTTGGCCATGAATCAGCTTATTGCCAGTGAGACCGCCGCCTTTGCCATGAGTTTGGCGTTGGTACAGGCGCATGATGTGAAGGTGGATGATTTCATGCAGCTTTTGCGCAGTAGTGCGCTGTATACGCCAACCTTCGACAAAAAACTCGACCGTATGCTGAACGACGATTTCTCGCGCCCCAATTTCCCGCTCGACCACCTCATTAAAGATGTGCGTTTGTTTATCGAAAGCGCCGACGACCAGGGTATTTCGACCGAAGTCTTGCGTGCGCTTGCCGCCAATTTGCAGCACACCGCCGAAGAGGGGCACGGCCAGGAGGACTACAGCGTGTTGCAACTGGGCTTCAAATCATCGACGCGTTAATGAATTAACAGCAACTGTGTTCCCAAGTCCCTACACATCCAGCGTCACACGGTAAGGTTCACCACTACGGAACACAGCGTTGATGATGGTCAACAGCTTGCGCATGGCGGCCACGAGGGCGACCTTTTTGGCCTTTCCGGCATTGAGCAGGCGTTGGTAGAAGTCCTTCATACGTGGGTCGAAGCGAACGGCGGAGAGGCTGGCGAGGAACAAGGCCGTGCGCACGGAGGCGCGCCCCCCGTAAATGCGCCGTCGGCCCTTGTAGGTTCCTGACTCATGCGCCATGGGCGCCAGGCCGACCAAGGCCGCGATCTGGCGGCGGTTGAGCGAGCCTAGCTCGGGTAGGGCGGCGATCAGCCAGGCGCGGGTATTGGCACCCACCCCTTTGAGGCCATCGAGCAGGGCGAGCTTTTGGCTCCATGCGGGGTGCGGCTCGATCTGCCTGGCCAGGTCTTGATCGATCCGCTTGATCTCCCGCTGCAACTGCCCCAGGTGGAGGTCAATACGTTTTTGCACCGCCTTGGGAGCCAAGGGTCTGCGGTTTTGCTCGGCCACACGCATCTCGACCAATTGTTGGCGGCGCGTTAACCAGGCTTCCATGCCCTGCAAGGCTTTGTCCTTGGGGCGGTCGGGTTCAAGCTCCAGGGTGGCGCCGAACAACGCCAATACCCTGGCATCGATCCGGTCGGTCTTGGCCAACACACCCAAAGCGCGTGCGAAGTCACGTGAGCGCTTCGGGTTGATGCGCGCTGTTGGAATCCCGGCGACGCACAGGGCGTACCAGAGGGTCATTTCATAGCCCCCGGAGGCTTCGATGACCACCACGTCGAGGGCACCGCACGCCTTGATCCACGCCAGAAGTGCTTCGATGCCTGCGGGTGAATGTTCGAACGGTTGGTGCTGCTGAGTCCCGCTGTGAAACACATCAAGGCGGGACTTGCTTATATCAACACCGACTGCGATTCTTGTCTTGAGGCTCATGTCTGATCTCCCATTCTTGCGAAGATGCGGGCTGACGGCCCTGGCAACTGTTCGGGTTTTGCTCAGATGTGAGGGAGACGATCTGTGCTGCTAACGGTGTGGGTCACCAAGGCTGCGGCGATCTGCCTCCCACAGCCTCACTTTAATGCTTTTGGAACATACAAGGCTGCTGAAATACTGTGTCAGCCGCCTGTTAAAGCGGGACATCCATGTCCCGCCCGCAAATCAATCAAGTGATTAATTTTCAGCTACAAATCCAGGGCGTGTACCGGGTTTGGTAGGACGGAAAAACTCATGGATGAGCTTTTCCGTCTCCTATCAGGGGGTACTCGCAACCTCACAGCCTTCCCAAAGTACCTGCGCAGCGGGAAGATTGCTTTGCACGCGCTCTTGAGCCATGCCGCCCGTGATACCACCGGCACAATGCACTCTAAGTTGCGCTTTTGCATCAAGCTGAAGCTGTAATGTCTGTCCCGGCGCAACGCTGACCCTGATCTGCACGCGATCACGCAATTCGCTGAACACGCCTTGCGGTGACACTATCCAGCCCGTGTCCGTGGTCTTGACTTGCACACGGCCTCCAGGCAACCCGAACCCCTGCCATTGAGCGTCGATCTCTACTTGCGGTTCTGCACCCGCCACCGACAGCCATACTTCAGGGCTGGAATGTTCAAAACGAAGGACATGGCCATCCGCCCAATCATTTGTACCGAAGCTGTGTGTCCATCGCAAATCCACGGGCGTGGCCATCAATGCGCCCAAGATCACGCCCATGCTTATCACGCCACCGATCCCCCAACGCAGGGGATGGGCGAGTTGCAACGGTGCGGGCACCCAACCCGCTTCACGCTGCGGAATGCGCATAATGAAGTAGTAACTCAGCCAGGCGGCAAAAAACGACAGCCAAGCCGCCCAGAGTACGTCGGATAGATAGTGCCCACCCGCTGCAATGCGGCTAAAACCCATCGCCCCACCCAACACCACCGCCAAAGTCAAAGCCGCCGACGCCAAGCGTGGACGACGCTTGCGCCAAAGCAGCCACAAGGCGGCCAGTGCAAAGCCTGCCGAGCAGTGCCCACAGGGAAACGACTTGCCGCCCGCCGCTTCACCAACCATCAAGGGCGGTGCGTAGGGATACTCCCCGCCAAAATCCTGCGTTTGCACTGGGCGCGGGCGATCCCAAAACTCCTTGAAGATGCCGTTCACCAATAAGCCGGGCCCCAGCACGACCGTTAACACGACAACCGCCGCATGAGCACGCCAGGGCTTGAGGCGCACCATCCAGCCGCCAAATAGCACGATAAACAAGGCCGGGAGCGCCACCAGCATGGTGAGGATGGGCGCGGCCTTGTAACAAAACTGCACAAATGGCAGTTTTTGTACCGGCCATGCGGCATCGCCTGTGCCAAGTTCAGGATGATAAAAAATCGAGCTGATTTGAATATCCAGCGGAAATAGCCAAAACGGCACCGTGGTGAGCGCCATAAGGCCGAGCAGGACAAGAAGGATTGTGCGGGCGGTGTTATTGAGCATGGGATGCCAAAGGTTGCAGTTAATCGGGATTTTTCATCTCCCTTTGCAAAAGGTGGGAGTGTAATCAAGATCTTGGTGGTTCATCCTCCTCCTTTGGAAAAGGGGGATTGAGGGGGATTTTACAGCCTTATCAAACCATCCCGCCCCTGCAAATCCCCCCTGCCCCCTTTTTCAAAGGGGGAGTGAAATCCAACGCTGCAAACAAAAGCCCCGCATAGGCGGGGCTTGAAGTATAACGAACAATCCGTAGCGAAAAATTAACGCTTGGAGAACTGTACCGCGCGGCGTGCTTTACGCAGGCCGACTTTCTTACGTTCGACTTCACGCGCATCGCGGGTGACGAAGCCTGCTTTACGCAGCGCTGAACGAAGGGTTTCGTCATATTCCATCAACGCACGGGTAATACCGTGGCGAATCGCACCGGATTGGCCGGTGTTACCACCACCTTCAACTGTAACCATGATGTCGAACTTGTCGGACAAGCCGGTCAGTTCGAGCGGCTGGCGCACCACCATGCAGGCGGTTGGACGACCGAAATACACGTCCAAAGGACGACCATTGACGGTGATGTTGCCCGTACCCGGACGGAGAAATACGCGAGCGGCTGAGGTCTTGCGACGACCAGTTCCATAATCTTGAGTCAGTGCCATGTCTGATTATCTCTGTAAGTTAGATGTCAAGTACACGCGGCTGTTGAGCAACATGCGGGTGCTCGGTGCCTGCGTAGACTTTGAGTTTGGAGAACATCTGGCGACCCAGTGGGTTCTTCGGCAGCATGCCTTTGACGGCAATTTCAATCGGGCGCTCTGGCGCTTTGACGATCAACTTGCTGAAGTTAATGGACTTCAGGTTACCGATATAGCCGGTGTGATGGTGATACATCTTGTCTTGCGCCTTGTTACCGGTCACGCGGATTTTGTCAGCGTTAATGACGATAACGTAGTCGCCGGTATCGACGTGCGGCGTGTACTCGGCCTTGTGCTTGCCACGCAGGCGCCGAGCGATTTCAGTTGCCATACGACCCAGTGTTTTGCCACTGGCATCAACGACGAACCAGTCACGTGTGACTTCCGCCGGTTTAGCACTCAAGGTTTTCATGAACTTTGCTCCAAAGCATCACGCCCCAAGAGGAGACGTTGTGTAGGTATTAGAAGGTCGCGCAATTTACACCACT
>JAGUXT010000050.1 GCA_020061705.1 Halothiobacillus sp. | reverse complement strand
TCTGACACCCGCAGCTTACGCAATACAACTGGCCGGGAAATCGGCTACATTTACCCCGGACTCTAAAGCTCGGTGCTACTGAAAACCGGGGGGACGTCGCCTGCCACATAGGAGAGGCGCTCGAATCTTGCTGCGTCAAAATACGGCTCAAAATGCTCACATAGTTATCTATGCTGCGCTTTTTCGCCGCATTTTGCCTTGCCCCAATCAATAAATTTGGTCGGCTTGATTGAATTTATAGAAGTGCCCTTGCGCAATGGACGAAAATTTCGGCCACCCCCGCCCATAACGCCTGCCTATAACGCGGTTGCAAACAATTCTCATTTGTGGCCAAATTAATCCACACCTTCTTCCATCTCATAAGACTCCATCATGCCCCACTGCTTAAAGCCCTCCCTGCTTGCCCCGACACTCATCGCATTAAGTCTTGGCATACCCGCCGTCTGGGCGGCCGATCAAGAACTCAATCTGTACTCCGCGCGTCATTACAAAACCGACGAGGCACTGTACAAAGGCTTTAGCGAAGCCACCGGCATCAAGATTAACCGCATTGAAGGCAAGGAAGATGAGTTGTTTGAGCGCATCAAGCGCGAAGGCTCCGCCAGTCCGGCCGATGTGTTCATAACCGTGGATGCTGCGCGCTTGCAGGCGGCGGATGAAGCTGGACTGTTCACCCCGGTGAAATCTGCCGTGCTTGAACAACGCATTCCCGCCCAGTTCCGCGCCCATGATCTGCAATGGTTCGGATTTTCCTACCGCGCGCGCGTCATCGCCTACAACAAGAAAACCATCCAACCCGCACAGGTCGCCACCTACCTTGATCTTGCCAAACCCGCCTTTAAGGGCAAGGTCTGCGTGCGTAGTGGCAACCACCCGTACAACCTGACCTTACTGGCTTCAATCATCAATCACCAAGGTGCAGAGCAGGCTGCGCAATGGGCGAACGGCATCGTGAGCAACCTTGCGCGTGCGCCCAAAGGCGGCGATACCGACCAAATGCGCGCCATCGCAGCGGGCGAATGCGACCTGGCACTCACCAACCATTATTACTACGCCCGCCTGGCCGCTTCCGACAAACCCGAAGACAGGGCGCTGATCGAAACCGTCGGCATCATCTTTCCCGATCAACAAACCCAGGGCACCCACGTCAATATTTCCGGTGGCGGCATGTTGAAACATGCGCCGCACAAGGAAGCCGCCGTCAAGTTCATGGAATACCTGGCCAGCGACGCGGCACAAGGCTATTTCGCCAATGGCAACAACGAATGGCCTGTGGTTGCCGAGGTTAAAATCGACAACCCGCAACTCGACGCACTGGGTAGCTTCAAAATCGACCCGCTGAATGCCAGCAGCCTGGCCAAGGAGATTCCGCAGGCTCAACGCCTGATGGACAAGGCGGGCTGGAAATAATAGCCTTCACGCGCACTTCGTCCGCTGCAATTCCCCTTGCAGCAGCGTTGTGCCTGATCTCCCAAATTACACATCAACCGAGGTTGAGCGCGCATGAGTTACAACGTTTATTTGCTTGTAGGACAAGCTCCTGCAGACGATGGTGATGTCTGGGACAAAATCGGACAGCCGCAAGAAAGCTATTACGATGACGAGCGTGAAATTGCGCCCAAACTCGTGGCATTGCATACAACGCTAACAGCAAAGTTCCCGTGTCTTTCCAGTCTCTCGGCGTCAGGTGACCATGAAGGCATGGAAAACAGTCCTTGGGCAGATGGCCCCATGCTCGGTAATTTCAAACATGAAATGGGCATGTTGGCCATGACCTTTTCAAAACTGGATGAGGTTATGCCGTTTGTGGTTTCAAGTGCACACCAACATGGGGTGACTGTGGTCGACCCGCAGCTGGAGATGATTTTCCGCCCTTGAAGAAACGCTGAAGGATGACATCAAAAGCTCAAGCCCCACTCCACGGGGCTTTTTTATGCCCGTTTTACACGCGCCCCCGCCGCATTACCCGCGTCAAAATCAACACCGGCAATAAGCCCACGGCCACGATCATCAAGGACGGGACGGCGGCTTCGGCCAAGCGTTCGTCGGCAGCCAGTACAAAGACCTGGGTCGCCAGCGTGTCCAGGTTAAAAGGCCGCAACACGATAGTCGCGGGTAGTTCTTTCATCACTTCCACAAACACCAGCAATACCGCACTCAACATGCCGCCGCGCAGCAAGGGCAGATGCACCCGCTGCAAAACCTTCCAGCGCGTGAGCCCAAGTCCTTGTGCGGCATCATCCAGACTGGGGCGAATACGCTGCAAACTGCTGTCCACTGCATGCACGGCCACGGCAAGAAAACGCACCAGATACGCAAACACCAAGGCGAACATGCTTCCGCTGAGCAAAAGGCCGGGTGTTATCCCGAACAGGCTTTGCATCCAGGCAATCCATGCGTGATCGAAGGCCGTCAGCGGAACCAGCACCCCCACGGCCAACACCGTCCCCGGCACGGCGTAACCCATGGAGGCAAAACGTTTCAGTCCATGTAACCAGGCGTTGTTATTCAGGCGAGTGGCATAGCCCAGCAACAAAGCCACCGCCAAAGCCAGCAGGCTTGCAATGAACGCCAACATCACGCTATTCCATGCAAACCCAAGATAACGCAGGTTCAGCAAGGTCTCCGTTTCGCTCAAGGCAAGCTGCAACAACCACAGTGCAGGCAGGATAAAACCGCCAAGCAAGGGCAAAAGACAGCCCCCCAGAGCCAGCCATGCCCGTCCACCATGCAGTTTGAGTGGTGTGGGCTTACGCCCGGATGGGTTATGAAAGCGCGCTCGTCCCCGGCTCCTTTTTTCAAGCACCAAGGCCAGCATCACCAGACCGACCAGACTCAAGGCCAGTTGCGCCGCTGTGGCCGGATTGCCAAAGGCATACCACGCCTTGTAAATGCCACTGGTCAGGGTATTCACCCCGAAATACGACACCGCGCCGAATTCGGCCAGGCTTTCCATCATCACCAAGGCCACCCCGGCCACAATGGCCGGGCGTGCCATCGGCAACAGCACGCGCCACAACACTTGCGCACGGCTCAAACCCAGGCTGCGCGCCACATCCTCGACACTTGCCGGACGATCCAAAAAGGCCTCGCGTGCCAAAACATACACATACGGATAAAACACCAGACTGAACACTACGATCAGCCCCGGCAGGGAGCGAATCTCAAAAAACCAATAATCAGCACGTTGCCAGTCAAATAGCGCACGCAAGCCGCTTTGAATCGGACCCGAAAATTGAAGCGCATCGGTATAGACATACGCAATCACATAGGTCGGCATAGCCAGTGGCAACAGCAAGGCCCACTGCAGAACACGTTGCCCCGTAAACTGGTAGCGCGACACCAGCCACGCACTCAAGGTGCCCAGAATGGCCGTGCCCAGTCCAACTCCCAAGGCCAGCAACAAGCTGTTGAGTGCATAATCCGTCAACACCGTGTCAGCCAAATGCAGCCAGATGTCTTGTTTATCGGGCTGCAATGCTTGCAAAAGCAACCCCGCCAAAGGCAAAGCCACCAGCAGCGCAATCAGCAGGGTCAAGACCGACATGAGTGAAAAACGTGGCATAGGCAGATTAGTCAAAGGTGAATGAAAATGATTCTCAGACTATCATCACCGCACCTGATTCTGAACACGACCAAGTCCAAGCCTGTATGCCGCCCGTTCTACATGTTGATCTACTTGCCTGCCAATACACCCGTGATCCTGTGCTTGAGCAGATTTCGTTCACCCTTGAGCGCGGTGATATTGCCTGCCTGCTGGGCCCTTCCGGCTGTGGTAAAACCACGGCGCTGCGCCTGATTGCCGGTTTTGAAACGCCATCCAAGGGCTCGATTCGCATCAATGAACAAATCATGAGCCAGGTCGGTGCCGTGGTGCCGCCGGAAAAGCGCCAGGTGGGTATGGTGTTTCAGGATTACGCCCTGTTTCCGCATCTGAACATTGCCGACAACATCGCTTTTGGCCTGCACCCTCTCGAACACAAGGCGCGCGTGCAACGTGTGCAGGAGATGCTCGAAACCGTGGGACTGGCTGGACGCGCACATGCCTTCCCGCATGAGTTATCGGGCGGCCAGCAACAGCGCGTGGCGCTTGCTCGTGCGCTTGCTCCCAAACCCGCCCTGCTGCTTCTGGATGAACCCTTTTCCAATCTGGACGTGGAGCTGCGCGAGAAACTTGCTACCGAGGTGCGCGAGATCATCAAACACGAAGGCATCACCGCGCTGATGGTCACGCATGACCAGCACGAAGCCTTTGCCATGGCGGACTGGGTAGGAGTGATGCATCAAGGCCACATCCAGCAATGGGACACGGCTTACAACGTATATCACCGTCCGAGTAATCGTTTTGTGGCCGACTTCGTCGGCATGGGCGCATTTTTGCGCGGGCAGGTCATGAGCAGCCGCCAGGTCAAGATCGAACTGGGCGTACAGACGGGTATTATCCCCACCCAGTGCGGTGCCGAACAATGTGACGAGTGCTGGAATGGTTGCAAGGTTCGCGTGCTGATTCGCCCGGATGATGTGATTCACGATGACCAAAGCACCATGCAAGCCAAAATCATCAAGAAAACCTTCCGTGGCGCAGAGTTTCTCTACACCCTGGAGCTTGGCAGTGGCGCGCAGATATTGTCCCTCGTGCCTTCGCATCACGACCACGCCATAGGCGAGAATATCGGCATCCGCCTGGCCATCGATCATGTAGTGGCCTATCCCGAAGAGGGAGAGTAAATTGAAACGACGCTGAAATAATTCATAGGGCTTACGCAAAAGCGCCCCGGCAAGGCAAAGCTTTGATGCCAGTACCTAGTACGGCGAGGCGCTTTAACGCTGCTGGGGTGTTTTTACGTAAGTCCTGATTCATTACCCATTTATCCGCAGAGCGTGCCATGAACCTTGCCTTCATTACCCATGCCGATTGCCTCAAACACAGTAATGGCGCCCACCACCCTGAAAACGCTGCCCGCCTTGAGGCGATCACTGACATGCTTATCGCACGTGGCCTCGACCCGTGGCTGACGCATCTGGATGCACCGCTCGCCACGCGTGAGGATCTGGCGCTGGCGCACAGCGAACGCATGATCGAGCTAGTCTTTGAACATGCCCCCATGGAGGGCACGGTGAATCTGGACGGGGATACCGCAATGACCCCCTACACATTGCCTGCGGCTTTACGCGCAGCGGGTAGCGGTATGGCCGCTGTGGACTGGGTGTTGCAGCAAGCTGAACGCCGCGCCTTTTGCGCCATCCGCCCGCCGGGACACCATGCCAGTCGCACACGTCCAGCGGGGTTCTGCATTTTCAACAACATCGCCATTGCCGCCCTGCACGCTTTGGAAAGGCACGGTCTTGAGCGGGTGGCCATTATCGACTTCGATGTACATCACGGCGATGGCACCGAAGCAATTGTGGCGGGTGATGAGCGCGTTCTATTTTGCTCCAGTTTTCAACACCCGTTTTATCCAAGCAGTGGCATTCCACCTTTGGCCGCCAACTGCCTGCCCGTTGGCCTGCCCGCTGGTACGGATGGGACGCGCTGGCGCGCCGCTGTCAGTGAAGCATGGTTTGAACGCCTTCAGGCACATGCACCGCAGCTCATCCTGATTTCAGCCGGTTTTGATGCCCACCGCGAGGATGACATGGCGAACTTCGCTTTAAGTGAAGATGATTACACCTGGATCACGCAGCAGCTCATCCAACAGGCCAACCTAAGCGCGGGTGGACGCATCGTATCCATGCTTGAGGGCGGGTATGAAACACCCGCTCTGGCACGCAGCGTGTATGCGCATTTGCGTTGCCTGAATGATGATTGACGACACAGGCTGTTTTCAGTTTTTACGCGAGCGCTTACAAAAGGAAGGTTTGTTTGACATTCGCGCCACAGGAACGAGCGCCAAACACCCACTAAGGCTTATCCGGCAAAAACTTCAACACATTGCCATTGATGCAATAACGCTTGCCGCTAGGCGGCGGGCCGTCGTCGAACACATGACCAAGATGAATGCCTGAGCTGGCACTGCGCACTTCGACGCGCTTCATGCCATGTGCATTATCCTCGACCAGCACAATGGAGCCCTCCACCGGGTTGAAAAAGCTTGGCCAGCCCGTGCCGCTATTGAACTTGGTATCCGAACGGAACAGCGGGGCACCACTGATCGGATCAACAAACATGCCCGGACGCTTTTCATCCAGATGCGAGCCGGTGAAGGGGCGCTCGGTGCCCTGCTCAAAGGCGATTTTCTGCTGCTCCGGAGTCAAAAGCTGGAAGCCCAGCCATTTCCAAAAACGCTCTTTCTCGCCGTTGTAGCCGGTATAGCGTGAAACTTCCTTACCCTTTTCAAACAGCACAATCGTCGGCGTGGCAAACAGTGCCTTTTCCAATGTCCAATCCTTGGGAGGATTGGGGTTAAACGTGGCAACGATCGGCGTAGCTGCCTTCCAGCCATCCAGCACCTCGGCATGGAATTTCTTGCAGAACGGGCAGTCTTCGGCCTCGAATACGATCAACTGGCGGTCAAAGTGCAGTTTGGCTGCATCCAGGGGCGGAGCCACTGCTTTGGCCGCCTCGCCCGGATACGCCACACCTGTTCCGCCCAGGCCGCAATAGCCATTCGGATTCTTCTTCAGATAATTCTGATGGTAATCCTCAGCGCTGTTGTAATTGCGCAGCGGTGCGATCTCAGTGGTAATCGTGCCGCGCCCGGCCTTGGTTAAAGCCTGCTGGTAGGCGTCGCGTGTTTCCAGCGCGACGGCCTTTTGCGCCGCGTCGTTGAAATAAATCACGCTGCGGTAGTTGGTGCCGCGATCATTGCCCTGACGGTCGCCCTGCGTCGGGTCATGACTTTCCCAAAACTTGATTAAAACCGTTTTCAAAGCCACTTTCTGCGGATCAAAGGTGACCTTAATCACCTCGGCGTGATTGCGCTGCTGGGCACGCCCGCTTTGAATCTCCTTTTCCAGACCCAAAACATCGTAATACCCCGCCTTGGCCGCATCGCCCCCGGCATAACCGGACTCAACATCCAGCACACCGGGAATCTCGGACATACGCTTTTCTGCGCCCCAGAAACAACCCATGCCGAGCACAATCGATTCGGACTGTGCCGCATTCACCATCATTGGCATGACCATCATTAGCCCTCCCAGAAAAACCGCAAATACTCGCTGCAACAACATCATCACACTCCACCTGTTTTATGCCTGAACATTTACAAAGACAACCTCGGCAAACTCATGGTTCAGAACCAACTGCTCAAGGCAGCCGAAGCTGCTCGTGAACCGTGACCGCAACCTGCGCCAACTCGGCTTTATCCGCGCCTGCGGAAATGGCGTAACCGACACCGCGATCAACCCAGAAAAACACCCCAATCGGCCCAATCTCGGAAAATTGAAACGCTGTCTCCTTGTCATCACCCGTCTCGCGGGAAACGTACAGCGTCAGGCGCTTGCCCGAAGCATCGTGGTACATGAACTGCGCGACCGGACCTTTATCGCCAGGCAGGAGCCGACCGCCGATCAGCTCATAACCCAGACGTCCCAGCTTGGGCGGCTTGAGATTGGATCCCAGTCGCTTGGATAACCAGGCGACCAGCTGATCCTCCTGATCTGCGCCAATTTCAACCGGACGGCGCACATCCGGGCTGTACACCGCGTGCGCCACCGCTGCACGCCGCGCCAGCCCCGTATCGGCTGTAGCAACCGTTGCCATCTGCAAAGCAGGCAGCTGCGCGGGAGCGACAGCCTCATTACGCGCCTGTACCAACTGCACCTCGCCGCGCAAGGTCCAGCCCAGCACGCTCCCCAGCCCCACCGCCGCCAGCATGGCCGCCATGCGCAATAGCCCCATTCCTTTTGGCTTCGCCTGTGGACGCGCGACCTTGAGCGCCTCGGGCAACGGCTCATCCAGCACCGGCGCGAACAATGCCTGCAAAGCCTTGTTCTGTTTGCGGTAGCTGCGCAGGCGTGCGGCCTCCAGCGGGTGAGCGACCAGCCAGTCATCCACCTCAGCGCGGCGCACCGGATCAAGCCGGTCATCGACATAGGCCTGCAAATCATCTTCACGCATCGGTAAGCCTTTCATTTCACCACCTTTAACGCCACCACACGTTGCCGCCCTTCCATCAATTCACGCAGACGCTCACGTCCTCGCGACAAGCGCGACATCACCGTGCCCACGGGAATACCCAGCGCCACGGCGACGTCCTTGTAAGCCAATTGCTCCAGCCCCACTAGCAGGATTACTTCGCGCTGTTCGGCAGGCAGCATCCGCAAGGCACTCTCAAGATCGACCATTTCCATCATGCGCTCCTGAGCAGGGGCGACCGGAAACTCAAGCGCGTGCTCGTCCAGAGACACGGTTTCCTCCGGCGCTCGACGACGCTGGTCGATAAAAATATTGTGCATGATGCTGAACAACCAAGGGCGGAGTTCCGTATCGCGCCGCCAAAGATGCAGCTTGCGCCACGCCCGCTCCAGAGTGTCCTGCACCAGATCGTCGGCCTCGCCGCGCACGCCCAGCAAAGCGCGCGCGTATCGGCGCAGGCGCGGGATGCAGGCTCCGATGTCTTCGTTCGGCTTGATTGAATCGTCCATGCTTACGGGCTCACGCAGAAAATCGTTAATCAACACACTGGCATATACGCATGGCGCAAGACGCTTATTCCTTCATGTCGCAAAAATATCGCAATAAATATTCATGGGAATAACCCAAGGCCTCCCAGCGTACACACCGATGAATGGCACGAGCCATCGCCCCCACCATCCATCGGAGAAAAAGCATCATGCGCAAACGCATTCCATCCCTCGCACTTCTGTTTGCCGCTCTAGCCCTGTCCATCGGCGTGGCGCAGGCCGAAACGCTGAACATTTACGGCCCCGGCGGCCCGGCACCCGCTGTCAAGGAACTGGCGAAAGCCTTCGGCAAAGAAAAAGGCATTGAGGTTATCGTGACCGCAGGTCCGACGCCCGAATGGCTGGACAAGGCCAAAGGTGACGCTGACCTCATCTTCTCCGGTTCGGAAAACATGATGAGCAACTTCATCACTGCATTTGCCGGGCAAATTGACACAAAAACCGTCGAACCGCTGTACATCCGCCCCTCCGCCATTCTGGTGCGCAAGGATAATCCCAAGTCCATTACGGGCTTGCGCGACCTCGCCAAACCCGGCATGAAAATCATGGTCACTGAAGGCGCAGGACAGGTCGGTATGTGGGAAGACGCTGCTGGGCGCAGCGGAGAAGTCGAACTACTCAAAGGCTTTCGCAAAAACATTGTTGCCTTCGCCCCTAACTCCGGCATGGCACGCAAACGCTGGATCGAGCAGCCCGACATTGATGCCTGGCTGATCTGGACGCACTGGCAAATCAACAACAAGGACATCGCCGACCTGGTCGCCGTCGAGCCGGAGCTCACCATCTGGCGCGCCACCGATATTGCCATGACCACACGCGGCCACGAAAACAAGGCAGCCGCCGAATTCATCGACTATCTCAAATCGGCGCAAGGCGAAGAAGTCTTCAAGCGCCAAGGCTGGACACGCTGAGCGTTCCGTCCACCTCAAACTTAACTCTGCAAAGGTGATTCAACATGCAAGGCATGACATTCAAACAACTCGCGCCATTGGCTGCGGCCATGGCTTTGGCCTCCATCCTGAGTGCGTGCGGCGGTGACAATGCACCCAGCACGCTGGCTAACGGTCAACCCGTGCCGCCGGGTGCCACAGTAGAAACCAGCCAAAACTACAATCGCGTTGTGGTGCAAGCCAAAGCACCCCAGGCCGGAGATTTTATTGCCGACAGCGACCTTGGCACCCTACTGGTCGCGCAATCCAGCCGCCTGACGCAATATGTCTTTTCCAAAGATGCACCGGGGAAATCGACGTGCAATGTCAGTGCATCCTCGCAGTGCGCCAATGTCTGGCCGCCACTGTTTGCCGCTGAAGGCGCCAAAACTGAGGGGGACTATTCCATCGTCACTCGCGACGACGGTTCGCGGCAGTGGGCCTATCGCGGCTATCCGCTGTATTTCTTCAACGGCGATGCCAGCCACCCTGCGGATACCTCGCCCGGCGACAACCATGGCTTCCTGGTCAACAAGGTCTGGTTCGTGGTACACCCCGATCCATTCAAGGCTGGCAAGGTGTTGGACACAGACATTTGGACGGGGCAAGGCAGCATCCTGAACTTTGGTGTCAACGATGACCAGGTGACCATCACCGACCCGCTGACGCAAATCAACACAGGGCAAAGGCGCAATGTCGAAGGCATGACACTGTACATTTTCGCCAATGACAAGGTTGACGGCGTTTCGGCCTGCAATGGCGGCTGCGCAACCAAATGGCCACCGCTGTATGCCGACTTTTTCAGCATCCCGCCTAGCAAGGACTTCACCATCATTCAACGCAACAACGGCACCAGCCAGTGGGCCTACAAGGGTAAGCCGCTGTATTTCTGGTATCAGGATGCGCAGCCCGGTGACGCTCTAGGCGTTACGGTTGCCAACTGGTTCCTGGCGAAGCGCTAGCAGCACTGTCGGGTTTGAAACACCCCGGCAAACCCTTATCGGCTTGCCGTGCGATCGAAATACAAAGGGCGCAAAGCCCTTTTTACGTTTGCGTAACCTCAAAAAGCTAATTGTGTGGTCGATTTTTCGGGCTGCCCATGAATGAAACAAGCGGGATACAATCGCCTCCCGTCTAATACTTAATGAGCTCTCCATGCTGCGCATTATTACCGCCAACCTCAACGGCATCCGCTCTGCCGCCAGCAAAGGCTTTTTCGACTGGTTGCCGACGCAGAATGCCGACATTGTCTGCTTACAGGAACTCAAGGCGCAGGCCGATCAAATCAGTGACTCTCTGTTCTGGCCGGAAGAATTCAAATGCTATTACGAACCCGCCGAACGCAAGGGCTACAGTGGTGTGGGCTTGTATGCACGCCGTGAACCGGATGATGTGATTGCCGGATTTGGTGTGGACGAATTTGACGATGAAGGGCGTTACATCGAAGCGCGCTTTGGCAAGCTGAGTGTCATCAGTCTCTACGCGCCGTCCGGCTCGGCGGGCCCTGAACGCCAGGCCAGCAAGGATCGTTTTCTCGTCGTATTCCCGCACAAGATGCGCGAACTCAAGGACGCAGGGCGCAGCGTGATCATCTGCGCCGACTGGAATATCGCCCACAAACCGATTGATCTGAAAAACTGGCGCGGCAATCAGAAAAACTCCGGTTTCCTGCCGCATGAGCGCTCGTGGCTGGATGCGCGCTACAACGAAGAGGGTTGGGTGGATGCCTTCCGCGAGGTGAACAAGGACGAAGAGCAATACACATGGTGGTCGAATCGCGGGCAGGCCTGGGCGAAGAATGTGGGCTGGCGTATCGATTACCAGATGGTCACGCCTGATCTAAAAGACAAGGTTATGGCCACAAACATCTGGAAAGACAGCCGTTTTTCAGATCATGCGCCTTTGATTATGGATTACGACTTGCCACCGTTATGAGTCGACGTGTTCCACCCACGCTGCTTCAGGCTTTGCCTCAAGCGCCACAATACGCAGTCCGTCGCCCCCGCATTCCACACGTGCCTCACCACCGCCTTCCAAGCTACCAAAAAGCAGCTCCTCTGCCAAAGGACGTTTGATTTGCTCCTGAATCAGCCGTGCCATGGGGCGAGCGCCCATTTGTGGGTCATACCCTTTGGTTGCCAGCCAGACGCGCGCCTCTTCGCTGACATGCAGATGCACGTTCTTGGCTTCAAGCTGATGCTCAAGTTCCAGCAGCAATTTATCCACTACCTGGGCAATGTCACGTTCAGACAAGGGATTGAAAAGAATGGTGGCATCAAGCCGGTTGCGGAACTCAGGCGAGAAGCCACGCTTGATAACTTCCATGGCATCACCGCTGTGATTTTGGCGTGTGAAGCCCACTGAAGCACGCGAAGATTCCTGTGCACCGGCATTACTGGTCATAATCAAAATCACATGACTGAAATCAACCTCGCGCCCGTTGGCATCGGTCAGCTTGCCGCGATCCATCACCTGCAAAAGCACATTGAATAAATCGGGGTGCGCCTTTTCAATTTCATCCAGCAACAACACCACATGCGGCTGTTTGTGTACTGCTTCGGTCAACAGACCACCGCTTTCATGGCCGACATAGCCCGGCGGCGAACCGATCAGGCGCGAAATTGAATGTCGCTCCATGTATTCCGACATGTCGAAGCGCAAAAGACCAATCCCCAAAAGGCGTGCAAGCTGGCGCGCCACCTCGGTCTTGCCCACCCCGGTCGGCCCCGCGAACAGGAAGGAGCCAATGGGCTTATCCGCCGGGCGCAGCCCCGAGCGCGCCAGCTTGATCGAAGTCGCAAGCTGCTCCACCGCCGCATCCTGCCCGTATACCACCATGCGCAGATTGCGCTCCAGATTGCGCAGCATGTCACGGTCAGTGCTCGACACCTGTTGCTCAGGAATGCGCGCCATGCTGGCCACCACTTTCTCCATCTCCGCCGCGCCAATCACAGCATCGGAAAGCCCGGCCAGACGCGCACGCGCACCGGCTTCATCCATCACGTCAATGGCCTTGTCCGGCAAATGACGGTCATGAATATGTCGCTCGGAAAGGCTTACCGCAGCTTGTAAAGCTTCATCCGTGTAGCTCACAGCATGGTGTCCCTCGAAACTTGGGCGCAAGCCTTTGAGAATCGCCAGCGCCTCATCCACGCTTGGCTCCGGAACATCAATTTTCTGGAACCGACGCGCCAGCGCGGCATCTTTCTCGAAAATTTGACGGAATTCGTTGTGCGTGGTGGAGCCGATGCACCGCAAGCCCTTGGCAAGCGCAGGTTTAATCAGATTTGAAGCATCCATCGCCCCGCCGGAAGCCGAACCCGCGCCGATAATGCTGTGAATTTCATCGATGAATAACACTGCGCCCGGCATGGCCGCCAGCTCGCTCAATACACCCTTGAGCCGCTTTTCAAAATCACCGCGATACTTGCTGCCCGCCACCAGGGCACCCAAGTCCAGGCTATAGATCACGCTCTTTTCCAGTGCAGCAGGTACTTCCTCCTGCACGATCATGCGCGCCAGCCCTTCGACAATCGCTGTTTTGCCCACACCGGCCTCGCCGATCAACAGGGGGTTATTCTTGCGTCGGCGACATAGCACCTGCGCCACACGCTCCAACTCGGCGGCACGCCCAATCAACGGGTCAATCCGCCCTTCGCGCGCCATTTGGTTGAGATTAACCGCGAATTGTTCTAGCGCGGAAGCTTGCTCCTTACCGGCCTGCCCCGCCTCGTCCTGCCCTTGCTGCGCTGAATTTTTCTGATTCTCACCCTGCTCGTCGCCGCCATGCGACATGTAACGCAGCACATCGAGGCGCGATATGCCTTGGCGTTTGAGCAAATAGACAGCGTGAGAATCCTGCTCGGCAAACAACGCTGCCAGCACATGCGCCCCGGTCACGTTTTGCTTGCCCGCTGCCTGAACTTGAACCACGGCGCGCTGCAACACACGCTGAAAGCCCAAAGTAGGCTTGGCATCGTCTTTATCATCTTCAGCGACACGCGGCATGGTTTCCTCGAGAAAGGACTCAAGTTCCAGCTCTAATTGCTCAATATTCGCGCCACAGCCCTGCAACACTGGGCGCGCTTCCAGATCAAGTAACAGATAACGCAGCAACACTTCCAGCGTGACATATTCAAAATGCTGAAGCTTGGCGAAGCGAAAAACCTGATTGAGGGTCTCTTCCAATGATTTACTTAACATAACTAGCCCCCAAAAAATTAAAGTCCAAATTAACGCTCAACTGGCTCAGAGACACATAAAAGGGGATGTTCGTTTTCCCGAGCCCACTCAATAACCAAGGCAACCTTGGTTTCCGCCACTTCACGGCTATAAATCCCACAGACGCCGCGTCCCTTTTGATGCACATCCAGCATGATCTGTACCGCCCGCTCGTGCGGCATACGAAATACCCGCTCCAGCACCAAAATCACAAAATCCATCGGTGTGAAATCATCATTCAGCAAAAGCACACGAAACATGGGCGGCGGCTCAAGCGCCTGTTCCAATAGCTCCTCATCAAGAGCATAGCCCACATCTTCCGCTGGTATATGTCGCTGATCCATTTAATGCAGCACACCATATTGGGATTGAATCAGTGCTTTGGATAGCCCTGACGAAACACCCGCCGACACTGCCACCCCCAAACGCGCCAGCAAGCGATCAAGCACACTGACTTCCGTCGTCACGTCCACTACCTTTTCAACCTTGACCACATCACGCGCCACACTTTCCACGTTGCCCAAGCCATCGACCATACCAAGCCCAACGGCTTGTTGCCCTGTCCAGACCAATCCCGAAAACATCCCCGGCGTTTCGGCGTGCAGGCGCTCGCCGCGACCATCTTTAACCGCTTTGATAAACTGCTGATGCACGTCGTTCAAAAGCCCCTCCATGTGTGCCTTTTCTTCCGGATTCACCGGCACAAACGGACTAAGCAGCGCCTTGTGATCGCCTGCTGTCAGTTCACGGTATTCGATGCCGAGCATTTTCATGGCATCAACCACGCCAAATCCATCCATGCGCACGCCAATCGAACCGACAATGCTGGCCTGATCGGCGTAAATCGCAGTCGCTCCGGCCGCAACGTAATAGCCTCCCGATGCCGCCATTTCAGATACCACGGCATACAAGGGCTTCTCGGGGTATTTGGCGCGCAGACGCAACATCTCCTGATAAATGTAATTCGACTGCACCGGGCTACCGCCGGGGCTATTGATGCGCAAAATCACCGCCTTGGAATGATCGCTCTCAAAGCCCTCGCGCAAACCCTCAATCACGGTGTCCGCATTGGCCGATGTGTCGTCCATAATCGGACCATCCAGGGTTACTAGCGCAGTAAACGGCTCATCCGAGAGTGTATCTTCCGTCGTGCCGCTAATCATGACACCCAGCAGTACCAGCAAATACAGCAAAAAAGCCGACTTGAAAAAAATACCCCAACGACGCGCGCGGCGCTGTTCGACCAGACTACTTTCGGCCAGCTTGGTCAACAAGGCGCGCATCCACGTTTCGTCCTTGCTGCCCTTTTCTCCCAAACCCAATTCATCGTCATGGCGGAACGCCTTGATGTTATCCAAATCACTCATTGCCTTAATCCCTACTCAATTCAAATGGGCGCAACCATTCTGCCAAAGCATACAAATCATCCACCAAAGCCACAGGTGCGCTGGCCGCCAGGGCTTCATGCCCGTGTGCGCCATGTGTCACCCCCACGGAAGGCACGTTCGCATGACGCGCCATATCCAGATCAAACTGCGTATCTCCGACCATCAAACAACGCGCAGGTTCAGCCTGTGCCTCAAACATCAGCTCGCGCAGCATCAAAGGATCGGGCTTGGACAAGGTTTCCTCGGCGCAACGTGTGGCAAAAAAATAGCGCCCCAACCCCGTCCGTTCGAGTACTTCGTTCAAACCACGTCGGCTTTTACCCGTGGCGACACTCAACCAAAATCCGCGCGCGGCCAAATCCGCCAATAAATCTTCCGCACCGTCGTAAAGCCGCATGGGTGTTGGGTCAAGCTCAAAATAATATTGTTGATAAACCTGCCCCAAACGCCGCTGCACCTCAATATTAAGTTGCGGAAACAGAGCATCCGTCGCTTCCGGCAAGCCCAAACCGATAATGGCCATAATCGGCTCAGGCGGCAGCACCGGCAAGCTCAGCGAGTGCATCGCATTTTGAAAGC
The DNA here is from genome assembly GCA_020061705.1 of Halothiobacillus sp. Lineage (GTDB taxonomy): Bacteria > Pseudomonadota > Gammaproteobacteria > Halothiobacillales > Halothiobacillaceae > Thiofaba. The sequence continues at coordinate 13,899 of JAGUXT010000050.1, read as the reverse complement.
TGCTCACAATACGCTCGGTGGAATCCATCAGCGTGCCGTCCCAATCGAACATCAGCAGTTTCAACTGCCCATGATTCAGTGGCTGCATCAGGCACCCCGCCCCTGCATTGGAACACCGTGCTGCATGGCATCCAACACACTTGCCAACTCATCCGGCAAAGGCGCCTGCACCCGCAATGTCACCTCACTCACCGGGTGTAGCAAATCAAGTTGCTCGGCGTGCAGAAAAACCCGCTTAAGCCCAAGGGTTTTCATTTGCTTATTGAAACCTTCATTGCCATATTTTTCATCGCCAGCCAGCGGATGCCCCAGGTGTTGCGCATGTACACGGATTTGATGGGTGCGCCCGGTTTCAATTTCAACCCGCGCCAGGCTGGCAAATGAACCATAACGCTCCATTAATGTGAAATAACTCACGGCCTCTTTGCCTTGCGGATCAACCTTGACCATACGCTCGCCGCCTTGCAACTCGCTACGTAACAAGCGCGCATCCACACGCAACACCGCATCACGCCCGCCGCCACGCGGTGCATTCTTCGCCTGATTCTTGAATGCATCACCCTGCAACAGTGCCAGATAGGCCTTGCGCGCCGTACCCGCCACCAGTTGGCGCTGCACACCCAAGAGGGCTTCACGATTTTTGGCCAACACCAGACAACCGCTGGTGTCCCGATCCAGCCGGTGTGCCAACTCCAAACCGGGAAGATGCGCCCATGAAGCGCGCGCCAGCTCGATCAATCCATAAGGCACACCACTGCCACCATGCACCGCCAAGCCCGGCGGCTTGTTCAGAATCAGCACATCATCATCTTCGTACAACACGATATCGCGCATCGCGGCCACTCGCGTTGGCGGGAGCTCGGGCGCCTCCTGCTCGCTCATGCGCACTGGCGGAATGCGCACTACATCCCCAGCCGCAATGCGCGTCAGCGGCTTGACACGCCCCTTGTTAATCCGCACTTCGCCGGTACGCACCATGCGATATATGCGGCTCTTAGGCACACCTTTCAGCTGCGCCAGCAAAAAATTATCCAGGCGCTGCCCTGCTTCATGCGCACCAATAGTGACGAAACGCGCCGTCGATGCGGGCGAGCTTTCCCGCTCGGCCGCATCGCTCTCTACATCGACAGTCGTTTCAATAAAATCGTCATCAATAGGGTTCATAGCCTTGTTTAACTCATAGTAATGGCCCCAATGATAGCCCATTCGTCCTGATGGCAGCCTGCCGAACTTGAGACGATCTGGCTGTCAGGCTGGGATTGCGGACTGCAACCATTGCCGCACTGTAACGATATTGCTATATTCGGAGCCGTTCTTGTGTTCAGCAGGCTCTTATCCGCGTGATTGAGCTGTGACATGCCCGAACGATGAGACGAGAAGATAGTTTTACTTGAAGTTTCTCAAAGCGCGCTGATTGCAGCGTGACTTTAGCTTGGGGCAGGAAGCCTATGAGCAACCCATGAGACCACCAAACATTTAAGGTCTAGTGGTCTCGAGCAAGTGATGACAGCCAAAACGCCGAAGTGGCGTTGACGTATGACTTGACCCCATGAATGCCAACCGGGAATGGATGAGGTCGGCAACATAAACCAACGAATAGAAAACCACGCACATGACCGCTGGACACCTGACCCTTGCCTGCCTGCTTGCGCCGCTCCTCCTGTGGATGCGCGGTGTATCCGCACGCACGGCCTTTGTGGTTGAGTTGATAGATCAACACGTTGCGCGCTTCCCGCCCTGTTTAGACTCGACTGCGAAGCGTGCATGGGTGTCTAGCCCATCTTTCAGGAAACACCCGCATGAAGCGAATGCTCATCAATGCCACCCACGCCGAGGAACTTCGCGTTGCCCTCGTGGATGGTCAGACACTTTACGATATCGATATCGAAACGCCCTCGCGCGAGCAGAAAAAATCCAACATTTACAAAGGCACGATTACCCGCGTCGAGCCTAGCCTCGAAGCAGTATTCGTCAATTACGGCTCCGATCGCCACGGTTTCCTGCCGTTCAAGGAGATTTCGCGCAGCTATTTCAATCCGGATGCGGTGGACGATAGAGGCCGTCCAATCATCAAGGACGCCCTGCGCGAAGGGCAGCAAATCCTGGTGCAAATCGACAAGGAAGAGCGCGGCCAAAAAGGCGCGGCACTCACCACCTTTGTCAGTCTGGCTGGGCGCTATCTGGTTCTGATGCCGAACAACCCGCGTGCGGGCGGTGTGTCGCGCCGCATCGAAGGCGAAGACCGTGCCGAACTTAAAGAAGCCATGGCTGCGCTTAACGTGCCCGAAGGCATGGGCATGATTATCCGTACCGCCGGTGTCGGCCGTAGCGCGGAAGAGTTGCAGTGGGATCTGGATTACCTGCTCAGCGTCTGGCAGGCGATTGAAGGTGCGGCCAAGGAACGCAATGCGCCGGTGCTGATTTATCAGGAAAGCAGCCTGCTGATTCGCGCGCTGCGCGATCATCTGCGCGATGATATTGGCGAAATTCTGATCGACGACGACGCGACCTATCAACAAGCCATCGAGTTTGTGAATCAGGTCATGCCGCACAACGTTCGCCGCCTCAAGCTGTACCAGGATCGCGTGCCGCTGTTTTCGCGCTACCAGATCGAAAGTCAGATCGAATCCGCCTTTGGCCGCAAGGTCACCCTACCCTCCGGTGGTGAGCTGGTGATTGACCAATGCGAAGCCCTGACCGCCGTGGATATCAACTCCGCGCGCGCCACCAAGGGCGAGGACATCGAACAGACCGCGTTTAACACCAACCTCGAAGCTGCCGACGAAATCGCCCGCCAGATCCGCCTGCGTGACCTGGGTGGCCTGATCGTGATCGACTTTATCGACATGGCACCGACCAAGCATCAACGCGAAGTGGAAAACCGCCTGCGCGATGCCCTCAAAATGGATCGTGCACGCGTGCAGCTGGGGCGCATCTCACGCTTCGGCCTGCTGGAAATGTCGCGTCAGCGCCTGCGTCCTTCGCTGGAAGAGTCCACCCAGCACGTCTGCCCACGCTGCCATGGTCAGGGCACCATTCGCGGCACCGAGTCGCTCGCGCTGTCTGTACTGCGTCTGATCCAGGAAGATCTGCTGAAAGAAAACACCGGCCGCATTGTGGCGCAACTGCCGATCGCGGTGGCTGCGTATTTGCTCAATGAAAAGCGGGATGCGATTCGTCGCATGGAAGACGACTACCGCGTGAGCGTGGTGCTGATTCCAAATCCGCAAATCGAATCACCCAACTTCCGCATTGAGCGCGTACGTCGCGGTGAAGCCGATAGCATCCAAGGCTACGACTTCATCGAGCATCCGCACGATGTGCAGGACAGTGCTGAAAGCGCCCGCCCAAGCTCGCGCCCGGCATCCCGTCCTGCTGCACGCCCTGCGCGTGAAAGCGGCCGTGAAATCAATACCGAGCCGATGGTGAAGGTCGTGCAAACGCTGGCTCCACCGCCCGCCAGCACACCGCGCCGTGCGGAAATCGTAGCTCGCCAGGAAGAGGCACCCGCCCAGGAAGGTAGTGGCATCATCAAGCGCATCTGGAGCTTCCTCTTTGGTGCCAATGCCAAACAGCCAGGTGCCCAGGACACACGCCCGACCCACCAGGGACGCGACAACCGCACTGGCAGGAGCACTCGTAACGAACGCGATGAGGGCAACGAAGGCGATACTACGCCGCGCAGCAATGGCCGCTCACGCGAGCGCCAGGACGGCGCTGAACGCAACAAGCCCGCCCTCGCGCCAGTACCACGCGGCAGCGTGCCGCCGCGTGAACCGCGTCATGCGCGTCGTCGTCCAGAACCCGATCCTTTTGACAACACACCGCTTGAAGGTGCAGAAGCAGAGCGCATTGCGCAGCAGTTGACTGCGCCTTTAGCGCCGCCACCCAAGCCAGTGATTGATATTGCCGCCAAGAAAAGCATTGCGGAGCAATTCCCGCCCAATGCTGCAACGCGCCTGGAAGCCGGTGATCGTATTGTCGGTGGCCATGAGGTGATTCGTAGCGCGCTGGCATCGTTAAATATTGCTGAGATGCAGGAAGACTACAGTGGTGAAACTGAGCAGAACGCCGTGCCTGAGGTCAATCTGGCTGAAACTAAAGAAGCAGAAAGCAGCCATACTGAAATCGTTGCAGTCGAGTCTGTGCCTGCACTAGACGTTGCAGCGGCTACGCCTGCCTTGCATGTTGCAGAGCAAATCGCGGAAACAATGATCGAGTCCACGAGCGAAGCTATCATCGCCAACGCACAGCCTGCGGCTGAAACCGAGGTTGCAACCATTGCAAACAGCATGAGCAACACCGAGCATGTGGCTATCCCGGCGGATGAAACCCAGGCTGAACACATTGAGGCACAAGCTGAAGCACCACACGAAGACAATCACGAAACGGTTAAAACCACCGCATAAGCCACGGCTTAAGCGATCGTTTAACCAATAAAAAACGCCAGTTCAAGCGGACAATCTCCGCCTTGAGCTGGCGTTTCTTATGCCTGTTTAGAGCCTGTAAGCGATCTTTTTGATATCACGGTTATTGTTGTAGCCCGGATGTTAATCCGGGGAACCCTACACTCGGCACGGCAATTCGCGGATTACGCTTCGCTTTGTCTAGCGGCCTGTCGGACTTAAGCGGCTGAAGCGAAAAAGTCGCCGACCGAGGACAGATTTGCCGATTTTTTCGGCAATAGCAGGGACTATTGGCGAAAAAAATCGGTGAAATAAGAACCGGTCAGCGGCTTTTGCAGCCAGATCGTCTTAAGTCCGACAGGCTGCTAAGCTACTCAAACTTTCGGCTCGCTCTTAACCCACGCATCCAACAAGGTGTAACTCACCGCCAGCACAACCGGGCCGATAAATATCCCCACCAACCCAAAACCCAGCAAGCCGCCAATCACACCCGCGAAAATTAATAGAATTGGCAAGTCCGCCCCTTGCTTAATCAGAAAAGGACGAATGAAGTTATCCATCGTAGTCACCACAATCGACCAGATGAGAAGAAACACGCCCCACCCCATATCACCTGACCAAAAAAGCCATGCCACTGCCGCAAACATCACCAGCCCGACGCCGATCTGAGCAAGACACAACATAAACATCAGGGCAGTCAGCAATGCCGCCATGGGTACGCCGACGATGGCTAATCCAATCCCGCCCACCACAGACTGCAATACTGCCGTCAACACCACGCCCAGCGCTACGCCACGAATGGCCTGACCAACCAATACAACTGCACCCTCACCACGCTCACCCCCAAGTCGCAGGCCGAAGCGCCGCACCCATACCGCAGCCTCGTCACCCATGGCATAAAGAATGGCGGCAATAATTACGACCAATAAAAACTGCATGAACAATAGCGTTAAATCGCCCGCCTGAGCGGCAAACCACTTGGTAATGCCTTCGGCATGTGGAATCAGCTTGGGCGCTATATCCTCCAGTCCGCTGGCGACATAGCCCTGCCAGAACTCCTTTAGCTTGATGCCGAGCACCGGCAACTGCGCCAACCAATCCGGCGGCGGCGGAATCCGGCTTTCCGCCAGCCATTTCGACCAGCCGACGATCTTGTCCGTATTCTCCACAATCGTTGCAATCGCCAAAGACAAGGGCAGCAGCAGCATCAAAAGGATGCTCAGACTCATCACCGTCACCGCCAGCCCGCGTTTGCCCCACAAACCCGCCTGCACCTTGAGCATCACCGGCCAAGTCGCTACCACAATCATCGTCGCCCAGATCAGTGCGGACAAAAACGGCTTTAGCACCCAGAACGAGGCAAGCAGCAGCCCGCCGATAAACAGAACATCCAGCGTCGTTCGGGTCAAGTCATGAGGTGTGTTGGTATTCATTGCGTGCACTCCTTGAATTCGCGCAAGATTACACGAGCCCAAACGATGCATATAGGACTTATGCAAAAGCGCCCCAGCAAGGCAAAGCGACGAAGACAGTGCACCCAGTACGGCGAGGCACTTTAACGCCGCTGGGGTGTTTTTGCGTAAGTCCTGGCATAAACAAAAAGCCCCCGTCGCGAGTTGCAGACGAGGGCTTGTTGTTTTATCCAAAAAAATGGTGGAGCTATGCGGGATCGAACCGCAGACCTCTTGCATGCCATGCAAGCGCTCTCCCAGCTGAGCTATAGCCCCTGATTTGATACCTGTTTTTTCCATCCATGGAAAAACAGGTTCTGATATTCACGGCGCATGTCCGTGAATATCAGCGCCGAACAGGGGTTTTACCCCTGTTCGCGTTGAGGCATCCTGCCTCAAGCACTGCGCCATAACTACAGGAATTCATTGGTGGAGCTATGCGGGATCGAACCGCAGACCTCTTGCATGCCATGCAAGCGCTCTCCCAGCTGAGCTATAGCCCCACAGCGGGAGCGCGCATCTTACGCACCACCCCTCACAGCGTCAAGCCGATTTTGACCCTATTTTGACATTTCAATGAAAGTCAGTGCCTTTTGTAACCGCACCAGACTGCGCTCACGCCCGACCAGCGCCAGCGTTGCGTCAATCGACGGGGAGGCGGTCGAGCCGGTTAGCGCCACGCGCATGGGCTGCGCCAGCAGTGGAAACTTGATCCCCAGCGCCTTCACCGTATTTTTGATGACCGGATCCAGCTCGGCGGCACGCCAATCGCTCACCGCCTGCAAAGCCTCAATCACCGCACGCAACACCGGCTCAGCCTCGGCATTCAGATGCTTGGCTGCTGCTTCGTCGTCATAGCTCAGTTCATCGCGGAAATAGCAGGCCGCCTGCTGCGCCATTTCGACCAGCGTGCGCGAACGCTCGCGCAAGGCCACCACCACGTCTTCCAAAGCCGGGCCCTGCGACGGATCGACATCCACCCGCCCAAGGTGCCAGCCCAAAAAGCGCGCCACATAGCTTGGGTCACTGGTCTTGATGTAATGCTGGTTCAGCCACAACAGCTTGTCCGGGTTAATCGCCGAAGCGGACTGATTCACATCCGCCACGTCGAACAGACGCATCATTTCATCGCGGCTGAACACCTCCTGATCGCCATGCGACCAGCCCAGGCGCACCAGGTAATTCAACAGCGCATCCGGCAGATAACCTTCCTCATGGTATTGCATCACACTCACCGCACCGTGGCGCTTGGACAGCTTGGCGCCATCCGGCCCCAGAATCATCGGTAAATGCCCGTACACCGGCGGCTCGGCACCCAACGCACGGAAAATGTTGATCTGACGCGGCGTGTTATTCAGATGGTCGTCACCGCGCACCACATGCGTAATGCCCATATCCAGATCGTCCACCACCACGCTCAGGTTGTAGGTCGGCGTGCCATCCGAACGGGCGATAATCAGATCATCCAGCTCCTCGTTACGAATCACCACGCGACCGCGCACCATGTCGTCGATCACCACCTCACCATCCAGCGGATTCTTGAAGCGCACGACAGGCTGCACACCCTCTGGCGGCGTGCCGCTGAAATCCCGATAACGCCCGTCATAACGCGGCTTCTCGCCCCGCGCCATCTGCCCTTCACGCAGCGCATCCAGCTCGTCCTTGGGCATATAGCAATAATACGCATGGCCGCTTTGCAGTAATTGCTGCACGATCTCCTTGTAACGATCAAAGCGTTGGGTCTGATAGAAGGGGCCTTCGTCATATTCCAGATTCAGCCACGCCATGCCTTCCAGAATCGCATTCACCGACTCCGGCGTGGAGCGCTCCAGATCCGTATCCTCCACCCGCAGGATGAAATCGCCACCATGACGACGGGCATACAAATAGGAAAACAGGGCGGTACGCGCGCCGCCGATATGCAAATAACCGGTCGGACTGGGCGCAAAACGTGTGCGAATCTTTTTCATGGTGGTCTCTGGAAATCAAGGGCGGAATAAACGTGGCGCGCAGTTTAGCAAAGGACGCGGGTTCAGGATGACTTGAACGCAATCACCACATCCATCACATTCGTCCCCGTCGGTCCGGTGCGGATCAGCGCATCCACCGCCGCCAGCGCGGTTCCGCTGTCGGCACGGGACAAGGCCTCTTCCGGGGCGGTGCCCACTGCACGCATGGCCGCCGCCGTACCTCCATCCACACACGCACCCGCATCTTGCGTCGCCCCGTCCGTGCCGTCCGTCCCCGCCGCCAGCAAGCTGATGCCCGCCTGCCCTTCCAGTGCCAAAGCCGCACTTAAGGCCAAATGCTGATTGCGCCCGCCGCGCCCAGGATGCTCCGGCAGGTTCACCGTGGTTTCCCCGCCCCAAAGATACACGCCCGGCGCACCGTGTATCAGTTCGCGCACCAACCGCACCCCGGCCTCCGCTGCATCACCACACAATAGTTCGTCATGACGATGGATAGGCACGCCAAGACACAGGGCAGCACGCACCGCCCCATCCAGCGCCGTTGCATTGCTGGCGAGAATGCGCGCATCAGCCAAAGCCCAGCGCGCATCATCCAAAGCAGGCATGGGCGGCGCAGCATCAAGCAAATCCCGCACCCAATCCGGCAGGTTTTGCGGCAATGGCACAGCGGGGCAAGGCGACAACAAGCCGGAACCGATACTGGCCGGATCATCTCCCGGCACATCCGAAATCATCAGCACCAGCGCAGGCCGCCCACCCAGATACTCCAGCAAACGCCCGCCCTTGATGCACGACAGCCGCTTGCGCACCGCATTCATGGCGTGAATATCCAGCCCGCTGCCCAAAAGCCAGGCATTCACCCGCCGCCAATCCTCAAGCGAAACGCCCTCGGGCAACACCTCGACCAGACTGGATGCCCCGCCGGAGAGCAAAAACAGCACGGGACGATCAACAGGCGCGGCGGCGATAAACGCCAGCAAACGCCGCCCGGCCTCCAGACTGCGCGCATCCGGCAGCGGATGCCCGGCTTCGATAATCTCCACACCCGCACGATGACGCAGCGCAGGCGAAACATGACCATCCTTGGTAATCAGCAAGGCCTGAACGTCGGGCATCACATCCAGCGCCCCCTCCAGCATGGACGCAGCAGCCTTGCCAATGGCGACGATGGAACCCAACAGCACATCACGCCGCCGTAAATCATCCGCCACCAAGGCACGTCCATCGGTCGCTGCAAGCGCAGCATCCAGCAAATTGCGAAGCAAAAGACAGGTGTTCATCGTGTTAATCAGCCTTGCGTAATGCGGTTTTCGGATCTATTTTGTGTATAAAATCAAGATTGGATACACATCATGCGCACCAATATCGAAATTGACACCACCCTAATGAATGATGTCCTGCGCGCCACTGGCATGAAGACCAAGCGCGAGGCCGTGGAAATGGGTTTGCGCACCCTGCTCCGCCTGCGCCAGCAAGCAGAAATTCGCCGCTTGAAAGGCAAAGTACCATGGGAAGGCGACCTTGAGGCCATGAGAACCGACCAATGATCCTGGTGGATTCCAGCGTCTGGATCGACTTCTTTCGTGGCTCGTCCACGCCTCAAGTCGAACGACTGGACAGCCTGCTCGGTATCGAACCGCTGGCCATTGGCGACCTGATCCTCACCGAAGTGCTGCAAGGCTTCAACAGCGAGCGCGACTTCAACCAGGCCAGAACCATGCTCGCCGCCCTCGATGTGATCGACATCGGCGGCCATGACATCGCGGTACAGGCCGCCCGCAACTTCCGCACCCTGCGCCAACGCGGCATCACCATCCGCAAACCCATCGACACATTGATCGCTACCCGCTGCATTGAATCGGATTGTGCGCTGCTCTACAGCGACCGGAATTTTGACCCATTTGTGGAGCATTTGGGCTTGCGCTCGGCAATGAACGACTGACTTTAGAACCCGTTCTAAGCGCGCACATCCCCATCGACATAAAACCAGCGCCCCTGTTCGCGCACAAAGCGGCTGCACTCCTGCAAACGCTGCGCACGTCCGCTGCCCACACGCGAACGCGCCACAAAACACACCACCCCGCGAACATCCTGCGCGCCGCCCGCCTCCACCCTGTCGATACGCAGCCCCAGCCACGTCACCGGCTCATCGGCCTCAAAACCCAGCGCCACAGGCCGCGTGGACTCATGCCAGCTCGCCAACAGATAAGGCTCATTGGCCTGCGTGAACGCGGTATAACGCGAACGCATCAACTGCTCGGCAGTTTCGGGCAACACACCCTGGTCGATAAAACGCCCGCAACAGGACGCATAGGCTTGGCCAGAGCCGCATGGGCAGGGGTTTTCAATCATGAGTTACCACAACACCTGAATTGGAAGCTGTTCATCAACACTTATCCTGCACGCCGGAATCAGATCATGCAGACAATACAAATGCCAGCCCGCATCACGCACAAAGCCATATTTCGCCTTGCTGGTTGGCGTAACGAAAGGCCATATCGCATCCACATCATCCGGGATATTCAACTCGGCAAGCAAACGCGCCTGATAGCGTTCGAAAAACGGCAGAAAACGTGCGGCAATCGCGGGGGGAATCTCGCCTTCCTCATTCAACCTGACATGCAGAATCGCCTCCTCGGCAAGCGCCACCTCCCCCGTGGACGCGCGCCCCAGCCGCGCAGCCAACCATCGCGCCAGGCGACCACGCGGCTTGCGCCCGAAAGCCTGCACAAAGGCTTCCTCCATCACCGAAGTAATAGGACTCGCCGATTTATCGTTGCCCTCAAACGAACCACATACAAACGTCGCCCCGCCCATAGCCACCTTGGTGTGTGTCGTGATTGAAAACCTTGCCGTTGGGTGCGTTGGCGTTGCGAAACGCGCCGGGTGAGGCACGGGCGGAAAATCCATTCGGCGGTTTACGCTTCGCTAAGTCGCTCTACGCGGGCCAACAAGCATCGCACGAGCACTCCTCTCCATGATGCGTACCATTCTGCCCGATTGACTATCCACAGTGACTTCCGCTTTGGAAAAACCCAGGAGTTGCACGGGTGGATTCCCCTTGTCGTTTTGCACCATCAACCTTCCCAACAGGAAGGCTGAAGAATCATTATCCGAGAACTCGCATCGTAAGCAACGCCGTAGACCCGATGCGAGGAGATCAGCAACTTGAACGCCTTGATTCTTCTGTGAGTCTACAAACTCAAGGTTCTCGCGCACCAACATGCCGATATTGGTCGCCAACTCGTCCTCGTTTATTTCTAGGCCATATGCGTCTCTGAGGTAAGTTGGTTTTTCTTCAGGCGCCCAGTCAAAACGACTAAATGCCGAATAGTCGGCTCCAATAAGCATTGGCATAGGGTCTCGTAGAGATATAGTCTGCAAATAAGCTGGGAGAACCTGCTGAAATGCGGTTTCGTATTCCGTTTTTGTGGAGTTTTTTTGATCAATTCTCCACCTGAATGCACCCAGATGTTTCGGCTTTCGCTGTACGAAATACAGGATGCCATTTCTGATGATCGCCTCAATCAAATTTACTTGGCATTGAAGCTGCACGTATAGCTGAGGCGATAGAGATGCCAATCGAGTAGAAAGCGCCAGCAACCCCTCTTTCGCTGCTTGGTAGTGCATTTTATCTTTGTGTACAACGATTCTTGCCACCTGCTCCGCCTGATGCACGGCCACTTCCGCTGGATGATTGAGTCCAGAATCTGTTGCAACCGCATACAACGCACCAGACAAAGAGGAAAGTTCACTGAGGAAGTTAAAGTACTGTTGTTCACTCAGGTGCTTAAGCTTTATCTCAGAATTTGAGCGTGCCCCAACGGCTCTTTTTAGTGAAACAAGAATTCGCTGCAAAGCTATCCGATCACTTTCCGGACTCATATAGGCTGCTATTGTGTTAAAAGCCCCAACACTCGGGGCATTAACGAATGATCCTGATTCGTCAATGAAGATATTCATTGACCCAGTCCGGTAGTACTCAATACTCGGTAAATCAAGCCTTTTCAGCCCAATCAATATGTATCTTGCGGTGCTGCATTACGCAGTCGCGCAAATATAGATTGATGAGACTTTGATAGGGTATGCCCGCTTCTTCCGCCATGCGTTTGAAGTAGTCCACCACGTCTTCGGACAGGCGCATGGTCACCGGCTTTTTGAGCTGGCTGGCGTAAGGATTTCTGCGGGATTTCATTGTGGAAAGATCATATTCAGCTTTCATGATTTCTCACTTCCATAAAATGCGCTTTCACGCTTGGTGGCTTTGCGGGCGGAGATGATGCGGATGACCTCGCCTGCGTCCCTTTCACAGTGGCAGACAAGCAAGAGCCTGGCTTCGGAGCTTATGCCGAGCATCAGGAAGCGTGTTTCGTCTTCCGAGTGTTCGGCATCAAAAAACTGTACTGCGAAATCATCGTAAAACACTGAACGCGCTTCATCGAAGGACACGCCGTGTTTCTTGACGTTGGCCTCAGCTTTGGCCGCATCCCATTCAAAGCTAATCATACATACGTTGTATGTATGACGGATAGCTCATTGGTGCAAGGGTGAAGCACCGTCTCACACCAACCCCCTCTCCAAATCCCGAATCAAATCCTCCGCATCTTCCAGCCCCACGGCCAGACGAATTAACCCTTCCTTGATGCCTGCCGCCGCGCGTTGTTCGTCGGTCAAACGTCCATGCGTGGTACTGGCTGGGTGGGTGATGGTGCTTTTGGCGTCGCCCAGGTTGGCGGTGATGGAGAACAGGCGGGTGTTGTCGATGACTTTCCAGGCGGCTTCGCGTCCGCCTTCGACCTCGAAGCCGACGATGCCGCCGTAGCCTTTCATCTGACGCCTGGCGAGTGCGTGTTGCGGGTGGCTTTCCAATCCGGGGTAGTAGACCTTGGACACGCGCGGGTGGGCAGCCAGCCATTCGGCCAGTTTTTGTGCGTTGGCGCTGTGCGCTTTCATGCGCAGGTTGAGGGTTTCCAGTCCCTTGAGGAAGATCCAGGCGTTGAACGGCGCCATGGTCGGCCCGGCGGTGCGCAGGACGCCGACGATTTCATCGGTGATGCTCTTCGGCCCGCAGACCGCGCCGCCGATCGCCCTGCCCTGTCCGTCGAGGAATTTGGTGGCGGAGTGGATGACCACGTCTGCGCCGAGTTCCAGCGGGCGTTGCAGTGCCGGGGTGCAGAAGCAGTTGTCCACTGCCAGCAGTGCGCCTGCCTCGTGAGCGATGTCGGCCAGCGCGCGGATATCGACGATCTCAGTCAGCGGGTTGGACGGGGTTTCGAGGAACAGCAGGCGGGTGTTGGGGCGCAGGGCGGCGCGCCAGCCATCAAGGTCGGTCAGATCGACATGGCTGACTTCGATGCCGAATTTGCCGAAGTATTTGTTCCACAGCACGGTGGTGGTGCCGAACACTTGCTTGGAGACGATGACGTGGTCGCCCGCCTTGAGCAGCGCAAGGCCAAGGCTGAGGATGGCGGCCATGCCGGACGAGGTAGCGGCGCAGGCTTCCGCGCCTTCCAGCGCAGCGAGGCGCTCTTCGAAGATGCGCGTGGTGGGGTTGGTGAAGCGGGCGTAGATATTGCCCGGCGTTGCGCCCGAGAAACGCGCCGCCGCTTCCGCCGCATTGGCGAACACGAAGCTGGAGGTGGGAAAGATCGGCTCGCTGTGCTCGTTTTCCGCCGTGCGATGGTGGCCGGTACGAATGGCGAGGGTGTCGAAGCCGAGTTCTTGGTTCAGTTCAGGAATATCGTCGGGGTGCATGACTGCCTCATGGGATGTTTTCGGGGCAGTTTAGCAGGAGGTGCGCTGATCGAGGGTGTATGACTATCGCCAAGGGCGCGGATTTGGATTTGGATTTACCTCCCCCTTTTGATGCCGCCGTGGACTGGCCTGTGGAGGCTGGGGAAAAGCGCCATGGATGGCGCATTTAGTCTCTCCGCGACAGGATGTCGCGTTGAGACGACCCGGCTGGAGCAGGTCAGTTCACGGCTTGCCCGAAGGGCGGCATCAACGGGGTGTCTTTCTTTGGTTCCTTTCTTTGGACAAGCAAAGAAAGGAACTCGTCCGTAACAAACATGG
>JAGUXT010000030.1 GCA_020061705.1 Halothiobacillus sp. | reverse complement strand
GGTTTAGCACTCAAGGTTTTCATGAACTTTGCTCCAAAGCATCACGCCCCAAGAGGAGACGTTGTGTAGGTATTAGAAGGTCGCGCAATTTACACCACTCAAGCTAACTTGGCAACACATTCGTTGATATAACTTGCCCATAGAGCATTACCCGGCAGCCTGTCGGACTTAAGACGATCCGACTGCAAAAGCCGCTGACCGGTTCAGCCGCTTAAGTCCGACAGGCTGCTAGTGGCGTTTTTTTGCTGGCCTGATAGCCTTGAGCGCATGAAACATTCGCTTCCCCCCGCCATTCCGCCCATTGTTCATCAAGACTTGAACGCCACACAACAATGCGTGATGTGCGGTATGTGTGTGCCACACTGCCCGACGTATGCCCTGAGCCAAAACGAGGCGGACGGGCCGCGTGGACGCATTGCGTTGATGCTTGGCATGGCTCAAGAGCGCTTGGAGCTGGACAGCAACGTCATCGAGCATCTGGATACCTGCCTGAGCTGCCGTGCATGTGAGCAGGTGTGCCCGTCCAAGGTGCCGTATGGACAACTTATTGATGCGGGCCGGGCGCATATTCATGCGCTGAATCCCGCACACAAGCGCGGGATGCGTTTCGTGCGCGATCATATTTTACTGCGCCCGCGACGCTTGGCATTGCTTGGCGGCATGACGCGCATGATGCAAAGACTGCGCTTGGATCGGCTGCCCATGCCCTCCAGCCTCAGGCGACTTGCGCGACTTGCGCCACCGCTGGCTCCGGCGTTTCGTCCGCTTGAAATCTACCCGGTGAGCCATCCGCGTGGCCGGGTGGGTCTGTTTTTGGGCTGCATGGGCTCGGTCTTTGAAAGCGAAAACCTGCGGGCGGCCATCGCAGTATTAAATGCGTGGGGCTATGAGGTTCATGTTCCGCGCAAGCAAGGCTGTTGCGGAGCCATGCACCAGCATGGCGGTGATACGCAACGCGGGCAAACCATGGCGGCCAAGGTCGCCGAAGTGTTTCAAACATTGGAACTGGATAGCGTGGTCGGTGTAAGCAGCGGCTGCATCGCTCAGCTTAAAGAGCACAGCGGGCTGAAGGTATTTGAACTGAGTGATTTCTTGTTACGCCAGCAACCTGCCACCCTGCCTGCCATGCGCGAGCTTGATCGGCGCGTGGCCGTGCACCTGCCCTGCACGCAGCGCAATGTCCTGCGCACGGGCAACACGGCCATGCAGCTTTTGCGCCTGATTCCGGGACTTGAGGTGATTGAACTGCCCGGCAATGAGCGCTGCTGCGGTGCGGCAGGAACGCACATGCTCACTCATCCATCGCAGGCCGATGCGCTTGCTGTGCCCAAGGTTGAGGCGTTTGAAGCGCTGGGCGCGGCACAAATCGTTTCAACCAATATCGGTTGCGCCATGCACCTGGGCGGGGGGGTGCGCAAAGCCGAGGCGACGGCGGAAGTGGTTCATCCGGTACGGCTATTGGCAGAGGCGTTGAGAGCGGGGCATTGATCTTGCCAAATGTAGGTGCGAATTCATTCGCACAATTCAAGCGCGATTGTGCGAATGAATTCGCACCTACACAGTACCGACCAAGATCACAAACAGAGCAAAGTCTCAACCTACTTCTGGCAGATTTCTGCCGTAGAAAATCTCCTGCATTTCCTTGCGCAGGGCGTGTTCGATTTCACGCAACTCTTCAGGGGCGTAATCCTCGCGCCCATGACCGAACAGGGCATTATCCAGGTCAAAGTCCTTGAGCAACATCTTGGTGTGGAAGATGTTTTCCTGATACACGTTGACGTCGATCATCTGGTAGCGACGGCGAGTGTCTTCGGACATGTAATTCTGGATCGAGTTGATGTTGTGGTCGATGAAGTGCTTCTTGCCATGCACGTCGCGGGTAAAGCCGCGCACGCGGTAGTCGATGGTCAGAATGTCGAAATCAAAGCTGTGAATCAGGTAATTCAACGCACGCAGCGGTGAAATTCGCCCGCAGGTCGAAACCTCGATGTCGGCGCGGAAGGTGCTGATACCGTTTTCCGGATGGCTTTCCGGGTAGGTGTGCACCGTGAGATGGCTTTTATCCAGGTGCGCGGCAAAACTGCTGACGATTTTGGAGCCGGTGAGCGGCCCCGGCGCTTCGATATTGCCGTTTTGCCCGCTCAACAGCTCGCTGGCCACCGGTTCTTCCGAAACAAGGATGGTGACGCTTGCGCCCTGCGGGTCGTAGTCCTGACGCGCAACATTAAGGATATTCGCGCCGATCATCTCGGTGACATCGGTCAGGATCTGCGTCAGACGATCCGCGTTGTAAACCTCGTCGATGTAGGCAATGTACTCATCCACATGCTGCCGGGTTTTGGCATAGCAAATGTCATAAATCGAGAAGCTCAGCGTCTTGCTCAGATTATTGAACCCGTGCAGTTTTAGTCCCTTATCCATGTCCTACTCCCACATTCAAGCCCGGATTTATTCTTCAACAATTTCAAAATCATGCGTAATTTCAGCCGCCTTGTTCAGCATGTGCGAGACCGAGCAATATTTTTCGGCTGACAGGTTCACTGCACGCTCAACCTGCTTGGGATCCAACCCCGTACCCTTGACGATGTAATGCACATGAATGGTCTTGAAAATCTTCGGGATCGTGTCGGTGCGCTCGCCATTGACCTCCACGATGCAATCGCGCACCGGCTGGCGCTGTTTTTGCAGGATCATCACCACGTCAATCGCCGTGCAGCCACCCAGCCCCAGCAACACCATTTCGGTCGGTCGCGGGCCGATATTGCGCCCGCCAATGTCCGGCGCACCATCCATCACCACGGCATGACCGCTTTCGGTTTCGCCCATAAAGGCCATGCCATCAACCCATTGCACGCGTGCTTTCATAATCGTCTACTCCAAAAAGGTTAGCCACCGAGGTCACAGAGAACTCCGAGAACAAAGGAGAAATGTCCACTCTGTGCGCTCTGTGTCCTCTGTGGCTAATCAAAAAAACAGTTCTTTCAACTTCGCGCCCGGATCATCCGCGCGCATGAACGCTTCACCGACCAGAAAGGCATGAACATGATGGTTGCGCATCAAGGCCACGTCGTCGTGAAAGTGAATACCGCTTTCGCACACCAGCAAGGCATCCTGCGGCACCATGTCGAGCATGTTCAGCGTGGTATCCAGCGTGACCTCAAACGTGCGCAGGCTGCGATTATTCACCCCCAGCAAGGTATGGCTCCAATCCTGCGTCAAGGCCAGCGCCCGGCGCATTTCCTCGCGGTCGTGCACCTCGACCAGCACATCCATGCCAAGCGCAATGGCCAGGTCGTGCAGCTCACGCAGCTTGGCATCATCCAGCGCCGAGACGATCAGGAGGATGCAATCCGCCCCCATGGCACGCGCTTCATACACCTGATAGGCATCAATCATGAAGTCCTTGCGAATCACCGGAAGTCGGCAGGCAGCGCGCGCCTCCATCAGATACGCCTCGTCGCCCTGGAAAAAATCCTTGTCGGTCAATACCGACAGGCAAGCCGCCCCGCCTTGTTCGTAGCTTTGCGCAATCTCTGCCGGGTGAAAATCGGCGCGCAGCACGCCCTTGCTGGGGCTGGCTTTCTTGATTTCGGCAATGACGGCGGCATCCCCGCATGCAATGCGTGTGCGTATGGCGGCGGCAAAGCCGCGCGGCGCGTCGGCTTCTGCGGCGCGTTGCACCAGCTCAGCCTGCGTGGTGTGTGCACTGCGTTCGGCAATCTCGTCCTGCTTGCGGCGCACAATGGTTTGCAGAATGTCCGGTTTGCTATTGGGCTGGGTCATGCATCAACCTGCTGTGTGAAGGCGGCGTAGGCTTGCAAGGTATCCCAAGCTGCACCGCTGGTTTGAATTTCAAGCGCACGCGCCACGCCATCCTTCAGGCTCGCTGCCAACCCCGCCAGATAAATCGCCGCACCGGCATTCATGGCCACAATATCGCGCGCTGCGCCGGGTTGCCCGCTTAAGGCCTCCTGCACCTTGAGCAGACTCTCCTGCGGCGAGGCGACGCGCAGACTATCCAGGCTGGCGCTCGTCAACCCCACATCCTGCGGGCGCACACTGTAATCGTTGATAACGCCGTCTTTCAGCTCGCTCACCTGCGTCGGCGCGGCAATGCTGAATTCATCCAGTCCATCATCGGCATGAATCACCAGCGCATGTTCACTGCCCAGTTGCAGCAGCACCTCGGCCAGCGGCCTGCGCCAGCGCTCGCTGAACACACCGATCACCTGACGCTTTGCCCCCGCCGGATTGGAGAGTGGCCCCAGCACATTGAACATGGTGCGCACGCCAAGTTCGCGCCGCGAGGCATTCACATGGCGCATGGCGCTGTGATGTTGCGGGGCAAACATAAAGCCCACGCCCAACTCACACACCGCCTTGGCAATACGCTCAAACGGCACATCCAGACGGCAACCGGTTGCTTCGAGCAGATCGGCGCTGCCACTGACACTGGACATGGAGCGACTGCCATGTTTGGCCACCTTGCCCCCGGCGGCGGCCAGTACGAAGCAGCTTGCCGTAGAAATGTTGAAGGTATGCGCGCCATCGCCCCCCGTGCCGACAATATCCACCAGCGGCGCGCAGGGAATCTCCACCCTGGCGGCAAACTCGCGCATCACAGCGGCAGCGGCGCTGACCTCGTCCACCGTCTCACCCTTGACCGCCAACCCAATCAACAACCCGCCGATTTGCGCAGGCGTGGCTTCGCCGCTCATCAGGATGCGCATGACCTCGGTCATCTCGATATGCGTCAGGTCGCGGCGCTCAAGCAGGGCGCGCAGGGCTGTGGTCAGGTTCATGCCAATTCCGCCGGGCTGAATAAAGAATGTGTGGATTCTGAAAGCATCGCCGGGGTGGGTCAACCCGCGTGTTCAACGCCGACAGGCAAACCGACGCAGCATACGCGCAAACCCCATGCTTTGGGTGCGCGCTATACTCGCTGCATTCTGTGTCTATTGGGGACCAAAGCGGTGACCACTTCCCACACACGAGCCAACGCCTGGCTGGGTCGCGTTCTGCAGGAGCGCACGATTGAAGAGCTTGCTGCAAGCCTGCGCTCAAAAACCGACACGCCCCCCGCGCCCTGCTTGCCGCGTGATCTGCGCACAACCCCGCAAATCGTCAAACGTCGCTGGGCCTTGCTGCGCGAGCACCTTGGCACGACCCAATCCTGGGCGGACTCCACCATCGAGACCCTGCGCACCACCCTGCTCGACCCGAGTAGCGAGGCGGGTATGGCGCAGTGGCAACGCAATATTGAAAACTTTATCGGCACGGTGAAACTGCCCGTAGGACTGGCCGGCCCTCTGCGCGTCAACGGCCTGTTCGCGCAGGGCGATTATTACCTGCCGCTGGCGACCACCGAGGCGGCGCTGGTAGCATCCTACAGCCGGGGCGCGCAGCTCATCTCCCAGGCCGGCGGCGCGACCACCCTGCTGCTCAACGAGGGCGTGTCGCGCGCGCCGGGGTTTGCCTTTGCCGATCTGCGCGAGGCGGGTGCCTTTGTGGCCTGGGCGCTACCCCGGCTGGACGACTTCCGCCGCGAGGCCGAGCGCACCACCGCACACGGCAAGCTGGTGGACATGCAGGTGACAGTGGAAGGCAACCATGTTTATCTGCGCTTCGACTTCCACACCGGCGACGCCGCCGGGCAGAACATGGTCACCCTCGCCACGGCAGCCATCTGCGACTACATCGAGCGCCACTCGCCGGTGCGCCCCGCGCACTGGTTCATCGAAGCCAACCTCTCCGGCGACAAGAAGGCCAGCGCGCAGTCCTTTCTTTCGGTGCGCGGCAAAAAGGTCACCGCCGAAGTGCGCCTGCCCGCCGCCTTGGTGGAAAAGATGTTGCACACCACCCCGGCACGCATGGTGGACTACTGGCGCATGTCCGCCATGGGCGGGGTGTTGAGCGGCACCATCGGTGTGCAGGGGCATTACGCCAACGGTCTGGCCGCGCTGTACATCGCCTGCGGACAGGACGCGGCCTGCGTGTCCGAATCGGCGGTGGGCGTGACCCGCTTCGAGCTTGATCCGGACGGAGGGCTGTACGCGGCGGTGACCCTGCCCAACCTGATCGTCGGCACGATCGGCGGCGGTACCGGCCTGCCCAGCCAACGCGCCTGCCTGGAATTGATGGGACTAGCCGGCAGCGGCCATGCGCGCGCCTTCGCCGAGGTCACGGCGGCACTGCTGCTGGGGGGTGAGTTGTCCATCATAGGTGCACTTTGCGCCGGGCACTTCGCGCGCGCGCACCAGACTCTGGCGCGGGGCTGACGCCATGCCCCTGAGCGCACTCACGCAAAACCGCTGGTGGATCTATCAGCGCGAGCGCT
>JAGUXT010000025.1 GCA_020061705.1 Halothiobacillus sp. | reverse complement strand
CGGAAGCAGCAACCTGGACGAATCCATGCTGACCGGCGAATCGCGCCCGGTGGAGCGGGGAGAGGGCGCCGAAGTCATCGGCGGTTCGGTCAACGGCGAGGGAGCCCTTACCCTTGAAATCCGCAAGACGGGTGGAGAGACCTATCTTGCCCAGGTGATGGACATGGTGCGCCGTGCACAGGAGTCGAGCTCGCGCAGCCAGGATCTGGCGAATCGGGCGGCGCTGTGGCTGACCGTCGTCGCTCTGGGGGGCGGCGCCCTGACCCTGCTGGTCTGGATCGGACTCGGCCGCGACCTGGCCTTCGCCATTGAGCGGGCTGTGACCGTCATGGTCATCACCTGCCCGCACGCCCTCGGCCTCGCGGTGCCGCTGGTGGTGGCGATGAGCACCAGCTTGGCGGCGAGCCACGGCCTGCTGATTCGTGATCGGGCTGCGTTCGAACGGGCGCGCAACCTGGGGGCGGTGGTGTTCGACAAGACCGGAACCCTGACCGAGGGTCGCTTCGGGGTGAGCGAGGTGATCCCGCTAGGCGAGCTGGACGAGGACGCTTGCCTGCGGCTGGCTGCGGCGCTGGAGAGCCCGTCCGAGCACCCCATCGCGCGCGGCATCATCCGTGCCGCCAGGGAACGCGGCATCGAATGGCCGAATGCGAGCGGTTTCCGCAACATCACCGGGCAGGGAGCGGTGGCCAGCGTGGAAGGTCGGGAGGTCAAGGTGGTCAGTGCGGGTTACCTGCGCAAAACTGGCATCGAGGCCGATCATCCGCGCCTTGCGGTGCTTGCCGCACAGGGCAAAACGCTGGTGTTTCTGCTGGTCGTGGGTCATCCCCTCGCTGCCATTACCCTCGCGGACGTGGTGCGCCCCGAATCGCGCGAGGCGATCACGGCGCTCAAAAGCATGGGCATCCGCTGCATGATGCTGACCGGGGATTCTCAGGCCGTGGCAAAGACGGTGGCCGATGAGTTGGGGCTGGACGAGTTCTTCGCCGAGGTGCTGCCCGAGCAAAAGGCCGCCAAAATCCTCGAAGTGCGGGCACGCGGCCTGAGCGTGGCGATGGTGGGCGATGGGGTGAACGATGCCCCGGCATTGGTTCAGTCCGACCTAGGCATCGCGGTGGGGGCGGGCACGGATGTCGCCATCGAGTCGGCCGACATCGTGCTGGTACGCAGCGACCCGCGCGACGTGGTGGTTATCCTCGGCCTTGCCCGCGCCACCTATGCCAAGATGGTGCAAAACCTGTGGTGGGCCAGCGGCTACAACGTGGTCGCCATTCCGCTTGCCGCCGGGGTAGCTGTGACCTGGGGGCTGTTGCTCAGCCCGGCAGCAGGGGCGGTGCTGATGTCATTGAGCACGGTGATCGTGGCGATCAATGCGCGACTTCTTGGGCGTTACGCCGCGACGTTGTGAGGGGGGGGGTTATCGCTCCCTCGCTGGAGCGTGGAATCAATGCAAAGATCATCTCGCCGCGTCGCCTTGCGGCAACTTCCGATACACCCATCCGCCCGCATACAGTGTCACCCCAAGCACCAGCAGCACGCCGACGCGCAAAAGCGGCGTGGTGTCGGCCAGGTCGAACAGCATGATTTTCAAGCCAGCCAGCAGGAACAGCAGCAGGGACGATTGCCCCAGACGGCGATCCTGCAACATGAACCCTGCGGCCAGCGCGGCGCTTGCCACCGCCAGCCAGGCTACCGAGACCAGCGCTTGGGTGTCGATCAGGTGCGCCGCTGCCGTCATGGCGGAAACATGCGCCAGAATCAGCAGCGCCGGTGCCCAGCGCGCGCTGTCCGCATCGCGGCGCAGGCTGAAATAGCTGAAATAACCCAACGCCGGGTAGAGCACCAGCAGCAGGCCGCTGGCCGGAACCTCGCTCATATCGGCATTGAGCAGCACGCGCGCGACGTTGATGAGCAGAATGATCCCGGCAGCAAGCATAAACGGCCAGCTCGCCAGCATGCCTTCGTTGTCGCTGCGCGGGCTGAACAACAGGCGCAGGCCAAGAATCAAGGCCAGCCCGACCCAGGGGCCAAAGCCGTCGGGCAACAGGTTCATGTACACCGAATGCACCAGCACCAGGGCGATGTAGGCGCTGACCAGGCTGCGCGCCGCCGGGTTGCCGCCCAGGCGCTCGCGCGCAAACAGGTAGGCCGCAAGCAAGACAGCGGCAGAGCCCAGCGCAATCCATGGCGCAAATTCGGGCAGATGGCGGTCGAGCAGGTCGTATTGCAGTGCGTAGAACAGCAGCAGCGCGGGGAAGTGCAGCCCGGCATCGCCATTGCTCATCGGCTGGCGGTTGCGCAAGGAAAACAGCACTGCCGCGCCGAGGAAGATGGCGAATTGCAGGGTCTGGAACAGCAGCGCGCCCTGCCATTGTGTGCGCAGGTGTTGCTCGAACAGGAAGGAAAACACGATCAAGGCCAGATACATAGCCAAAAGATAGACCGAGCGGCGTTGCAGCTTGAGCGCAAAGTACGAGAAGGCCAGGCTCCACACGCTGAAATAAATCACCAGGCCGCTAATGTCGCCGCGCAACTCGGGCAGGAAAATCGGCGCGGTGTAGGTGCCAAGCACGGCGAACAGGGCGTAAATCTCGCTTTCAAACAGCGCCCCCAGCCAGAGCGTGAGCATGGAAACGGCGATGATGCCGAATACGGCGGCTTCGCTGTCAATCAGGCCGTAGTAAAGGTGCGCGCCATAGACCGTGGCAAAAAGCACCACCACCCCGGCAGCAGGCAGAAAGGAGGCATACTGGCGATCAAGCCGACGCAGCAGCAGACCGCCGACAATCAACGCGCCGCCGCCAAAGGCCGCGAGGCCAAGTTGACGCAGCGGGGTAAGCCAGCCGCTGTCGATGCCGAGGCGAATCAGGTAAAGCGCAGCCAGTACCAAGGCGGTGGCACCGCTCCAGCCGAGCAGGCGGGTGGCGTCGAGATTGGATGGCTGATTGGACGCCTGACGCGGAGGCCGTGCGTGCGCGGACTTGGGCACAGGGGCTGCCGACGTTGGCGCATGATCCAAGGCGGCAAACGCCGAGGACACTGGCCTGGATTCGGTTGTCGGCTGGTTCTGTACCTTGTCACTTGGCTCCGCGCCCTGCACTTCGGCAAGCGTTTGCGGCGCGGCCTCGTTGCACAATGCCAGAGTTTGCTCGATACGCGCCAGACGCGCTTCGATACCTTGCAGATAGTGGCTTAAAGCTTCGTCGGACATGTCGTTACGCATGGCAGCCTCTTTGTTTTAGCAGGATCTATCGTTCCAGTGAATCGCAATCAAAACCGTTGAGACGATGTAAGGGCAAGACTTTGAACACACCGCTTTTGATGGGTTTGCTGCGACCTCCAGATTCTCTCTGGTAAATTTTCCAAGCGCCATTCACATGGTTGATGCTGTGCCGATAATATTCCCCGTCCTCGTATGACTCGGAAACATCCTCCTGGCCGATCAGCTCCAGATCGTTGATCTTCGGATTAAAACGGAATTGCAGCGTTGTGCTTCCGATGTGACTGGAATCTGCAGCATTTACCGCTTGAGCGAAAAGT
Organism: Halothiobacillus sp.; assembly: GCA_020061705.1. Classification (GTDB taxonomy): domain Bacteria; phylum Pseudomonadota; class Gammaproteobacteria; order Halothiobacillales; family Halothiobacillaceae; genus Thiofaba. The sequence continues at coordinate 9,031 of JAGUXT010000025.1, read as the reverse complement.
GAACCTTTGTCGATGGTGAGATTAAAGAACTTTTGCGCGGTGCAATACTTGCGCGAAACGGATAACACCGAATACCTCTCACCGGGCAACCCGGCCAGTACCACAAGACTTATCCGTTCAAGTCCGTTATGAGTCAGAATCATCGCAACGTCCTTGAGGCCGTCACCATTTAGATCCCCAGCATCCTGAGTCCACACCCACCCATCTCCAGACGGTATGGCGGCAATCGCATCGTTTTGATTGGCAAATTCTTTCGATTGCGCGGTGGCTGTCACAGCGAGGATAGCCAGGATTAATGTTGCGCAGACTTGGTAGATATTAGGCATAAAACACCCAATGTAGAAGCTGACCGAGAGGGCATAAAAAAACCGCGCTATGAGCGCGGCCAGTTGCTTGCAGCTTAGTGCAGATTTTTCGGCACACTGCCCTGCTTGGCACCCGCTTCTGCCCAATAATCGTAAATATCCAGTGCCGATCCGCTAATCAGATCGAGGAATTCTTCGTAGTCTTCTTCGGAATCCTGAATCTCGGCGAATTCGGGCATTTCACGCCCACCGCCAGCAATCATGGCAATCGGGTCGAGCAGCTCACGATCTTCCGAATCGATTAGCGGCTTCCATGCATCCTCGCGCAGCATCACACCTTGCATGAAGCCCCAGCACCAGCCGTCCGGGGTCATCAGTTCGTTGTCATCTTCGTCCATTTCGATATTGAACATCGGTGCAATTTCGCCCTTTTTCAGGGTTTCGACGATGCGGGTATTCAGGGCAAGAATCAGCGCCAGCACGCGCTCCAGTTCCTGCGGGGTTTCAAATACAGGGCCGTCACCCTGCCAAATCACCGGCAGCCACTCGCTCGGCGGCACCACGACCGGGCCTGCGGCCAGGGCGGTGAGGAAACCGTCGATTTCGGACAGGGTCATGCACTCTTCAGGCACATCTTCGGAGAAGAGGAAGTTTTCCAGTTCTTGCACTTCTTCATCGGTAATCGGTGCGGGGATATTGCTCATGGATATGTCCTAAAACGGTGTTGGAAAAAATATCAAGGTGCCTCTATAAATTCGATCAAGCCGACCAAGCTTATGACTGGTGCAAGACAAAATGCGGCGAAAAAGCGGAGCATACAAAAGTATGTGAGCATTTTGAGCTGCATTTTGACGCCGCAAGCGCGGCTTCAGCGGATTTATAGAGGTGCCTTGTTAGTCGGCATCATAGCCGAGAATCGGTGCAAGCCAACGCTCGGTTTCGGCAATCGTCCAGCCTTTGCGTTTGGCGTAGTCGTCCACCTGGTCGCGGCCAATCTTGCCCACGCCGAAGTATTGCGCCTGCGGATGGGCAAAATACCAGCCGGACACGGCGGCGGTGGGATACATGGCATAGCTTTCGGTGATGTTCAGACCGATGGTTTCATCCGGCTTGAGTAACTCCCACATGATGCCCTTCTCGGTGTGATCCGGGCAGGCCGGATAGCCGGGCGCGGGGCGGATGCCGCGATAGGCTTCCTTAATCAGCTCGTCGTTCTCAAAGTTTTCGTTCGGCGCATAGCCCCAAAACTCCTTACGCACGCGCTCGTGCATACGCTCAGCAAAGGCTTCGGCCAGACGGTCGGCCAGCGCCTTGAGCATAATCGCCTGATAATCATCATGCTGGGCTTCGAACTCGGCCACTTTCGCATCTATGCCAATGCCCGCCGTCACGGCAAAGCCGCCGATATAATCCGGCACCTGGCTTTCCTTCGGCGCAATAAAGTCAGACAAGCACAGATTTGGCTTGCCGTGCTGACGCTCCATTTGCTGGCGGATATTGTGCAAAGTGCTCAATTTTTCGCTGCGTGAACCGTCGGTATACAACTCAATATCATCAAAATTCACGCTATTCGCAGGCCAGAAACCGATCACCGCCGAGGCTTGCAGCCATTTTTCCGCGATGATTTTATCCAGCATGGCTTCGGCATCCTTCAGTAGCTTGCGTGCTTCCACGCCCACCACTTCATCGTCCAAAATAGCCGGATAGCGCCCGTGCAATTCCCATGCCTGGAAGAACGGACTCCAGTCGATGCGCTCGCGCAGCTCTTCCAACGGATAGTTTTCAAACACCCGCGTGCCGAGGAAGGTCGGTTTGGGTGGCAGATAACCGGGCGTGGGCGGAGCACAGCAACCGGCTTCACACGTTGCACCTTCGGCAACTTTGGCAAAACCAAAATGCAGCTTCATGCGGTTCTGCCGCGCTTGTTCCAGCGTCACCCGCTTGCCCTCACGCCGATTGGCCGCACGCTGTGCTGCCAGTTCGACATATTCCGCACGAATATCCGCCGCGTATTGCGCGCGATTCGCCCCCAGCAAGCTGGCCGCCACGCCGACGGCACGCGAGGCATCGACCACGTAGACCACAGGATGCTCGCACACCGGCGAAATTTTCACTGCCGTGTGAATTTTTGAAGTCGTCGCGCCGCCGATCATCAACGGCAGATGCATGCCGAGGCGCTGCATTTCCTTGGCCACATGCACCATCTCATCCAGCGACGGCGTAATCAGCCCGGACAGGCCGATAATGTCGCAGTTTTGTTCACGCGCGGTGTCCAGAATCTTCTGCGCCGGCACCATCACACCCAGGTCAATCACCTCAAAGCCATTGCATTGCAGCACCACGCCGACGATGTTTTTGCCGATGTCATGCACATCGCCCTTCACCGTGGCCATCAACACCTTGCCCGCTGACGTGGTCGCGCACTCACCCTTGTCGGCTTCCATGAACGGCATCAGATAGGCCACGGCTTTTTTCATCACACGCGCCGACTTGACCACCTGCGGCAAAAACATCTTGCCCGCGCCGAACAGATCGCCAACCACGTTCATGCCATCCATCAACGGGCCTTCGATCACATGCAGCGGGCGGGCAACGGTCAGACGCGCCGCCTCGGCATCTTCTTCGACGAAGGTATCAATGCCCTTGACCAGCGCATGTTCCAAACGCTTGGCCACCGGCCAGCTACGCCATTCAAGATCCTGTTTGACCTCGGCTTCCGCACCATTGCCACGGTATTTTTCCGCAATCTCCAACATGCGCTCGGTCGCATCCGGCCTGCGGTCGAGCACAATGTCCTCCACCCGCTCGCGCAACTCGGCGGGCAAATCATCCAGCAAGGCCAACTGCCCGGCATTGACGATGCCCATGGTCATCCCGGCCTTGATGGCGTGGTACAAAAACACCGCGTGAATCGCCTCACGTACCGGCTCGTTGCCACGGAAGCTGAACGACACATTCGACACGCCGCCAGAAATCATGGCGTGCGGCAGATTCTGCTTGATCCAGGCGGTCGCCTCAATGAAGTCCACTGCGTAGTGGTTGTGCTCCTCGATACCCGTCGCAATGGCAAAGATATTCGGGTCGAAAATAATGTCTTCCGCCGGGTAGCCGACCTTGTCCACCAGCACGCGGTAGGAGCGCTCGCAAATTTCAATCTTGCGCTGATAGGTATCGGCCTGCCCGTCCTCGTCGAAAGCCATCACCACCACCGCCGCACCGTAGCGACGCAGCAAACGTGCATGGGCAATGAACCTCTCCTCGCCCTCTTTCAGCGAGATCGAGTTAACGATACCCTTGCCCTGAATGCACTTCAGCCCCGCCTCGATAATCTCCCACTTCGACGAGTCGAGCATGATCGGCACACGCGAAATATCCGGCTCGGCGGCGATCAGGTTCAAAAAGCGCACCATGGCTTCCTGGCCGTCGATCATGCCCTCGTCCATATTGATGTCGATGATCTGCGCACCGGACTCAACCTGCTGGCGGGCGACCTCAAGCGCGGTATTGAAATCGCCTTCCTTGATCAGGCGGCGGAAGCGCGCCGAGCCGGTGACATTCGTGCGCTCGCCCACGTTCACGAACAGCGATTCGGCCGTGATATTGAATGGCTCCAGCCCCGACAAACGGCAGGCGGATGTCGGCACGGGCGGCACACGCGGCGGCTTGCCCGCCACCGCCTTGTCCATGGCGCGAATATGATCGGGCGTCGTGCCACAACAGCCGCCGACGATATTCAAAAAGCCCGCATCCGCCCATTCGGCGATATGCACGGCCATCGGTTCCGGGTCGAGGTCGTACTCACCCATCTCATTCGGCAAACCTGCGTTCGGGTGTACCGAGACATAAAACTCCGACACCCGCGCCATTTCCTCGACATACTGACGCAGCAAATCCGGTCCCAGCGCACAGTTCAGCCCCATGGTCAGCGGGCGCACATGGCGCAGGCTGTTGTAAAACGCCTCGGTGGTTTGCCCGGACAAAGTACGTCCGGAGGCATCGGTAATCGTGCCGGAAATCATGATCGGCAGGCGGAAGCCATCCTCATCGAATACCTTCTCGACCGCAAACGCGGCGGCTTTGGCGTTCAAGGTGTCGAAAATGGTCTCGATCAGGATAATGTCTGCGCCGCCCTCAATCAGTCCACGGGTGGACTCCACATAGGATTCGACCAGCGCATCAAAACTGGTATTGCGAAAACCGGGGTCATTCACATCCGGCGAAATACTGGCGGTTCGATTCGTCGGACCGAGCACTCCGGCCACAAAACGCGGGCGCTCAGGTGTTTTTAGCGTCATCGCATCCGCCGCCTCGCGCGCCAAACGCGCCGCCGCCACATTCAGCTCATACGCCAGTTCTTCCATGGCGTAATCGGCCATCGCAATGCGCGTGGCGTTAAAGCTGTTGGTCTCCACAATATCCGCGCCCGCCTCAAGGTACGCAGTGTGAATACCGTGAATAATCTGCGGCTGGGTCAACACAAGCAGGTCGTTATTGCCCTTGAGATCATGCCCCCAATCGGCAAAACGCTCGCCGCGATAGGCCGCCTCGTCCAGCTTGTGACGCTGAATCATCGTGCCCATGGCACCGTCGAGGATGACGATGCGCTGTGCAAGGGCAGTGTGCAGGGCGGAAATACGTTGGTCGCGGAAGGAAGGGGTCATGCTGGAAAACCAATGAACAAGGCGGGTTGGGGCTGGGCATTCTAACAGCAAAGGCATTGAAGCCGATGTGTGATACCCCTTGTTGGGGTGGGGACAATGCCGCCGGAGCACCCGGCCTTTCATGGACAAATCCACAACGGGCGGAATTGCAAAATGTATTCCGCCACATGATGGATTGGGTCAACCTTGTTTTCTGGCGCTAGCAGCCTGGTAAACCGCCAGTAACGCGGCTTTCAGAGAGGGTGATGCATCCAGCTCGTTCGGGGTGAACTTGCCCTGCACGATAGCGAGGATGTGCTCCCAGTCGCGATCTTCTCGCCGCGCCTGTTCGAATCCATGCCAGTCAAACTGCCCCTTGTGGCAAAAGTCTGCCGCGAGTCCGGTGGCTGCGAAGAAGTGGAGATCATGGGATTCCAGCACTTCGTACAGGTACGAAATCGGATCAATGCCTGCCTTACGGGCGAGGAGACGATGAAAGTCGGGCAGGTCGCCTGGTTCTACAGTGATCTGATCAAGGTCGAAGGCTTCATCCAGATTGAAGGTTTCGCCCTTGAACGAGAATTCAAGCTCTACGCGGAGGGTATTGCTGTTCATGGTGATGCATGCCTTACGAATTGGGGTTAAGTGGGTAAGCGACCGTTATAGTCTGCCCCATGATCACTCCAAGGGGCTTTATGCAGGCATAGATTTAACTTCAAGCACACCTTTTTTCACGCGCTATATTCGTTAAACCGCCCCACCAGCCTGTCGTACTTGAGACGATCTGGCTACTGGAAAAAGATATCGCTTCAGCACAAACCTAGCTACGCATGGTAAACCCTGATGAAACTACACATTTTTTCCATCCTGTCCGCTATCCTGGCCTTGAGCCTGACCGCTTGCAATGACAGCGATTCAAACGTGACCAACGGCTCACTTTCCGTCAACAATGGCAGCGGAGTCACCATCGGCGAGACCGTAGCGCACGCCATACCTGTCGCACTAAACGGCAGCAGCGGTGTCAAGGCGCTGGCGGTAGATATCGCCTCCTCCGACAACTCGATTGCCACGGTGTATCCCAAGACCTGTTACCTTTCCAGCACCTCGGGACATCATTCATGCCTGGTGTTCCTGCGCGGCAAAAACGATGGCACGGTATCCATTACCGCGTCCGCCACAGGTTATGACAAGGCGAGCAGCAAGGTGGTCGTCAATGAAATCGTTGGGAGCAAGCCTGTCGCCCAGAACATGAGTGCAATCAAAGCTGCCACAACGCCTAATTACGGGCAGCTGCAAATCGCTTCATTCCCCAGTGCCAATCATCCCTCCACCAGCAACTTCGCCATGACCGCGCAGGTTGGCGACATCATCACCCTGGCGACCAGTATCACCAATTTTGATACGCCGCTGAACGGCGTGCCCATTTTTCTGAGCGTCAACAACGGCGCAACCATAGTCGGCAATCCGCAATGCAATGTGGACAGCAACTACGACGCCAACCACTACTGCCTGTACAAGGTTCAACTTCCCACGGCTGCTGGAAGCATCACCGCAACGGCCACAGCCGTCGGCAACAACGCGGGCGACTTCTCCAATGCGCCGACCGCCACCATCACCGTGCAAAACAACGCCGTGCCCGGGCAGATCGTCCTGCAAGGCACGGGCACGGGGATTCCTCAAGGCATGTCCAGCCCGTTCTGGGCCGTGCTCCAGGACAGCTCGGGAGTCACCACCCCGCTGAGCGTATCGATTTCCGGCAGCAGCGGGCTTTCCATCAATCCGGCCAGCGGCGGATCGGCATCATGCAGCCTAAGCTCTGCCAATCCGGTATGCGGCTTCGGCGTACTAGGCACGATCCTTCCCCCAAGTGGGTCGAACTATGCGCTCAGCGCCAGTGAGTCAACCGGCAGCTACACAATCAACCCGCTCAATGTCACCGTGGTCACCCCTCAGACCAGCGTGCGTACCCTCAGCTTCCAGAACAATGATGCCAACACGGTATGGGTCGGCATTACCGGCGGTACTGCCGCCAGCTTCCTGACCAATCAGATGGTTGCCACCCTCAACCCACAAACCAGTGGGGCGAACGTCACCTGCGGACCGAGCAACCCGGCGGCGGCCTGCCCGACCGGCTCGACCTGCCGTCAGGGCGGCGCCAACCCGGCCTCGGGCACGGTGTATTACTGCTACTGGGACCAGCCCGTGCCCTCGAACGGCTACGCAATCTCGCTCACATCCCAGCCCACAACCAGCATCAGCATCTCGGAGTCGTCCTATAGCCCGCTGACCGACATCACCTGGTCAGGCAACTTCTACCCGCGCCAGGGCTGCACGACCACAACCACCAGCACATCCACCGGCACGAACACCGTATTCCAATGCGCCATCGCCGATTGCGGCAACGGCACAGCAAGCCAGGCCTGCGCCCCGGGTACCGGCGGTGCGCCGGGCATCGCCACGCTTCCTGAGGTCACGCTGCAGGCCAATAACAACGATTACTACGACATCTCGATCATCGGCGGCGCGAACGTGAAGACCACCTTCGGCCCCGACCCATCAACCTCACCGCCCACGGCCAGCAACTATTTCTGCGGCGTGGCAGGGGCGTCCAGCGCGCAGGGCTCGCTGAGCGCGGCCGACTGGGGTATGGCGACACATATCACGCAAAGCCCGGTCACAGGTGTCGCCGCCCCCTACAGCACCAGCATCCAAACCGCCGCTACGCCCTCGACGGCCTACTACCACTACATCCAGACCCCGCAAGGCGGGCGCGTCGGCCAGGGCTGCGCCGCACAGACCAACCCGACCAGCTATTGCGAAGACCTCGACAGCGTCCCGGCGGCGGCAAGCAACTACGTCTGCGGCTATGATGCCAACGCCGTCAACAACGGAACTTCGTCGGACTACCAGACCAGCTGCGGCTCACATCTGGCCTGGCTTTCCGCCAACGCAATCTTTGCGCTGAACGCGGATACTTCAAGCAATAACGCTCCCTTCCCCTTCTCAACAACCTACATCACCAGTGCCGCCGGCACGGTCAGCCTGTCCTCGCTCTATCTGTGCAACAACTCGACTAACCAGAGCGGCTATGCGGTGGAAGATGCCTCGACCGCCTGCGGCTGCACCAACTGGGGCGATAGCGGTCTCGGAACCATGAGCAGCGATGCACCCTTCTCTGCTCAAATCGCCGCACCAACCCAGGCCTGTTCGACCAACAACCTGGCCGGTGCAACCAACTACTGGACGACTTACGTCCTGCCCACCATCGCTTGGTTGAAGCAGTCCTGCCCGACCTGTTACACCTATCCGTTCGACGACATGAGCTCCACCTTCCAGTGCAGCAATCAAGCCACGCCGAGCGGGCTGAACTCGGTGGCCTACCTCATCCAGTTCAACGGCAACATCCCAGGCAAATAATCCGGAAAATGAACATGCTATCCGCCGACGAATTCTTCGACGAACAAGCCATGCGCACGCTGGCGCATACCCAGTTCGGTGGTGCCGATTTTGGTGAGTGCATGGTGACCATGAGCGGTATTCCTCCCGGCGATCAGGCCGCATGGGTCAAAGAATGGCGCGCAACGGCGGATCGTGTCGCCGCCATCGGCAAGGACTGCGCGGCGGGCGGCCACGATGTCAGCGCGCGCGAAGCTTTTCTGCGCGCCTCCAATTACTACCGCACCGCCAGCCTCATGCTGTTTGGCGCCCCCGCCGCGCCTGCGCTGATCGAAAACTACGCACGGGAAAGCGCCTGCTTCCGTGAATTTGCCAGTCGTGCCGAGCCGGCGCTGCAAGCCATCGAGATTCCATACGAAGGTACAACGCTTCCAGGTTATTTCTGTCCGGCGCCCGGTGCCAACAATCCTGCACCCACCCTGATCGTGACCAATGGCTACGACTCGACGCTGCACGAGCTGTATTTCGCCTTCGTCGTCGCCGCCAACCGGCGCGGCTACCACTGCATCATTTTTGACGGCCCCGGCCAGGGGGGCGCACTCATCCAACAAGGCCTGCCCATGAGTCCGGACTGGGAACAGGTCATCCGCCCCGTGGTGGATTTCGCCCTGACCCGCCCCGAGATCGATG
>JAGUXT010000045.1 GCA_020061705.1 Halothiobacillus sp. | reverse complement strand
GATTGCAGGGCGGCATCCAGCTACCGGATGCCGGAAATCCCGTGACGTTAAAGACCGGAAGTTCCGGCGCAGCCGGAAGCGGCGGCGCGGTGACCGTTGCGGTCGGCGGCGACATCCACACCAGCGGCGATGCCGCGCATGGCGTGTTCGCGCAGAGCCTCGGCACCGATGGTTCGGGGCTGGTCAGCGTGAATGTTAGCGGCAACATCCAAGCCGACGGACGGGGTTCCCACGGTATTTACGCCCAGAGCTACTACAAGGGTGAAGGCGCAGTCGGCATCACGATCCAGAAGGGCGCGATGGTCAGCGGCGGCGGGGTGTCTCCTGATGCGACCATCGCCAACGACGGCGCGGGCATCGTCGTCAAGAATGCCGGCGACAACCCCAGCGTCATCACCAATGCCGGCACGATCAGCAGCGCCTCCGGCAACGCCATCGTCTTTGTGGACTCGGGCGATGTTGGCGTGCAAAACAGCGGCACCATTACCGGCAATATCTGCCATGCCAGTACCTCCACCGGCGCGAACGCCTGTGCCCCCGCAACGCCTGCGGCGCAAGCCGCAGTCGCCATGCCTAATGTCAGTAGCACTTCATCCGCTTCCAACAGCGACAGCAGCATCACGCTCCGTAATCTCTCCGGCGGCATCATCAATGCCGGTTCGGTTCTGGATGTCGCGCAACTCGACAATCAGGGCACCCTGGTTGTCGCGGGGGCGGGCAGCGTGGGCACCACCCGTGTGAGCGGCGACCTCACCCAGGGGCAGGGCGGCGTGCTCGCCATTGATCTTGTCCCCGGCAAAACAGGCGTGGACGTGCGAGCCGATCGACTGGAGGTCGGCGGCCATGCCGCGCTGGCCGGTAAGCTCGCCGTGCAACTGGCGGATGACTGGAAGCCGGTGCTTGGCGTGCAAAGCGTCGAACTCGTCCGTGCCGATGGAGGCGTGAGCGTCGCGCCCGGCGCGCTCAGCGTCACGCCCTCGGCGGTGGCGCGCTACCACCTGGCGCAGCCGACGGACGGCAGCTTGCATCTGGGCTACGACATCCACTTCGCCAACAATGGCATCCTCGCTCACGTCAACGACAATCAGGACGCGCTCGCCCGCAATATCCACGCCCTGTACAGCGCCGGCGAGTTGAGCAGCACATTTGCCAACGATCTGATCGCCATCAGCGATGCGCACGCCTACGCCGGAGTCATGAACACCCTGAGTCCCGAGGTGGCGATCGACAACCAGATCGGCAGCCTGCTTTCGAGCATGCGTTTTGGCGACCAGCTGTTCAATTGCTCGGCGCACAGCGGCGAGGCTCGCTTCATGCAGCAAGGGCAATGCGGTTGGATGCAGGTGCAGGCCCGAAACTTCGACCAGGGCAGCACCGGGGACAACCTTGGTTTCAATGAGCGCAGCTGGCAGCTCGCCGGCGGCGGACAGGTCAAGCTCGATGCCGACTGGCGCATCGGCGGCGCCCTGTCCTATGAAAATCGCCGCCTCGACGTCAACGATGTTCAGGCGGACAGCAGCGGCCACCAGGTGCAGGGCGGCGTCTACCTCGCCCGACGCATCGGCGCCGCCGAGCTCTCCGGCGCCTTGTCCCTGGGCAGCGGCGACTTCGACCTCGCCCGAACCTTCTGGACGGGAACCCAGACGACAGCCACCCAACGCATGTGGCTCGCATCGACCCAACTGCGCGCGTCCTACCTGATCGAGCAGGGCGACTGGTATCTCAAGCCGCGCATCGACCTGGGCGTGGACTATCTCTCCGCGGACGGATTCAACGAGTCCGGCAACAGCGAGCTGCGGCTCAATGTCAGCGGGGGCAGCGACACCTATGTCAGCGTTCAGCCCGCGCTCGAAATCGGCGGCGAAATCAAAATTGACGACGGCGCCCTGCTGCGGCCGCGCCTGACCCTGGGCGTGACCCAGTTCATCGGCGATGCCGCGCCCTCCAGCGAAGTCCGCTTCGCCGCCGGCGGCGCGAACACGCCAGCGTTCACCGCCAGCACCGAGCTGGATCGCACGCATGTCAACCTCTCCGCTGGAGTCGACCTGCTGACCCGCAACAACATCACCACCCGCGTCGAGGTCTTTGGCAGCGTCTCCGACAACACCGAGAGCTATGGCGGCGAGGTGAAGCTGATCGTTCCGTTCTGATGCTTCACGCCGGGCGGCACGCGGTGCTTGTTACATTGAGCCACAGCCACGCCATGCGGTGCGGCTGTTGTGCAATCGAAATCTTAATCAGTCGAAGAGGGTGAAAATGAACAGGCAGCTAGTGATGATTTTCGGTGTTTTTCTGATCGGCTCTACGGTTTGTATCGCTGATGATACCAACCGGAAGTCGGTTCAGGCCGCGCTCGATGCGCAATGCGAGGCGGCTCGGGAGCAGAGGCTTGCACCTGAGCGCGCCATGTACATCGACGAATGCGTAGCCAAGAAATTCAAGGAAAGCCGAGAAGAATGCACACGCTTTTATCGAGACTATGGTGCGCAGACTGGCGATAGAGCGGCGTTGTACTACGATTTACCTGAGTGCGTTAAGGCCTTCGATTTTCGTAAGAACGTTCAGCCATAATCCGGTTGCTTCATTCAAAGTCGAATAGTCCGACAGGCCGCCAGGTGGCATATCCGAGGCAGAAGTCGAGGTGACTTCGGTTCGTCGCTTCCAGAATTTGAGTCAATTTTTTAAGGGGATTAGCGTGATGAACTTGAAGATCAGCAACGTCTTGCGCACGACGGCCGTCATTGTGATGCTTTCGGCAACGATGTACGTCCATGCAGAGTCGGCGGGAGCTGCCGCAACGGCAGCACATGGCCCGGGCGACATGTGCGGGGTCACGCATCTGGTTCCACATGCGCCGGACAGCGCCATGATTGCAGCGATGTCCCAGACCAAGCCAGAAGCCGCGGGAGACAAGCAGCCGAGCGAATTGCGCGCCAAGGTGTTCCTCGCGAAGAAGGTGATCACCATGGATCCGATGTACCCGGAGACTCAGGCCATCGCCACTCTGGGCGGCCGAATCCTGGCGCTCGGAACGCTGGAGCAGGTCAAGAATCGGGTCAAGGACATGCCTTATGACACCGTTTCCGACTTTGCCAATGCCGTGATCTATCCAGGCTTTATCGAATCCCATGCCCATGCCCAGAGTGCGGGTCTGCAATGGATGACGACCTACCTTGGGCAAATGGAGCAGATGCGTCCGGATGGCGTGATTGACAAGGGGCCGCAGACGATCGACGAAATCAAGGCGCGCATCAAGGCGGCTGCCGACGGCAAGAAGGACGGCGAGTGGGTGTTCGGCTGGGGCTACGATCCAACCATTCTGAAATACGATATCACCACGGCCGATCTGGATCCTGTCACTGGAAACAAGCCGCTGTTCATTCTGGATGCCAGCATGCACCAGGCCTATGTGAACAGTGCGGCGCTGAAACTTGCCGGTTTCGACAAAACAACCGATCTCAAGGGCGTCATCAAGGGGAAAGATGGACAACCCACCGGACGGATCGAAGAACTGGAAGTGCTGCAACAGATGGCCAAGGTTTTTCCGCCCATCACCAAGCAGCGCATGATCGATGCCCAGTGGACCATCGCCAAACTGGCCAGCCGCATGGGCATTACCACCATCACCGACATGAACTTCGGCATGATCCCGCACGGCTACGAGGCCGCCGTGGAAACCGCCAGGGACCCCAATTTCCCGGTACGCCTCTCCGCCTATGTGTTGATCGACGTCCTGAAGGATCCACGGGTACAGAAACTCGGCGGTTTCCAGATGCTGAAGGTACTGCAAAACCGCAACACCGACCGCTTCCGCCTGGCCGGCGCGAAGTTCGTGATGGATGGATCCAGCCAGGGCGGCACCGCGGTTTTCTTGTGGCCCTACTACTATGACGGGCGCCCGAACGGCATCTACAACTACGAGCCGGAGGCGTTGGAGCGCGATCTTGTCGCGCTTTACAAGCTGGGGATACAGCCGACGATCCACGTCAACGCGGACGGCGCTCTCCAGGCGGTATTGAGCGCGATTCAGGACGCGCTGCGCGAGTCGCCGGTGATCGAGCACCGCACGACCCTGCAGCATGTGCAAGTGGCCAACGACGAGCAGTTCGCCTGGATGAAACGCATGGGTGTATCACCGAATTTCCTTATCAATCATGTGTACTACTGGGGTGACGATTGGTTGAAGTCGATGGGCGGCCCGGTCAAGGGGGCGCTCATCGATGCTGCGGCCACCGCGAAACGCCACGACCTGCGCTTCGGTCTGCACAGCGATCACCCCGTGACCCCCGTTGACAGACTGCTGGCAATGTCCAACGCCACGAATCGATTGAGCATCAGCGGCGCGCCGGTGGGGCTCAGCGAACGCATCGGGGTCGAGGACGCCCTGAAAGCCATCACCATCGATGCCGCATTTCTGTTGGGCGAAGAACACCAGAAAGGCAGCATAGTGATCGGCAAACTCGCCGATTTCACCGTGCTGGATAGCGACATCCTGGCGATGAAACCGACCGAGCTGCGCAACGCCAAGGTGCTGGGCTCTGTGGTCGGCGGTGTGGTTCACAAGGTCGATACGCCCTGAGCCGGAAAGTAATGGGCACTTCTATAAATCCGCTGAAGCCGCGCTGACTGCGCCAAAATCCGGCTCAAAATGCTCACATACTGCATGTATGCTGCGCTTTCTCGCCGGATTTTGGCTTGTCATCATCGCCTTGATCGAATTTATAGAAGTGCCCTAATCAGCTTGTTCTACGATCTAGCGCATTCCCCTCGGCATCAAAGCACAACGGCATGTCGCCAAGGCGCAGCGCGAGGATGCTGCCCGAGGGGGCGCTGTGCAAGCCGGGCGGATGTGCGCCGTTGACATAGCCTTCGTGCATGATGACCCAGGGCTCGTTGAAGGTGTACCAGTCCTGAATTTGCCCATCCAGTGCGCGGGTCATGATTTCGGTAAAGTCGGCGAAGCGGTATGCGGTGTCGCGGTTGAGCCAGCCGCCGTGGTCTTCCAGCGTAGCGGGCAAATCCCAGTGGTGCAGGGGTGGTGCAGGGTGGCAAAGGGTTGGATGCGCGCGCAGTTCCTTTATTAGCGCAACATCATCGTGCGAACGACGATAGTGGTCGCAGGCAGTTTCGCCGTGATCGTCGTTGACGATGCGCCCTCTTTCCAGCGCAAAGCGGTGCCAATTGCTCAGACCCGCGCCGTCGGCCAGCGGCGAGCCTTCAATCTGGTAGGACGAGGTGGCGACACCCCAGGTGAAGTCAGAAGGAAAAGTCATGGCAGCCGTCTTTATGGGCGATGTAGAGTATGGGGAAAATTTTACTCGCATTCGCTTGTAGCAGGTGTACCTGCTTCGGACGGTGCGCTCACGACTTGGTTCCGTCCGGCGGTTTTTGCGGCGTAGAGCGCCTTGTCAGCTTGGGCGATCAGGCCATCAGGCTGGGTTTTGCCTCGGTGCGGATGAGCCGCGCTCACGCCGAGGCTGACGGTAAGGCGATGTGCAAAGCGCGAGCTTGCGTGATGAATGTCGAGTGCCTCGACGGCAGCGCGCACTTTTTCTGCGATCTGTCCGGCGGTGTCCGCCGTGGTGTTGCCCAGTACCAGCATGAATTCCTCGCCGCCGTAGCGCGCGGCTATGTCACCTGCACGCTGGGCAAATCCGCCCAGAGCTTGCGCGATTCGGCGCAGGCATTCGTCTCCGGCCTGGTGTCCGTAGAGATCGTTAAATTCCTTGAAATGGTCGATGTCGAGCATGATGAGCGCAAGTGGTGCCTGCATCCGGCTCGCTCGCTTCCACTCTTGGGCGAGAAAGGCATCGAAATAGCGGCGGTTGGGAATGCCAGTAAGTCCGTCGAGCAGGGCCAGCGCCTCAATGCGCTCCTCGGCCAGTTTTCTTTCGCTGATGTTGTGATGCGAGATGATGCAGTAACGCGCGCCGTGCCAATCAAGGGGCGCAACCCTCATCATGAACCAGCGCCGCTCTTGCGGGCTATGGCAGGGATATTCGTGGTAGTAGCCTGATGTATCGCCGCGAATAACGCTCAGTATCCCTGCGAGTGAAGACTCTGCGTCGGCATCCCCATTCAGAACCGAGTTGCGGCAGACCTCGAAGTAGTTGACCCCAGTCCAAAACGCGGACAACTGATGCAGCGGCGAGTTGGATGAGGATTTGGGGGTGCGCAGGCCGTTTCTGTGACCGAATTCATTCCATGAGGCATTGACGCACAGAATTTCGCCCTGGGTGTCGAGCAGGGCAATACTTTCCGGCAGCGCGTCAATCAGCGCCCTGAACAGTGCATCTGGAAGATGGGTTGTCTGCTGCGGCATATCGATCCTCGTTTCGTTGATCCGCATGGGGTTCATTTTGCGCCTGCGGGGCAGTTTTCCAAAACTGGCGAGCGCTACGGGAGATGTTCTGTTGATCTGGCGGCAAGTGGGTATGCGATGCGCGATCCTTCGGCATCAAAACAGTGCGGTTCGCTGTCGAAGGCGAGCGCAATGCGCGCATTGAGCGCCAGGGCGCTACGTCCTGCCTGGCGCATGACGAGTGGGGCGCCGCCCACATCGGGCTGAAGGTACAGCAGCGTTTCATGGCCGAGAAATTCGACCATGTCCACGCTTACATGGAGCTGTTGAGCATCATGGGCGGTGGCGATGCGCAAATGTTCTGGGCGAACGCCCACCCAGACGCAGGTCGAATCGGCGGCAGGCTGTGCAGATAGCAGGGATGCCGGAATCAGATTCATCGGTGGCTGGCCGATAAAGCCAGCGACGAAAAGATTGGCGGGTGCGTCGTAGAGTTCACGCGGGCTGGCGATCTGTTGCAGCCGCCCCTGATTGAACACCGCGACGCGCTGGCCGAGGGTCATGGCTTCGGTCTGGTCGTGGGTGACGTAGAGCATGGTCGCGCCAAGCTGGCGTTGCAGTTCGGCAATTTCGGCACGTACCTGCACGCGCAGCTTGGCATCGAGGTTGGAGAGCGGCTCGTCGAGCAAAAACACCGAGGCTTCGCGGATCAGGGCGCGTCCCATGGCCACGCGCTGGCGCTGGCCGCCGGATAGTTGCGCCGGCTTGCGTTCCAGCAGTTCGCCGAGCTGGAGCATCTCGGCCACGCGGGCGATTTTCTTGGCCTGTTCGGCGGCGGGGACGCGGCGCATTTTCAGCGGGAAGGCGAGGTTGTCGCGCACGCTCATGTGCGGGTAGAGCGCGTAGTCCTGAAACACCATGGCCACGTCGCGCGCCTTGGGCTCGAGTTCATTGACGCGCCGCCCGTTGATGCGTAATTCGCCCGCGCTGATCGGCTCCAGCCCGGCGATCATGCGCAGCACGGTGGATTTGCCGCAACCGGAAGGGCCGACCATCACTAGCAGTTCGCCTTGCTGCACTTGAAGACTCAGGTCGTCGATCACCGGGCGCTCGGCGCCGGGATAGGTTTTGCAAAGTTGAAGGCACTCGACGCTGGGCGGATTCATGCGGCGCTCACTTGAAGAAATTCTCGCTACGCACCACGGGCAGGGCGCGTTTGATGTCGGGGTCGGCGGCGAAATAGCGCTGTACCAGGTGCGGTTTGACCGTGTTGGCCAGGCCAAGAAACAGCATGGACTGATCGAGCGCGAGGTATTTGTAAGCAACTTTGCCGCTTTTGGGGTCAACGGCATCGTAAAAGCCGAAGTTGCCGTAAATCGGGTAAAGCTGCGCCAGTTCGCGCAGATTCAATACCGCCTCGCGCGGGCGCAGCATGGCGGCTAGGCCGGAGGCATGCGGCGTGACCACGCTTTCGTCGTAGCCTTTCACGCCCAAGATTGAAATGCCGTACTCGCCATAACCGCCGAGCGGGTTGGCGGAAGGCGACATACCCCACACCGGTAGATTGAGCACTTCCTGCGCATAGCGGCGCTGAATATCGACATGCGCAATCGCGTTCGCGCCCAGGCTGTGCGGGGCGTAGGCCTGGTCATCCAGCGCGAGCAGGGGCATGAGCGCCTCGAACATGCTGCCGCCCCAGGATGGCAGGTAGCGCAGACCTTGCCAAGCGTAATAGCCGCCAGTGACCTTGTAGCCATCGACCAGACGCGGGGTGCGGTTGAGCGGGCTCATGCTCTGCCAGTTCCAGTCGACCGGGAAGGTGCGGGAAAGAGCGAACCAGTGCGACGCCGGCACATCGCCTCGCCCGATGGCGATCAGGCTGCCCAGGCGCGGCTCTGAATACAGCAGGCCATAGCGATTATTGGAGCGCTCATCGCGCTGTACATGGTAGCCGTGCGCCATCTGCCCGGTTTTGGCATCGTAGAAAAAGGCATAGTTTTGGCGTTTGAGCAGGGCGTCGATGCGTGGCTTGAGCTTGGGTTCGGCCATGCGCGCGGTCATCAGACCTGCGCTCAGCCAGGCGGAATCGACAAAGGAGATGAAGTGGCTGGTGCGCTCCAGCGAGGTGGTGTCGTAATAATTGAAGAAGAAGCCGTGGTAGGTTTCAAGTTTTTCCAGCGTGCCAACGAGCCTTTGCAGACGACTGAACGCGCCCTTGCTGTCGATGAGGCCCAGTTCGCGTGCCGCCACCACACTCATCATGAACAGACCGATATTGGTCACATTGGTGTAATCACCTACCGCAGGCGCACCGCCGCCGGGGAAAAAGGTCACGGTATCGAAGGGCAGGCCATTTTCGCGGTCGCGCAGGCCATCCAGCCCGCGCCATGTGTCGCGCAGGACTTTTTGCGTGAACTCCTGTTCGTCCTGCGGCAGGGGCTCGCGCAGCACCAGCGGGCCGGGCGGAAGTTCGATGGCACGGGCGCGTATCGCCTTGCGCGCAGCGACTTCACCGCCGCGCTGCATTTCCCAGGTCTTTTTCTGTGCGGCTACGGCGCGATCTTCATACGCACCGACACGCTGCCCGACGCGCACCAGTTCAATGTCATCAATCTCCAGCGCACCTTTGAGTGTGGTCTTGCTGTCTGTGTTGAGCGCATCTTGTGCGGGGATGATGATCAGATTCAGGTGGGTCGGAGTGATACCCGGAAACACACCCGAGAGTTCATTCAATGGAACCAGCACCTGCCGCCAGGTGGTGTTCAGGCCGATAATGTTGAAGCCCTCGCCTGGTGCGTTGACAGCCTGGCCTTCGGGGGCGGGGTTAAAGCGCACGCGCAGTCTGGGCGCTGCACCTTGGGTCGCTTCAAGTCTTACCCACAGGCGCAGGTGATCATAGTCGCCCATGTTGAGTGCAGGCAGATTCAGGCGCATACCATAAGCGGCACCGATGTCGTCATCCGCGGTCAGATTCATGCGGTAACGCAGGCGCAAGACCTGCTCCTTGCGCCCGGCACGAGGGCTGAGCGCGCTTTCCAAACGGATCGAAGCGGTGGAATTTGGCTTGGCAGGACAGGTTTGCAGGCGCTCGGTCAAAGGCTTGGGCTGGTTGAAGTCAGCCAGAGCGATATGCGGCAACTCGGCGGGGGGGGCAGGCGCTGTCCAGGCGACCGGAGCCAAGGCGACCCAGGCCAGGAGCGCCCAAAGCAAGGCAGGTCGAACAATGCTTCCCAACTTTTTCTCAACTGGCCTTGTGCGCATTTTGAACGTCGTCACCGCGCAGTCATCACGCCGTCCCGCCCAGCACGGAAATGTCGGCAACCCGCAGGAACAGAGCGCGCATCCGGTTGAGCAGTGCGAGGCGGTTGTCGCGCAGGGCGGCGTCCTCCGCCATGACCATCACGCCGTCGAAGAAGGCATCCACCGTGTCGCGCAGGTGGGCGAGTTTGCCCAGTGCTGCGGTGTAGTCGCCTGCCGCAAACAGCGGGGCCAGCTCGGCTTCAAGCTGTTGCACGCGCTCGGCCAGTTCGCGCTCGGCGGGCTCAAGCAGCAGACCCGCGTTGATGGTTGTGGGCAAATCGCCCTCCACCTTCTTGAGGATATTGCCGATGCGCTTGTTGGCGGCGGCCAGGGCTTCAGCCTGGGGCAGGGCGAGGAAATCGTTGACCGCTTGCGCACGGCGCTCGAAATCCAGCGGACGCTGCGGACGCGTAACCAGCACGGCGTCGAACACGTCGTGGCGAATGCCGCGATCCAGTGCGTAAGCGCGCATGCGCTCAAGCATGAATTCGAACACAGTGTCCACGACCTTGGCAGCATCCACTTTATCCTTGAGTCCTTCGGCAGCGAAGGCCAGCAGGGCGTGCAGATCGAGGTCGATATCGCGTTCAATCAGGATGCGCAGCACGCCAAGGGCGGCGCGGCGTAGGGCGAAGGGATCTTTTGCCCCGGTCGGCCCCTGGCCGATGGCAAAAATGCCCACCAGGGTGTCGAGACGCTCCGCCAGTGCCAGCCCCTGACCGGTCTTTGTGGCGGGCAGCTCATCCCCGGCGCGGCGTGGCATGTAAACCTCGTCCAACGCCTGCGCGACTTCGGCATGTTCACCGTCGTGACGCGCCAGGTAGCGCCCCATGATGCCCTGCAACTCGGGGAATTCCCCCACCATGCCGCTCATCAGGTCGCACTTGGCTAAAAGCGCGGCGCGTGCGGCATGTTCCAGATCCGCGCCGCACAGTGCCGCGATATGCCGCGCCAGACGCATCACGCGCTGGGTTTTATCAAACTGGGTGCCAAGCTTTTGCTGGAAGACTACGGTTTTGAGGCTTTCCAGTTGCGCAGATAGCGGCTGCTTGAGGTCTTCCTTCCAGAAAAATTCGGCATCGGAAAAGCGCGGGCGAATCACGCGCTCGTTGCCCTGGCGTACCGCTGAGGGATCCGTGCTGTCGATATTTGCCACGGTAATGAAATGCGGCAGCAGATGCCCCGCCGCATTCAACAGCGGGAAATAACGCTGGTTGCCCTGCATGGTGGAGATCAGCGCTTCCTTCGGCACATCGAGGAAGCGCGCTTCGAAGTTGCCGGTGACCACGCGCGGCCACTCAGTCAGCGCGGCGACTTCGTCCAGCAGATCATCGTCCAGCACCGCATGGCCGCCCAACTCGGCGGCAGCCGATTCCACCTGTGCCTTAACCATGGCGCGGCGTGTGGCAAAGTCGGCCACCACGTGCCCCGTGCTTTCCAGTAATGCGGCGTACTCGTGCGGTGCCGGCACAATCAAGGCCTCGGGGTGATGGAAACGATGTCCGCGTGTGCTGCGCCCGGTCTGAATGCCGTAAATGTTCGCGTCGATCACCGCGTCACCGAACAGCAGCACAATCCAGTGCACCGGGCGCACGAAAGCGGTCTCGCCCGCGCCCCAGCGCATACGCTTGGGGATGGGCAGCTCGTCCAGCGCCTGTGCGAGCATCTCGGGAATCAATGCCTGCGCCGACTGGCCGGGTTGGGTAGCGCGATAGACCATCCACGCACCCTTGTCGGTGATCAATTCTTCAAGCTCGTTAACGGTGATGCCGCAGGAACGGGCAAAGCCCTCCAGTGCCTTGCTTGGACGGCCTTCGGCATCAAAGGCAGCATTCACCGCCGGGCCGCGCCGCTCGATTTCGCGCTCGGCTTGATGTTCACGCACACCCCGCACCCACACCGCCAGGCGGCGTGGCGCGGCATACACGGTGTGGCCTTGCGGCTCCAGCCCTGCATCGTGCAGACGGCGCACAACGCCATCGGCCAAGGCGTTTGCCAGCGTGGTCAGGGCTTTGGGTGGCAGCTCTTCGGCGCCGATTTCGATCAAAAGGTCGCGAGTATTCATGCTGCGCCCTCCTGTGCTGCGCGGCTTGCCATTGGAAAACCCAGTCGTTCACGCGAGGCGTAATAGGCTTCGGCCACGCTGCGCGCCAGTTCGCGCACGCGCAGGATGAAGCGCTGGCGCTCAGTCACCGAAATGGCGCGGCGCGCGTCGAGCAGGTTAAAGGTGTGCGAGGCCTTGAGCACCTGCTCATACGCGGGCAGGGGCAGGGGCGTATCCAGCGCCATCAAGCGCTTGGCTTCTTTTTCGCATTGGTCGAACAGGCCGAACAGGAAACTCACGTCGGCGTGCTGGAAATTGTAGGTGGACTGCTCCACCTCGTTCTGGTGGTACACGTCGCCGTAGGTAATCACGCCGTTCGGGGTCTTCGCCCAGATCAGGTCATACACGCTTTCCGCGTTCTGCATGTACATCGCCAGGCGTTCCAGGCCGTAGGTGATCTCGCCGGTCACCGGGCGGCAGTCGAGGCCGCCGATCTGCTGGAAATAGGTGAACTGGGTCACTTCCATGCCGTTCAGCCAGACTTCCCAGCCCAAGCCCCATGCGCCGAGGGTAGGCGACTCCCAGTTGTCTTCGACGAAGCGGATGTCATGCGTCAGCGGATCGAAACCCAGCATGCGCAAGGAGCCAAGATACAGCTCCTGAATTTCCAGCGGCGAAGGTTTCATCACCACTTGAAATTGGTAGTAGTGCTGGAGGCGGTTGGGGTTTTCGCCGTAGCGCCCATCGGTCGGGCGGCGCGAGGGCTGCACATACGCCGCGCTCCAAGGCTCCGGGCCAATGGCGCGCAGGAAGGTGGAGGGGTGGAAGGTGCCCGCGCCGACTTCCATGTCCAGCGGTTGCAGCACGGCGCAGCCTTGGCGCGCCCAGTAGTCTTGCAGGGCGAGAATCAGCCCTTGAAAGGTCGAAAGATCAAAGTTGGATGACATAGATAATGAGTTGTTGAGTCACAAAGTGGCGGCAAGTATATGCGGGATAGCGTCGAGCGGGAAAATCTGCGGGCGGGTTCATGACATCAGAACAGCGGCTTATACGGATTGCGCTATCCTCTGTTGAATAAATACCCATGAGGATGATGATCATGAAGCTTGGCCTGATTGCTGTTTTGACTTTACTCACCCCGCTGGCTGTGTACGCCGATGCGCCAGAACAGGCTGCGGTACAAAAATCGCAGGAGGCGATGAAGGAGTTTGGCATGACGCTTAAAGCGACTTTGCAGGCGGCCATGAAAGAAGGTGGGGTGATGAACGCGATTCCGGTCTGTCATACCGAAGCGCCGAAAATTGCGCAGCAGATGAGTGCAAAATACGGCGTGGATATTCACCGCACGTCGCTCAAGCCGCGTGCCACGCCGCCAAGCGAATGGGAAATGGTGGTACTTGAGGGCTTTGAGAAGGATAAGGCCGCAGGCAAGCCGGTGGCCGACTTGGTGTGGAAAGAAGTGGTCGAGGTCAATGGCACGCCGACGCTGCGCATGATGAAGGCGATTGGCACGGAAGATGTCTGCCTGACCTGCCACGGTACGGCGATTAACCCAGAGGTGCAGGCGAAAATCCAGGCGCTGTATCCGAATGATAAGGCGGTCGGCTTTAAGCTGGGCGATATTCGCGGGGCGTTTGCGGTGAGTGCTGCTTTGCCATAGGGCTTGCGACTTAAGTATTTGATTGACTGTCTGAGCCCCGTGAAATGCGGGGCTTTTTTACGTCTGTCATGCGGTTAGATGACCTGGCTCATAAGATTAGTGAATGCCTATATGCTCAATAAGCTCTCGGTTGGGTGGAATACGGGGTTGGGTGGTTTTTTTGACGTGATAAGTGAGCGTTTTTTGGGTTAGTTTTGTAATTAAGTTTAATTAAAACAGTTGGTTGCAATTGTGGCACGGGCAGTGCATAGGCTCTCCTCCAGTTTGGCGTGCGTCCAGACAGTCATCTAACAGGAGGAGATTGCATCATGCTTGAAATGCTTGGGCTGTACCCGCAGTGGTATGTGCCGGGAATAGGCACGGCGTGGGTGATGGGAATTATCGGCACCATTCACGTGCTGGCTTCGCATACATCCGTCGGCGCGGCTTGGCTGTTTGCCTTGCTGGCGCAAAAGTCGGTCAGTGAAAATAAACCGGAAATCATGCTGTATTTGAAAAAATACGGCATGTTTCTGTTGGTGTTTTCTTACATCATCGGTTCGATTACTGGGCCTGGAATTTGGTATTCGGTCACGGTGGCGAGTCCACGCGGGATTAGTGGCCTGATTCATAATTTTGTCTGGCTGTGGGCTTCGGAGTGGGTGTTTTTCTTTGTCGAGGTCATCGGGGTGTATGCCATGGTGTATCTAATCGGCAAGATTGATAACAAGACCTATCTGAAACTTGCGTGGTCGTTCGCTCTTGCTTCGTGGGCGACGATGATTCTGATTGTGCCGATTTTGAGTTTCATGATGTGGCCGGGGAATGACCAGTGGTATAGCACCGGTTCCACTTTTGATGCGGCATTTAACCTGAATTATTTTGCGCATTTGGGCATACGCACGGCCTTTATGTTTGCGGTGGCGGGGGCGGTGGGCGGAATTATTGCCGCGACGCTGAAAGACCGTGAAACCCGCATCGAGATTACGCGCTTCCTCTCCAAAATGGGGCTGGCGGGCATGTTTCTGATGCTGGTGATGTTCATGTGGTACACCGCAACCTTGCCGGAAAATGCGCGTTTGATTATGGAAACGCAGATGATGCCGAAATACGGCAGTACGCTGGGTGCGTTGCTGTTGGCGACTTTGGTGTATTTCATCTTTACCGCATGGAAGCCCATGTACCTGCGTCAGGGTGTGGCTGTGGTGATGACGCTGGCGATTGGTCTGTTTGGCTTGTGGCCGGAGGAGCGTTCGCGTGAGTCGATGCGCAAGCCTTATGTGGCGGGGCAGTATATTTATTCGAATCAGTTTTTCTCGCGTGATGTGCCGGGCAAGGGGGTGGTGTCGGATATGCCGCTGATTGAGGCGAAAGGCGTGTTGGCGACAAATTATTTTGTGCCTGAGGAATTGCGCAAAATTACGCCGGAAAATCAGCTGCGTGCGGGCGAGGTGTTGACCAAAATCATGTGCGCGAATTGCCATAGTGTGGAGTCGGATGGCGCACTGCGTCCTTTGCCGCCGCTGTTTGGGCATTCGGATGAGCCGAAGATGATTCAGGCTTATCTGGATGGTGCGCTGTATCACGGCAAGATTCCTTACATGCCCCGAATGCCTCTGCCGGAAGACGAGCGTGCGGCCATGGCGCTGTATATCGCTTCGCTTTCGGGCTATACGCCGCCCGCTGTGGCGGTGAGTCAGGCGACGCATTCATCATCTGCTAAAGGAGTGAACTAATGGATGTTGCAAGCACCGCAGCCATGCTGCATACCCTTCAAGACCCGACGGGGATTCCTTCGCATCCGCTGATTTTTCAGGTGTTGATGGTGTTTACTTGGGTTCCGCATATTTTGTTTGTGAATATCAGTCTGGGTGCAGCCTTGATGGGGCTGTATGCCTTCACTAAGCGCCATGACCCGCATTGGCAGAAGCTCTCCGAGGCGATGACCAAAGTCGCTAAAGTGGGGGTGTCTTTGCTGGTGGTGCTGGGGGTCGCGCCGCTTTTGTTTACCCAGACCATCTACGATCCGCAGTGGTATGCCTCGAACCTGTTGTCGGCTTCATGGGTGATCGGCTTTATTTTCACCCTGACCATCGGCTATCTCGCCTGGTTTACGTTTTATCTGAAAAACCACGGCGATCATGCGCCAGGCTGGATTTTCTGGCTGGGCGTTTTTGGTTTGGCAATGTTTTTTCTTGATGGCTTCATCATGCACGTTTTGGCCTACCAAGGCCTGCATCCGGAAAAATGGGTCGAGTGGTACACCCCGGATGGTCATGTGGACATGTCCGGCAACAGTGTCCATGCCTATGAATTGGTGCGCTGGGGCTTTTTCATGGCCATGAGTGTCACGGTGTTCGGCGCGTTTTTAATCGCGTATGGCGATTATTTCAAAGTGCGTGCCGACCGCGGTCCGGCGTATCTCGCCTTTGCACGCAAACTGGGCAGTCAAATTGCCTTTGTTGGCGCAGTGGCGCAGGTGGTGTTGCTCTTGGGGTGGATGCTGGATGTACCTGCTGCATTGAAAATCTGGACGCACCCGATGTCTTGGTTGTTGTTGATTTATCTCGGTGTGCTGGTGGCGGCCTTCGCCGTGGCGCGTGGCAGTGATACGCAAGGTCAAGGCTACAAGCTGCTGACCTTGAGTATCGGCATGGCGGGCTTGGTGGCGATTTTTCGCGAAGTGCTGCGCATGGCGTATATGGCACCGTTCAACTACAGCGTGCTGGACTACAAGGTGTTGTGGGATGTGCCCTCGTTTGTGCTGTTCTTGCTCACCATTGTCGGTGTGGGCGGGCTGATGGGCGGTTTCATTATCACCTTGGTGTACAAGGCCGGGCGAGTGTCGGGCGTGTATCAGGCGGATGCCACGGTATCCCGGCTGGGGGTCGGCTCGGTGGCGGCTACAGCGCTGTGGGTGGCGGGCTTTATGGCCGTTGGTATCTGGATCTGGCTGAGTAATAACGGCTAAACCTTAATTTAATTCGGCGGCTGACGTTGATACGCCGCCGGATGTATTTCATTTCAATACAGGAATTCATGATGAAAAAAGTTGTGTTGTTGCTTGCGCTAGGCGCAATCCCGTTCGCTCAAAGCATGGCTGCGGATATTGCAGCGGGCGAAAAAAAGGCGGCGGTGTGTTTTGCCTGCCACGGCAAAGATGGGCACCCAGCCATTAAAACCTACCCAACCCTGGCGGGTAATCATGCCGAGTACTTGGTTGCAGCACTCAAAGGCTATCGGGATGGCACGCGCCTAGACCCGATTATGGTGCCTATGGCCAAAGCCTTGAATGATGCCGATATGGCCAATATCGCGGCGTATTTCGCGCAGTTTAAGTAAGTTTTAATGTTTTTCCGGTGCAAGCCTCGCCTGTGTGCGAGGCTTTTTCTTGTTCGCGTCATCCAGACACTGCATAGTTCAATAACTCAATTAGGACTTACGCAAAATCGCCCCAGCGGCGTTCAAGCGCCTCGCCGTACTTATAGGTGTACATTCTTCGGCGCTTTGCCTTGCTGGAACGCTTTTGCGTAGGTCCTATCAATGAATCAAGGTGGAATTGAAATGAACGAAATCGATCACCGGAGTACCCGGCGCGAGTTTTTGCATGGTGAGTTGCATCGTGCTGACTTGTTGCCGGAGCCGTCCGCCATGTTGGCGCGTTGGCTGCAAGATGCCGAGGCGGCGGGCAATTTCGATGTCACGGCCATGGCTTTGGCCACGGCGAGTCTGACCGGGCAGCCGTCGTTGCGCTGGGTGTTGCTCAAGCATTTTGATGCGCGCGGCCTGTGTTTTTACACCGACGGGCGCAGTCGCAAGGGGCGTGAGCTGGCGGATAATCCGCAGGCCTCGCTGGCGTTTTACTGGCCGGAAAACGACCGTCAGGTGCGCGTGGAAGGGCGGGTGGAGCGCCTGCCGGAAGCCGACAACGAGGCTTATTTCAATCAGCGCCCGCTGGGCAGTCGTCTTGCCGCCGCCGCCTCGCACCAGAGTCAGCCGCTGGCCAGTCGCGAAGTGCTGGAGGCGCGCATTGCCGAACTGGAACAGCAATACCCGGAGGGTGATGTGCCGCGTAACCCGGATTGGGGCGGCTACCGCCTTGTTCCAGAGGTGTACGAGTTCTGGCAAGGGCGCGAGAGCCGACTGCACGACCGCTTCACTTACACGCGCACGGCGGGTGGCTGGGATATTCAGCGTTTGATGCCGTGAATGGCACCTTCCGAGTCGCGTCATGAATTCTGAACGCATCAAACTCGACCCCTCATGGAAGGCTGCGCTGGGAGAGGAGTTCGCTCAGCCTTACATGGCTGAGTTGCGCGCTTTTTTGGCGGCCGAGCTGAAGGCGGGCAAGCGTATCCACCCTAATCCGGATGAATGGTTCAATGCCTTCAACCACACGCCGCTGGACAAGGTGCGTGTGGTGATTCTGGGGCAAGACCCTTACCCCAGGCCGGGGCATGCGCATGGCTTGTGCTTTTCCGTGCAGCCGCAGGTGCGCCCTTTGCCCAAGTCGCTGCAAAATATTTTCACCGAGCTAGAGGACGATCTGGGTATTCGCAATACCTGCGGCAGCCTGACTCCCTGGGCCGATCAGGGCGTGCTGCTGCTCAATGCGGTTTTGACTGTGGAGAGCGGGAAATCCGGGAGTCATCACGGCAAGGGCTGGGAGCGTTTCACCGACCGGGTGGTGCAGATTCTCAATGCGCAGGCAGAGCCGTTGGTATTTGTGCTCTGGGGGCGACCGGCGCAGCTCAAAGGCGCGCATATCGATCGCGCTCGGCATTGTGTGCTGGAAGCGCCGCATCCCTCGCCGCTGTCGGCTTATCGCGGCTTTTTTGGCAGCAAGCCTTTTTCCAGCATCAATTCCTTTCTTGCACAACACGGGCAGCCGCCGATCGACTGGCGGACGTGAGCTTTGCGCCATGCGTGGCTGGCAGCCAGATCACCTCAAGTCCGACAGACTGAATTCTTTCTTGCAATCAAGATCTACTGAGGTATATTTCGCATGTCGATATCACCCAAAGAATATAACGAAGCACTATCCACCTTTGCGGCTCCTCTGGTCTTGCAACTTGGTGGAGGCGAGATTTCAACACGGCGACTGGCCTTGCTGGACGCTGTAGCTGAGACCGGCTCCATCAGTGGCGCAGCCAAGCGCATTGGCATGACGTACAAGGCAGCCTGGGACGCGATCGAGGCGATGAACAATTTGTCTGTTCAGCCTTTGGTGCAAAGTCAGCATGGTGGAGCAGGTGGGGGCGGGGCGCGCTTGACGCCGCTGGGTGAGCAGATCGTCTCGACGCAAAAGCGTTTGCAAGGCGTCCTGACGGCTGTGTTGGCACAGTTCGAGGAGGAGGGTGGCGGCTTTGAGCATCTATCCACATTGAGGAATCTGTACATGAAAACAAGTGCGCGAAATGCCCTGCGCGGCATGGTTGAAGAGGTGCGCCACGGCGCGGTAAATAGCGAGATCACCCTGCGCCTGCAAGGTGATGACTACCTGAACGTGATTGTCACCAAGGGATCTGCCGATTCCATGGGTCTGGCGCCGGGCAAGGAGGTTTGGGCGCTCATCAAGGCGTCCTGGATCATTCTGGCTGCGCCGGATGAATGTCTGCGCGTGTCGGCACGCAACCGTTTGTGCGGCACGATCAAGCGCGTGCAGGATGGCGCAGTCAACGCCGAGGTGGTGCTTGAGCTGGATGGTGGTAACACCCTGGCCGCCATTGTCACCGAGGGCAGCGTGGCGAGTATGGGTTTCAAGGTCGGTGCTCGCGTCTGCGCGCTCATCAAATCCAGCCACATCATTTTGGGTGTGGATGATTGATTCCGGGTAGGTGCGGGCTTACGCCAGCTTCGCGTGTGTCATTCGCACTGTTCCTGGTAACGCATGAAATGTGCGAATGAATTCGCACCTACGAACACCTGCATTCATCGAGACTGAAGACCATGAAAAAGTTTATTGCCCCCCTGCTGGCCGCAGGGATTTTGTTCAGTGCGCCGCTGGCCGCCTTGGCCGATACGATCAACGCGGCCGTGGCCGCCAATTTCACCAAGACCATCGAAGAAGTCGGTGTGGCTTTCAAAGCCAAAACCGGACATGAGGTGAAGTTCGCCTTTGGTCCGACCGGCAAGCTATATGCGCAGATCAAGAACGGTGCGCCGTTCGACCTGTTCTTTGCTGCCGATACCGAAAAGCCCGACATGCTGGTCAAGGAGGGTCTGACCAAACCGGACAGTTATTTCGTCTATGCGCGCGGCGTGCTGGCGCTGTACAGCCCGACCCTGCCGGTGAAGGAGGGCTACAAGGACGTTTTGAGCAAGGCGGAGTTCAATCATCTAGCCATTGCCAACCCCAGGACGGCGCCCTATGGCGTGGCCGCAGAGGAGGTGCTGGGCAAGCTGGGCGTGTACGACACGGTGAAGCCGAAGATCGTCAACGGCGAGGGCATTGCTCATGCCTTCCAGTATGTGCAGACCGGCAATGCGCAACTGGGCTTCGTCGCCATGTCGCAGCTGGTTGACCCGCAGAGTCCGGCGTATCAGAAGGGCGAGTACTGGCTGCCGCCGCAGGCTATGTATGACCCTATCGATCAGGCCGCAGTCATCCTCAAACGCGGGGAGAACAACCCGGTAACGCAGCAGTTTATGGACTTCCTGCGTTCGAATGATGGGTGCAAGATCATCGAGCGCTACGGTTACTCGATTCCCTGAGTGGACATGAGCTTCCCGAAGCGATGGGGAGCCATGTCTTGAATGCGCGACAGGCATGGTGCGTGCTTGTCCGTATTCCATTACTTTTGAAAGCGCGCTGCGTTGCGGCGTACGCCCCCTTTTTGAGTGTAAGAAACACGACATGATCGAGCTTTTCGGTATCAGCGTGAGCGCGCAGCCCATCTGGCTCACGCTCAAAGTGGCGTTGACGACCACCGTCATCCTGCTGCTGGTGGGCACGCCGCTGGCGTGGTGGCTGGCGCATATGCGCTCATCCTTCAAGATTGTGCTGGAGGCTATTGTCGCCCTGCCGCTGGTGCTGCCGCCAACGGTGCTGGGCTTCTACCTTTTGATCGTTATGAGCCCGAATGGCGCATTGACGCAGTTCTTGCATGTGTTCGGCTTTGACGGGCAACTGACCTTCAGCTTTGCCGGGCTGGTGATCGGCTCGGTGTTTTATTCACTGCCGTTTGCCGTGCAGCCGCTGATGCACGCGTTCGAGGCGTTGCCGATGCGCCTGCTGGACGCTGCTGCCACCTTGCGTGCCGGGGTGCTGGATCGTTTCTTCAGTGTGGTCGTGCCGCTGGCGCGGCGCGGTTTTCTGGTGGCGGGCACCCTCACCTTCGCACATACGGTGGGCGAGTTTGGCGTAGTGCTGATGGTGGGCGGTAATGTGCCAGATACCACGCGCATGGTGTCCATCGCCATCTTCGACCATGTCGAATCGCTGGAATACGCCGAGGCGCATCTGCTGTCCGCCATGATGCTGCTGTTCTCGGTGGTGGTGCTGATGCTGGTGTACGGCATTAACCGCCGCTTTGCGGTCAAGGTGGGGTAGGGGCATGTTAAAAGGCGACCTGTCCCTCAAACAAGGTGATTTTCTGCTGCAATCCGGCGCGTTTGAGCTTGAAACCAGCGGCATCAGCGTGCTGTTTGGTCGTTCCGGCTCCGGCAAAAGCACGTTGCTGCGCGCCATTACCGGGCTGGACAAGCACACACGCGGCTCGCTCAGCTTCAATGGCGAGCGCTGGCAGGATTCCACGTGGCGTCTACCTACGCAGCAGCGCGACATTGGCTTTGTGTTTCAAGATGCGGCGCTGTTTCCGCATTTGAGCGTGCGCGGCAATCTGGAATATGCGGTCAAGCGCGCACCTGCGGGCGGCTCATCGCTGGTCGAGTTGGCGGAACGGGTGGGCGTCGCCCACAAACTCGACCAGAGCGTGACCACCCTCTCCGGCGGTGAGAAGCAGCGCGTGGCGATTGCCCGCGCCCTGCTTTCCAAGCCGCGCCTCTTATGCATGGACGAACCACTGTCCGCGTTGGACTGGCGTGCCAAGGGGGAATTATTGAGCCTGATCGACGGCCTGGCGCGCGAAACCGGCGTGCCGGTGCTCTACATCACCCACGCGCCGGTTGAAGTCGAGCGCCTGGCCGATCGCGTGGTGTTCATGGCCGAAGGGCGCATTGAGCGTATCGAGACCCTGCGCGATGCGCTGGCGCGCCCTGACTCACCGTTGTTCGATGAGGAGGGCCCTGTCTCGGTGCTGGAGGGTGTCATGGGCACCACGGATGCGGATGGCTTGACGCCATTCGGTAACGATCGCCTCTGCATTCGCCTGACCGGGACATGCGGGGAGAAAAAGTCGGCCACCCGCCTGCGCATTCTGGCGCGTGATGTCAGCTTGTCGCTGGAAAATCCCGGGCAGATCAGCATCCTCAATCATCTTGAGGTTGTGGTCGAAGCTGTGCATCCCGAGGTCGGAGGTCGTGTCAGCGTGGCCTGCCGCCTGGCCGATGGCCAGCTGCTTTTGGCGGAAGTCACGGCCTATTCGAGTCGGCGTTTGAGTCTGCAAGCAGGTCAGCAGGTCTATGCGCTCATTAAATCTGTCGCTTTGATGGAGTGAATCCATGACATACGCAAAACCGCCCCAGCTGCGTTAAAGCGACTCGCCGTACTAAGTGTACTGTCTTCGTCACTTTGCCTTGCTGGGACAATTTTGCGTAAGTCCTAGAATCCTCTGTTATGCGCAACGCACTGTTTTAGTGCCCAATTATGGTGCGCTGGGTCAATGCGGTGGGATGTGTTGGTTAATTCAAACGTTGCATTGGGCGCTTTGATGGTTGGCATTATTCATGCTTCGATTGCGACTATTGCCCGCAAGGGTAAACTTCACTTCCGCGTTGATTCCGGCCTTGAGGCTTTTATTTATTTGGAGATTGGACGATGACCCCAGCAGATGTCGAAAAGATGATTAAGGAAAACGGCGTCAAGTTCGTTGACTTCCGTTTTACTGACACCCGTGGCAAGCAGCAGCATGTCACCTATCCCGCCAAGCGCGTGGATGAAGAAGCGTTTGAAAACGGCATTATGTTCGATGGTTCGTCTATCGCGGGCTGGAAGGGCATCAACGCCTCCGACATGATTCTGATGCCGGACGCTGCGACTGCATTGATGGATCCGTTCTCCGAAGAACCAACCCTGATCGTGGTGTGCGACGTGATCGAGCCGGACACCATGCAGGGTTATTCGCGCGATCCACGTTCGATTGCCAAGCGCGCTGAAGCCTATTTGCAGGGCACCGGTCTGGCAGACAAGGCCTTCTTCGGCCCGGAAAACGAGTTTTTCGTGTTTGATGATATTCGCTGGAACACCGATATGTCCGGTTGCTTCGTCAAAATCGACTCTGCCGAAGCTGCATGGAACACCGGCAAGGAATATGCCGATGGCAATATGGGACACCGTCCCGGCGTGAAGGGTGGTTATTTCCCCGTGCCACCGGTCGATCAACTGCACGATATCCGTCAGGCCATGTGCCTGGTGCTGGAAGACATGGGCTTGACTGTTGA
Organism: Halothiobacillus sp.; assembly: GCA_020061705.1. Lineage (GTDB taxonomy): Bacteria > Pseudomonadota > Gammaproteobacteria > Halothiobacillales > Halothiobacillaceae > Thiofaba. Next base: position 38,055 of record JAGUXT010000045.1, on the reverse strand, counting down.
GGTGCATCACCACGAAGTGGCGACCGCCGGTCAGTGTGAAATCGGCGTGGGCTTTAACACCCTGGTGAAGAAGGCCGACGAAGTTCAAACGCTCAAGTATGTGATCCAGAACGTTGCCCACACCTATGGCAAGACCGTCACCTTTATGCCCAAGCCAATGATGGGTGATAACGGTTCAGGTATGCATGTTCATATGTCGATGTCCAAGGATGGCAAGAACACCTTTAATGGTGACCAATATGCCGGTCTTTCCGAAATGGCGCTGTACTACATCGGCGGCATCATCAAGCACAGTCACGCGCTGAATGCGTTCTGCAACCCGTCCACCAACAGCTACAAGCGTCTGGTTCCGCACTTTGAGGCTCCAGTCAAGCTGGCTTATTCAGCCCGCAACCGTTCAGCTTCAATCCGCATTCCTTTCGTCTCCAGCCCGAAGGCTCGCCGCATCGAAGTACGTTATCCCGACTCCACCGCCAACCCCTATCTGGCGTTTGCAGCATTGCTGATGGCCGGTCTGGACGGTATCAAGAACAAGATTCATCCGGGCGAAGCCGCTTCGAAGAACTTGTACGACCTGCCGCCGGAAGAAGAGAAGCTCATCCCTGAGGTGGCCTTCTCGCTGGATCAGGCACTGGAAGCCCTCGCGACTGATCGCGCTTTCCTGACTGAAGGCGGCGTGTTCACCGACGACCTGATTGACGCCTACATCGAGCTCAAGCAAGGCGAAGTGCAGCGCGTGCGCATGGCACCGCATCCGGTTGAATTTGATATGTATTACAGCCTGTAATCTGTAATACTGAAATTGCGCTGTTGAATCTGCCCCGCCTTGTGCGGGGCTTTTTGTTTTTGTGGCAACAGGCTGCTGGAATACTCTTTTCAGCAGCCTGTTATGGCGGGAGATGAATGTCCCGCACGCAAATCAATCACGCCAGTGATTGATTTGTCGCTACCGAATCCGGGCGTGAACGCGAAGCTGGCGCAAACCCACCGGATTCGGTAGGGCTGAAAAACGCATGGATGAGTTTTTCAGCATCCTGATAAGGGTCTACACTCGTTCGTAATTTATTTGAGGTGCATCGAATGACTGGATTTAAAGCTGTTTTATTTGCTTCTGCGTTGATGGGGCTGGCGGCATCAGGCTTTGCCGCCGACACTGGAACGCAAGTGTTTCGTTCGGTGGATGCGCAGGGCAATGTGGTATTTACCGACATGCCGAGCCAAAACGCCAAGCCGGTGGACATTCAGGCTCCGTCAAGCGTCGAAGCCATGCCTGTTGCGCCGCGTGTTGAAGCTCCCAAGGCTGCACCACAAGATTCCAGTGCCTTTAATGGTTATCAGGCGATGGTGATTACCCAGCCTGAAAACGGTGCGGGCCTGAACAATGGTGCGGGTGATGTTGACGTGAGCGTGAGTCTGGTTCCGCCTTTACGCACTGATTTGGGGCATGGGTTGACCATTACCATGGATGGACGGCCGGTGTTGCAAAATAGTGCGCGCATGAATGTGGCGCTGGCGGATGTGGATCGCGGTGAACATGTGTTGGAGGCTTTTGTGGTGAATGCATCGGGGCAAGTGGTCTTTCAGTCCGCGCCTGTACGTTTTAGTCTGCAACGCACCAGCCTGTTCCTGCCTGGTCGTGCGGGGCAAGTGCCACCAAGCGCTGTGCCGACACCTCGCCCAATCGCACCTACGCCGCGCGCTGCACCGTAGTTGTGCCGGGTTGCGTGCAAGCCTGAGTGCCGCACATATTGGGTGCGAGTTGGCCTGATCGTTGCTTTGGTTTAAGGCATGAAAACCTTGCCCTTTGACCCCGCAAACATCCCTGCACCTGCCTTGCTCGAACATTTAAGTGTGGCGGTGCTGTGGCTGGGTGAGCATTTACAGGTGACTTATCTCAACCCGGCCGCTGAAGCCTTGCTGGGAACGAGTTTGCGCCAAGCGCATGGCGAGTCGGTGCGCAGTCTTCTTGCGGGAGAGTCCACGCTGCCCGAGCAAATGCAATACTCACTCGAAAGTGGTCACCCCTGTACCTTGCGAGAAATTTCGCTGCATGTCGCCGGTCGGGATGTGGTGATTGATTGCGCCATGAGTCCGCTGCACGATCCGTTGCTGGGGTCGTGCCTGTTGGTGGAAATGATGGATATTGACCGGCATTTGCAGATTGCACGTGAGGAGCATTTGTTGGCGCAACAACAGGCCACGCGCAGCTTGTTGCGCGGCTTGGCGCATGAAATCAAAAACCCGCTCGGAGGGTTGCGTGGAGCGGCACAGTTGCTGGATAGCGAGCTGAGCAACCCGGAGCAGCGCGAGTATACCGAGGTAATATTGCGCGAGGCCGACCGCTTGCGCAGCCTGGTGGATCGCATGATAGGCTCGCCGGTGCGCCCCAAAATGGGCATGGTCAACATCCACGAATCCCTTGAGCATGTGCGTCGGCTGGTGATGCTGGATACCAAGGGAAGTGCGCTGCGCTTGATCACTCGCTATGACCCAAGTATTCCAGAATTGTACGCTGCCCCTGATCTTCTGATTCAGGCGGTGCTGAATATCGTGCGCAACGCGGTGCAAGTGATGGACGAACAAGATGATGCACAGATTATTTTGCGTACTCGGGTCATGCGCCAGTTCACCATTGGCAATATACGCCACCGCCTCGTAGCACGGATTGATATTGAAGATAACGGTCCCGGCATTCCGCCTGCGCTGCAAGATACGCTATTTTTACCCATGGTCAGTGGGCGCAAGGGAGGCATCGGTTTGGGCTTGTCGATTAGCCAGTCATTAATTGCTCAACATAACGGCTTGATTGAGTTTGTTAGCCAGCCGGGTAAAACCGTGTTCACTGTCTTGCTGCCTATGGGCTTAGCCCCCGGAGAATCCGCATGAACGCCATAAGCAATCTTGGGCAAGATGTCTGGATTGTGGATGATGATGCCTCGATACGCTGGGTGCTGGAAAAGGCCATGAGCAAGGCGGGGTTAAGTGCGCGCATGTTTGAGTCAGCAGAAGATGTGTTGAGCAGCTTGCGTAAACAGCAACCCGCCGCGTTGTTGAGCGATATACGTATGCCAGGGGTGGATGGGTTGGAATTGTTGCGTGAGGTGCGCACGCATTATCCGCGCCTGCCAGTGGTAATCATGACGGCGCACTCCGATCTTGACAGTGCGGTGAATGCATTTGAAGGCGGGGCATTTGACTATCTGGCCAAGCCCTTTGATACCAACGAAGCCGTGACTTTGGTACGGCGCGCCATCGACAGTGGTCGCGAGGTGGTCGATAAATCGGCTGCAACCCAGGATGACACATCGAGCATTATCGGTCAGTCGCCTGCCATGCAGGAGGTATTTCGCGCCATTGGTCGCCTGGCGCGTTCGAGTATTACCGTGCTGATTACCGGAGAATCCGGCACAGGCAAGGAGCGGGTGGCGCAGGCATTGCATCAACACAGCCCTCGCGCCAAGGGGGCGTTCATTGCGCTGAACACGGCGGCGATTCCGAAGGATTTGCTGGAGTCCGAGCTGTTCGGTCACGAGCGCGGTGCGTTTACCGGGGCGGCCGCGCAGCGTCGTGGCCGCTTTGAGCAGGCCGATGGCGGTACGCTTTTTTTGGATGAAATCGGCGACATGCCGTTTGACCTGCAAACCCGCTTGCTGCGCGTATTGCAGGAAGGTGAGTTTTACCGCGTGGGCGGGCATACCCCGGTCAAGGTCGATGTGCGGATTATCGCCGCAACGCATCAGGACCTTGCTCAGCGCGTGCGCGATGGTGTGTTCCGCGAAGATCTGATGCACCGTTTGAATGTCATTCGGCTGGAAATTCCACCGCTGCGCGAACGGCGTGAAGATGTGTCGTTGTTGCTGAATACATTCCTCAAGCGCGCGGCGCGGGAGTTGGATAGTCCGGCCAAGACACTGACTGCAGAAGCCTTGGCGATACTGGAAAACTACGATTGGCCAGGTAATGTACGCCAGTTGGAAAACACCTGTCGTTGGTTGACGGTCATGGCCAGTGGGCGCGAAGTTGCACCGCAGGATTTGCCGCCGGAAGTGTTGCGCCCGCTTTTGGATGCGCAGACAAACATGGGGGAGGCTACGAAATCGTCACTGACGGTTGCGCTCAAGAGCACGTTGTCTGAGCATGGCGGGCTGGATTGGCCGCAGTCCTTACGCCGCTGGGCGGATGCGCATTTGGTGCAGGCCGAGCAACCACTGCTGGATGAGGCCGTGCCCATGTTTGAGCGTGTCATGATTGAAGCCGCACTGGCGCATACCCACGGCTTGAAACAGGATGCCGCCATGGTGCTGGGCTGGGGGCGCAATACGCTGGCGCGCAAGATGAAAGAGTTGGGGATGGATGATTAGCCTGAAGGGGTGTTGGCGAGATTTATGCGCTTAGAGGATATTCTTTATTCCCAGGGTTTTGGTACGCGGCGATCGTGTGCTGGTCTTATTGAAACGGGTGTTGTGGACGTGTTGGATGCGTCGGGCAACTGGCAGGTTGCCGGAGCGGATGATTCTGCGGTGGATGAATATCCTGCAGAAGGCCTGCGCTTTCGCGTGCAGGGGCAGGAATGGGTGAGCTATACGAAGGCTTACATTATGCTGCACAAGCCCGCCGGTACCGAGTGTTCGCAGAAGCCTTCGGCGCACCCAAGCATTTTCAGTTTATTGCCCGCGCCGTTGCGTTTGCGCCCGCACAAGGGCGGCGCGTTGGGCGTACAGGCGGTGGGACGTTTGGATCAGGACACGACCGGGCTGTTGCTGTTGAGCGACGATGGCCAGTTTATTCACCGCATGAGCTCGCCGAAAAAGCACGTCGCCAAAGTCTATGAAGTTACGACCAAGCATCCGCTGAGCGAGGACCAGGTGCAGCAGCTCCTGGCGGGGGTGGTGCTGGATGATGACCCCGTGCTAGTCAAAGCCGCCGCAGCGCAACGGGTGTCTACGCATCACCTGCGCCTGACCTTGACCGAGGGCAAGTACCATCAGGTCAAACGCATGTTGGCGGCTGTAAGTAATCGGGTGGAGTCCCTGCACCGTTCTCAGATTGGTTATTTGAAGTTGCCTATGGATTTGCTGCCCGGGCAATGGCGATATTTGAGTGAGCATGAGCTGCTGCAGGTGCAAAGCCGTTGAACTTGAATGTAAGACTTACGTAAAACCGCCCCAGCGGCGTTCAAGCGCCTCGCCGTACTAAGTGTACTGTCTTCGGCACTTTGCCTTGCTGGAACAGTTTTGCGTAAGCCCAACGAATCAATGCAATCCAGCCTTGACCCAGTACTTCCTGCCATCTGGCAGCCTGTCGGACTTTAGGAATCGCAGCGAAAATCTGCCCTCGTCCAGACGGATTTGCAGCCGATTTCCCTAAAGTCCGACAGGCTGCTAACCTCATGAGCACTTAAGTTTTTCACGCGGTGAATGGATGAAACAACGGAAGGCTCTTTGGAGTGTCATGCTTATGCTGATACCTACGCTGGCGTTAAACAATGGTTGTGCTGGCTCGGTTGGGAGTGCTGATGACCCGAGTGCGACCATGCGCACGCTGCCACTCATCATCAAGGTGAATAAGGCTGCCGATGAATCGGCTTTGCGCGCTCGCTTGCCTGATTTGGCAACGGCATGCGATGTTCATCTGAGCTACCTGCGCCCCATGTCAGGTGGAGCGCACGTCGTGCAGATGCGCGCGCCCATGCCGGAGGCTGCTTTGAACTGTTTACGTGGACAGCCCGATGTGGTGTATGTGCAGGAAGATAAACTGGCACGTCCGATGAGCGGAGGTGCGCAATGAAGTTGAATTGTGCGCTGTGGGCTGGGCTGAGTTTGGGGCTGCTGTCGCCTTGTTGGGCGAGTGAAAGCATGGTGACGCAGTTGATTGTGCAGCCAGCGGAATTTCACTTGGCTCATGCACGCGTACTGAACGCCGGGGAGGTGGTGCGTTTTAGTCAGGCCGCTCAACTTGATCTGCAACATGCGCGCGCCATGTCGGGGCAGTCTCAGGTGCTACGCTTGCCCAAAGCTATGACACATAGTGAAGCCAAAGTCGTGGTGGCGCGTTTGCAGGCCAGTGGTCTGGTACGGTTCGCGCAAATTGATCGCCGCGTGTATCCGCGCATGGTGCCGGATGATGTGCGCTTCAGCGAGCAATGGAATTATCAGTCCCTCATTACCGGTAAGGCCTACGGTGAAAACAATTACGGACTGAATCTGCCGGGGGCGTGGGACATCACGACGGGCAGTTCATCGGTCGTGGTGGCCGTGTTGGATACCGGGCTGCTGCCGCATCAGGATATTGATAGCAATATCCTGGATGGCGTTGGGCGGGTGAAGCCGGGCTATGACTTTATTTCCGAGCCGGAGATTGCCAATGATGGCGATGGGCGGGACGCGAATCCGACCGATCCGGGGGATTGGGTGGAGAAAGATAACAAGCTGTGCGGCGATGGCACGTTTTACCCGAGCAGTTGGCACGGAACGCATGTGGCCGGGACGGTGGGCGCGCTTACCAATAATGCCATGGGTGTGAGCGGAGTGGCTTGGCAGGTGAGTTTGTTGCCGGTGCGGGTGTTGGGTACCTGTGGCGGCTCGTTTTCTGACATTCTGGATGCCATGCGTTGGTCGGTGGGGATGCCGGTTCCCGGTGTCCCCGACAATCTACATCCGGCACGTATTCTGAACATGAGTTTTGGCGGCGTGGGCGCGTGCGAAGCGGCTGAGCAGAGTGCGGTAAACGACGTGCTGGCCAAAGGCGGGATGCTGGTGGTCGCAGCGGGAAATAGCGGCGAGAATCTGAAAACTTCGCCCGAAACCCCTGCCTCGTGCAGCGGGGTATTCACCATTGCGGCAACCGATCAGCAGGGGCAGATTGCCTCGTACAGCAATTATGGCAGTGAGATTGAGTTATCCGCGCCTGGCGGTGAGCAGCCGATTGATACGGGCATTTTGTCTACGGCCGATTCAGGACGCACGACGGCCAATTTGGACAGTAGTTATGGCAGCTCGCTGCTGCAATACAGCAATTACGACGGCACGAGCATGGCCACGCCGCATGTTAGCGGGGTATTGGCTCTGATGTTGGCGCTCAAAGCCGACTTGGGTCGGGATGAGGCGTTGAGCCTGTTGCAGCAATCCGCCACGGCTTTTCCCAAATATGCCAAGAACATTGCCTTTAATTGCACTACCTCAACCTGTGGTGCGGGCATTGTGAATGCGCAGGCGGTGCTCAGTCAGATGCAGGGATCGCCCGTGCCGCCAGCGCCCGAGCCTATTCCGGAGCCGGTCCCGAGCCCCGAACCGATTCCTCAGCCGGAGCCTACACCCGTCCCCCCGCCTTCATCGGGCGGCGGCGGATCTATGGAATGGTTTGGATTACTCGGCTTATTCGGTGTTGCGGCTTTGCGTCAACGTCGCCGTGCCAAGTTGAAGGCCCAGTTGAAGGCAAGATAAACGCTGGCGATGAGGGTGCCCCAAACGGCACCCCATTGATGTGCGGCATGAATCACCGGCGCGCCGATCAGTTCCGCACTGCCGGTATTGAACTGGGTCTCGGCAATCAATTTGGTAATTAGCGCAGCACCGGCAAAAAATCGGAAGCGTAGATCCACGTCGCGCGCCAAAATAATTCCAGCAGCAAACAAACCATGCAGTACGCCGGAAGCCCCTGCGTAATGCTGTAATTGCGGCTCGCCAAGCCACAGACTGACGGAGATGCCCAAGCCTATGCTCATGCTGAGCCACAATGGTCGAGCGCCGTTTAGTGCCGCCCCCCACACACCTACAATGCCGAGCAGGCCGAGCGAATTCATGAGCAGATGCGTGGTGTTGAGGTGGACAAAATGTCCGCTCAGTACGCGCCACAGCTGCCCATCCGTGATGGCCGCGCGTGAATAATCCCACAGCGACGGGCCGCCGCCATATTGGGTCGATATCCAAATGACAAGCAGCAGCCATGTGCCCCAATAATGGGTTATTAAGTTAGTTATGGCATTGAATTGAGCAGATTTTGCTAACATGCAGGTATGAAAATGAATTCCCAGAAAATTGCCATGCACGTCATGGCGGTGTACAGCGTCAAGGGCGGGGTGGGTAAAACCACCAGTGCCCTCAATCTTGCCATGCTTTCAGCCTTGCAGGGGCGGCGCACCCTGCTATTTGATCTTGATCCGCAGGGCGCGGCGACCTGGATGCTTGATGGTGGTTTGCCCAAGGCGCACAAGGCTGATATGCGACGCATGCTCAAGGGCAAGGATCTGGATGCGAGGCTTTTGGACACCAGCTACAAAAATCTCATGCTCTGGCCGAATGGTCCGGAACACGCTGACTTGTCGCTGGAACTGGCCGAGATGAAACACGCCACCGAACGTTTGGCGCGTCTGTTGGAGCGCTTGGAGGGGCAGTTCGACGAGGTGGTGCTGGATTGCCCGCCGGGCTTGGGCTTGGTGGCGGATAATATTTTTGAAGCCGCGCATGATGTACTTGTGCCGCTGATTCCCGCGCCCTTGTCGTTGCGCGCTGCTTTGCAAGTGCGGGATGCCTTGGCGTCGCGCTCCAGGGCTCCGCGTATGAGCGCGTTTTTGAGCATGGTGGATCGTCGTCGCGGGCTGCATCGTCAATTTGTAGAGGAGCACGGAGCCGAACTGCCGGAGTTGCTGCCCGAATGGATTCCCGCCAGCAGCGAGATCGAGCGCCAGACGGTGAGCCGCGTTCCCGTGACCTATGGGCAACCACGCTCCGAGGCGGCACAGGCGTATTACCGATTGTGGCGCGCCATTCATGTGCCGTTAGCGGATTAATTAACGTAGGTGCGAATTCATTCGCACGTTCCTTTTAATCATGCGAATGAATTCGCAGCTACAGGTTTTTCATCCTATGCCCTTACACATTGTGATTCTGGCTGCAGGCCAAGGCACGCGTATGCGCTCCAGCCTGCCCAAGGTTCTGCACCCGATTGCCGCTCGACCCATGTTGGCACATGTTTTGGATGCGGCTTTTGCATTGTCTCCAGAGCAAGTGCATGTGGTGATTGGACACGGCGCGGATGCCGTACGTACGCAGCTCGCAGCCTACCCGGTCGCTTGGGTGAGCCAGGATAGGCAGCTCGGCACCGGTCATGCCGTGCAGCAAGCCATGCCGGGCATTCCGGATGATGCGCGGGTGTTGATTCTGTATGGCGATGTGCCACTGATTCGTGCGGCGACCTGTCAGCAACTTCTTGATCGTTTGCAGCAGGCCGATTTGGCGCTGCTTTCAGTGGAGCTGGCCGAGCCGCGTGGCTATGGACGTATTCTGCGGACGGCGGATGGGCAGGTGGTGGGTATTCGTGAAGACAAAGACTGTACACCGGAGCAACGTCGCATCCGGGAGGGCAATACCGGTCTTATGGCGGCGCGGGCAGGTGCTTTGCGTGCGTGGTTGGCGTGTGTGTCCTGCAACAACGCGCAGGGTGAGTATTATTTGACCGATGTGGTGGGTATGGCGGCTGGGGCGGGTCGCGTTGAAGCGGTGATTGCGGTGGATGAACACGAGGTCGCAGGAGTGAATTCACGCGCGCAATTAGCGGCTTTGGAGCGCGTGTATCAAGCGCACCAGGCGCGCGTGCTCATGGACGAGGGCGTGAGCCTGGCCGATCCGGCACGGCTGGATGTGCGTGGGCGGGTGATTGCGGCGCGCGATGTGTTTATCGACGTGAATGTGCTGCTGGAAGGCGAGGTGGTGCTTGCGCCGAACGTGCGTATTGGCGCGGGCTGTGTGCTTAAAGACGTGGTGTTAAGTGAGGGAGTGGAGATTCGCCCGCACAGCATTCTGGAGGGGGCGACCATTGGCGCGGGCTGCATGATCGGCCCCTTCGCGCGCATCCGTCCGGGTACGCTGTTGGCTGAGCACACGCACATCGGCAATTATGTCGAAGTCAAAGCCAGTCAAATTGGTGCGGGCAGTAAGGTCAATCATTTGAGCTACATCGGCGACAGCGAAATCGGCGCGGGCTGCAATATCGGTGCGGGCACGATTACCTGCAATTACGACGGCGCCAACAAGCACAAAACGGTGATCGGTGATGATGTGTTTGTTGGTTCGGATACGCAGCTGGTCGCACCGGTGACTGTGGGGGCAGGGGCGACCATCGGTGCAGGCAGCACGATTACCAAGGATGTTGCCGCAAACACGCTGGCCTTGTCGCGCTCACCGCAAATTCAGCGCAGTGGCTGGAAGCGACCACGCAAGGGCGGGTAATTTGGGTTTTTTTAATGGGTTTCACTGCACGAAGGTTTGTTTGATGCCTTTGCCAAGTTCACGCAATCGGCGGGGACTGCGCAACAAACCTTAGCCTCCCCCAATTGCCCGCACAACTTCCACCCGGTCACCCGCGTAAAGCTGCCGCTCCCCGTGCTGGCTGCGCGGCACGATGTCGCCGTTGACCTCAATGGCAAGGCGATGGCCGACTAGGCCAAGGTGCTCAATCAAGTCAGTGACATAAGCCTGTTCTGGCAGATCGTGCGGTTCGCCGTTCAGGATAATCTGCATTGGCTTAGCCTCCGGTATCTTCGACGGTAACGCGCAAAACCTCGTCCAGACTGGTTTCGCCGAGCATGACTTTGCGCAGGCCGTCTTCGCGCAGGCTGGGGCTGGATTGGCGCACATAGGCTTCCATTTGCGCCTCACTGGAACCATCGTGAATCATGCGAGCGAGGGTGGCATCGACGTTAATCAGCTCATGAATGCCGGTGCGCCCGCTGTACGCGCGTGCCGCACAGTCGCCTTGGCTGCTGGCACGGTGCAAGGTGGGTGGATTAAGAGCATCCAGCCCCAGCATGGCGCACTCAGCGGCATCCGGGGTAAAGGCTTCGCGGCACTCTGGCAGCAGGCGACGCACCAGTCGCTGCGAGACCACGCCGATCAGGCTCGACGAGAGCAAAAATGGCTCCACGCCCATGTCACGCAGACGCGTAATCGCGCCAATGGCGGAGTTGGTGTGCAGGGTGGATAGCACTAGGTGCCCGGTGAGCGAGGCTTGCACGGCAATTTCGGCGGTTTCCAGATCGCGAATTTCGCCCACCATCACCACGTCCGGGTCCTGGCGCAAAATGGCACGCAGGCCGCGGGCAAAACTCATATCGACCTTGGTATTGACCTGGGTTTGACCCACGCCATCAAGGTCGTATTCGATAGGGTCTTCCACGGTGAGGATATTGCGGTCACGCGAGTTGATGCGAGCAAGAGCGGAATACAGCGTGGTGGTTTTACCCGATCCGGTCGGACCGGTGACCAGCAGGATGCCGTGCGGACGGTGAATCAGCGCCTCAAGTCGTGCGCGGGTTTGCGCTTCCATACCGAGCTTTTCAAGGTCGAGCCGTCCGGCCTGTTTGTCGAGCAAACGCAGCACCACGCGCTCGCCGTGCGCGGAAGGCAGGGTGGATACACGTACGTCAACCGGACGTCCGGCCAGGCGCAGTGCAATGCGTCCGTCTTGCGGCAGGCGTTTTTCGGCAATGTCGAGTTGCGCCATGACCTTGAGGCGCGAGGTAATCAGGCTGGCAATGGCGCGCGGCGGTTCCAGCACTTCGCGCAACTGACCATCGACACGAAAGCGCACCACCAGGCGGTTTTCAAAGGTTTCGACGTGAATGTCGGAGGCATCTTCGCGGATGGCTTCGGTAAGCAGGGCGTTAATCAGGCGCACAATCGGCGCGTCGTCTTGCGCTTCCAGCAGATCAGAGGGTTCACCCAAGGCGCTGGCAGCCCGCGACAAGTCGAAGTCACCCAAATCACCGAGGGTGTCCATGGCATCCGACGAGCCGCGTTGATAAGCGCGCGCAAGCAATTGCTCAAATGCTTCGGCGCTGATTTCACGACGTTCGAAACGGCATCCGAGTACACGTCGAGCTTCGGTCAATGCCGCCGCCTTGAGGCCGGGACGATGCAAGAGCAGCAAGGCTTGATCGTCCGGCGCTGTATTGGGCGCTTGGTCACGTTGGGCGATCATGCCATGACGTTTGGCAAAGCTGTAAGGTAGGCTTGGCATCATTCAGCGTCTGGGTTGGCTACGGGGGGCGTCGGGGTTGGTGCGACCACGGGTTTGGCCGTCGGCATATTGATGTTGTAGCCCGTGCTTTCCGGCAGCATGGGGTACTCGCCCGGCACGGCAAAGCCGAGTGGGTTTTGTGAAAAGCGCATTTGCTGGTCGCGGAATTCGTTGTATTTATTGGTGGTGTAACGCGAGGCGGCCACGTTGTCTCGCATGATGATCGGGCGAATGAAGACCATCAGGTTACGCTTGGTACGGGTGGTTTCCTTCTGCGAGAACAATACGCCCAACACCGGGATATCGCCGAGCAGAGGCACTTTGGAAACGCTGTCCTGCACCGCTTCGTCCATCAGGCCGCCAAGCACCACCACGTCGCCATCCTGTGCCAAAACCGATGTTTTGACATTGCGCTTGCTGGTAATCAGGCCGGATGAGCTGTCCTTGGTGGCGCGCTGGTCGATACTGGAGACTTCCTGATCAAGCTCCAGACGCACCGCGCCATCCGGGCTGATCGACGGTTTGACTTTGAGCTTCACGCCGATGTCTTCGCGGCTAACCGTCTGGAAGGGCGAGGTTGATGAGCTGCCGCTGCCGGTATTGGTGTAGGAGCCAGTGACAATCGGCACGTTTTGACCGACCACAATACTGGCTTCCTGGTTATCCATGGTGAGCAGGCTGGGTGTGGAGAGGATATTGTTGTTCGCATCCCCAGCCAGCGCAGAAATCAGCACGGCAAAATCGGTGCCGGAGCCATCGAAATTACCCACACCAAGGTTAAAGCCGTCACCAATCGCACCGACTGCCCCAGCGGGATTGGTGCCGCCACTGGTGGCTGTCGCAATACTCGAGAGCAGGCCGCCAAAGGTGGATAAACCAATCGCACCAGTGCCGCTCGCGGGTAAGAAGGCCCACTGCACACCGAGTTTTTTGGCAAAGTCTTCGGATACCTCGGCAATAATCGCTTCGACCAGAACCTGGGCGCGGCGAATATCGAGTTGCTGAATAATGGATTCCAGTTCGCGCATCACATTCGGCGGTGCAGTGATGATGAGCGCATTGGTCGAATCGTCGGCCAGTACCACCGCATCCTGGCGTCCGCCGATACCGACCGTGCCGCTGTTGATGTTGCTGCTGGAACTGGTCGAGGTACTGCTGCCGGAAAAGGCGCTGGAGCTGCTGTTGTTGCTTAAGCCGCTCGACAGACCCGAAGTCGTGCTGCCTTCACGTGCCACGGGGCGGTTACTGCCTTGCAGAATGGGCACCAAATCCTTTGCGCGGGCGTACTTGAGATAGAAGACTTGTGTATTCCCGGCGCGTGACATTGGGGTATCCAGATAGACAACGACCGCACGCAGCTTGGCGCGATCGGTCTTGTCGCCGGAAATAAGCACGCTGTTACTGCGCTCGTCAGCGGCAAAGCTGGCAGGCATATTGCTGCCATCGGCACCGCCCTGGACGGCGGCATTAGCTTGACCACCACGTGAGCCGCTGCGCAACTGAGTCAGGGTTTTGACAATATCGGTGGCCGAGGCGTGTTTGAGGCGGATGATTTCCACATCGTCGCTACTTGAGACATCGACGCGCAGCAGGATATCTTTCATGCGTGCCACATTGCCCGCCCTGTCGGTCAGGATCAGGCTGTTGGACTCCGGGTGCACCGAGAGCGCAGCTTGTTGTGGCATAAGTTGGCGCAAGGCGGTAAGCAAGGGTGCGGCCTGGACATGACGCAGTTTGACCACTTCGGTGACGATTTCATCGGCACCCCGTCCGGCAGAGCCGACATTGGCGACGACATCCACGCCGTCCTGTTTGGCATTCACGTCGGGCACGATTTTGATGATGCCGCCCTTGTCCACGGCAGCGAAGCCATGCACCTGCAACACCGAAAGAAACACGTTGTACAGCTCATCGGCGGACATGGGCTTGGCAGAGACTAAATTAACCTTGGCCTTGACGCGCGGATCAACAATGAAATTCTTGCCGGTGGCTTCGGATACGGTAGCGATCAGCGCATCCAGATCTGCATCGCGCAGATTGAGTGTGACCTTGCCATTGTTAAGCTGCGGTTGCACCACGGTGTCGTTGACATTGGCCGCCCCAAGCAGTGAGGGCAAGGCAAGTGCCAGTGGCAGCAGCAAAAAAGGGGCGAAGCGGAGATTGGGACGGTGCATGCGTGGTTCCGGATAGGCAGATTCAGTTGGCGTTAAGGTCAAGATGCAGCGGAATTTCGCTGCCATTACGCAATACCACGGCATCAATGGCAGTGGCGGTGCGCAGGTCCTTAATGAATTTGGGCAGGTCGTTGGCCTGGGTGAGCGAAGTGCCGTTCACACTGATTAAAACATCATCAGCTTCCAGCCCCGCGCGTTGCAGCATTTCTGGACTGCGCAGCGCACGCAGACGGTAGCCGCGCAGCTTGCCTCCCTCGCTGACAGGCGTAAGGCGGAATTCCTTGCTCAGTTCAGCGGGCGATTGTTGCAGCAGCTTGCCAAGTCTGACTGGAGCGGCTGCTGTGTCTTGCCCTGCGGCGGCAGGAGCGTCCCTAAGCGCCTGGGCGCCCAGGGTTTGGCGAGGCAGGGCAAGGCGCTCAATTACACCAGCGCGCTCAATCAACACATGGTCAATCAATACATCTTTCAGGATGGCACCGCCGGGCAGGCTGTCGCCTATGCGATATACCTTGGTGCCGCTACCGCTGCTCTCAATCATCGCCAGGCCTTCGCCGCTCAAAATACCGCGCAGGCTCAAGGGAAGACGCGTGTCTTGGGTCACACTGGGCGCGGCGACCACGGGTAGCGCGCCCCATAAACGAGGGATGGAAATGCTGGCGAGCGGACTGAGTGCTGGCGCGGCTGCGCCGGGATTTGGAACGAGTGCCGCAGCACTATTATTGGCACTTTGGGGTGTAGGTGTTGCGGGCAGAAGAAGCCACGTCCAGCGTGCCAAAATGCCCATTAAAACAGCGAGCAACACTACGCTCAACGCGAGGCGCAGTGGACGTTGCAGCTTGGGTGAGTTTGCAAGCACGCTCAGTTTCTGGATGGGTACGGAAAAATTCATCCGCGCATTCTATGTGATGGAGTGTGACGGTGCTATGTGCATGCAGGTGTATATTCCACAGCGAGGGTGGTTCTATAAAGTCAATCAAGCCGACGATGGCAAGCCAGGATTCGGCGAAAAGCGCAGCACAGACGGCTGTGTGAGCATTTTGAGCTGTATTTTGACGCTACAAGATTCGAGCGCCTTTCCTGCGCAGCAGGCCTTGGGCAAGGATGCCCAAGGGGTGCGAGAGCAGGATGCGCGGCTTCAGTGAGTTTATAGAGGTACCCGTAATGGAAATATGAGTGAGGAAGACATGCCTACAGAAGCTTCATTTATCGCCGCGTTCATGGTCGGCCTGTTGGGTGGTGTGCATTGTGTCGGCATGTGTGGCGGCATTGTGGGCGCGTTGACCTTTGGCTTGCCCGCCGATATCCGCCAGTCACCCGGCAAGGTTTTTCCATACTTGGTAGCCTACAATCTGGCGCGCATCAGCGCTTATGTGGTGGCAGGGGCATTGATGGGCGGTCTGGGTTGGCTGGCGGCGAGCTTGGTGGCGCTGAATGCGGCACAGCAGGTTTTGCAGGTGATTGCTGGTGTGTTTATGGTCATGTTGGGCTTGTACTTGGCCGGGTGGTGGAGTGGCCTGGCGCGGGTCGAGCAGGCGGGCGGTGTTCTATGGCGGAAAATTGAGCCGTTTGCGCGCACGCTGTTGCCGGTGAAATCGCCGCGTCAGGCCTTGATGTTGGGCTTTGTCTGGGGCTGGCTGCCCTGCGGTTTGGTCTACAGCGTGCTGATTTGGGCGCTGGCTTCCGGCAGCCCGCAGCAAGGTGCGCTACTCTTGCTGGGCTTTGGCTTGGGAACCTTGCCGAATTTAATGTTGATGGGCGTATTCGCTGCACAGTTGGGGCGTTTCTTGCGCCAGCGTTGGGTGCGCGGCGTGGCAGGCGGCTTGGTGGCCTTGTTTGGGGTGTATACCTTGCTCACGCCCTTTGTTAAGTGATTAATTAGGACTTACGCAAAACCGCCCCAGCGGCGTTAAAGCGCCTCGCCGTACCGGGTGACTGTCTTCGTCGCTTTGCCTTGCTGGAACAATTTTGCGTAAGCCCTGGTTATGTAGACATCCAAACCTCGACAAGCTACTTGGCAATTAAATCATGATTAGTTTTTTCTATTTTTAATGCATGCATAAATGCAATAGCTTAAGGAAGTACGTTACTTTTCTTCTGGAGTAACGGCTTCTGTTTGCCCTTTGAATCATATGGAGACACATGTAGATGAATCGTCGCGCTCTCGTTCTTGCGTTGGCTGCCATGCTTGGTGGTATGAGTTTTTCCCCGTTGATGGCGGGTAGTGTTGATCCGGCCAAGGTTCCGGAAATCAAGCAGTCTGATTTGAAGCTTTATGTCACTGCAGCTGAAGCCTTTGAAATGAAAAAGGGCAATGCAAAGATTTTGCTGATCGATGTGCGTACCCCGGAAGAATTGCAATATGTGGGTAATGTCGGCGAGATGATGGACGTTAACGTGCCTTATGTGCTCAACGACATTTCCGGCTATGACGAGAAAATGAAGCATTACAAAAATGCTGCCAATAGCGATTTTGTCACCTCGGTGAATGACCTCGTGGCGAAGAAAGGTCTGGATAAAGACAGCGAGATCATCTTGATGTGCCGCTCGGGCGACCGCAGCTCCAAGGGCGCCAGCCTGCTTGGCAAGGCTGGTTACACCAAGGTTTACTCGGTGGTGGATGGCTTCGAAGGTGACAAGGCCAAAGACGGCGAAAACAAGGGCAAGCGCACCGTCAATGGTTGGAAAAATGCCAATCTTCCATGGGATTACAAGATGGACAAGGACAAGATGTACTACATCCTGAACTGATGCGTGCTGGATTTTAGGCTCGTGTAGCCGTCAAAAAGCCGCTGAAACGAAAGTTTCAGCGGCTTTTTTGTTTGCGGGCCTTGCGAGATGGTACTAATCGTCAGTGACAATGGCGCGCATCCGATCGACCGACTCAGTGCTCAGTTCCTCGCGGCGATCATCCAGGATAACGGCATTTAGCGCTTCAGCCATGTGGTAGGCAAGATCAAGAAATTGCTCCAAAACCAGATTAGGCTGGCGGGCAATCGGCAAACGCAGGAATAACGCGAGGGCGGGTGTGCTCTGTTCGGCCAGCCTTTTTGGATCGAACGTGCCGGGAGCCACACCGTTCATTAGACTAAATAATGCCTGACCGTGCTCATCCGTGAAGTGGTACACATCCATTTCGCCAAATTCAAAGCCCATGCGCGTAAACAATGACAGCAAGTCGCTTCCGGCAAAGCCAGTGGGCGTGCGCGACACAAGATAAAGCGGGATGACGTTCGGACTCGTGACTTTCGTGTCCTGGGGGGCGTTGGATGCAGCCTCACTCGCCGGGCTTGGCTCGCTCATGGACGGAGGCGTGTGCTTGTCCTGGAGGGGGCGAGGCGCTTCATTCTGAATGGAAGCGATCGGTACACTGACTTTTTGGACGGTGTCTGTGGGCAGCTCGGCACGTGCGACATCAGCATCGAAACCCGCATCAAAATGCGGCTCCCGGCGCGCATTACTGGATTGTGGTGCATCTTCTGCAACATTTTTGTAACTGAAGCGCGGGGGGCGTCGTTGTCGTCCAGCGGCGAGACGTGCGGCGGCGGCTTCATCTTGTGGACGCAAACGAACGGGGCCGACACCAAACTCGTCAAATTCGGAAGAGGTGGTAATGCGCGGCTCGATACGCGGGTCAAGGGTGGGCGACTTGCCTGGTTTTGGTGTTGCTGGCGACGAAGCTAATGGATCATCCAGCGGGTCAGCGCCGAGGGTGTCGCGCAAGGCATCATCCAGTGGAAACGGTGCACGCTCCGCGCGGCGCGTTGCATTGAAGTAATACAGGCCGAGCACGACAAGCCCGGCGCCCAGACCGATTAAAACCCACAGCATCCAATCCATATTCGTCTCCACGCACTCAAGTTCTTACTCGTCCAGCATTTTAACTGCCGCATCCAGATCCACTTCGACGATGCGCGACACGCCCGCTTCGCGCATGGTGACGCCAATCAAATGTCGCGCCAGCTCCATCGTCGTTTTATTGTGAGTGATAAAGATAAATTGCACCCGTGCGGACATGGCCTGAACCATAGCACAAAATCGTCCCACATTAGCCTCGTCCAGCGGCGCATCCACTTCATCCAATAGGCAAAACGGTGCAGGGTTGAGCTGAAAAATGGCAAACACCAAGGCAATGGCGGTGAGCGATTTTTCACCGCCGGAGAGGAGGTGGATGTGGCTGATTTTCTTCCCCGGCGGGCGTGCCAATAACACCACGCCACGATCCAGCCAGCGATCCTGCTTCGTTTGGGTCGGGTCGTCCTGCTCGGCGAGCTGTGCGTCGCCTTGCAGCTCAAGCCGTGCTTCGCCGCCGCCGAAGAGTTGCTGGAAGGTTTCGCCGAGTTTGGCATTGACCGCCTCAAAGGTCTCACGGAAGCGCGCGCGCGTGTCCTGATCCATGGTGTGCATGGCCGTTTCCAGCGTGGCAAGCGCCTCGTTGAGGTCGGCGTGTTGCGCTTCCATTGCAGCGTGTTGCAGGCGCGCTTGCTCGTATTCCTCCAGTGCAGCGAGGTTGACTGCGCCGAGGCGGGCAATGCGCGCTTGCGTGTCGTGCAGACGGGCTTGTACTGCCGGAATGTCGAGATCATTGACGAGTCCACGGGCGCGGCTAATGTCACTGGGAGCAATGTCAGCAAGCCGGGCGGCAGGTACTTCGGCACGTAGCTCCAGTGCCTGCAGGCGCAGGAGGCGGTTTGCAAGATCAGTACGCGCCTGTTCGAGCGTTTGTTCGGCGCGAAGCAGTGCCTCGTGTCGTGAGCGCGTGGCATCGGTGTGGGCGGCAAGCGTTCTACGCGCATGTTCAAGCTCTGTGCTGGCGAGGTGATCGGCTGTGCGGGCACACTCAAGTTGCGCGCCGAGCTCGGCTTGCGGCGCGAGGGTTGCGCGTTGACGCTCAAGCAACGCGTGCTGACGCGTTGCAAGGTGCGCGCCTTGCGCTTCAATGTGCGCCAGTGCCTGGCCGCGTACGCCATGCTCACGCTGCAGGGCGTGCAGGCGTGATTGTGCCGCCTGTTCAGCACGTTCCGCATCGCGTACCCTCTGACGCAGGCGTGCCACCTCCTGTTCGGCCTGTTCTCGCGCTGAGCGTGCGGCGTGGAGTTCAGTCTCGTGCGTGCGCAGGGCGCGCTCAAGCTCATCCACGCGTTGTTGAAGCTGGTTGCGACGTTGTTCGCCACGATGCAGCTCTTCATGCAGCTCCTCGTGCTCGCGGCGCTGTCCGCGCAGGCGGTTTTGTGACTGTTCCAGTCGCAGGCGCAGTTGCTCTGATCGCAATGCCAGCTCGCCCTGTTGGCGCAGAGCCTCGCGGTGTTCGCGTTGCCGGGCGCTGTGCTCGCCTTCAAGGGCGGCGAGTGCATGACGCGCGGTTGTAAGCTGCTCGCTCGCCGCGAGCTGGCTTGGGTGCAGGCGCTCCAGTTCAGACGCGAGTTGTTCAAGGCGTTGACGACGCTTGAGTGTGCCGTGATTGCCTTGTGGCGCGGGCGGGCGTTGCCATAAATGACGACTCACTCTGTCGCCTTGCGGGGTAAGCCAGGCTTCACCGGGCTGCAGCTCGTGGCGACCTGCAAGAGCGGTTTCAAGGTTCGGACTGGGATGTAGGCCGTTGAGCAGGGCAAGTGCGTAGTCGCCGTGCAACAGAGCTGCGGAGTCTTGCGCGCAGGATGCGGCCACATCCCTTTCCACCAGCCACAAGCCATGCGTCGCGTGCACGTTGGCGGAGGTAAGCCAGGCATCCAGCGACTCCACCGGCACGGCATTCAACGCGTCGGCGAGTACTGCATCAAGGGTTTCCAGCCACTCTGCGGCGGCGCTCACCTGTTCAGCGGCGCGTGCGTGCTCCAGTCCATGCTGTTTTAACCAGATGCGAAGTGAGGGGGAGACTTCGTTGCTTTGTGCCTGTTCCAGCGCAACGAGAGCACGCTGTTCGGCGCTGGCCGCGCTAATCTCTGCTTGCATGGCGCCAAGCCGCGCCCCAGCGTCGGTGAGGGCTTGGCGGGCACTGGCGAGAGTTTCCGTGTGATGATCCTGCATGGTTTCAAGCATATTGACGCGCTGACTAAGCTCCAGATGCGCCGCACGCGCAGCCTCTGCGTCACGCTCCAATGTCTGAGTTTCGCTTTCAAGCCTGCCAAGGCTTAGTCGTTGCAGTCGCTCGTGCAGGCTGCGCTGCTGCTGAACGCTATGGGCAAGCTGGCTGCGCTGGACGTGTAATTGCTGTGCCGGTTCCTGCGCCTGACTTTGCAAGCGTTCAAAGGCAGCACGGGTGTCTTGAGTGCGTTGCTCGGCGGCTTCGAGGGCGCTGTTGGTCCGTTTGACCTGCTCAGTCAGGGGCGCGAGCGCTGCTTCGGCAGCTTCGATGTCGCGCACAAGTTGCGCCAGATAGGTCTGAGCTTCGGCGCTATGTTGTGCGTGTTGAGCGCTTTCTTGCGCGAGCTGTTGCAATTCGCGTTCGATCTGTTCGGCCTGTTCGAAATGATGACGACGCGTTTGCTCCAGCTGGGCGACATCGGCGGCGAGGGCATAAGTCTTCGTCTGGGCTTGGTGCAAGTGCGTTTGCAGATCAGTATCGCGCGCACGACTGGCTTCAAGTTGCAGGAGGCACTGCTGCTGTTGACGTTGCGTCTCGTCAAGTTGAGCCTGTTCCTCGGCGTGCAGTGTAAGCTCATGCTCACGCTCACTGTGCAGTTGCTGTAGTTGCAAAGAATGCAGTGCGATCTCAAATTGCGCGGCCTCGTGTTGCCATAGCCGGAAACGTTCGGCGGCCTTGGCCTGGCGCTCAAGTTTGTCAAGCTGGCGACTTAGCTCATCGCGCAGATCATTCAGGCGTGTGAGGTTGTCGCGGGTGTGCTGGATGGAAATTTCAGTTTCGCGGCGGCGCTCCTTGTAGCGCGAAATGCCCGCAGCCTCTTCCAGCGTGGCGCGTAATTCTTCCGGGCGAGCATCCAGCAGGCGATTGATTTGACCCTGTTCGATGATGGCGTAGCTGCGTGTACCGGAGGTTGAACCGTGCCCCCGCCCGAGCCCCGTGCCAAGAAACAAATCGGCAATATCCTTACGCCGACAGCGTGTGCCGTTGAGAAAATACTTGGATTGTCCATCGCGGGTCGAGACGCGGCGAATACTCAGGTCTCGAAAACGCGCCCAAGGGCCTTGTAGCGCGCCTGACTCATCGTGATGCTCAAACACCAGCTCCACCGAGGCTTGCGCAACCGGCTTGCGTTGCCCGCTACCCGCAAAAATCACATCATCAAGCGATTGCCCGCGCAGGTGTTTGGCCGAAGACTCACCCATGACCCAGCGCAGGGCATCCAGCGTATTGGACTTGCCGCAGCCATTCGGCCCGACAATACCGACCAATTCGCAAGGAAAGTGCAATTCGGTTGGATCAACAAACGATTTGAAGCCGGCAAGGCGCAAGGTTGCTAGACGCATACTTTATGCTTCAGAATCGCGCTAAATTAGATAATGAGAAAACCAATGTCCACACGCCCTTCCAAAAACCTTGAAACCTTCGCCAATCCGAATCCAGAGCGCGATTTTACCATTCATATCCGCGTTCCGGAGTTTACCTGCTTGTGCCCTCTGACCGGGCAGCCCGATTTTGCCACTATTCGTATCGACTACATTGCCGATGAGCGTTGCGTCGAGCTTAAAGCGCTTAAATTGTACATGTGGTCTTTCCGTGAAGAAGGCGGCTTTCATGAGGCTATGACCAATAGCATTCTGAGCGATTTGGTCGAGGTGACTGATCCGCGCTTTATGCGCGTTACGGGGGAGTGGAATGTTCGTGGTGGTGTGTATACGACAGTGGTCGTGGAGCACCGCAAGGCAGGGTGGGTTGCTCCCGAGCTTGTGCAACTGCCATAAAGGGCTACGCTCCCCTAAATAGGAGTTCTGTATTTGCGTCAAGGTTGTTTGAGCCAGATTTGCACGAAGGCGCGTATTATTCGTTTAATTGGAATACTAGGACGGTTGTATGAGTCAGTTAACACCCCAGGGTCTGCCTCTTGTGCGCGTGCGCGGCGAGTTGCAGGAGGTCGATATGAACGATATTACTGTCGATCCATATCTGTTGCTCAAGCGTCACGCGAAGCTCCAGTTGTCACCCTGGATGGATAAGGAGGCCGTACTGGGGTGTCTTGGGCATCGCATTTTGGGGCAGCCCACTGATTTGCGCGCGCATGTTCAGCGTATTTTCTTGTTGATTAAAATTGGCGACGGCGCCGCGTTGTACAGCGCCTTGCTTGATTTGATGATTGCACTGGGCACACACGGCCAGGCACTTAAACAGCGCATGCTTGTACTGGCCAAACCGCTGTTAGCACCTGCGACACTAGACTTTCTTCAACGGCATTTGAATGCAGGCTTTGTGGCCGACGATCCCGATTTGGGGCGGGTAAAGGGTTCCTTGCTGCGTGCATCCGATATGAAAGGACACCCCTTGGTGCGGCGGCTCGATAGCAATGAAGCACCCGTAGTGAGTGTACTGGAGCAAATTGATTCCTTGCTTGAGTATGGGCAACTTGAACATGCTGTGGAGTTGCTGGAAAGTGCATTACTGCAAGATCCTGATCAGGAGGCAGCAGCTGAAATCCTGCTTGGGTTATACCGCTCAATGCAGGCCGAAGCGCGTTGGCAGGGATTATGCGAGCAGTTGAAAATCAATTTTGGCCGCATTCCCAAGCCATGGTTAAACCAGGCTTAAATAAATGGAAGTAGCCTAAACGAGTTTATCTAAGGATAAACAAGGAGTTATTCGAGTTATGTTCAAAGGGCTTTTTGGTAAAAAAACGCAGCCTATTCCCAAGGTCAAACTCATGGGAATGAATGAGCGTGCGTTAAATTTATTTACCATGTTTCTGAATAGCTCGGCCAAGGGTTTGTGCGAAATTGTTGACGATGGCTCGCATCAGATCGTGATTATTGACCTCGATGCTGTAGACAATGCGCGAATGTGGTTGGATGTACGCAGTCAATTTACCGGGCCGGCCATTGTGCTATCGGTGCGCGAGCAGAGCTTGACCAACGCTTTTTGGGTGTCCAAACCCGTCAATGAAGATCACTTCAAGTCAGCTTTGGATAAAGCACAAAAGGCGCTGAGCCAGCCGCCTTCCCAACCTGCTGCCGTACCACATTCGCCCAAAGCTCCATTGCCTGCTAAAACAGAGAGCCAAACCGAGCCGATTAAGCTGGCGACAGTCACGACGAAAACACCCTCATCAACAGCAGAAAAGACGACGGCCGTCACCTCTGCCGCAGCGGGCGGGATGAACGAAAGCCTGGAAGATCATGCAAAAACCTGTTGCGGTGAATTGGCCGACGAGGTTTATCGTGACCCAAAGCAGCGTGAGCAGTTATTTTTCAATTCCAGTGACACTGTATTAGGCTTGCTTCGTCAAGCCATGACGCTCACCAAGGAGCAAGGCATCGCCCGCATCGCCCGTGAGGGAGCGCATCCCCTGTATGTGGGCTACGCGCAGGATTTTGTCTCCAGCCCCATGCACGAGGCCTACCTGCGCGCAATATGTGCACGCAATATCGGCGAGTCCCCCGTGAAGGTCGAGCTGGTTGACATGGATATCAAAACCATAGGCGCGTCAGATGATGTGCGCATGCGCCGCTTGGACAATGTGTTGTGGAAGACGGCGCTATGGAGTTCGCGTGGCCGAGTGGAGCGGGGCACGTCGCTGGATGCCCCTGTGCGCCTGCGTGCCTGGCCCAATATTCCACGTTTGATGAGCGTTCCCGATGGTTTGCGTATTGCCGCACTATGGGTAACACAGCCGACGAGTTTATTGGACACCGCGCGCAAACTTGGTGTGCCATATCGATTTGTATTTTCGTTTTATTGCGCCTGCCAAGCCTTTGACCTGGTTGAGCAGCTTGGCGCAGCTAAGCAAAGCAGTTCGATTCATACTACAAAAACCATGACGCAGGAATAACGCGGTTTATTTGGAAATCTGCTCAAGAAGCTCGGCTTTTAATTTATTGACGCTCACTAGAAAAGGATACACCGTTGGCACAGCACAAGATTATTTTCGCAGGCCCTGTGGGCGCAGGTAAGACCACAGCAATTCGCTCGTTAAGTGATATCCCAATTGTTGCAACGGATGAAGACGCTACAGATATGACCGCAAAACGCAAGCCGCAAACCACCGTGGCAATGGATTATGGTCTGATTAAACTGGATAACGGTGAGCGTGTGCACTTGTATGGCACACCCGGACAAGAGCGTTTTGATTTTATGTGGGATATTCTCACCGAAGGTGGCTTGGGCTTGGTATTAATGCTTGATAACACGCGCACCAATCCGTTTCAGGATATGAGCTTTTATATCAATGCGTTTAAAGACTTCATTGAAGAAACCCAACTGGTGATTGGGGTGACACGCATGGATGAAACCCGAAAGCCGGCGCTGACCGAGTATGTAAAACACCTTGCTAGCTTTGGCATGGTGGCGCCTATTTTTGAAGTTGATGCGCGTGAAAAACGCGATGTTTCTTTGTTGGTGCAAGCGCTTCTTTTTTCTATCGACCCTGGGGTTGAAACAGTGGTTGAACGTGGGAGTTATAGATAATGAGTGGATTTGAATTATTGCGTGGGCTTTTTGTGGCACCAACACCTGCCGGGGCTTACTTTGCCGCCTCCAGCGTAACCCAGGAACCGGCGCGGACGAGTTTATGCCGTTTGCTGGCTTATTCCGAGTTTCCGGCATTTGATGCCGCGTTGTTGAGCGAGCTAACCGGATTGAGTGACGAGCAAACGGCGCTAGAGCACATTTATCGCCTGCAAGCGCTAGGATTGATTCACGGATTGAGTGCGACTCGCAAGCAATCGACGGACAATCTGGAATCCAGCTTGCCGTCGCTTTTGGCCGAGCTGGCGGGCCAGGGCAAGGCGCTTCTTGCGGATGAACAAGGTTTTTATCTTGGCTGTCATGGCTTTCACCATGAAACGGCAGAAGAACTGGCTGGCTTGTCGGCCGATTTAAGCTCCCTGCATTCGCGGCATTTTGCTCTGCTTGAGGGGCATTTGGGGATGCGCAGCAGTGCATGGGCGCTGATCAATGCGGGCGGCATGAGCAATATGGGCTTTTGGCCGTTATTCATTGGTAAGCATCGTTTTGTGCTGATTATTAGCGGAGCACCCAAGCTTGATCAGCCCGCCATGCTGGATTTGGTGTGGTTATTGTTCCGGCGTTATGGGGTCGGTGCCGTCGTTTAAATGACTCGATTCATGCTCACCGAATCAATATGAACGCTTGTTCGGAGGACTAGAGATGCAGCATTGGACAATGATGGTTTGCCCGCATGACACGGCAAAAAACCCGGAACGTTGGTTTGTTTTTGCACAATATCTTAGCCAGAACATAGCGTTAGAGACTGACTCGGGGCTTTCGGTGCGTTTCCAACAGAGTTTGGATTTCGCTGAATTCCAGACAGGCATGGCGGCGGCTGATTTGATTTATGCCAATCCACAACACGCTTTGCAGCTTGCTGAAAAACATGGCTTTATGCCTGTGGCAAGGGCGGGAAACCTGTACGATGAGGCGGTGATTGTGACCTGCGCCGAATGTGATGCTCAGCTTGCGGATGTGCAGCAGGCCAGCGTTTCGACGGTGACCAGCATGCTGGTGACTCAGGTCGCGTTGAAGTCATTGGCGCGTCAGGATGTTGCACCCGCCGAACTCCTGCCTGCCGCGACGTGGATGGTGGTGGTGCAGTCGATTTATCGCGGTGATACGCGCTTTGGCATCTTGTACAAAGACTTTTATGCGGGCATGAGTGCCTTAAGCCGCAAACAAATCAAAGTGTTGAGTGAAACACAGGAGCATTCTGTGTATCATTGCTTTATGTTGGCCCCACAGCATATGGACAGTCTTGATGCGGTGCGCCGAACTTTGTTGGGCATGGCGGAGGATTCACGCGGTGGCTCGATTCTTGCTGAGCTTGGTATGGATGATTTATTAGCCATGCAGCCTGCCGAGCTTGATGCGATTCGTGAATTGAGGCGGTAGGCTCGGGGATTTTTTAATACCGAGGTGAGCGATGACCACGAAAACTTGTGCAATGGATACCAAGGAAATCGTTAGCTTGTTGGCAGATATTGCCGGTCAAGTCGAGACGATTATTGGTGAAAAAGGTACTAATGGCGTATTCCGCTATGCAGGCAAGCAATTAGGCAAGAAGCTTGGTGCTGGGCACGGCGGCGGAACCGAGGAAGAGGCACGTGCATTGGTCTCTAAGTTTTTTCAAGACAAAGAGTTTATGGACGCGATTGAACTTAAAGGCCATGAAGCCGAGTTAACCGGCTGCCGTATTGGCTTGGTATTGCAGGAGCGCGGCATTGAAGCCGGTAAACATGCGCTGTGTAATTTCGGCTTTGGCTTGATTGACGGGGCGGTTGAGTCGGTGACTGGCAAGAAGATTATTACTCTGCACGTGAGCTCGGAATACCATGCAACAGGTATTACTTGCCATGAAACATGGTAGTTTCATCAGGATTAACTTGGTAAGTTTTTTATTTTTTAGTAGGAGATAAGATTATGCGCGCAGATATGTTGACCTCTATTTTGGCTGAACTGAATGGCTCTTCGGCGGATATTGAAGCCTCGGCCATTGTATCGACCGATGGATTGATGATGGCGGCCTTGCTGCCAAGCAATATGGATGAAGACCGCGTGGGCGCCATGAGCGCCGCCTTGCTGTCCTTGGGTGATCGTACCGCCAAAGAGCTGGCACGTGGTGGCCTGGAGCAGGTGCTTATCAAGGGTGATAAGGGCTATATCCTGATGACCCATGCCGGTGAAGATGCCGTGTTGACGGTACTGGCCAAGCCACAGGCCAAGCTTGGCTTGATTTTCCTTGATGTGAAGCGCGCGGCTGAGTCGGTTGGCAAGGTGATCTGATTTTGCCACGTCGTAGGAGGCTCGTCCCCGAGCCGATCGAGCCTGTAGGGTGGGTGTGCAAGCTTGGTGCATCCGCCTTGCGCGCCCCGCCCTACGAATTTTTGGACTTCGCAGCGATGCGCCGACAGGCGAGAGCGTGAACGGGTTCTAAGGAGGGGGGAATATGTTAAGAGATATGCAGTCCACGGCTGTCGTGGGTGATTTTCGTGAGTACCACATCAATCTTTATGGCTTTGGTGCGCGTAAGGTTTTGGTGACGGATGAGGAGGTTCCTTATCCTGATGGCAAGTTGATTGTGTCGCGTACCGACACACGCGGAATTATTACTCACTGTAATCAGTCGTTTGTGGAAATGTCAGGACACACTCGTGAAGCCCTGATTGGCACCGAGCATAGTATTTTGCGTCATCCGGATATGCCTGGCGTGGCCTTCAAAAGTCTTTGGGATGATGTTGAAGCTGGAAAAATCTGGCACGGTTATGTAAAAAACCTGCGTGGTGACGGTAAGTTTTACTGGGTGTATGCCACCGTAATTCCTAATGTGCGCGATGGCAAGGTTGTGGGTTATACCTCGGTGCGCCGCAAGCCGTCACGCACCAAAATTCGTGAGTCGATCGCGCTGTACAAGCAGCTTAAAGCGCAGGAAGGTTCGCAATGGGATGGGCCGGAGGTATGAACATGGAAACAATTTATCAACTCACGGTCAGCCCGGATTTCACACCAGAACACATTTCCGGCTGGTATATCTACAACACTTGGCTACAGCGTAATTTGGGGCTGCATTTCCATCTGGAGATGTATGACAGCTTTGATGCCCAGCGCGAGGCGATCCGCCAGGACAAGGTGGACTTGATTTACGCCAATCCATATGACGCATCGATGCTGGTGCGTGAAAAAGGCTTTCGCGCCGTGGTGCGCCCAATAGGCGTGGCGGATGAGTGCGTCATTGTCGTGCCCGCAGACAGCCCAGTGCAGAAGGTCGAGGATTTACAGCCGAATGCGCGTGTGGCCAGTACCGACGACCCCGACATTCACTTGGTGGGTATGATTATGCTCGAACCTGCCGACTTGAATGCCGACAATGTGCAGTCCATTACTGTGGATGGGTATGTATTGGTGGCTAAAGCCCTGCTCAAGGGGAGTGCCGATGTGGGCTTCTTCCTGAAAGATGCCTGGGATGGCCTGTCGAACACGGTACGCAAACAATTGCGCCCCTTGGTCACCAGCCAGATTTCCGACATTCAGCATGTGCTTTTGGTTGGGCCGCGCTTAATGGATAGCGTGGAAGACATTCAGGGTTTGATGCTGCGTATGCCGCAAATTGAAAAAGGCGCGGGAGTGCTCGAAGCATTGGGCTTTGAGGGGTGGGCAGAAGTCGATCACGAGGACACGGAGTTCATGATTGATTTGATGGATACACTCAAGGCGCGTTGATTTTTTTTCCTCCAGACATGAAAAAGCCCCGGTCACTTGCCGGGGCTTTTTTTATACCACGCGTTCTACCTTAATGGCGGAAATGACGCATTCCGGTAAAAATCATTGCCATGCCGTGCTCGTTCGCGGCAGCGATCACTTCTTCATCGCGCATGGAGCCGCCGGGGTGAATCACGGCGGTAATGCCGTTGTCTGCCGCGTTGTCGATGCCATCACGGAAGGGGAAAAAGGCATCTGAAGCCATGACTGCGCTTGTCACATCCAGGCCAGCATGTTCGGCTTTAATCGCGGCAATGCGCGCCGAATTCACCCGGCTCATTTGTCCTGCGCCCACACCGATGGTCGCCGTATCCTTGGCATAAACAATCGCATTGGATTTGACGAACTTGGCCACGTTCCAGGCAAATAGCAGGTCGCGCATCTCGCTTTCTGTTGGTGCACGCTGGCTGACCACGCGAGTTTCGTGCAGTACGGCGAGGTCGGCATCCTGCACCAGCAGTCCGCCGGTGACACGCTTGTAATCCAAACGTGGTGTATCGGCTTTCAGCTCACCGCAGACCAAAACACGCACGTTTTTCTTTGCCGCAGTGATCGCCAGAGCCCCGGCACTGGCCTCCGGGGCGATAATCACTTCGACAAACTGGCGCTCGACAATCGCCTGTGCGGTGGCGGCATCCAGCGGGCGGTTGAAGGCGATAATGCCGCCAAATGCCGACTCGGTATCGGTCAAATAGGCGCGCTCATAGGCCAAGAGGATATTTTCCCCCACTGCCACGCCGCAGGGATTGGCGTGCTTCACAATGACGCAGGCGGGTGCATCAAATTGCTTCACGCACTCCAGCGCCGCATCGGTGTCCGCAATATTGTTGTAGGACAGCTCCTTGCCCTGAAGCTGGGTGGCGCGGGCGATACTGCCCGAAGGTGCATCTAGTTCGACATAAAACGCGGCACGTTGATGCGGGTTTTCGCCATAGCGCAAGCCCATGCTCTTTTCGAGTTGCAGGTTGAAGGTGCGCGGAAAATCGGCCGGCTGCACAAAGCTGGCCTCGCCTACGCGAGCACCGAAGTAGTTGGCGATCATGCCGTCATAGGCCGCCGTGTGTTCAAATGCGCGCACTGCCAGATCCAGACGGGTAGTCGCGCTTACGCCGCCATGCGTTTCCACTTCAGTCTGTACGCGCGCATAGTCCGCAGGATTGACGATAATCGTCACGTCCGCATGGTTTTTGGCGGCCGCACGCACCATGGTTGGGCCGCCAATGTCGATGTTTTCCACCGCGTCTTCATAGCTGCAATCGGCTTTGGCGGTCGCGGCGGCGAAGGGGTAGAGATTGACCACCACAAGATCAATCGGGGCAATGCCGTGCTCGGCCATCACTGCATCATCCGTGCCACGTCGTCCAAGAATCCCACCATGCACTTTCGGATGCAGGGTCTTCACCCGCCCGTCCATCATTTCCGCAAAGCCGGTGTAGTCGGATACGTCTTTGACCGCCAAGCCCGCCTCGCGCAACATCCTGGCCGTGCCGCCGGTGGAGAGCAACTCGACATTCCGTGCAATCAAAAAGCGCGCAAATTCAAGCAGGCCGCTTTTATCAGACACGGAAAGCAAAGCGCGGCGAATTGGGGTGATATGGGTTCGCATGGCGAGTCCTCGGGTTTAAGGCGAAAGAAAAACCGGCATTTTAGCAGGCGCAGGAGTTCCGCGTATGCGTTGTCTGGTCATGGATAATGTCGCCTGCCCGTCGACGTGGTAGAAGGGGAAGAATCTGTCACGCACTTTCCTGGTCATCTCGCCTGGGTTTGACATCAATCGACATACGGCCCGCGCATGAAAATCGGCTCGCCATGCGGCTGTCCAAGCGCGATCAGTACGCGCGCGCCACTTGGGCTACTCACCGTCTCGGTACCGGCCAAACTCAAACCCTCACCGCCGATAGCGTGCGCAAAGTCGGCACTGTGCAATTCACCCTGCACCACATAGGCGAAGCCGCGCCAATGCGCCGGAACGTCGGGCGTAAAACGCTCGCCGGGAGCAATATCCAGCCATGCGATCCAGCATGGCGTATGCAATTGAATCGGTGCATCAGCACCAACAATCAGCTGCATTTCATAGCCCGCAGCCATAATCCTGCGCGGTTTGACCGGAGCCTGATAGCCCGGTGCGATGCCCTTGAGCGCCTGCGCCAGGTTAATCCAGAGTTGCAGCCCCTCCACCGCTTCGTCTGCCCCAGCAAGCTCGGAGTGAATCATGCCGCTGCCTGCGGTAAACGCTTGCACTTCCCCTGCGTGCAGCAATGCGTTGTTGCCCATGTTGTCGGCATGACGCAGCTCGCCGGACAAAAGATAGGTGACTGCCTCAAAGCCACGATGCGGGTGATTAGGGAATCCGGCACCTGGCGCGGCATGGAAATGATCAAAAAACACAAACGGGTCGAGCGCACCCTGATGCGCTGTCGGCATCAAACGACGTACCCGTGCACTCGCGCCTTCATTCAGTTCTTCGGGGACTAGCGTGGTACTCATGACTTAAACCTCCTCCGTTTCAAGATGCAGTTTTGGATGCCGGTTGCGCCAAAAGCCGTTCGATCTGCTTAATCAGACCCGCATCCTGCGGTGTCGTGACACTGCCCCAACTTTCCACCAGCTGCCCGTTACGATCCAGTAAAAATTTATAAAAATTCCACTTTGGCGTTGCACCCTCGGGGTGAGCCGCAAGCGCCTTGAACAAAGGATGCGCCTCACTACCGCGTACATGCAGCTTTTCAAACATGGGGAATTCGACACTGTAGGTATTTCGGCAAAATGCCTGGATTTCTTTTTCCGATCCAGGGTCTTGATTGGCAAAATCATTTGATGGAAAGCCCAGTACGACCAAGCCTTGATCCTTGTACTTACGATACAAGGCTTCCAAGCCCTCAAACTGGTCGGTAAATCCGCACTTACTCGCCGTGTTCACCATGAGCACGACTTTGCCGGCATAGGCTTGGCGCAAATCCACGACACTCTCACCCGCCAGCGTGCGCAATTTGAAACCGAGCAAGTCGGTATCGGCCAAGGCCGGTGCGGAAAGTGGTAACAAGCCAAGGCTCAACACAGCCAACCAGCGCGAGATTTTCATGCCAACAGTCCTCGGAATAGTTGCCTTGAGTGTAGACCCAAATCACGTGCCCATGACATCACGGCCAATATGTTTTAAATCTGTTTACGATCTCGCCGTGGCATAAACAACTCGAAGGTTCGCTTGACACAACTGTCAAGTCCACGCAGTTGGCAAGGACGGCTGAAAGCCATCAAACAGCCGCCCGCACCACCACCATCCTCACCACCTCAGCCACGCCCTGATGATAAAGCCCCTCATCCAGCACCACCTGGGTGCGCTCCAGCAGGAGCATCTCGGCATCAACAAAATCCTCTTCCAACATTTCGGCGGAATACAGCATGTCCAGCCGATTCGGTCCGCCACTTGAATAATTGATCTGCTCAACATCAAATGCTTCCAGAATCAATACGCCGCCGGGCTTGAGCGCACGCAGCATGGCGTGATGCACCTGACGGCGCGCATCGGGCGGAAGATGCAGGTGCACCGCCACCACCGCATCAAACTCACTTTCAGGCCAGAGCCAAGTGGTTAAATCAGCACAGACCGGCTCGATCAGCACTGCATGACGCGCCGCCAGTTCCAGCGCACGCGCCAAGCCAGTCTCGCTCCAGTCCACACACGTCACATCAAACCCCTGCTGTGCTAGCCACACGCTATTGCGACCCTGCCCGTCGCCGGGCAATAGAACGCGCCCGCTCGCAGGTATGCGTCCGACTTGAGACTGCACAAACGCATTCGGCGCTTCGCCATAGGCATGGCTCGCTTCGGCAAAACGTTGGTTCCAGAATTCTTGTGGGCTAGTCATAGTGTTCGATATCCAATGCTGCGATGGTTTTAAAGTTGAGACATCAATGGGACTTTAGCAAGTCAACGGTGATTTTGCTGGATTACCACCATACGGGCCTCAGTAACTTACCTACCCTCCTAACAGAGCCTTCAGTCCCTCAAGCTGCGCTCGTCCCTTGGATTTTTTTTCCTCCGGGTCGCGTGCATCGTTGCGACCATCCCATTGCAGCAGTTCGGGTGGGACTTCGGCTAAAAAACGGCTCGGTTCGGAGTCCACCCACTCGCCATAGCGCTTGCGCTTTTTGGTCAGTGTGAACGTCAGGCTTTGTTGCGCACGGGTGATGCCGACGTAGGCCAGGCGGCGCTCTTCCTCCAGCTTTTCGTCGTCCAGGCTTTCGCGGTGCGGCAACAGCTCTTCTTCCATGCCGATAATGAACACATGCGGGAATTCCAGCCCCTTGGCAGCGTGCAGGGTCATCAGGCGCACCTGGTCACCGGCTTCATCCTCATTTTGCCGCTCCAGAATGCCCATCAGACTGGCGCGAGCGGCCAGTTCCTGGATGTCCATGCTTTCTTCACCACTGGCGACTTTTTCCAGCCATTCGAGCCAGTCATTCACGTTTTGCCAGCGGCGTTCGGCCTGTTTGGGCGTGTCGGAGGTGTCTTTGAGCCAGTCTTCATAGCCGATGTCGCTAATCAGTTGGCGTATGCCTGCCAGCGGGGCGTGGTCGCTGGCTTCGCGCAGACGGTC
Source organism: Halothiobacillus sp. (assembly GCA_020061705.1). GTDB lineage: Bacteria > Pseudomonadota > Gammaproteobacteria > Halothiobacillales > Halothiobacillaceae > Thiofaba. The sequence continues at coordinate 4,891 of JAGUXT010000045.1, read as the reverse complement.
AAGCCAGGTATTGAAGTGCTGTAAACGTTCATAAGCACGCTCGCCCAGTTGCTGTGCAAGACCAAGTTCGCGGCTGGCGGCAATCAGCGGCAGCTTGCGGGATTCGGCATACACTCCAAGCTTTTCCAGCGTGCTGGCGCCGATTTCGCGGCGTGGGGTGTTGACCACGCGCAAAAACGCGGTGTCATCGTCCGGGTTGGCAAGCAGGCGCACATAGGCGGACAGGTCGCGGATTTCAGCGCGGTCAAAAAACGATTGTCCGCCGGTGATGTGATAAGGGATGGCATGTTGGCGAAGTGCGCCTTCCAGCACGCGCGCCTGGTGGTTGCCACGATAGAGCACGGCGTAGTCGGCAAATTTTGTGCGTTGTTTGAATTTGTGTTGCAGGATTTCGACCGCCACGCGCAGGGCTTCATCGTCGCCGTCGGCACAGAGCAGGGCGCGCAGCGGCTCGCCTTCGCCCAAGGCGCTCCACAGGTTTTTCTCGAACTGCTGGCTATTGTGCCCGATCAGTGCATTGGCAGCCTTGAGGATGGTATTCACCGAGCGGTAGTTTTGCTCCAGCTTGATGAGCTTGAGCATGGGGTAATCCTGCCCCAGCAGGTTGAGGTTTTCCGGGCGTGCGCCGCGCCAGGCGTACACGGACTGGTGATCGTCGCCTACGGCAGTCAGGTTGGCGGAAACATCCAGCAGATGGCGCAGCAGGGCGTATTGCGCGGCGTTGGTGTCCTGCACCTCGTCCACCAGAAGATAGCGCACGCGCAACCGCCATTTGTCGCGCAGATCAGGGTGCTGGTTGAACAGGCGCACCGGCAGGGCGATCAGGTCGTCAAAATCCAGCGCATTGCTGGCGCGCAGTTGGCGCTCGTAGGCGGCGAACAGGCGGGCGGCATGTTGTTCGTCGTCATCCACGGCATTGGAGGCGGCCTGTTCGGGTGAAATGCCATCATTCTTCCAGCGCCCGATGCGCTGGCGCAGCTCTTCAATCTGAGCCTTGTCGGGCAGTTTGGACAGCTCGCGCAGCATGGACATGGCATCTTCGGCATCCAGAATCGAAAAGCCACGTCGCAAACCTGCCGCTGCGAACTCGTGTTTAAGGATGGTCAGACCCAGAGTGTGAAAAGTGGACACATGCAGCCCGCGCCGCTCATCAGCCGCCAGCATCTTGCCCACGCGCGCCTGCATCTCGCGCGCGGCCTTGTTGGTAAAGGTGACCGCGTAGATGTGACGCGCAGGAACCTGCAATTCGCGCACCAGATGGGCGATTTTGCTGGTAATCACCCGCGTTTTGCCCGAGCCCGCGCCAGCCAGTACCAGCAGGGGGCCGTGAACATGGGTAACGGCAGCGCGTTGCGCGGGATTGAGGGTGGAGAGCATGAGGAACATTGACCGATTGGGGGGGCAAGGCTACCGTGCGTAAGCGTTTGAATCAAAGATTGAGTGAACGAGTTGTTAATGCAAATTAAACACGCCATCGGGCTAGTGGCAGACGCTTACTTTTTACCCTCGCCGCATTGTGACGTGCGTCCGCAGGGTGTTGAGCCGAGCTTGATCGTGGTGCATGGCATCAGTCTGCCGCCGGGGGAGTTTGGCGGGGCGTGGATTGATGATCTGTTTATGGGGCGGCTTGACCCGGCGGCGCATCCTTATTTTGCCGGGATTGCGCATTTGCGGGTGTCGGCGCATGTGCTGATTCGGCGGGATGGCGCGGTGACGCAGTACGTGCCTTTTCATTTGCGCGCCTGGCACGCGGGCGCGTCTGCTTTTGAAGGGCGGGCGGGGTGCAATGATTTTTCCATCGGCATCGAGCTTGAGGGCACGGATGATCTGCCCTATACCGAGGCGCAGTACGCCAGTCTGGCGCAGGTGATTGCGGCTTTGCAGCAGGCTTATCCCTCATTGCGCGCCATTGCCGGACATGCGGATATTGCGCCGGGGCGCAAGACTGATCCGGGGGCGAGTTTTGAGTGGTCGCGGCTGGAAGCGCTGCTTAATGACGGCGGGGTTTCGCTGCAACATACCGGGCAAGGGGCAGCAAGCGAGGCGCGCTTGGTGTTAACCTCTGCAAAGTTTCAGGTGGGGACTTATTCATGCTTTTACTTGCAACCTTGATTGCTTTATTTGCCGAGCGTTTGGCTCCGCAACTCGCTGAACGGCGCTCGCTGGCTTGGTTTGATGCTTATTATGCTGCGCTGCAAGGGCGTACAGGCGGGTCGGGATGGGCTGTTTTGCTGATTCTTTTGGCACCGTGGGTGGCGTTGACCGCGTTGGCGCAGTTTGTTTTCCACGGCGTGTTGTGGAACTTGCTGGAGCTAGCTTTTAGCGTGTTGGTGCTGTTTTTCGCTCTGCGTCCGGGCAGTCTTGATCCGGCGGTGGATGCCTATGTCGCGGCGCGCGAGAAGGGTGAGAATGACACGGCGCGGCATCAGGCAGAGCACATTCTTGGTGGTTCTACGCCGGAGTCGGTGGAAGAGGAAGTGCGGGCAGTGGCGGATACATTGTTGCTTGAAGCGAATGAGCGTTGGGTCGCGCCGATTTTGTGGTTTGTGTTGCTGGGGCCCGTGGGGGCGGTACTGTATCGCCTGACGGTGCATGTCGAAGTGCGTGCCGGGCAGGGGGCTTTGGCCGAGGCGGCGCGGCTGTTGCGTGCGGCGCTGGACTTTATTCCGGCCCATCTTTTGGCGGCGATGTACACGCTTTCGGGTAGTTTTGAGGAAGGTTTGAACGCGTGGCGGCAAGAGAAGCAGGTTTCGGTGGATACGCAACACGATGTGGTGTTGAGTCGGGCGGATGAGCTGGAGCTGGCCAATCGGGATTTGCTACTGCGTGTCGGGCGTGCAGCCTTGCGTACCGAGGAGTACAGCATTACGACCGAAATCAGCGAGTCGGGCGAGATTGAGGCCGATGCCAGCATTGTGCGGGCGGCGCGTGGTTTGGTGTTGCGCGCCATCATTATCATTGTGGCCGTGGTGGCCTTGCTGACTTTGGGCGATTGGATTCACTGATGGTGCGTCTTGATTTTTTGCGCCATGGCGAGCCGGTGGGTGGTTCGCGTTATCGTGGCGATGGCGTGGATGATCCGCTCACCGACGAGGGTTTGGCGGCCATGTGGCAGGCGGTTGAGCTTGGTTCATGGGGTGTTGTGGTGACATCACCCTTGCAGCGTTGCCATGCGTTTGCGCAAAGCTATGCGGCCAAGGCTGCTTTGCCGCTGATGATCGAGCCGCGTTTGCGTGAAATTGGTCTGGGCGCGTGGGAGGGCTTGAGCCATGAGCAGGTCAAGCACGGGCAGGCCGAGGCCTATGCCGCTTACAAGCGCGACATTGTGCAAGGAATGCCTCACGGTGCAGAGCCAGTACTGGACTTTATGGCGCGGGTGCGTGCTGCGCTGGATGAGCTTGCGAGCACGTTGGGCGGGCAGCGCGTGCTGGTGGTGAGTCATGCGGTGGTGATGCGTGCGGCGTTGGCGATTGCGCTGGACGCGCCGCCGCAGGCCTTGAGCCGTATCCACGTGGATTACGCGAGTTTTTTATCTTTGCGCCGGGCGCATGATGCCTGGACGGTTGAGGGTTTGGGGCATCGTTTGTGAAGACTGAGCTAACCCTGTTGCTGCCCGGTCTGTGCGCACCTTGGCGCGGGGACGAGCCGCATCTGCCCCTTCCTGCGCCAACTGTCCCGGCATTGCAAGCGCTGTTGACGCGCGCGGATCGTTTGGCGCAGCCTGCGTTGGCGTTTGAGGATGCGCTGGCGCGGGCGTTTGCCGTTGAAGCAGGCGAGCTGCCCTGGGGCGCGCTGGGCTTGTGGGGTGAGCATGGTGAGCGCCCGGACGGCTTGGTACTGCGTCTTGACCCGGTGCATCTCAAGCTTGGCATGACCGATGCGCTGGTGATGGGTGGGGCAGCGCTGCACCTGAGTCATGATGAGGCCAATACGCTGGCAGGCGCATTGGAGCAGCATTTCAGCGCGCGCGGCTGGCGCATGGTGGTCGCCGCGCCCGAGCGTTGGTATGTGTGTCTTGATGTGTCCGGCGATGTACTCTGTGATGCGTCCTTTGAGTTGCATACCACGCCCCTGTCACAAGCCCTGGGGCATGATGCCGGGGTGTTCAAGCCAAAGGGGAAGGATGCGCGGCGTTGGCTGGCGGATCTGACCGAGGCGCAAATGCTGTTGTTCGCGCACCCGGTCAATGCGGTGCGCGAGGCGCGGGGCTTGCCGGTGATCAATAGCTTGTGGCCTTGGGGGGCGGGCGCTTTGCCCCTCTCGCTTCTTGCGAAAGCGGGGCGGACGTTGTTGCCCGATCAGTTAACCGTGGTCTATGCCAATCATCCTCTGGCGCGTGGCTTGGCGCATGCCTTGGATTTGCCAGTGCATGATCTGCCGGAAACTCTGGAAGAGTGCGCTGATCTGCCGCAAAAGGCGCTGATCTTGCTGGATGATCTCGTGCAGCCCTGGCAGGACGGCGATTTCGACGACTGGCAAGCCACGCTCGAAGGGCTGGAAGCGCGCTGGTTTGCCCCCTTGCGTGCGGCGCTGGCGCAGGGGCGCGTGTCCACATTGCGGATGGATGCGGGTGCGGCGTGTTTTACCTGCACGCCCGCGCAACGCTGGCGCATTTGGCGCAGAGCCAAAATCCTGGAGAGCCTATGCGCGCCCAGCGTGTGATTCGTCGGCGCGAGGCCGTGGCGCACGTGAACCTGCCCGGTGTGCCGCCCTTGCTTGCACGGCTGTTGGCGGCGCGCGGCGTGGACGCGCCCGAGCAGCTTGATCTGGCCATGGCGCGCCTGCATCCGCCGGGCGCGTTGTCCGGCATTGCGCAGGCGGCGGAGGTGTTGGCCGATGCGGTGGAGCGCGGGCTGCGCATTCTGATCGTCGGTGATTTTGATGCCGACGG
>JAGUXT010000013.1 GCA_020061705.1 Halothiobacillus sp. | reverse complement strand
CGCTGCGCGTCCTAACGCTGTTCCCGACAGCGTTTTTGCATCAACGGGGTGCATTTCTTTGGTGACTTTCTTTGTGCAAGCAAAGAAAGTTACTCGCCCGTATCAAACATGCTTTGTGCGAAGTCGCACCGTGGAAACGGGCGAAACAATGCCACCGGCCTTGAACGGTTAGTGGGTGTGTCGCCCGTCTTGACGTAAAAACTCCTTTGCCAATGAACGTGGCTACGGGCGAGTCACTTTCTTTGCTTGTGCAAGAAATGTAACCAAAAGAACACACCCCTGAGGGGGCGCCCTGCGGGCAAGCCGTGAACGAAGCGCCTACGGCAAGGCCGTCCCGACGCAACATCCATGTCGCGACGGGACTAAACAGGCCATCCATGGCCTGTTTACCTCACCTTCGGCACTCCGTTCACGGCGACCCCACACGGGGGATGAAAATCCAAAGCCGCGTCGTGGACTAAGGCAGTCAGTCAAAGCACACCGCAAAAAGCAACGCCAACTAAGCACAAAAAATGCCAAAGAGCGCTAGAATGCGCTCCATGCAAATACTCAACTCTCAACTCATAACCATCGGCTCATGAAAATCGGTTTTGAACTCCGCCAAGGACAAAGCCTGGCCATGACCCCGCAGTTGCAGCAATCCATCCGATTGCTGCAACTATCCACACTTGAGCTTCAGGCTGAAATTCAGACGGCGATCGAAAGCAATCCCATGCTGGAGATCGACGAAAGTGATCGTCAAGAAGGCGAGGCGGACTATGCCGACGACGGCGAAACTCACGGCCGCAACGACACGCTCGATCAATCCCTTGCGCGCAACACGCCCGATTTCGATGAGCGCTCCGGTTTTGATGAATCGTCGCCATTAGACACCCACGCTGAACACACGCTCGACCTGGATGCGCCAAGCCAGGCTCTTCCGGACGATCTTGCCCTCGATAGCCGCTGGGATGATATTTACGAGGCCGACGGCAGCACCAGTTTCAGCAAGGGTGACAGCGACAACGAAGATTACGACTTTATCGGCAGCCGCAGCAGTGGCAGCGACAACCTGCTCGATCATCTGCTTTCGCAACTGCTCATGTTCCCACTCTCCAGCCGCGACCAGCTCATAGCCGCCGCAATTATCGAGTCCATCAGTGATGACGGCTTGCTTGATGACACGCTTGAAGCCATCGTTCAAGGCCTGCAACAGCAAGACCTCCCCGATCTTGAGCTGGACGAAGCCCAAGCCATGCTGCACCTCATCCAAACGTTCGATCCGCCAGGGGTTGGGGCGCGCGACCTGCATGAGAGCTTACGCATTCAGCTACGCCAGCTTGAGCCCACCGAAAATCAGCGCGAAGCTCACGCCCACGCCGCGCAACTGGTCGAACACCTGGATCTTTTAGGCAGTCACGACTACACGCGTTTGCGCCGCCTGCTCAATCTTGACGAGGTGCAGCTCAAGGCGGCGCTAAGCATCGTGCAAAGTCTGGCACCACACCCCGGCGATCGCCTGCGCAATCAGGAGGTCGACTATGTCGTGCCGGATGTTTTCGTGCGCCGCGTGGGCAACGTCTGGCGTGCGGAAATGAACAGCGCCATCCTGCCCAAATTACGTATCAATCAAACCTACGCGGGCTACATCCAGCGCGGGCAGCGTTCGGATGACATGAGCTACATGCGCACTGCCCTCAACGATGCGCGCTGGTTCATCAAATGCGTCCACAGCCGCCACGACACCCTGTTTGCCGTAGCGACAGCCATCGTGCGCCGTCAACAAGCCTATTTCGAACATGGCGAAACCGCGATGCGTCCTCTCGTATTACGCGAGATTGCCGAAGAATTGGAGCTGCACGAATCCACTATCTCGCGTATTACCAGCAACAAATTCATGCATACCCCCAAAGGTGTGGTTGAGTTCCGCTACTTCTTTTCCAGCCATGTTGCCACCTCGGATGGCAATGATGCTTCATCCACTGCCATCCGTGCCATGCTGAAAAAAATTGTTGCTGCCGAAAACCCGCAAAAGCCACTCAGCGACAATCGTATTGCTGAAATGCTTGAAGCCGAAGGCATTCACGTTGCCCGCCGCACCTTGGCCAAATACCGCGAAGCTCTCGGCATTCCTCCATCCAATGAACGCAAACGCCCGGGATAAACCCGCCATGAAAAACCTGACTATCGCCGACATTCTCACCCTTGCGCGCGTCAAACTGCATGTCGAAGGCGTGAGTAAAAAACGTGTTCTCGAACTGGTCAGCCAAGTGCTCGCCAACGCCCAAGAGGGCTTGGAGTCATGGGCAATTTTTGACGTATTGTTGGCGCGCGAACGTCTTGGTAGCACTGGTGTCGGGCGTGGCATCGCTATCCCACACGGGAAACTCGCCGAACTACGTGCGCCGATTGGCTGCTTTTTACGCTTGGTCACCCCAGTGGATTTCAATAGTCCCGATGGCCAGGAAGTCAGCATGATTTTTGCCATCCTCGTGCCCGAGGGCGATGAAGACACCCACCTTGCCATTCTCAGTCAACTTGCACGCCGCTTTAGCGACCCCGAGTTTTGCGGCGCAATGCGCAACGCCGACAACAGCGAAACCGCCTTTAGCCTGTTAACGCGCAAACTCACGGATCCATCCGCCGAACAGGACTCCCCTGCCGATCCTGGCGATTTATCACCGGTGGATCCGGATTCCGCGCCCAGCCTGGTCGATTAAGGCTCGAACAAGCATGCCAGGTACAAAGCACTGCCTGCATGGCGTATTGCTGGTGATTGATCCACCCGGCCACAACACGCGCCCGTCCTGTGGCGTACTGCTGCGCGGCCAACCCGGCATCGGCAAAAGCCACTGCGCACTCGCCCTTCTTGATCGTGGACATGCATTGGTCGCCGACGATGCCCCCTTGTTCAACCTCCACAACGATGGTTACCTGCTCGGAACCTGTCCCGCGAGTATTCAGGATCGTATGGAAGTACGCGGACTGGGGATTATCAATGTGCGCCAGCTTCTGGGCGCAGGTGCAGTCCTGCCACAACATCGTTTGGACATTATCATCGAACTGGTCCGAAGCCACGATGAAAGCGCATCACTGGACACGGCGAGCCAACGACGACTTGAAGGGCATTGGCAAAACGAGCACATCCTCGGCATCCCCATTCCCGCACTCACCCTCTGCAACCCGTCTGCAACGATGCTCGCCATATTGGTTGAAGCCGCCGTACGCAATTATGGCTTGTGGCAAAGCCGCGTATAATCCCGCGAAGTTCCCTTACAGGAGGCTGAAAAACTCATCCATGAGTTTTTCAGCCCTACCGAGTCCGGTACACGCCCGGACTCGGTAGCGACAAATCAATCACTTGCGTGATAGATTCGCGTGCGGGACATCCATGTCCCGCCTTAACAGGCTATTGAAATAAATACTTCAACAGCCTGTTAAAATCCGTTGAAAATCCCATTGAACACTCACTCGGTTAAAGTAAACGGCATGAGGCTCAAGTGAAACTGGTCATCGTCAGCGGCCTTTCCGGTTCAGGCAAAACCATCGCACTGCATACTCTGGAAGATGCCGGTTACTCCTGCGTGGATAATCTGCCACTCAGCCTGCTCACTGCTTTTGTGGAAGCCAGCTTAAAACCCTCGCGCCGGGCAAATGAATATGCAGCGATTGGCATCGACATTCGCGGTGGTGTCGACGAGCTCAATGAACTGCATCGCCAGCTGACCCAATTGCGTCAAAGCACACCCGGTTTACAGATTCATTTACTCTACCTGTACGCCGAGCCAGGCGTTCTGTTACGCCGCTTCAGCGAAACCCGCCGCCCACACCCCCTGACCCGCAAAGGTCTGGCACTCGACGAAGCCCTGAGCACCGAAGCGCGTTTACTTGCTCCCTTGCGCGAAGTGGCCGACATGGTCATCGACACCTCGCACAGCAATTTGCACCAATTAAGAGCGTTATTGCGCAGTCGTCTGCTCGACGGCTCGCCGGAAAAAATCAGCCTGCTGCTGCAATCCTTTGGTTACAAACATGGCACGCCGTCCGACAGCGATTTCATCTTCGACATGCGCTGCCTGCCCAACCCTCACTGGCACGCACATTTGCGCCCACTGACCGGGCGTGATCCTGAAGTGGTGCACTTTTTGTCCCAGCTGCCCGAAACACATACCATGCTTGAACAATTAAGCGCTTTGCTTACGAGCTGGCTACCCTTGTTTGAGCGCGAACAACGCCAGTTTTTGTCTGTGTCCCTCGGCTGCACCGGGGGACAGCACCGCTCTGTTTTTATGATTGAACGCCTGGCAGAACGCCTGCGCAGCCATTATCCAAACCTTGTCACACGTCATCGAGAACTACTTTGAATACCCAGCGTGTCGGAATCCTCATCATCGCGCATAACGCCATCGGACAGCAGTTACTGGAAACAGCCACCGACATGCTCGACCGTTCATGCCCCCAATTACGCAGCCTTGAAGTCAAACAAGACGACGATCCCGTCAAGCTGCTCGCCCGTGCCCGCCGCCTCGTCAGCGAAATTCAGCAAGGCATGGGGGTTCTGGTCTTAACCGACATGTACGGCTCCACACCCAGCAATATCGCACACCGCCTTAGTGACGGCCCCAACCTCAACCACGACGAAACGAACACGAAAGAAACGCCCACTCGTGATGACATCAGGGTTATTGCGGGGATTAACTTGCCCATGCTGGTACGCGTACTGAATTACGCCCATCTGCCATTGGAAGAGCTGACACTCAAAGCATTAAGCGGTGGGCGTGACGGCATACTGAATGCCAGCACGATGGAGACCAAGTCATGAATGAACTTCATGACACATTGGAAGCCATGGTTACCATTGTCAACAAACGCGGCCTGCACGCCCGTGCTGCGGCACGTTTCGCCACACTGTCCGCAGGCTTTCAAAGTCATGTCCTCGTGCGGCACGGCAGTCTGCAAGCCAATGGCAAAAGCATCATGAGCCTCATGATGCTGGCGGCTCCGCTGGGCAGCACGCTGCACATCCAGGCCAGGGGTGAGGATCGTCAAGCCGTGCTTGCAGCACTAAAAAACCTGGTGGATGCCCGCTTTGATGAAGCCGAGTAAGCCTCACGCTCTCGACGAAATATGCCATTAACCCAAGTTTTGTCATATCATCCGTGCTTTATAACGTAGTGCACAGCACCGATCAGGCACAATCAAGCCGTAATAACAGCGGCACGCAGCCCAAAGAGAACCATGAAAAAATCAGCCTTTACCTTTGAAGAACTCCTCCAGTGTGGCCGTGGCGAAATGTTTGGCGCAGGCAATGCACAGCTCCCGCTTCCGCCCATGCTGATGTTTGATCGAATCGAACACATCAGCGAAGAAGGAGGAACTTTCGGCAAAGGTGAGATCATTGCTGAAATGGATATTCGCCCTGATTTGTGGTTTTTCCAGTGTCATTTTGAAGGCGACCCTGTTATGCCGGGCTGCCTTGGGCTTGATGCCATGTGGCAATTGGTCGGCTTTTATCTGGGCTGGATCGGCGGTTTGGGTCACGGACGCGCCTTGGGTGTGGGTGATGTCAAATTCTCCGGCCAGGTTTTGCCCGATGCAAAAAAAATAACCTACCAAGTCAATATCAAACGCACGATCAATCGCAAGTTAGTCATGGGCATCGCAGATGCCGTCATGCTGATTGACGGCCGCGAGATTTATCATGCAACTGACCTGCGCGTCGGTTTATTTACTTCCACCAGTGGATTTTGAGGATTAAGAACATGCGCCGCGTCGTCGTTACCGGAATGGGCATTGTCTCCAGTATTGGCAATAATCAAAATGAAGTACTGCAAAGCCTGACAGAAGGTCGCTCAGGCATTGAATTTGTCCCCGAAATGGCCGAACTCGGCTTCCGTTCACAAGTGGCTGGCACACTCAAGCTCAAGCCTGAAGAATTAATCGACCGCAAGCTCTATCGTTTTATGGGCGATGCCGCGGCCTATACCTACCTCGCCATGGCCGAAGCTGTGGCAGATTCAGGCTTAACACCCGAACAAGTTTCCAATCCGCGCGCAGGACTGATTGTTGGCTCGGGCGGGTCATCGACCGCCAATATCGTGGAAACGGCCGAAATTGCGCGCACTAAAGGTATCAAGCGCGTCGGCCCATATATGGTCACGCGCACCATGAGCTCAACGGTCTCCGCCTGCCTGGCCACCCCATTTGGCATCAAAGGCGTGAACTACACCATCAGTTCGGCCTGTGCGACCTCGGCGCATTGCATCGGCAACGCCATGGAACTGATCCAGCTCGGCAAGCAGGATGTGATGTTTGCCGGTGGCGGTGAAGAGTTGCACTGGACACAATCGGCCATGTTCGACGCCATGGGTGCGTTGTCCTCCAAGTACAATGACACCCCCACGACCGCCTCACGCCCGTATGATGAGTTCCGCGACGGCTTTGTCATTTCCGGCGGTGGCGGAGTCATGGTATTGGAGTCTTTGGAGCACGCCCAGGCGCGCGGCGCACGCATCTATGCCGAACTGGTCGGTTACGGCGCAACCTCGGACGGCTATGACATGGTGCAACCTTCCGGAGAAGGCGCGGTACGCTGCATGCAGATGGCACTCGATGGTGTCAACACGCCCATCGACTACATCAACACGCACGGCACCAGCACTCCGGTCGGAGACATGCGCGAGCTTGAGGCCATGGGCAAGGTCTTCGGTGACCACATGCCGGTGGTCACCTCCACCAAGTCTCTCAGCGGTCACGCCTTAGGCGCTGCCGGTGTGCATGAGGCGATTTACTCGGTATTGATGATGCAACACCGATTCATCGCGGCTTCAGCAAATATCGAAACCCTCGACCCGGCGGCCAAAAACACCAATATCGCCACCGATCGCGTTGACAACGCCAAGCTCGACACCATTCTCTCCAACAGCTTCGGCTTTGGTGGTACGAATGCCAGCTTGGTGTTCAGTCGCTTCAACGGCTAAAAATCTGAGAGCATGCTTGTATGACCCAGCGTATGAGCCTTGAGGAATTTGTTAATTTCGCCCGCTCCAGACCGCTCAAGGAAGTGGCAGAATGCCCTCTGGAGCTTTTGCCAAATGACCTTCCGGCGGAGATGATTCGCAACACAGCGCAGCCTTTGCGTGGTGTTTTGGAAAAAATGGCTTTTGAGATTGGCGTACGCGAATTGCGTGAGCAACAATTGTTCGAGCAGATGTTTGGTACGCTTGCCGCGCGCGCCGTGGACATGGCGCAAGACAACGAAGCCGTCATTGCTCACCAACAATTACGCCAGAAAATTCAGGATCTTGCACCGACGCTCGACACGTGGCGACAACGAAAAATGACCAATTACGCCATGGGTCTAGCAATCAACCCGCTGCGCGAGTCCGTGGTGCAAATTCATTCCTTACGTGCACGCCTGGCTCGCGCCATGTTGGTATTGGCAGACTGCCTAAAAAATCCATCCCAATTTGCCGAAAAAATTCAGCTGAACTACGAGCGTTTGAGCAAGCAGGCACGTGACATTGATGCTGCCTTAGGAGAGTTCCATGCCCTGCACCTTGAAGTCAGCGCGGCTGAAATGCACGAGAAACATATACAAATCAACGCATCTGACGGCAATAAAAAAGAGCTTTTCGATCAATTGCGGGCTATTGAAGAGGTGATTCATCGCCCCGTATCGCTCGCTAACAAACTCATGCCATGGGCAAAAAACAAGCAACTTGAAGAGAACAAGGAACGCCTGAGCGAACTTCATCAACGCATTCTTGGAGAAGATTGGGTGATGAGTGAAACCCAGCTTATGCGCTGGCTGGATGTATTGGTGGATGCCAATTTGTACGCTGCCGATCAAAGCCAGCGACTTGAACAAGCCCGCGCGGATATGTACTTCTTATTGACCGCATTTTGTGAGCAACAGGAGGCCGCCGCACGCAATGTCGCGCGTAACCCTTTTGTGCAGGCTGATCCACAACAAGCCATTCAATTCATGCTCATGTCGGAACGCATGATTCTCGATTACTTCGCCCGCAAACGCGCTGAAATCAGTGAATGGTTGGGCAGCACTGCTGCGGAGCGCCTGCAATCGCTTGATGGCCTGGAAAAGCAACTCATCATTGAAATGAAACAAAATCTCAAGATCACGACTCAACCTTCTTAACAGCGTGCTGAATTACATATTTCAGCAACGTGCCAAGGCGGTACACGAATGTCCCGCACACAAACCAATTACGTAAGTGGTTGATTTTCCAACTCCCGGTTTGGGCGTTTTCCAGGCTGGGTCGATTTGAAAACTCATGGATGAGGTTTTTCAATATCCTATTTAGAGGCTTCGCCATGCGTTTTTTGCTTGCCCTGCTGTTGTTGTTCTCTGGCTGTGTTTTTGCCGCGACTCCGGCAACCATGTCAGGTGCCTTGAGTGCAGTGACCCAGGAGGCCGGTGATCCGAATGGCGAACCCCTGGAACCCGAACAAGCCTTCCAGCTTGCCAGCCAGATTGATGGCAACACCGTGCGTTTACGCTGGACAATTGCACCACACCACTACCTCTATCGCGACAAAGTCAGCATCCAGGTTGTCGAACCAAAAGGCGCACAAGCGCAATTCACACTCGCGGAAGGCGAAGAAAAGAACGATGCCTTTCTCGGCAAGGTGCGGATTTTCCATGACATCCTGGAACTGGATGTCACCCTGCCCGAGCTGCAATCCGAACAGAAGATCAAACTCAATGTAGGCTTCCAGGGCTGCGCTGAAGCAGGCATTTGCTACCCGCCCATGGAGCAACTCCTGGAACTGACCGCCGGCACCATCGTCCCCGGTACCATTCCGGCCACATCTTCACAGCCCTCAGTACAGAGCCCGCCACCGCCCGCCACCGCCCCGCCGTTGAATGAACAGGATGCCATCGCCGAAAAACTCAAGAGCGGCAATACCTGGCTGGCGATTGGCCTGTTTTTCCTGGCGGGACTTGGGCTTGCGCTCACCCCCTGCATCTTCCCGATGATTCCCATTCTTTCCGGCATTATCGCCGGACAAGGCACACAGCTATCCACCCGCCGCGCCTTCACGCTTTCGCTCGTCTACGTTCTATCCATGTCTGTTGCCTACACCGTGGCTGGCGTACTCGCAGGGATGTTCGGCAGCAACCTGCAAGCTGCCTTCCAGAACCCGTGGATACTTGGCAGCTTTGCCCTGGTTTTTGTGGCCTTGGCTTTCTCCATGTTCGGTTTCTACGAGCTGCAAGTGCCTTCCAGCCTGCAAAGCAAAATTGCCGACATTTCTGGCAAACAAAAGAGTGGCAGCTATGTCGGTGTCATCATCATGGGCTTACTCTCGGCGCTGATTGTTGGCCCCTGCGTGGCGCCTCCGCTGGCAGGTGCGCTGATCTACATCGGGCAAACAGGAGATGCAGTCCTTGGCGGTGCAGCCTTGTTTGCGCTTTCCATTGGCATGGGATTGCCACTGATTATCGTTGGCACCCTGGGTGGCAAGGTTCTGCCGCGTGCCGGGGCATGGATGGACAATGTCAAAGCGGTGTTTGGTGTAATGATGCTTGGCGTGGCCATCTGGCTGGTCTCGCGCATCCTGCCCGATAGCGTCACTCTGGCACTGTGGGCGGTGCTACTTATCACTTCAGGCGTGTATCTCGGCGCCCTTGAAACCGCCGCCCATCCCAGCTACAAAACCTATCATGCCAGCCGCGAACTCACCGGCCATATGGAGCCAGTAGGCAAGGAAAACACCGGCTGGAACCGTTTGTGGAAGGCGCTTGGACTGATCCTCATGTTCTGGGGTGCACTCATGCTCATTGGAGTTGCCAGCGGGCAAGGTACACCGTTGCAACCCCTCAAGGGCATGGCATTTAACAGTGCCTCAGCATCCAACCCGAGCGCGGCAGGACTGCAATTCCAGCGTATTGCCGATGTTGCCGCACTTGAACGCGCACTGGCCGAAGCCAAGGCCGCGGGCAAGCCCGTCATGCTCGATTTCTACGCCGACTGGTGCGTGAGTTGCAAGGAAATGGAGCACAACACTTTCACCGACCCCTCTGTGCAACAAGCCGTCGCAGGAACTGTACTATTACAAGCCGACGTCACCCGCAATAGCGCCGCCGACAAAGCCCTGCTACAACGCTTTGGACTGATCGGCCCGCCGGCCATTCTGTTTTTTGGCAAGGACGGGACAGAACGCAAAGCGAGCCGCCTTGTGGGTTACAAAGCTCCTGGAGTTTTCGCGCCTCACGCACAACAAGCTCTCGGCTCATGACAGGATGCTTAAAAACTCATCCATGAGCTTTTAAGCCCCTCCGAATCCGGTACACGCCCGGATTCGGAGGCGAGAAATCAATCATTGACGTTTTTGATTTGCGTGCGTGATATCCATGTCCCGCTTTATCAGGCTGCTGAAATACGTATTTCAGCAGCCTGATAAGCTAACCTTCTACCAGATTCAATCGTGGCAATTCACCGCCGTTCTGGACAATTCGCAGCCATAGCCGCACAATTCGCCTAATTCAATAAGGTGGATGGCGCATGGCCAAACTACTGCTGCTTAACGGCCCCAACCTCAATCTGCTTGGAGTGCGTGAACCTGAAAAATACGGCACGACCACACTGAGCGACATCGTTACCAAACTCCAGTCTCAAGCCAACGCTGCTGGCCACACGCTCGACCACATGCAAAGCAACGCCGAGCACATTTTGATTGAGCGCGCGCATGCCGCACGCACCGACGGCACGGCGTTCATTCTCATCAATCCTGCCGCATTCACCCATACCAGCGTCGCGCTACGCGATGCCCTACTTGGCGTGGCGTTGCCGTTTATCGAAATTCACCTTTCCAACATTCATGCGCGCGAAACCTTTCGCCAACACTCCTATTTTTCCGACATTGCCATCGGCGTCATTGCAGGCTTGGGTGCCCAAGGCTATGAACTTGCCCTGCAAGCAGCCATGACCCGCATCCAAACAACTTAAAATGACATATGCAAAAGTGCCCCGGCAAGGCAAAGCGACGAAGACAGTACACTTAGTACGGCGAGGCGCTTTAACGCCGCAGGGGCGGTTTTGCGTAAGTCCTACTTAAAATCAACACCAACACAGGAACACTCCCATGGATATTCGCACCATCAAAAAACTGATCGAACTGCTGGACAGCTCCGGCGTGGCCGAAATCGAAGTCAAGGAAGGTGACACCGCCGTGCGCATCAGCCGGATGCCCGCGAATATGCCGCAACAGATGCCGATGATGCAGCAACCCATGCAGCAACCTATCGTTGTGAACACTCCGACGACAACACCAACTCAAGCTGCAACACCCGCCGCAGCCAGCGGTCATGCCGTCACATCGCCGATGGTCGGTACCTTTTACCGCTCGGCGTCCCCCGACTCCAAAGCCTTTGTCGAAGTCGGTCAAAGCGTCAATGTCGGTGACACCATCTGCATTATCGAAGCCATGAAAATGTTCAACCAGATCGAAGCCGACAAGGCCGGCGTGGTCAAGTCCATCCTCTGCGAGAACGGCCAGCCGGTCGAATTTGACCAACCGCTCGTCATCATCGAATAAGGCCGCCCCCATGCTCAACAAAGTCCTTATCGCCAACCGTGGCGAAATCGCGCTGCGCATCCTGCGCGCCTGCCGCGAGCTCGGCATCAAGACCGTCGCCGCCCACTCCACCGCCGACCGTGACCTCAAGCATGTACGCCTGGCTGACGAATCGGTGTGCATCGGCCCGCCGCGCTCCGCTGACAGCTACCTGAATGTGCCCGCGTTGATCGCCGCCGCCGAAGTCACCGATGCCGACGCCATCCACCCCGGCTACGGCTTCCTGTCCGAGAACGCCGATTTTGCCGAGCGCGTCGAACAAAGTGGTTTCATCTTTATCGGCCCGCACCCGGCCAATATCCGCATGATGGGTGACAAAGTTGCCGCAAAGGATGCCATGAAAGCTGCCGGCGTACCCTGCGTGCCCGGCTCTGCAGGTGCATTGGGCGACAACGCTGAAGAAAATCTGGCACTTGGCCGCGAAGTCGGCTATCCGGTCATCATCAAGGCCGCTGGCGGTGGTGGCGGACGCGGAATGCGCGTGGTGCATACCGAATCCAACCTGCTTTCCGCCATCGACATGACCAAGGCCGAAGCCAGCGCCGCCTTCGGCAACCCGCAGGTGTACATGGAAAAATTCCTCGAACACCCGCGCCATATCGAAATCCAGGTGCTGGCCGACGAGCATGGCAACGCGATCCACCTGGGTGAACGCGACTGCTCCATGCAGCGCCGCCACCAGAAAGTGCTGGAAGAAGCCCCCGCGCCCGGCCTGACTGACGAAGAACGCAACCGTATCGGTGCACGCTGCGCCAAGGCCTGCATCGACATCGGCTATCGCGGCGCGGGCACGTTTGAATTCCTGTACGAAAACGGCAATTTCTACTTCATCGAAATGAACACCCGCGTGCAGGTTGAACATCCGGTGACCGAAATGATTACCGGCGTGGACATCGTCAAGGAACAATTGCGCATCGCCGCCGGACTGCCGCTTTCCCTCACGCAAGATCAAGTGCAGATTCGCGGACATGCGATTGAATGCCGCATCAATGCCGAAGATGCCGCCACGTTTGTCCCCAGTCCCGGCAAGATCACCGCCTTTCACGCGCCTGGCGGCTTGGGCGTGCGTTGGGATTCGCATATTTATGCAGGCTACAGCGTGCCGCCCTACTACGACTCGATGATCGGCAAACTGATCTGCCACGCCGATACTCGCGAGACCGCCATTGCGCGCATGAACGGTGCCCTGTCTGAACTTGTGGTCGAGGGTATCAAGACCAATACCGATCTACACCGCGCTCTGATGAATGATGCCGCGTTTCAGATGGGCGGGACGGATATTCACTACCTGCACAAGAAGCTTGGGCTTTAAGGTTTAGCCGCGTTCCGGTAGTCCAGACAACGAGGGGTTGGTGGACACTTGCGCCAAAGACGCGGATTTGGGTTTCAGCCCCCCTTTTGGGGTCGCCGTGAACGGAGTGCCGTAGGCAGGGTGAATAGGCCATGGATGGCCTATTCAGTCCCGACGCAACATGGATGTTGCGTCGGAACGGCCTTGCCGTAGGCGCTTCATTCACGGCTTGCCCGAAGGGCGCCCCCTCAGGGGTGTGTTCTTTTGGTTACTTTTCTTGCACAAACAAGAAAAGTGACTCGCCCGTTGCCACCCATTTCTGCTACGGAGTAGCTTCGTCAAGACGGGCGACACACCCACTAACCGTTCAAGGCTGGTGGCATTGTTTCGCCCGTCTCCACGGTGCGACTTCGCACAAGGCGTGATTGATATGGGCGAGTAACTTTCTTTGCTTGCACAAAGAAAGTCACCAAAGAAATGCACCCCGTTGATGCAAAAACGCTGTCGGGAACAGCGTTAGGACGCGCAGCG
>JAGUXT010000049.1 GCA_020061705.1 Halothiobacillus sp. | reverse complement strand
CCTTCCGTTTCGCCATTTCCCGCACCAAGGGCGTGGTGATGGATATCGAGAACCACATCTTCATGCGCCGTGCGGTGGAGCGTTTGGGCATTGCGCCGCTGACCTCGATGTTCTGGTACGCAGAATATCCGGCAGCGCATTCGCACGACTGGCGACCCGAGGTGCATGACTCGGACACGCTGGTGCTGTGGACGGGCACGGGCGAGCGCATTGCGCGCCCGTTGAACAACCCGAACCGTATCATCGCCTCGTCGTTTATGGACAACAATCCCAAGGGCTTTGGCCTGTCGCAGCGTGATCGCAATTACGATCACTATCTGGATGGCGTGAGCTATGACCGCCGTCCGAGCGTGTGGGTGGAAACCCAGGGCGAGTGGGGCAAGGGTCGGGTGCAGTTGATCGAGATTCCGACCGACGATGAGGTGTACGACAACATCGGCGTGTTCTGGGTGCCGGAAAAGCCTGCTGCAAGCGGAGCGAGTTTCAGCTTCAAGTATCGCCTGCACTGGTTGGCGAACCAGCCCGACTTCCCGGTGAGTCTGGCGCGTGCGGTGGCCTTGCGTGTCGGGCGCGGTGGCGAGCCGGGCAAGGAGCATCCGGCCAACACCAAGAAATTCGTGATCGAGTGGGATGGCGAGGTGTTGAAAAATATTCCCTGGGGCGTGCGCCCGAAGGTGGTGGTGACGGCTTCACGCGGCAAGCTGTCGCTGATGCGTACCGAGTCGATCTGGTACACCCCGCGCTGGCGTTCGGAGTTCGACCTTGCCGCCGATGGCGGTGAGCCGATTGAGCTGCGCGCCTTCCTGGAGATTGATGGCAAACCATTGACCGAAACATGGTTGTATCAATACCAGCCGTAAGGGTTATTGCTCCCTCCCCCTTGACGGGGTACGGAGTCAATTGCTTTCAGTGAGATCACACACATAGTCCAAGCCCGCCGCTGCGGGCTTCATTTTTCGGCTTTTATGCCGGTTTTAATTTTTTAGGGGTGACTTCCATGTCCTTAATCCCGCGCCTTTTTCCTGAAGAGCCTGCTGCACCCCGCCCCGCAAAACAGGTTGCGCGCAATGCGATGCAGGCGCGCTACCATCACTTCGCCCTCGCGGTGGAGATTTTGCAGGAGATCGCGCAAGGCACCGTGCCCGCCGATCAGGTGCTGTATCACCAGTTCCGCAAGCGCCCGCAAATGGGCGCGCGTGATCGCGGAGTGGTGGCGGAAAGCGTCTACGGCGTGCTGCGTCAGCGGCGCAGCCTGGCCTGGCGCATGGGTGTGGCGGAAAAACAGTGGAATATGCTGGTGGGCGGTTTCATGCTGGATCAAGGCTGGGCCGAGCGTGAGTTCGTGCTCAAGTGGCTGGGAAATCAGGGCGCAGCGCAGGCGCTGGATGGCCTGGCGCGCAGTGCCGACGAGGCCCCATTCGCTGTGCGCGCCAACCTGCCCGACCCGCTGGCTGAGCGTTTGCTCCATGCTTACAGCGAAGATGCGTTGCTGGTGCTGTGCAATGCCATGAACCAGCCTGCGCCGGTGGATATCCGCGTCAATACGCTCAAGGCGAATCGCGCCGACATCAGGCAGATGCTGGACGATCTGGGCTTGCCGACCATCGATACACCCTACGCCCCCGACGGACTGCGCCGACATGATCGCCGTCCTTTGTTCAGCTTGCCCGCGTTCAAGGAAGGATTGTTTGAGGTGCAGGACGAGGCTAGCCAGTTGGTCGGGCATCTGGTCGCGCCCAAGCCCGGAGAGCGCGTGCTGGATTTGTGCGCGGGCGCAGGTGGCAAAACGCTGCAACTGGGGGCGTTGATGCAAAGCAAGGGCAGCTTGATGGCCACCGATATTTCGGCGCATCGATTGGAGAAACTCACGCCAAGAATGCGTCGCGCCGGGCTGTCGAATGTGCGCCCGGTGCCAATTACCGGCATGACCGATGCGCATTTGAAGCGCAACAAGGGCATGTTCGATCGTATTTTGATCGATGCGCCCTGTTCCGGCACCGGCACCTGGCGGCGCAACCCGGATTTGAAGTGGCGCGTGCTTGATCTTGAGGAGCTGAATGCCACGCAAGCTGCACTGCTCGAAGGCGCGGTGCGTTTGCTCAAGCCGCAAGGCCGTGTCATTTACGCCACCTGTTCGATTTTGCCGGAAGAAAATGAGCGCATCGTGGAGCAGTTTTTGGCGAATCATCCCGAGTTCAGGCTGGTTCCCGCCGCTGACATTTTGGCTGAACAAGGCATCACCCCGCCGGGCGTTAGCGAGATGCTCAGGCTCGACCCGGCGCAACATGGCACCGATGGCTTCTTTGCGGCGGTGTTGCAACGTGTTGCTGTTGTGGGCGCACCCGATGCCGAGGATGCTGATAAATAACCGCTTTCATCTCGCGGATTTTATCTTTGCATAATCCTGCTTGATGATTGACTAAACGCCCCCTAAACTTCGCTCCATTAGTTTTTTCTTATGGAGTTAAGCATGTTGCGCAAAAACCTTGGGGCGGGTTACTCGCCGTTGTACTTTCTTGCCGCACTGGGCGCTGGCGGTTTGTCGGTGTCGTTTTTCATTTATCTGTTGTTCATGACCCCGCACCCCGGCTCGCCGATGGCTACCTTCAATCACCTGTGGCCACTGCTGACGGGTGGTAATCTGCTGGTTTCGGCTTTGATTACACTTGATCTTGCGGTGATCGTGTTTTTTGCTTACCTGCACTTCCGCTTGCTGGCGTGGAATCTGCGTGAGTACGCGTTGTTCAAGAAGACCGAAGCCTTCCCCAAGCTGATGAGCTCGAATGCGGAAATCAGCCTGATGACCATTCCCCTGACCCTGGCCATGAGCATTAACGTGATGTTTGTGCTCGGCGCGGTCTTCGTGCCCAACCTGTGGAGTGTGGTCGAGTGGATGTTCCCGGCGGCGTTGCTGGCGTTTCTGGCGGTCGGCGTGTATGCCATGCGCATTCTGGTGACTTATTTCGCGCGCGTGCTCAGCCAGGGCGGGGTGGATTTTGCCAGCAACAACAGCCTGGCGCCGATGATCGCCATTTTTGCGTTGGCGATGATTGCCGTCGGTCTGGCGGCTCCGGCAGCCATGAGCACGGTTAAATCCACCCAGGCCTGGAGTATTGCGTTTGCGCTGTTTTTCTTCAGTACCGCGATTTTGCTGGCGGCGATCAAGCTGATTCTGGGCTTCAAGTCGATGATGGAGCATGGCATCAGCGAAGCCGCCAGCCCCAGCCTGTGGATCATGATTCCGATCCTGACCCTGCTGGGCATTACCTGGATTCGTTTGAGCCACGGTTTGCATCATGGTTTTGGCGTACACGGCGACGCTTCGTCGCTATTCGTGCTGACCGCCGCCGTGCTTTCCGTGCAGATTTTGTTTGGCCTGATCGGCTGGGCAGTGATGAATCGCCTGGGCTATTTCCGCGATTACGTGCGTGGTGATAAAGGCAATGCCGGCACCTTCGCCCTCGTCTGCCCCGGGGTGGCGTTCTTCGTCTTCGGCGTGTTCTTCGTCAACCTGGGGCTGGTCGGTGCCGGGTTGGTGGACAGGATGTCCTGGGCGTATTTCCTGTTGCTCGCCCCGTTTGTGTTCGTGCAGCTGAAAACCGTGCAGCTGATTTTTGGGCTGAATCGGAAACTGTTGCGAGCCGTCTGATACTTTGCAACTTCACTCATAACCCCGCCAACGTCGCGGGGTTTTTTATTTCGCCGCAAGCCGATAGACCGCTGTTTCGGCCAGTAGATTGGGCGCAAGGCGCATGAGCGGGCGGCTTTGTAGTTGGCTATCGACCATTTCGCGGCCAAGGATGCGCAAGTTCAGTTCTTCGCACAGGGCTTCGAAATCGCGCACGGTGCAGAGGTGGATGTTGGGGGTGTCGAACCAGCCGTAGGGCAGGGTTTTGGTCACCGGCATCCGTCCGCCCAGGGCAAATTGCAAGCGGTTTTTCCAGTAGCCCATGTTGGGGAAGGTGACGATGGCTTCGCGCCCGACATGCACCATTTCCTGCAACAGTTTTTCGGGGTGGCGCATGGCTTGCAGGGTGTGGGTCATGATGACGTAATCGAAGCTCTGTGCCTCAAACCATGGGCTCAAGCCCTGGTCGAGGTTGGCCTGGATGACCGGCGTACCGCCTTCGACGCATCTGGCGAGTTTGTCGATGCTGATTTCCAGGCCGTAGCCGGTGGTGTTGAGGCTTTGGCGCAGCTCGCGCAGCAGGGCGCAATCGCCGCAGCCCAGGTCGAGCACGCGGCTGTTGGGCTTGATCCAGTCGCTGATGATGGCGTGATCTACGCGCATGTCGCGTCCTCCGTGCTCACCCGCCCCATGTAGGCGCGGAAGACGTTCATGTAATCGGGAATCGGCACCAGGAAGGCATCGTGACCGTGCTCGGATTCGACTTCGGCATAGGTGACACGCTTGCCAGCCTTGAGCAGGGCTTTGACGATTTCATGCGAACGCGCGGGCGAAAAGCGCCAGTCCGTGGTGAAGGAGGCGACCAGAAATTCGGCTTCGGTGGCGGCAAAGGCGCGTGCAAGGTCGTGTTCGAATTCGCCGGCCGGGTCGAAATAGTCGAGCGCCTTGGTCATCAGCAGATAGGTATTGGCATCGAAACGATCAACAAAACTTGCGCCCTGGTAGCGCAGATAGCTTTCCACCTGAAATTCGACATCAAAGCCGAAATTGATTTTTCCGGCGCGCAGTTCGCGGCCAAATTTGGCGCGCATGGCGTCGTCGGAGAGGTAGGTGATGTGACCGAGCATCCGCGCCAGCATCAGCCCCTTGCGCGGCAGAGTGTCGTGTTCAAGGTAGTGGCCGTCGTGAAAATCCGGGTCGGCAAAAATGGATTGGCGCGCCACTTCGTTGAAGGCGATGTTTTGCGCCGAAAGCTTGGGCGCAGCGGCAATCACCAGCGCATGGCGCAGCGCCTGCGGGAAGCTGATGGCCCATTGCATGACCTGCATCCCGCCCAAGCTGCCGCCGATCACCGCCGCCCATTGCACAATGCCAAGACGGCGCATCAGGCGTTCCTGGCTCTGCACCCAGTCGTTGACCGTGACCATGGGAAAGTCGGCACCGAAAATGCGTCCAGTCTCGGGATTGATTGAGGTTGGGCCGGTGCTGCCCTTGCAGCCGCCCAGGTTATTGAGGCAGACCACAAAAAAGCGCGTGGTATCAATCGGTTTGCCGGGTCCGATGGCCGAATCCCACCAGCCGGGCTTGCGGTCGTTCATGCTGTGGTAGCCCGCCGCGTGGTGGTCGCCAGACAGCGCATGGCAAATGAGCACGGCATTGCTGCGCGCGGCGTTCAGCTCGCCGTAGGTTTCGATCACCAGGTCGTAATGCGGCAGGGTTTTGCCGCTGTCGAGTTCGAGCGGTTCGTCAAAATGCAGGGTCTGGGGAATGACCAGTCCGACGGAATCCGGGGGTAAGGCTGTGGGCATGGTGCTTGGGTCGGCGAATAGGAGGGTGGATGGTAACGCTCAGGGCGGGGTGTGTCACACCAGTAAGTTAACCAGAATCGGTACGATGCTGATTTTTAGCACTTGCAGCAGCAAAAGCAGGGCAATCGGTGAGAGATCAATACCGCCAAGATCAGGAATCATGCGGCGAATCGGCGCGAGTAGTGGCGTAATGAGCTGGTTGAGCACGCGCGCAGCAGGTGCGCCTTGTGCATTGGGAAACCAGCTCAGGATGGCGTGCAGGATGACACCCCAGAACAGCATGTCGAGAATGATTTCCAGCAGGTGTAGGGGTGCTAGTAGCAGCAAAATCAATGGATTAGGAAAGCCGCCAGCAACGCTGTAAGCCACGACCAGAAAGACCAGGGCAAAAACATAGGCGAGAACCAGAGCAGCCGTATCCTGCCCGCCGATCGGCGGAATGAATCGGCGCAGCGGAGCGAGCAAGGGGTTGGTCAGTTGCACAATGGACTGGCTGACGGGGTTGAAAAAGTCGGCTCGCGCCAGTTGCAGGCTAAAACGCATGAGCAGGAAAATAATCACCAAATCGAACAGCATGCGCATCAGCAGCACGATGGGTTGGCTCATTGCTGCGTCCATCAGGCTTGATCCATCAGTTTGGCGAGCTCGGAGGCGCGGTCGCGGGCGGCTTTGAGCGCGTTTTCAAAGGCGGCAACCAGCCTGGCTTCTTCAAGTGCGGCAATACCGCGCTCGGTCGTGCCGCCCTTGGAGGTGACGCGTGCGCGCAGCTCACTGGGTTCTTCATTCGATTCAAGCGCAAGGCGCGCTGCGCCGAAAATGGTCTCCAGGGTGAGCAGGCGGGCGGTGGCAGCATCAAGGCCGAGCTTTTCACCCGCCGCCTGCATGGCTTCCATGACTAAAAACACATAGGCAGGGCCGCTGCCGGAAAGGGCGGTGACGCTATCCAGCAAGTCCTCGCTATCCACCCAGACGCACACGCCGACGGCGCGTAAGAGCGATTCGGCCAGGGCGCGCTCATCGGCGCTGACTTCGCCGGGGGCGTACAAGCCGGTTGCGCCTGCCTGTACGAGCGCGGGGGTATTGGGCATGGCGCGCACGATACGGCTGTGTCCCCCAAGCCAGCGGCGCAGGGTATCAATACGTACTCCGGCGGCAATACTGATAACCAGTTGTTCCGGGCGCAGGTGGGCGCTGAGGTCGTGCGCAACTTCGGCGAGGGCTTGCGGCTTGACCGCCAGCACGAT
>JAGUXT010000058.1 GCA_020061705.1 Halothiobacillus sp. | reverse complement strand
TGACCATGGCATCAGTTCGCAGTCCAGGCACATCCAGTCGGTGGCTAGCTCGTCCCAAAGCCCGGTCTGGTCGGCAGCGCGGCGGATCCTAGCGAGCAGCGCCTTTTCCAGTTCGTCGTCATCGAAGAAGCGGCGACCCGTGCGCGTGTAGATGATGCCGTCTTCGTTTTCGACGATGCCGAAGCGCGTGCGGGCGACGGCTGCATCGCGGCAGACGATGATCACGGCGCGTGATCCCATGTGCTTTTCTTCGCACACGACCTTGGGGATGCCCTGCTGTCGGTAGTAGGCGAAGGCTTGCGCGGGATGTTCGAGCAGTGCTCCGTCCGGCGCGGTATCGGTCGGCGACATGGTCGGCGGCAAATAGATAAGCCACTTCGGATTCGCAGCAAAACGGCTCATCACTTCCAGCGCAGTGGTGGCGTTTTCTTCGCGCACGGTGACCGTGTGATGCAGGCGCGTGGTCACGATGCGCTTGCCGAGCACGTCGTCCAGGTCAAGAACATCGTCATCTTGCTGCTGCGCCGTCATGGCCGACGCCTGGACGCCCTGATCGAGGAACGGCTTGGTGGCCTGGCACCAGATTCGTTCCGCTGGGACGGAGACCAGCTCCTTCTCCGGGTAGCGCAGCGCGGTGAGCCGACCGCCGAACACGCATCCGGTGTCGATGTTGATGGTTCCGTTCAGCCACTCGGGCTCGGGAACCGGCGTGTGTCCGTAGACCACCATCGCCCGTCCCCGATACTCGGCAGCCCAGTTGTAGCGACCCGGAAAGCCGAACTCATCGGTCTCTCCAGTGGTTTCACCGTACAGCGCGAAGTCGCGCACCTTGCCGGAGCCGCGCCCCTGCATCGACTCCTTCATGCCGGCGTGCGCGACCACGAGCTTGCCGTCGTCCAGCACGTAGTGCGAGACGAGGCTATCGATGAAGTCCGTGACCGCTTTTACGAACTCCGGCGGCTCGTGTTCGAGTTGAGCCAGCGACTCGGCGAGCCCGTGCGTGATCTGCACATCCTTGCCGCGCAGCTTGCGCAGCAGTTTCATCTCGTGGTTGCCGGGGACACAGAGCGCCGTTCCAGCTTCGACCATCGGCATGACGATGCGCAAAACGCCTGGGATGTCCGGCCCCCGATCGACCAGGTCGCCAAGGAAGATGACTTTTCGCCCATCTGGATGCTGATGGGTGACGAGGTCGTAGCCCAGCTGCGCGAGCAGGCTCTCAAGCTCGGCACGGCATCCATGGATATCGCCGATGATGTCGAAGGGGCCGTGCTCGCCGCGCCGATTGTTCCACAGCGGCTGGCGTTCGATGCTCACCTTCTCGATGTCTTCGAGGGATGACAGCGTGAAGATGTGGCGAAAGCCTTCGCGCGCCAGTCCGCGAATCGAGCGACGCATCTGCTGCGCCTGCTGGCGGATGACGTGCGGGCCGAAATGGCGATCCGGTCGCGCCTTGTTGCGCTCGTGGCAGATCGTTTCGGGCAGGTCGAAGACGATGGCGGCCGGCAGGCAGTGGTACTGGCGTGCAAGAGCCACGAGAGGTTTCCTTGCCTCGGGCTGTACGTTGGTTGCGTCGATCACTGTGAGCTTGCCTGCGGCGAGACGTTTTGCAGCGATGAAGTGCAGCACCTCGAAGGCGTCATTGGTCGCAGCCTGGTTGTTCTGGTCGTCGCTGACCAGTCCACGGCAGACGTCGGATGAAAGCACCTCGGTCGATTTGAAGTACGTCTGGGCGAAGGTTGACTTGCCCGCGCCGGAAGGGCCAACGAGCACGACGAGCGCGAGTTCGGGGACAGTGATCTTCAT
Organism: Halothiobacillus sp.; assembly: GCA_020061705.1. Lineage (GTDB taxonomy): Bacteria > Pseudomonadota > Gammaproteobacteria > Halothiobacillales > Halothiobacillaceae > Thiofaba. The sequence continues at coordinate 106,637 of JAGUXT010000058.1, read as the reverse complement.
CGTGCGAATACCGCCATTTGTGTTGGGGAGCCGACCACCGCGTCTTCCTGACCCACCGTGACGAAACGCACGCTGTAGCGGAAGCGCTCGGCGACGCCTTGAGCCCATGCTTCAAATTCCGCTCTGCACCACTCGAAGCGGTGATCCTGATGGCGGAAGCGCCCCGCAGGCAGATTCTCGAACTTCACGTTGTACTCGGCGTTCGGCGTGGTCACGATGACCGTGCCTGGGCAGGCGAACTCGAAGATGCTGCGCTCGAACGCCGCCAGCCGTGACGGATCGAGGTGCTCGATCACCTCGATGACGGCGGCAGCATCGTATCCGGCGAGACGCTTGTCCCGATACACCAGCGAGCCCTGGAAAAGCTTGATGCGCGCCTGCTGTTTTTCGGGCATTTGCTCAAGTCGAAGCCGGTCACGGGTGATTTCGAGCGCCCGATGCGATACATCGACCCCCACGATTTCGTCGAAGTCCTTCTCCTTGAGCAACGCGCGAATAAGCTGTCCCTCGCCGCATCCGAGATCCAAGACCCGCTTGGCGCCGCTCTGCTTGAGCGCCGCGATGACCGTGCCGATGCGTTGCTCGTTCAAGCTGATGCGCGTCTCGATCTCGGCCTCTTCCTGGGCATGAACCACCTCAAGCTCGTCGGCTTCGGGCAGCTCCTCGGCCATGATCTGTTCGAGCGCCTGACGAGCCAGACTGCGCTGGTGCTTCAGGTAGCGTTGCGCGATGAGCTCGCGCTCAGGATGCGTGGCGAGCCAGCCCTCGCCACGGCGAACCAGCTTTTCGACCTCGTCGTCGCCGACCCAGTAGTGCTTGTCGTCGTCGAGCACGGGGACGAGCACGTAGAGATGCGCGAGCAGATCGCTGAGCCGTTGGACACCCGTCAGCGTGACCGTGAAGTAGCGGCTCGAACCCCAGTCCGGGTTCTGTTCGTCGAGCGCGTGTCGCTGCGCCGTCACCGCATAGCCGAGGGGCTCGAACAAACGCCGCAGGAAGGCTTCACCACCACGGCATGGAAGCGCCGAGAGGCGTGCTTCGAGCGGGATCGCTTGTGCCGCCAGCTCCGGCCTCTCCTTGCTGCGTCCCGCGAGCGCGGTGCCGAATACCTCCGCCAGCGCCACGCTCAGAAACGACGAGCCAACGTAGGGTCGATCGTTGACATACTGCTCAAGGCTGCGTCCCTCGCCGGGGGGACCCTGCCGACCACGCACGAGCCCGATTGGATCGATCTCAATGAGCAGGGCGGCGGTGCAGCGTTCGGGCTCAGCCACTGGATAGAAGACATGCGCCTTGCCGAAGCTAAGGTTGAACACATGCGCATGGAACGGGTTTTTGTGCAGGAGGTAGCCCAGATCCGTGGCGGACTCCATCGTGCTGGTAATCGTCAACAGCATGAATAACCTTTATAGGGTGTGTTATGTGGTTTTGGTGGGTAGCCTTTCAAAGCCGGAGCGGTGTCAGATACCTGAGGGCAGGGTTATTGATCCAGCCAGCTTTATCCGTGATTGTCCGCCGGGTTGTAGGGTGCGCCGCGCGCACCGTTTAGCCAAGCGGTGCGCATGGCGCACCCTGCTTCATGGATTAATCGTGCCGGATCAATAGGTAACAGATGCCGATTATTACTTTCCATATTTTTCACGCGCTTCCTGGCTTTGGTATACAGCAAACTCTGCGATGAAATCAGGGTTTTCGTAGGTGCTGCCATCGTCTAACTCATAAAAACCATCTTCAGCAACCTCGTAGAGCTGCTCGCCGTATGGCAGTGATTCATCTTCGCCCGAGGGTCTGGTAACAACGACGGTGTTTTCGTTAAAACACTTCACCTTGCCAAAGTAGGTGTCAAATGTCTCATGCCCGTCGTTATCTATTTTTCTTTTGGACACGAGTATTACTTTGTTATCGAGATCAAGCATGTTGTGTTACCTGACGTTTGAATGAAGGGGTACTCGTCTTGTCACCAGCACATTTCCATCTCCACAGCCACTTCTGGCTTGAGGGTGACAATACATAAGGTTTCTCGATCTGAGGATGTCTTTAGGATGAGCTGCTCTTTGCCATTACGGTTTTGGATAAACCATTCCGTGACCTTGACCAGCTTGAACCTCATTAGACAGCGGCTCCCTTGATGCCACTCAAGCGAAAACTCGGGCTCATCAGGCGCAACGGTGGCTATGATGGTGTCCTGGCCACGGGTAGTGACAAAGCGAGCACCATAGAACCAGCCCATTTCATGAACCCATTCAGGCTCTGCCTCGAAGAACTCTATGTAGTTGAGAATATCCGGTCTATTGCTCATGGCGGCTAACGTTTGACATGTGGGGCGTGCAACGTAAAGTTGAGGGGCGCGCCGTTTTTGGCACGTCCCTCTCAAACGCCATGTTAGGCCGTGTGTGTGACCAGAAAGCCCTCGGCCGAAAGCTCGTTTTCTTCATTAACAAGTTCGGTTATAAGGGACTCGATGTTTTCCCAGCGCATATCGGGAGTAAACTTCTGAAGTGCTTCAGTAAACATGCAATTCATGGTGCGATCGAAGAGCTCCACAGTCGTTCGACGTGGATGCTGTGCCAAGCTGGACGAGAAGAAATCTTTATGCACTTGGTAATGGTGCGAATGAATAAATTCTTGCCAACTTGAAATTAGGGTGTCTTCGTCGCAGATGTCAATGAACTCAAAATCTTCTAGATTGCGCTCGTCGACTGTGCCCCAAGCGCCCTTCATAAGAGCAATAGCCTCAACATCAGTCTTTGGAGCGCTATAGCCGAAGACTGTTACTAGATATGCGCGTTTCAACTTGTTTTGAATGGCTTTCCAGTTGTCCTGAATGTAAGGGTCCGCAGCGTAATTCTTATGCGCAACAGGATAGAGCAGCGGAGCTGGATCAAAAGGTTCACCGCATTCGCGGCAGTATGCCGTGAGAATTCCACCGCACTTGTGCTTGCGGCAATAGCCTACAAGTACGTTTCCGTGTAGGAATGCAAGATCGGGTAAATCCTTCGTGATCCTGCAAGCGCGTTGATACGCCTGTAACAACAGCGGATCCCAATTGAAAGTTGCGACAAGATCCTTCTTTCTCAGTGCCAAGAGCAGCAAGTCATAAATATTCGGTTCATCTGGTAGCACCAGTTCCGAGAAATACTCGCGTATTCGTCTGTCTAGGTCTTCCCGTATGGCATCACACTCAGGGCGACTGTGAAGCTCGGAGTAAATGTCTTCTAGGTTGTTGCTGCTAGTTTGAAGCCTGACCTCCTTGAGGGTTTCAGTCATTCCTAGCGATTCGATGAATCCGTTCATGACAGATGACCTCCTGCCATTTTTGTCACCGCTAGGAATCGCTGCCATTGTCGCGCCCGCACCTAGGATAACGACATGTGACCGACTCTTCATAAGGCGTTCGTATTCATTTGCTTTTTCGGGATTCATATCTATTTCCTAACGGCCTAACGTGAATTAGCCGACAAATGCCAGCGAAAAGGTCTCATCGGACATGTCTGGTAAGACAGTGGGGCTTGGTTATTCTAGTTCGTGAATCGAACCAGCGTCTCAGACAATCGCAAAAAAACAACCACCAACGCCAATAAAAAGCCCCGGTCAATGAATGCCGGGGCTGTGTTATGCGGAAGCGCTACGAATCAATACAGGGTTTGTCCCGCCAGATAGGCGCTGCGGAAGGAGGCGTAGTCGTACTCCACCTGGGTGGCGTAGTCCTTGGCGAAGCTGCGTACTTCGGCACGGAATTCGCTGTGCTTGCCGTTGGTGAGGTCGCTGATGGCCTTGTCGATGCCGCTGGCGATCAGGGCGCTGTTGTAGTCCTTGTCGGAGAGGGCGTGGATTTTGGCGACGGCTTTGCCGAAGGCGTCGGTGGCATCCATCCATTCGCTGTAGCTGGTCAGGGTGGTGTAGTCGAAGTCTTCCTGGAACGGTGATTTTTCACGCAGGAAGTAATTCACTCCGGAAACAGTCGTCCAGCCGGTGAGGACGTCGGCGCTGAGCACTTGCGCCTTGAGGGTGAGGGCGACGCGCTGACCCTGATGGTAGCCGTAGGCGGAGGAGGGCATCAGGCTGCCGGCGGCGATGGCGACCGCGCTGCTGACTTCCTGCTTCATTTCCAGAATTACATCGTCGCTGGTGGAGGTGGTCGGGCCTTCGATCAGCAGGTAGTAGCGGTAGCGCCCGAGGCTGCCCACGCCGGAGCCGAGCTTGAGGCGCGCGTCCTTGAGTTTGTAGTAGCTGGTGGCGTAGCGCTTGGAGGAGGCGATGGAGCTGATGTAGCTGCTCATGGCCGTGTTGATGGCGCTGTAGGTGCTGCTGCTGAGCACTTGCAGGTCGCTGGCGTTGAGGAATTTGCGTGCGCCGCTGACGACGCTGGTGTATTTGGCCAGCAGGCTGCTGCGTGATTTGCTGTCCAGCGCCTGGATGGTGTCTTCGACTTCGCCTGCGGTGTTGCTAGTGGTCAGACGGTAGCTTTTTTCGCTGTCGTTGCCGCTGAATTCGTCCATTTTGTCGAGGTAGGATTCAACGAAGTTATCGACCAGAGCGTCGCGGTCGCTGGAGGAGATGCCTTGCTCCTTGGCGGCGAGGATGATGCTGGTGGCCATGCGCCACACGTCCCAGGTGTAGGGGCCCCAGTAGCCTTCGTCGAAGTCGCTGACGTCGAACACCTTGTTGCCGCTGGCATCCTTGATGGCGCCGACGTTTTGCAGGTGCATGTCGCCTTGCAGCCAGACCTTGGAGGTGGTGCTGTTGGTGTAGGCGGAGCTGCGGGTTTTCATGTCCTGGTAGTACAGATGAGCGGTGCCGCGATAGAAGGCGAAGGCGCTGACGCTCATTTTGTCCATTTTGGTGGCCAGTTCCTGCGGGAGCTGGGCGGCGTAGGGGTGGTTGAAGCTGTAGATGTTTTGGGTGACCCAGGAGGCGCGTGGCGCGGCGGCTTGGGCGGCAAGGGGAAGTGTTGCGATGGCGCTGGCGGCCAACAGAACGCAAAGGCGGTGGACGATGGTAGACATTGGATAATCTCGCGCGGGTTCGAGGGTAAAAAACGAGCGCGGATTGTAAACGTTGGGGTGGCGAAAAATTATGACAAACAGGGAGTTATTTGCTCCCTAGGCTGATTAGGGTTGTTCATATACCCATTGCAGCAAGGCATCCTGCACCCTGCTGCCGACGCCGAGGTGCACGCCGGGTTCGTTTTGCAGCACGGCAACGGCATAGGCCTGGCCGCTGCGCGAATACATGAAGCCTGCGATGGCGCGGGTGCCGTTGAGTGTACCGGTCTTGACCTGGGCGCGGCCCTGGATGTCTTCATTCTTCAGGCGCTTGCGCACGGTGCCGTCGATGCCGACGATGGGCAGTGAGGCGGCAAATTCCAGCATGGTTGGGCTGTGGTAGACGTGCATGAGCAAATCGCCGAGCTGGCGTGCGCTGATGCGTGCTTCGCGGGACAGGCCGGAGCCGTTGCCAAGCACGAAGCCCGGCCAGTTCATGTTGTTTTCTGCAAGCCAAAGCTCAATGGCGCGCGTGCCTTTTTCCGGGGTGGCCGGTGCGCCGAGCTTTTTGGCGGCCACCGAGAGCAGCAGTTGGCGTGCCATGACATTGCTGCTGAGTTTGTTCATCGGGATGATGATGTCGGCCAGCGGGCGCGAGTAGTAGGTGTAGAAAAGAGCCGCTTTGGCGGGTGTGGGGGCGACGCGTACATTGCCGTTGAAGCTTCCGCCTTGCTGCGCCCACATGCTGCGGAATGCGCCCAGAAGCATGTTTTCGGGCGGTACCACCACGCGGTAAAAATCGTTTTCGCCGCAACTTGGGGCAAAGTTGCCGCTAAATTCGATCACGGTTTCCGTCGGTGTGGGTTTGACGCGCATGGCGGGCTCGCCGCAGCCGGCTTTTTTCGAGGCTTTGACGCTGTTTTCGATGCGGATGCCGGGGATGGGGAGCTCGCTTTGGATATTCAGGCGGCTGCTGACGGGGTCGGGGGCGATCAGGAAGCGGGTGGCGCGCTGGTTGAGTAGCAGGGCTTCGGGCAGGGCGTTGTAGGGTTTGTAGGGCGCGCCATCAAAGGCCGCCGGATCTTCGGGCGGGAGGCTGAAAAAGCTGTTGTCGAGCACCAGGTCGCCTTGGATCGTTTGTAGCCCCTGACTGCGCAGGTCTTGCACGAGCGCTGCCAGGTCTTCGGTGAAAAACATGGGGTTGCCGTAGCCCTTGAGAATCAGATCGCCCTTGAGGACGCCATTGACCACGGGCTTGCTGGTGTAAGCCTCGGTGGGCCAGGTGTAGTCCGGCCCGAGAATGTCGAGTGCCGCCGAGGTGGTCACCAGCTTCATGACGGAGGCCGGGTTTTGCGGGCGGTCGGCGTTCCAGCTCAGCAGCGGTTTGGCGCTGTCTACGGCCTGTACCCAGATGCTCAGGGTCGTGGGGGATGATTTATTGGCCTCCAGAGTGTCTTCAACTTCGGCGGGCAAACGGGCATAGGCGGTCAGGTCGGCAGCGCATCCGGCCTGTGCGAGCGGCAGTAACAGCAGAAAAGCAAGAAGTCGTTTGAGTGTATTCATGGGCGCACACTCTAGCGGTGAGAGCGCAAACAGGCTAGTCTTCCGTGTTTTAATTTTTATCGGGGTTCGATCATGCAGCTGGATAACGTCAGTTTGAATCGCAAGGCCAATCTGTATTTCGATGGCAAAGTGGTCAGCCACGGCTTCACCCTGCCGAGTGGTCAGAAGGCGACCTTGGGTGTGATTTTTCCCGGCAGCTTCCGTTTTAATGTGCAAGCGCCGGAGTTGATGGAAATTACGGCGGGCGCGTGCCGTGTGAATGTCGGCGAAGCCGGTTGGCAGGACATGACGGCGGGCAGTGCGTTTAATGTGCCGGAAAACGGTTTTTTTGATATTGAAGTCGTTGAAGGTACGGCGGAATACCAGTGTACTTTTGGTTGATTTTTTGGGTAGGTGCGACAGATTCGCACATCCGCCATGGAAAGCGTGCGAATCTGTCGCACCTACAGTGATGAATATAAAATGTTAGAAATCAATCCAATTTTATTTGAAATCAAAGACCTGCAAGAGCGCGCTGGCGCTCTGAGGGGGTATCTTTGACTACGATCTCAAAGCCGAGCGTCTCGAAGAAGTTTTAAGGGAGCTGGAAGACCCTGCGCTGTGGAATAACCCGGAAAGCGCGCAGGCCTTGAGCAAGGAGCGTTCGGCGCTGGAAGCGGTGGTGCATACGCTGACTGATCTGGATGCGGGTTTGGGCGATGCGGCTGAGCTGTTGCTCATGGCGGCGGAGGAAGATGACGAAGCCACGGTAGCGTCGATTGCCGACGAAGTGGCCACGCAGCGTGCCAAGGTTGAAAAGCTCGAATTCCGTCGCATGTTCTCCGGCGAAGCCGATGCCAGCAATGCCTTCCTGGATATTCAGGCGGGCGCGGGCGGCACCGAGGCGCAGGACTGGGCGAGCATGTTGTTTCGCATGTATTTGCGCTGGGCGGAAAAACGCGGCTTCAAAACCGAGATTCTGGAAGTTTCCGATGGTGATGTGGCGGGGATCAAATCCGCGTCGATTCGCGTGGAAGGCGAATATGCCTATGGCTGGCTGCGTACCGAAACCGGCGTGCATCGTCTGGTGCGCAAGTCGCCTTTCGACTCGGGCAACCGCCGCCATACCTCGTTTTCTTCGGTATTCGTCGCGCCTGAAGTGGACGATAGCTTTACGATCGAGGTTAACCCGGCGGATTTGAAAGTGGATGTCTATCGCGCTTCTGGTGCGGGCGGGCAGCACGTCAACCGTACCGAATCCGCTGTGCGTTTTACCCATATCCCGACCGGCGTGGTGGTGGCGTGCCAAACCCAGCGCTCGCAGATTCAGAACCGTGAAACGGCCATGAAAATGCTCAAGGCCAAGCTATACGAGCTAGAAGTGCAAAAACGTAACGCGGTGGCGCAGGCGCTGGAAGACACCAAGTCAGACGTATCCTGGGGCAACCAGATTCGCTCGTATGTGCTCGATCAGTCTCGCATCAAGGATCTGCGCACCGGTTACGAGACCGGCAACACGCAGGCGGTGCTGGATGGTGACCTGGATCCGTTTATTGAAGCTAGTCTGAAGAGTGGGTTGTGATTTAATGCACGCTTCATTCGATCGCGCTGCGCATTGCGATCCAACGCCACGCCAGCTCACCTGAAACTCAAAAACTGGACTGAATCATGTCTGAACACGACACCCCGATTGTTGAAGAAACCCCCTCCGAGAGCCATCTCATTGCCGAGCGTCGTGCCAAGCTGGCGCGTATCCGCGAGCAGGGCGTTGCCTTTCCCAGCGACTTCCGTCGCAATGTGGTGGCGGGCGAGCTGCATGCCGAGTACGGCGAGAAGGATAAGGAGTGGTTTGAGGCCAATCCTCCCGTGCGTGCGATTGTGGCCGGGCGGGTGATGGCCAAGCGCATTATGGGTAAGGCGAGCTTCGTGTCGGTGCTCGATATGTCCGGGCGCATTCAGTGCTATATCACCCAGAATGATATGGGCGCGGCCTATGATGATTTCAAAACCTGGGATATTGGCGACATTATCGGTGTGGACGGTCGTTTGTTTAAAACCAACAAGGGCGAGTTATCCATTCATGCTGATAGTGCGCGCTTATTAACCAAATCGCTGCGCCCCTTGCCTGATAAATTCCACGGCCTGACCGATACCGAGCAACGTTATCGTCAGCGTTATGTGGATTTGATTATGAATGAGCCGGTGCGAGAAACCTTCCGCATCCGTACCAAGGCCATTAAGTATATTCGCGACTTTCTGGATGCGCGCCAGTTTTTGGAAGTTGAAACCCCGATGATGCACGTTATTCCCGGTGGTGCAGCGGCCAAGCCGTTTGTGACTTTCCACAATACGCTCGATATGGAGTTATTCCTGCGTATTGCGCCGGAGTTATATTTGAAGCGTTTGGTAGTCGGCGGTTTTGAGCGCGTGTATGAAATCAACCGCAATTTTCGTAATGAGGGCTTGTCCACGCGACATAATCCCGAGTTTACGATGATCGAGTTTTATCAGGCGTATGCCGACCATAATGATTTGATGAATTTGACCGAGGAATTGCTGCGCGGACTAGCCTTGCATATTCTGGGTAAAACCGAAGTGCCCTACCAGGGCGAAGTGTATGACTTCGGTGCAACGTTTGCGCGCATGACCGTCAAGGAAGCGATCCTGCGCTTCAACGACGGTGTGAGCATGGATGATCTGGATGACGAAGTGCGCTGCCGCGCTTTGGCAACCAGCTTGGGCATCAAGCTCAAGGACAGCTACGGTTTGGGCAAGGTGCAGATCGAGATTTTTGAGAATACCGCCGAGCATCAACTGAAGAACCCGACCTTTATTACCGAATATCCGGCGGAAGTCTCGCCCTTGGCGCGGCGCAATGATACCAATCCGATGGTGACGGATCGCTTCGAGTTCTTTATTGGCGGGCGTGAAATTGCCAATGGCTTTTCCGAGTTGAACGATGCGGAAGATCAGGCCGAGCGCTTTATGCAGCAAGTGGCGGATAAGGATGCCGGTGATGATGAAGCCATGCACTTTGACGCCGACTACATCCGCGCGCTGGAGCATGGCCTGCCCCCGACGGCGGGTGAGGGGATAGGTATTGACCGTTTGGTGATGCTGCTGACCGATTCGCCATCGATCAGGGATGTGTTGTTGTTCCCGCATATGCGGCCTGAATAGGGAGTTTCTGTTCGATTAACGAAGGTTTGGTCGACACCTGCGCCAAAGGCGCGGATTTGGATTTCAGTTTTTTCTGCCCCCTTTTGATGCCGCCGTGAACTGGCCTGTGTAGGCCGGCTAAAAGCGCCATGGATGGCGCATTTAGCCTCGTCACGACATGGATGTCGTGTCGAGGCGACCCGGCTGGAACAGGTCAGTTCACGGCTTGCCCGCAGGGCAGCATCAGTGGGGTGTCTTTTCTTTGGTTCCTTTCTTTGGACAAGCAAAGAAAGGAACTCGTCCGTAACAAACATGGCCTGTGCAGCGTGCAACCTTGAAACGGACGAAACAATGCCACCGGCCTTGAACGGTGAGTGGGCTTTTTCGCCCGTCTTGACGTAGCCACTCCGTTACAAATGAGTGTGGCAACGGGCGAGTAACTTTCTTTGCTTGCACAAAGAAAGTCACCAAAGTAATGCACCCCTAGGGGTCGCCCTGCGGGCAAGCCGAGAACGCAGCGCCTACGGCAAGGCCGTCCCGACGCAACATCCATGTTGCGACGAGCCTAAACAGGCCATCCATGGCCTGTTTACCTCACCTACGGCACTCCGTTCACGGCGACCCCACACGGGGAAGTTGAAAACCCAAATCCAAAGCCGAAATCCGCGCCTTTGGCGCAAGTGTCCATCAAACTTTCGTTTCACGCCCAAAATAATGCCATGCTCATCCAAGAAAACGTTTCGCTTCATGAATACAACACCTTCCGCGTTGCAGCGCGCGCGCGTTTTCTTGTAACTCTCGAAACGCTTGAGGACATTTCCTGTTTTTTGACGGATGTGCGCTTTCACGACCTGCCGCGCCTGATTCTGGGTGGTGGCAGCAATATCCTGTTGCGCGATGACTTTACTGGTGTGGTGCTGCTTGTTGCGCTCAAGGGTATTGAGTTGCTGGGTGAGAGCGAAACACATCGGTTTCTTGCCGTGGCAGCGGGTGAGAACTGGCATGGGCTGGTGCGCTACACCGTCGAGCAGGGCTGGGCGGGGCTGGAGAATCTCTCCCTGATTCCCGGCTCGGTTGGCGCCGCGCCGGTGCAAAATATTGGCGCGTATGGCGAGGAGTTTGCCGAGGTGTGCGCGGCGGTGGATGTGATCGATATGACGACGGGGGAGACTGGCATCATTACGGCGGAAGATTGCCGATTTGCCTATCGTGATAGCCGATTTAAGCAGGCGCCGGGGCGGTATTTGATTACTTCGGTGTTGTTGCGATTGCCGAAGCGCTTTGTGCCCAAGCTGGACTATCCGGGCGTGCGGGAGGCTTTGGCGGATGCGGAAATCACGCCGCGCGCGGTGTCGGATGCAATCTGTGCGGTGCGGAGCAGCAAGCTGCCGGGCTTGGAGGCTGATCAGCCGGGCAGCGCGGGTAGCTTTTTCCAAAATCCGGTTATTGATGCCGATCATGCGGCGAAATTGCGTGAACTCCACCCCAACATGCCGGCATGGGATATGCCGGATGCCAGGGTGAAGCTGTCAGCGGCATGGTTGATTGAGGAATGCGGCTGGAAGGGGCGGCGTGTGGGCGATGCAGGTGTCTATGAAAAGCACGCGCTGGTGCTGGTAAATCATGCTCAAGCCAGCGGCGCAGAACTTTGGGCACTGGCCGCGGAGATTATGCAGAGCGTGCAGGCGAGCTTTGGTGTAAGTTTGCAGCCTGAGCCGGTGGTTTTGCCGTTGCCCTCTTCTGTGTGTGCTTCAAACGGTGCCAGGTAATTCGGTAGGTGCGGGCTTACGCCAGCATCGCGATAATTCATTCGCACCTATATCGAAATACATTCTCTCTTTTGCGTAAGTCCCATGAACATCAATTCACCTCTTTTAAGCGTCAAAAACCTGCATTTGAGCTTTGCCGTGCCTTCGGTACAGGGAGCCAGCGAACGCGATGTTTTGCGCGGGGTGAGTTTTGAGGTTCCCGCGGGCGGTCGCGTGGCGCTGGTGGGCGAGTCGGGGTCGGGCAAGTCCGTCACAGCGCTGACCATCCTGCGCCTGCTGGACATGCAATTGGCACGTGTTCATCGTGGCGAGGTCATGTTTGACGGGCGTTCCCTGCTTGATTTGCCCGAAGCGAAGATGCGCGCCATTCGCGGGCGCGAAATCGGCATGATTTTTCAGGAACCGATGAGTGCGCTCAATCCGCTGCACCCGGTGGGCAAGCAAATTGGCGAGACCCTGATCGTGCATGAGGGCATGAGCAAGGCGGCAGCGCGAGTGCGGGCGATTGAGCTTTTGGAGCGCACGGGCATACGCGAGCCGCAGCGGCGGGTGGATGCCCTGCCGCATCAGCTTTCCGGCGGCCAGCGTCAGCGCGTGATGATTGCCATGGCGCTGGCCTGCCGTCCGCGCTTGCTGATTGCCGATGAACCGACCACGGCATTGGATGTAACCGTGCAGGCGCAAATTCTGGAGCTTTTGGCTGATTTGCAGCGTGAAATGGGGCTGGCGGTACTGATGATTACCCATGATCTGCCGTTGGTGCGCCGCTTTGCCGAGCAGGTGGTGGTGATGCGTCATGGTGAGGTGGTTGAGCAGGGCGCGGTGGGCGCGGTGTTTGCGCATCCTGAGCATGCTTACACGCGCCTGTTGCTGGATAGTGCGCCGGTGCGTGATTTGCTGGATGCGCCGTCGGACAATGCCCCCGCCGTTTTGACAGCGCAGGCGGTGGGCTGTGTGCGTGCCGGGCAGGATGGTGGCTGGTTCAAACGTGCCACGCCGATTGTGACTTTGCACAATGTTGATTTGAATCTGCGCGCGGGGGAAACCCTGGGCGTGGTCGGCGAGTCGGGCTCCGGTAAGACCACGCTGGCGCATGTGTTGTTGCGCCTGACACCGGGCGAGGGCGCGGTGACAATTGCCGGACAGGACTGGCACAGGCTTGAAGCCAAAGCCCTGCGTAACGCAAGGCGCATGGCGCAGATCGTTTTTCAGGATCCGTTTGCCTCGCTTTCGCCGCGCATGAGTATTGCGGCGATTGTTGGCGAGGGCTTGCAGGTGCATGAACCGGAACTGAGCGCAGAGGCACGGCAGGCGCGGGTCGTGGAGGCACTGGAGGAGGTTGGGCTGGACGCCGACATGCTCTGGCGTTATCCGCATGAGTTTTCCGGCGGGCAGCGTCAGCGTATCGCCATCGCACGCGCCCTGGTGTTGCGACCGCGTTTGATCGTGCTGGATGAGCCGACCAGTGCGCTGGATGTGTCGGTGCAAAAACAGGTGTTGAGCCTGCTGCAAGACCTGCAACGTCGGCATGGCTTGAGTTATGTGCTGATTTCGCATGATTTGCGCGTGATTCGCGCCATGGCGCATCGGGTCATGGTGTTGCGCGATGGTCGGGTCGTTGAGCAGGGGGAAACACTGGACTTGCTGCAGCATCCGAGTGAAGACTATACCCGCAGCTTGGTCAGGGCGGCAGGTGTTCTGGATGAGGCCGCAGCGTGAGCAGGTTTCAGGGTGTGCGTGTCATTAGTTTTGATCTGGACGATACGCTGTGGGCGATTGAACCGGTTATCCAGCGTGCCAATCGCGTGCTGTTTGTCTGGCTGGAAGCGCGTTACCCGCTGATTACTCAGGGGCATACTCCGCAGTCCTTGCACGCAGTCTGTCTGGACTTTATGCACGCAAGGTCGCAGGAAAAACATGACCTGACGCGGATGCGCAAGGCTTTTTTACGCCATGTAGGGCAGCAGGCGGGTTACACGCACGATTTTTCCGAGGAGGCATTTGCCATTTTCTTTGCCGAGCGGAATGCGGTGGAGCTTTTTCCAGAAGTTGAGGCCGTTTTGGTTCGTTTGGCACAGCGTTATTTGCTGGTTGCCTTGTCGAATGGCAACGCATGTATTGAACGGATTGGCTTGACGCGATACTTTAGCGCGTCCGTGAACTCAGCCAAGGTGGGCGCAGCCAAGCCAGACCCGGCGATGTTTCACGCGGCACTGGCGGATTTGGGTGCATCGGCTGAGAGCATGCTGCATGTTGGCGACCATCCCGAACACGATATTTTGGGGGCGCAACGCGCCGGTGTGCGTGCGGTATGGCTCAATCGTCACGCGGCGGAATGGCCGTCGCATCTTGTGCCGCCTTGTGCACAAGTGAATGATTTGCAAGCGCTGGTCGCTTTGCTGGGGCTTGATGAGAACGAGGTTCTCATATCAGCTCCCTCCATTTTTTAGTGGTGTGTTCAGAACGAACGTTTGATGTAACGCACCTGGGCTTGACCCGTAACGGGCAACCTCAAGGTTTTAATCCTTGGGCTGGACGAGAACTTGTCAGCCGCCTGTTTTTTGAGTCGTGGATAGGTACTGCACGACACTCACCTTATTCATGTTGTTTTTTATGATGGTTTCAGAACCCCACGATTTGTCCGTTGAGTCCGCCGCTGATCCGGTGGAGATTGTTTCTATTGCCCAGCCTGATTTGCCTGAAGTCGTACCCCCTGAAACGGGCGCGGATACAGTGAGTCAGGATGTTCCGCCCCCGGTTGACGCTGAAATGCCTTCGTTACTCGATGCCGCAGGCATCAATGTTGCTTGGGATGATGAAATCAGCCCCGCGATAAATGATGTGGCTGAGAGTGGGGTTGACGCTGTGGTGCCCCAGGCGATGCGGGATGAGTTGAGCGTTGAAGCTGCCATTGATGCCGATGTCCCGGCAGTCAGTGCCGAGGCCAGCATGCCCTTCGCCGAAGTGCCTTTTAGCGAGCGTGAGCCTTGGGTTCCGCCCGCTGACTATGTGCCTTCGCCGTTTGCGATTCCGCGTGACCAGCACAGCGTGTCACGCAAGCACATCAGCAAGAATGCGCTGAGCGTGTTGTACCGCCTGCACGAGTCCGGTTACCGCGCCTTGCTGGTCGGCGGTGGCGTGCGGGATGTGCTGCTTGGGCGTGCACCGAAAGATTTTGATATTGCGACCGACGCTACACCTGAGCAGGTGCGGCGCTTGTTCCGTAATTGCCGTTTGATCGGTCGACGCTTCCGTCTGGCACATGTGCTGTTTGGGCGTGATGTGGTGGAAGTCGCCACCTTCCGTGCTTCGGGTGAAGACGAGCCAGGCCGTCAGGCGGACGAAAGCGGCCGCCTGTTGCGCGATAACGTCTACGGCACGATTGAAGACGATGTGCCGCGCCGCGATTTCACGGTGAATGCGCTGTATTACGACATCGCCGATTTTTCTGTGCTCGATCATGTCGGCGGGATGCAGGACTTGCGCGATGGCGTGTTGCGCCTGCTCGGCGACCCGGAAACACGCTACCGTGAAGACCCTGTGCGTATGCTGCGTGCAGCGCGCTTTGCGGCCAAGCTGGGCTTCAAGCTGCATGAGGATACCGAGAAGCCTATTGCCGAACTCTCGTCCTTGCTGGCGGGTATTCCTCCAGCGCGCTTGATTGACGAGTGCATCAAGCTGTTCCACACCGGCCACGGCGCAGCTTCGCTCAATGAGCTGGTCCGCCTGGATCTTTTGCGCTGGCTCTTGCCGCCGCTGTACGAGGCGATGAGTCAGGTTGAGGATGACGGTGCAGCGTGGGCATTTTTGTATGCGGCACTGAGCAATACCGACCGTCGCGTGGCCGAGGGCTTGCCTTTGTCCACGGCCTTCCTGTTTGCGGCGTTGCTGTGGCCGGTGGTGGTGATGCAAGCGCAGGCGCATGCACACGCCGGACAGCCGGAAGCCATGTTGCTGCAACAAGCCGGCGATGATGTTTTGCATCAAATCCAGCCGCACGTCTCCATTCCGCGCCATTTGCAGTTGCTGATTCGTGAGATTTGGGAAATGCAGGTGCGCTTTGTGGTGCATCAGGGGCGCGGTGTGGCCAGTTTGCACGGCCACCCGCGCTTTCGTGCGGCGTATGACTTTTTGTTGCTGCGCGCCCAAATCGGTGAGCCGCAGGCCATTGAGGATGCCGCGTGGTGGCAGGCGTTTGTCGAATCCGGTGCGGATAGCTCACAGGTCTTTGGCGCGGCCGAGAAGGGCCGCAGCAAGCGTCGCCGTTCTTCGCGTCGGCGCAAGGGTGCCGATGGTGCTGTAGTGGTTGAAGAGGCGGATATCGATGCCGACAATGTCGGACACGAGCCCGCCGATGCGGGTTGTGTCGAGTTTGACGCGCAAGATGTGCAGCCTGAGGTAGTAGTTGTCGCAGATGAGCAGCATGAAGTTGCTCTGACCGCTGAGGGATTGGACGAGAAGGATCCCGCTCGGGAAATTGCCCTACTCGTCGCCGAGTCGCCAGCGCCCGTCCCTGACACGCAGCTGGATACGCCCTTGGGTGCGACACCCGTTGAAGTCATGCCTGAAACGCCTTCACTGCCCGCTGACGGGGCAGACGCAGTGCCTGAGGCTGAGCCAGAAGCAGGCCACGATGCTGAACAAGTCTCCACTGAGGTTGGTGTTGAAGCCGAGGTTGCGACATCCGCAGTCGTCGTGGATGCCGACGGGAGTGAGAGTGTGTCGCCCCCGCTTGAACACGACCCCGCAGCTCCGGTATGTCCTCCGCCAGCAGCGGTTTGAGTGCCGATTTGAGCTCATTGCGCGCCTACATCGGTCTGGGCAGTAATCTCGACGACCCCGTCGCGCAGGTTAAACATGCGATTGCAGCCTTGGCCGGGTTGCCGCAATCTCGGTTGCTGCGCCAGTCTCGGCTGTATGCCAGTCCGCCTTTGGGGCCGCTTGATCAGCCGGATTATGTGAATGCGGTGGTCGAGCTGGAGACTTCGCTGACGCCCGTCCAACTGCTGGTAGCGCTGCAAGGCATTGAGCAGGCGCAAGGACGGGTACGCACCCGGCACTGGGGCGAGCGTATTATTGACCTGGATCTGTTGCTGTATGCTGATTTGCAAATGGACAGCGCGGCCTTACAACTGCCACATCCCGGCATGGCGACGCGGGCGTTCGTGCTGCGTCCGCTGGCGGAACTGTCACCCGATCTGACGATTCCCGGTCAGGGTGATTTGAGCGTCTTGCTGGCGGCGCGCGCAGCGGATCGTTGTGACCCACTCAAGCAAGAGCAGGAGATAGCATGACAAGTCTACAACGCCCGGTTTCAGTGACCACGCTGGCTGCCATGAAGCGGCGCGGTGAGCGCATCACCTGTCTGACCGCCTACGATGCCTCGCTGGCGCGGGTGATGACCGAGGCGGGTGTGGAGGTGATTTTAGTCGGTGATTCCTTGGGCATGGTGGTGCAGGGGCACGAAACGACCTTGCCTGTTACGCTGGATGAGATGATTTATCACAGCCGTTGTGTGGCGCGTGGCGTGGCGCAGGCCGTCGGGCGCAAGCCGCTTTTGCTGGTGGACTTGCCATTCATGAGCTATGCCAGCGTCGAGCATGCTTTGCACAGCGCGGCGCGCTTGATGAAGGAAGGCGGTGCGCAAATGGTCAAGTTGGAAGGCGGTGCGGCGCAGGTGGCCGTGGTGCAGGCGCTGACTGCGCAAGGCATTCCGGTGTGCGCGCACCTTGGCTTGACCCCGCAGTCAGTGCACAAACTCGGCGGCTACAAGGTGCAGGGGCGCGAGACAGAAGCGGCGGAAGCCATGCTGCGCGATGCGCAGGCCTTGCAACAGGCGGGGGCGGACGTGCTGATTCTGGAGTGCATTCCCAGTGGGCTTGCGGCACGGATGCGCGAAGCATTGGAGATTCCGGTGATTGGTATTGGCGCGGGTGTGGATTGTGATGGACAAGTGTTGGTGATTACCGATGTGCTGGGTCTGAGCGCCCAGCCACCACGTTTTGCATTGGACTATGCGCAGATTTACGGCGCACCGCGTCAGGCAATCGCTGCGTTTATTGACGATGTACGTGGCGGGCGCTTTCCGCAGGCGGCGCAGTGTTTTAGTTGAGTTGGTTTTCGCCGACTACGCGGCTTTGGATTTTGTTTTCACATTCCCCTTTCGGTGCTGCCGTGAACTGACCCGCTCCAGCCGGGTCGTCTCAACGCGACTCCTGTCGCGGAGAGACTAAATGCGCCATCCATGGCGCTTTTACCCAGCTTACGCAGGCCAGCTCACGGCGGCATCAAAAGGGGGAGCAGAAATCCAAATCCGTGCCTTTGGCGCAATGGTTGCTCAAAGCTTCGGTAATTATTCCCGCGCCAAGCGCCAGCCATTCTCGCTTTTCACCAAATGCAGGGTCTGCTGACGCGGCAGGCGATCACCAGCCTTGAAGTCGCCATAGAGCAAGCTCAAAGTGACCAGATTCATGCCCGCGCCAAGTTTGTCGAGTGGGCCACCGGGCGCTTGTCCAGCGGCTTCGGCAATGTCTTGCAGCCCCTTGTTGAACACCAGTTCGTAGCTGACATCGGCACTGTAGTGCTGAGCATCTTGCGCCATGCCGTCGATTTTTTTGAAGTTTTCGATGTTGTAAATGGCTTGTGGGGTATTGGCCTTGAGCTCAATCGCGACGAGTTTCTCCAGCTCGCTGACACTTGGCTTGCCGGAGCAGGCCAGGAGAAAAAAACTCAGGCCAAGGATTATTAATATGCGTTTCATCAGTGATGGGTACTCAGGGTTGCGGTGGTTTTTTGAATGGAATGACTTTGGCAGAATCATTGACATGGTGCGACGTAGTGTCATGGCGCGGGACAACGGGAGGTGTGGTAGCCGGTGCATCACTAATCAGGTTGAACTCGACACCCAGCAGGCGGCCACTGAGTAGAATCAGCTCGGCTGGCCAGCGGTCACTGCCCTGACGGCTGAATTCAAACTGAAATACGCGACGAATTGCCCACTTGCGCAAGCCCGTGCGCGGGTCTGCATCACGCACGATGCGCCAGTTTTTCATGCCCACGCTTTCGTCCAGAAATTGCAGCCCCATGCGTTTGCAGGTTTCGCGTGCAAGACGTTCGGCATGTTCGCGCGCACGCCAGTTGTTCCAGGCGAGCATGGCAGCGCTGGCGAGGGCGATAAGTAAAACGAGCGATTGAAAGCTAAGCATACTGCGATTCTAACAGCCAATCCGACGATGATGCAGTACAGGGAAGATCTCGCGCAAAGCGTGTTGTTGCGCATGATCCAGCGTGGCAATCGCCAGTCCCCATTCGTGGGTATATTCACCCAAAACCTTGCCCCAAGGGTCGATGATCTGGCTGTGACCGAAGGTCTTGCGACCGGGAAAATGCTCGCCACATTGCGAGGCGGCCAGAACAAAGCATTGGTTTTCAATGGCGCGTGCGCGCAGCAGTGCGTCCCAGTGCGCTTGGCCGCTGGCGTAGGTGAATGCAGCAGGTAGGGCGATCACCTCGACATTTTGCGCCAGCATCTGGCGAAACAGCTCTGGAAAGCGCAGGTCATAGCACACGGCAAGTCCCAGCCGTCCCAGCGGGCTATTGATGACGATGACTTCGTTGCCGGGGGCGAAATGTGCCGATTCCTGGTGGGTTTCACCACCCGGCACGCTGACATCAAACAGGTGAATTTTGTCGTAGCGGCGTTGTAATACGCCGCGATTATCGAACACCAGACAGGTATTGCTAAGGCGACCATCGCCGTTACGCAAGGGGAGGGTGCCACCGACCAACCAGAGGCCATGCCGTTGTGCCATGCGTGCCAGCGCCTCTTGAATCGGACCATGCCCAAAATATTCTGCAACCCCATGCAGTTGTTCGACATGGGGTGTCATGCAGGCAAAATTTTCCGGTAGGACAGCGAGTTGTGCACCGCGCCGTGCGGCTTGGGCAAGCAGCCCATTCGCCCAGGCAAGATTGTTGGCTACATTCGAGCTGGATTTCATCTGAATCACGGCGGCGCGGGGCATCATGGCGGTGTTGGCTCCATTGCTTTGGCGGGTGTTTCGGGGGGTGGGGTTTCAGAGGCCTGACCGCGTTCTATAATCGGGTTGTCCCAGGTGCCACCAATTTGATAGTTCAGACTGACAAACCTTCCACCGGCCAGCTCGAACAGTTTTTGCGCTACAAACGTTGCGCCGCCGATAATCGGGCCGCCCGCCACCGTGCCTACGATGGGCAGTACATTGCCCAGGGAGGGGGTGGCAACCATCTGGTAGTGCAGGCTTTGGTCGCGCATATCGCTGTAACCGCTGACCTTGAGCTTGAGTGCCGAGCTTGCCAATTCAAAGCGCGTAGAGTGCAGTTTGCCATCGTTAAGTGTCATTTCGCTGTCCAGGCGATCAAAGTGCAGACCACTGCCGAACACATCGCCGAAGTCGAGCATCAGGCGGCGCGGCAGTTCGGTGAGGCTAATCAGCCCCAGCACGCGACCAGCACCGAGTTCGACCTTGTCGATCTCACCATCAAGAACGTGCATCTTGCCTTGGCCGTGGGCGCGCACCCAGTCGAATTGTTGTAATCCACCCGGCCATGTCAGGCTAAGGCGTGAGTCGTCCAGCGTGCCTGAACGTAGTGCATGTTTGGCACCCAGTCCGCTGAGCGCCGCACCGACATTATCGCTGCTGAAATCAAGCTCAAGCGCACTGTGCGGATGTCCTTCGGCGGTGCGTCGCCATGTGGCGTTGCCTTGCAAAGCGAGGCTGGTGCCTTTGGCGCTCAAGGGGTTGATGAGCCAGGCGCTTTCGCCTTTGGGGCTGGCCGAGGCGGCTTGCGGCTTGGCGCGCAAGTCGATTTCGCGCAGCTTGATGCCGCCATAACTAAGCTCGCCGATGCTTAAATGCAGCGCAGGCAGACTGGCAGGGTCGATTGGGCTGGGTTCAAAAGGTAGCACGGGGTTGTTTTGGGCGGGGCTGGGCGGTGTTTCCGGGAAGATCAGGCGGCTGAGTTTGACCTCCAGTGGAGCCTCGGGCGTGGGTTGATTCGGCAGGATGATTTGGCCACTCACGCGCGGGGCATCCAGCTCGATATTCCAGCCTTGGGCGTTGTGTACGCCTTCAATCGGCACGTTGTCCCACGTGCTGTCCAAGGCGCGCAGTTGCCTGATTTTGCTACTGATGCGCAAAGTGGGGGGCAGGAAAGTGCTTCTTGGTGAAGCCTCTGTGCTCAAGGCATTGATCCATTCATCCAGATTGAAACTCTCCAAAATACCGCTGAGGCGTAATTCATTCGCTTTGAGTTCCTGGATTTTGCCGTAGCTGTCCTGCCCGAAATGAATGGTACCGGCCTTAATGCCTTGACCATTCATTTTGAACTGGCCCTCAAGCAGACCGGGTTGACGTAGGCTGATATGTTCAATTTGCTCGTTTTTGAAGTCTAGGCGTGCTTCGGTGGGACGTGTCGTGGCGGCGGCTTTGTTGAGCGGGGCGGGGAAGTCGATGCCGAGGCCACTCAGGTCGCTGGCGAGGTCGAGCCGCATGTTTGGATTGTTCAGCGGGTCATCGCTCAATACCAGCCTTGCGTGCAGCGGAAAACGCCCGGGGAGCCGCTTGAGGATGCTCGGTGCGGGCTGCAGCCAGTCGCCAAGTTGTGTTTCGGTTTCCAGTTCAATGTGATACCCACGCTCTTCAGTGGCGCTGGTTGAGCCTAAGTGGCTGCTGACGCGAATCTGGGCGGGGTTTTGCTTGAGCTCGCCACGCAGGTTTTGGCTGTCAAAATCCAGGTTCACAAAATGCAGCTCGCCACTGAGCTTGGAAAAATCCAGGCCGAAGGTTTGCAGGCGTGCATTCTGTGGTCGGTACCAGCCTTCGACGCGGTCGGGGACTTGGTCGCGACTATCCAGACGTATGCCCATATCGAGTTCGAGTTGGGCGGCACCGCTGAGTTTCAAGGTGTCCAGATCCTTGGGGCTTTTGAACAGCGGGCTGTGTTTGAGCACATCGAGCATCTGTTCGCTCGCACCATGCAGCTTGAGGGCAAGGTCAAGGCGCGGGTGGTCAAAATGCGGGATGGCGAGCGTGCCTGTTTCGAGCATGACCTCTTGGATGTGTCCACGGCGGATGACGCCGCTCAGGCCATCGTTGATAAAGCTCAGTTGGCCGTAAAGCTTTTCTGCCGGCTTCCAGCCCGGTGCAGGGATAGGCGCGTAGTTCAGGTTGAGGTGTTCAAAATCCACAATCACACTGAAATGCCCGCTGTTGTTCAAAAAATAGGGGAACTGATCCAGCGCACCGTGCAGGCGAATCGCCGCATGGGGCACAAAACCCTGGCTGTTCTCCAGCGCAAGGTCGAGCCAGGTGAGAGCGTCTTTTTCCAGAACCTTGACCGGCAGGTAGGCGGGCACGCGCTCGGTGTGGACGTTTTTCAGGCTGCCTTGGGCTTCAACCAACGGGCTGCCTGCGGCGGGAAGATCAAGGCGCAGATCAAGTGTCAGCTCAAGATCGGGGTTGTTGAGTTTCAGTCCGTGAATGGCTAGCTTGCTGTGTGAGTTTGTTGCATCGGGCGCGGGTAAAAATACGCTTATATCGCCTTGAAGCTTATTAAAACGCAAGCGTTCACGTACATGCCCCGCGCTGTCGATGCTCACATTTTCACTGTCCAGACGGAGCAGGGCGCGTGTACCATCCAGCCAAGCCTGCGCGTCAATTCCCGTGATGCCCGGCAGGTGTTCATCGCCCTGCCAGCTGAAATCGCTCAGGCGGGCATTACCTTGTGCATGTGGTGGCTCCTGGCTTAGATTGAGGTGCAAGCGCATCTCTTGCAGCATGCCAATCGGGCGGTGGCGTTGCAGGGTGCGGCGCATGGTTTCGGGCAGAATGGGTGTGGCAATCAGCCAGGGACGCAGCAGGCTAAGGTCGATATGCTCGGCGGCGAGTGCCAATACATCGCCCTCGCGACGCATGGAAAAACGTTGCACGCTGGCCGACGGGGGCTTCTGTATGGCCAGGTTCGCGGCTTTATCCAGCAAGGAGGACGCTTTCCCAGCATCTTGAGAGGTATCCAGATCAAACGTCCACAGTGCATCGTGGTGTTGCAGGTGAATGTTGACATGGCTGGCCAAGGGGGCGAGCAGAGTGGCTGGCGGCAGGTCGCTGCTGGGAAGGAGTTGCGTGCGTTTGACCAGTAGATCGTTGAAATCGAGGCTGGCTTGCACGTCCGTCACTGCACCGTGGTCCAGACGTATCCAGGCTTGCCCGCCGAGATCCCCGGCCTTGAGTTGCGGCAGGTCGCTCAATGCCACGGGCAGCGCAAGTTCTCCATTCGGCAGGCTGGAAAACAGGGCGCGCCAGCCAGGGAGCTTGAGTTGCGGCGTGTCCAGCCAAAGTTCGCCACTTGGGCGGCTCAGATCAGCAAGATCACCTTGCATATGGGCGCGCAACTCAACCACATCACCCAGAGATTCGGGCAATTGCATTTTGAGGACAAAGCGCTGCTCCAATAGGCCTTGTGCATTCGTGCCCTGAACAAACAAGGCATCCAGCTCATGGCTGCTAAGCTTCAGACCGCTAATTTCATCGCTCACATGCAATTGGGATTGCCGAAGTACGATCTTGTGCGCCATGCCCATCCACGCTGGCCAGCTCGTGGAGCTGTCGTCGCTGGAAGGGTGGCTTGTGTCCAGGCTGCTTAAGCCCCAGTCACCTTGCTGGTCACGTTGCAGATGCAGCACTAGGCCGCTGATTTCCAGCGCATCGAATTGCAGCCGTCCACTGACGAGGCTACGCGGCAGGTCGAGGCGCAGGCTGAGTGTTTGCAGTTGCAGGGGCGCGGAGGACTCACTTGCGCCCTTGATGCGCGTGTTGTGCAGGCTCAGGCGCGGTCCAAGCCCCTCCCAGTCCAGGCTCAAGCGCTCGACTTCTAGCGCCAGGCCTCGCTCCAGTGCGGCGTGTTCAACGAAGCTCCGAGCCTGTTCGTCAAACAGCGGCAGGGCGAGCCGTGCGACGCTGAGCAGTACGGCGAGCAGAATGATCAGCAGCCCCAGGAGAGGCAACACCACGCGGCGCGCAAAGCGTAACGGAGCGGTGATGAGGCTAAGCGGCTGCATGACTACATCAGCACGATGTCATATTGTTCGGGGGTGTACAGTGCTTCGACCTGTAAGCGCACGGGTACGCCGGTAAACGCCTGCAATTCGGCCAATGCGGTGGACTCTTCATCCAGCAGGCGGTCGATGACACTTTGCGCGGCGAGTACCAGCATTTGTTTGGCGTTGTACTGGCGAGCCAGGCGCAGGATTTCGCGGAACACCTCATAACACACGGTTTCGGCGGTTTTGATACTGCCGCGCCCGCCGCAGGTGGGGCAGGCTTCGCATAAGATATGTTCCAGACTTTCGCGTGTGCGCTTGCGCGTCATTTCGATCAGGCCGAGGCTGGACACGGCGCAGACCTTGGTTTTGGCGTGGTCGCGCTCCAGTGCCTTTTGCAGGGCGGCAGACACCTGCAAACGGTGATCCGGCTCGTGCATGTCAATAAAGTCGAGAATGATGATGCCGCCCAGGTTGCGCAGGCGTAGCTGGCGGGCAATGGCTTGCGCGGCTTCCAGATTGGTTTTGAAAATGGTTTCTTCGAGTGTGCGATGACCGACGTAGCCGCCGGTATTCACGTCCACGGTGGTCATGGCTTCGGTTTGATCGACCACCAGATAGCCGCCAGACTTGAGCGGCACTTTACGCTCCAGCGCGCGCTGAATTTCCTCTTCGACATTGTACAGTTCGAAAATCGGGCGCTCGCCAGTGTAGTGCTCCAGCAGCGGCAACAGTTCCGGCTCCATGCGCTCGGCAAAATGCGCGGCACGGTGGTAGGTCTCGCGCGAATCAATGCGCACTTTTTCCACGTCCTCACCCACCAGGTCGC
Source organism: Halothiobacillus sp. (assembly GCA_020061705.1). Lineage (GTDB taxonomy): Bacteria > Pseudomonadota > Gammaproteobacteria > Halothiobacillales > Halothiobacillaceae > Thiofaba. Next base: position 82,274 of record JAGUXT010000058.1, on the reverse strand, counting down.
GCAGGGTTCGCAGCACAATCGGCAGGTCTTCATGCACCAAGCGCCCAGCCGCCGCAGGTTGCGCCCGTTCGGCAATGTCCTTCCAAAGCTTGTGCAGGAACAGCATGTCACGCAGAAGATTGATGTCGCTTGCACCCTCAGCCGCCGTGCGCACGATAAAACCGCCGGGAATGCCGTGCTCCTCCTGGGTTGCCTGCAAAAGAGCCTTCAGGCGTGCGCGTTCTTCAACGGATTCAATCCGACTGGACACGCCGATATTGCGCCCGCTGGGAATGTAAACCAGATAGCGGCTCGGAATGGTGATTTCCGAAGTCAGGCGCGCGCCCTTGGTGCCGAGCGGGTCTTTGATGACTTGCACCAGCAGCTCCTGCCCGGAACGTAGAATTTCCTGAATCTGCGGCGGGGTGACCTCCACCCCGGTCTGTTTTTCTTCCGGCGTCAGGTCCAGATCGGAGGCGTGTAAAAACGCGGCTCGCTCCAGACCAATGTCGATAAACGCGGCTTCCATGCCGGGTAAAACACGGCTGACGCGGCCTTTGTAGATGTTGCTGACCATGCCTCGATTGCGCTGGCGTTCGATAGCGATTTCCTGCAATACACCGTTTTCCACAAAGGCAATGCGTGTTTCCTGCGGGGTGACGTTAATCAGGATTTCTTCACTCATGCCAGCGGCCTCCATAGTGGTACACCCGCTGCGCGCAACAGTTCGGCGGTTTCAAACAGTGGTAAACCCATCACGCCGGAGTAGCTGCCTTCCAACCGGGTGATAAATGTACCGGCCAAGCCCTGAATGGCGTAGCCGCCAGCCTTGTCTGCGGGTTCGCCCGTGTTCCAGTAGGCGATAATTTCGCTTTCAGCGAGTGGGCGAAAACTGACATGGCTGACCGATAAAAACGCCTGCACCTCACCTGCACATGCTAATGCCACGGCGGTGTAAACCTGATGCTGTCGCCCCGACAGACGGCGCAACATGGCCAGGCCATCGTCGCGATCACGCGGTTTGCCCAAGGCTTCACCCTCAAAACTGACCAAGGTGTCGGCGGCCAGGATGGCGTGATCGTTTGCGCCTGATATGCATCCCGCTTCAGCTTTGCTGCGGGCCAGACGCAGCGCGGTATGCGCCGCGACTTCGCCCGGATGTGGTGTCTCGTCAATCTCCACGGCGCGTTGCACAAAGTCCACCCCGACTTGCCTGAGCAATTCAGCGCGGCGTGGAGATGTTGAGGCGAGGATCAGAAGGGTCATTGGAATTTTTTAGCCACAGCGAGCACAGAGGGGGTAGGCTTTTTGTTCACGGGTCGGGTGTTCATGCTCGGTGTCCTCTGTGAAAAAAACTACGCCCGGTGATACGGGTGATTATTCAGCAGGCTCCAGGCGCGATAGATCTGCTCCGCGAGCAGCACGCGCACCAGCGGATGCGGGAAGGTCAGGGCTGAAAGTGACCAGCGCGCATGAGCTTCGCCAAGCAAGGCTTCGTCCAGTCCGTCGGGGCCGCCGACCAGCAATACCACGTCGCTGTGCTCCTGCATCCATGTGCCTATGCGGCGCGATAACTCCGGCGTGTCCCATGCCTTGCCCAATACATCCAGCGCGACCAGGTACGCACCCTTAGGCAAAGCCGCGCGAATAAGTTCAGCCTCCTCGCGTTTCCACTTGAGTGGGTCGCCGGTTTTGCCACGCGTGGCCAAGGGCAGCTCTCGCAACACTAGGCTGCATTCACGCGGCAACCGGCGCGCGTACTCATCATAGCCCGCAAGCACCCATGCAGGCATTTTCTCGCCGATGGCGACAAGGTGGATTTTCATGCCCGCAATACACCACTCAACGTGATCATGGACAGGCTTTTAGGCGCTGCGGGCGTGCTCTCCGCCCAGTGCCCAGAGCTTTTCAAGCTGATAGTACTCGCGGGTTTCGGGCAGCATGACGTGAATCACGATCTCGCCCAAGTCAACCAGCACCCAGTTGGCCTGGGACTGGTCGTTGCCTTCTACCCCCAGGGGGCGCACCCCGGCAGCGCGAACCTTGTCTTCAACGCTGCCCGCAAGGGATTTGACGTGACGGTCGGAGGTGCCGGTGGCGAAGATCATCAGATCTGTGAATGAGCAGCGACCACGCACATCCATCACCTGGATGTTTTCGCCTTTCAGGTCTTCAAGAGCAGTGACGATAAGGTCGCGAAGGGGTTCTAGTTCCATGGGTATCTCGTGTTGGAAAAATGAAAATCAGTAATCAATAAAGTGAATGCTCGGTGAGGTATTCCTGCACCGCCTTGGGTAGAAGATAGCGCGTACTGCGTCCGCTAGCTGACAATTCACGGATATGGGTGGCGGAAATATCCAGCGCAGTAATGGGAATCTCGATAATGCGGCCCGCAGGCGCACATTCAAGCAGCCGAGTCGGACAACTTCGCGCCGCGAGGAGTTCAGCGGCCTCGTCTTCGGCGCGAGCACCGGGGCGGGTGGCTATCGCCAGATGCACCAGCCCCAGAATTTGTTGCCACGCCCGCCAACGAGTAAAACCGTTAAACGCATCCATACCCATGATCAGCACAATGGGCTCTCCCCCCAACTCATCGCGCAATGAGGCGCAGGTGTCCACCATCCACGATGCTCCGCCGCGCGCGAATTCGCGGGTATCCACCATGAAGTGCGGGTTATCCTGCACAGCTTGACGCACCATGGCCAAACGATGGTGCGCCGAGGCTATGGGCATGCGCCGATGCGGCGGTTGAAAGGCCGGGACAAAGCGCACCTGCTCCAGGTTCAGTGCCTCGCGCACTTCCTCAGCCAGGCGCAAATGGCCGAGGTGAATCGGGTCGAAGGTGCCGCCGAGAATGCCGATCAAGCGCAACGACCCTTAGCCACGAATATGCCCATCCCCCAGCACAATCCATTTTTGTGTGGTCAAGCCTTCCAGTCCGACCGGGCCACGTGCATGCAGCTTGTCGGTGGAAATGCCGATTTCCGCACCCAGTCCGTATTCGAAGCCATCGGCAAAGCGGGTGGAGGCGTTGACCATCACGCTGCTTGAATCCACTTCGCGCAGGAAGCGGCGGGCACGGGTGATATCTTCGCTGATAATCGCATCAGTATGATGCGAGCCGTAGGTTTCGATATGGTCAATGGCCATGTCCAGATCATCGACCACTTTGATCGACAAAATCGGCGCGAGATATTCGGTGCTCCAATCGTCTTCGGTGGCGGCCTTGATATCCTCGTCGGCGAGAATTGCGCGGGTACGCACGCAGCCGCGCAGCTCGACGCCCTTGGCAAGATAGCTTGATGCCAGCGCGGGCAAGATATCGTCGGCAATCGCCTCGGCTACCAGCAGGGTTTCCATGGCGTTGCACACGCCGTAGCGGTGGGTTTTGGCATTGATGGCGACTTTGAGCGCTTTTTGAATATCGGCGGTGTCGTCAATGTAGACGTGGCAGATTCCGTCGAGGTGTTTAATGACTGGAATCAGGCTTTCGCTGGCCACGCGCTCGGTCAGACTCTTGCCGCCACGCGGAATAAGCACGTCGATCAGCCCGCGCGCGCGCAGCATGGCACCGACTGCCTCACGGTCAGTGGTGGGAATCACTTGCACGGCGCTTTCCGGCAAACCGGCCTTGCGCAAGCCGTTTTGAATGCAGGCCGCCAAGGCGCGATTGGAGTGCGCTGCTTCCGAACCGCCGCGCAGGATCACCGCATTGCCGGACTTCAGACACAGCGCCGCAGCGTCTACGGTTACATTTGGCCGTGATTCGTAAATGATGCCAATCACGCCGATCGGCACGCGCATTTTGCCGAGCTGGATGCCGGATGGCATGTAGTTCATTTCGGAAATCGCGCCGACCGGATCGGGCAGGGCGATGATCTGGCGCACACCTTCGGCCATGTCGGCAATGCGCTTGGCGTCAATGGAGAGGCGGTCGAGCATGGCCGCATCCAGGCCAGCGCTTTTGCCCGCATCTAGGTCGCGTGTGTTGGCGCTGATAATGTCGTCAGCGCCGTCCAGCAGCGCCTGTGCCATGGCTTCGAGAGCCTTGTTCTTGGCGGCGGTTTCTGCACGAGCCAGCTGACGAGCAGCCTGGCGGGCTTGCTGACCCAAGGAGTGGATGAGTTGTTGCATGGTGGTCAATCAATGAAGTCAGTTATTGGGCGCGATTGTCGCAGAAAAGTGCAACGGATGCCCGTTCGTGCCGTTCAGCGGGATCGTAAGCAGGTTCTTACGCCCGACACGCCTTGAGCATCAGCGCGGTAAGCGCAGGCCAGGGACGTGAGGAGCCGATTGGGGCAACACCTTTGATAATGCGGTCGAACAGCGCTGCATCGAGCAGCAAGGCTTGCCAGCGACGGCTGCCAGCGCGGGCTTTGCTGCTGTAATGGCGCATCTGCGGGTCGCGGATGCGCAGGGCTTTTTGCGCGTGAGCGGGACTTTCACCATGTTCGATACGGCTGGCAAAGTCGGCGCACAGGCGGATTTCGCGGGTGATTGCCCATGCAATCAGAATTGGCTCTTCGCCCTCGTTTTGCAGGCCGTGGAGTACGCGCAAGGCGCGTTTGGGGTCACTTTGCAGGATGGCTTCGCCGAGTTCAAAGACATTGTGGCGGCTGGAGTTGGCAACGCTGCTTAAAATGTTTTCGCTGGAGAGGCGGGTGTTTTTGGGGAAGAGCAGGCCGAGTTTATCGATGTCCTGGGCGGCGGCGAGCAGATTGCCTTCGAGATGTTCACCCAGCAGTTGCAGTGCTTCGCGTTCGGCGGATAGGCCGTGCGTTTGCAAACGGCGCTCCATCCAGTTGATAAATTCGCCGTCCTTGAGCGGCCAGACCTCCAGCCACAGGCCGTGTTGCTCAAACGCTTGCACCCAGACGGATTTTTTCTGTGCGGCTTCCAGCTTGCCGACGCTGAGTAGGAGCAGGTTGTCGCTTTGGTTTGCGCTGGCGGCGGCGACAAGCCAGGTGATGGTCTCTTTGCTCAAGCGCAGGTTGTTCAGGCGCAGGTCAAAAATGCGGCGCGGGGCGAACAGTGAGGGCGCATTCCATTCGTTAATGAGCTGCGACCAATCAAAGTGCAGGTCGATTTCATAGCGCAGGCGTTCGTCAAAGCCTTGGCTGCGCGCAAGACGCAGGGCAAGATCCAGTGCTTCCTGCTTTTGTTGCGGTTCTTCGCCGCTCATGAGGAAAGCACTGGGGAGATTGCGTTCCAGGGTGCGGGCGCATTGTTCGGCGCGGATTTTCATGGCGAGGCTTTAAGGCGTTGCGAGGCGTGAACGCAGGCGAGCGAGGATGGTTTGTGCCATCTGCTCATCGAGTTCACGTTGCAGGCGTTGGTCTTCTTCGCCTTGTGCCAGCAGGGAAAGCGGGTTGTAACTGGTGCTGCGCACGGTTTCAAACGTTTCGTGCTCGATCAGTGGGGTGTCATCGGCACGGCTGACGTTCAACTGGGCACGCTGGATCAGCTCAATTTGACGCACGTTTGCTTGACGGTCGATCAATGCTTCGCGGCGCTGAAGTTGAACGTTGTTGACGCGGACGTTGAGGCTGTCGCTGGGTTTTGGTGAGGTGCTGATGATTTCTGCACCGCCCTGGCGTAGCAGCCTTTCAAGCGTTTGTGTCAATCCGCCAGGCTGCGAACCGGTCAGGCTGACACGGCGCAAATCCGGCGGCAATGATGTGCTGCCTCGCGGTTGGAAGCCGCAGGCGCTTAAACCGAGCGCGGATAAACCCGTAGCAAACAGGCCGAGTAAGGCGGTGCGACGATTCATACTCAGGCCACAACAAAGTTGATAAGCCGACCGGGGACGACGACGACTTTTTTCACGCTCTTGCCCTCAAGGAAGCGTTGCACCTGCTCGTCGGCCAGTGCCGCCTGTTCGATGGTCTCGCGTGAGGCATCGGCGGCGACGCTGAACTGGCCGCGCAGCTTGCCGTTGACCTGAACAACCAGGTCAATGCTGTCGCGTACCAGCGCGGATTCATCAACCACTGGCCAGGGGGCGGTGGCGGCCATGCCCGCGTAACCCAGCGCGCTCCACAGGGCTTCGGCAATATGCGGCACGATGGGCGCGAGCAGCAGGGTGACAGCGCTCAGAGCTTCCTGGCGGAGGCCGTGGCTGGATAGGCTGTCGTCCAGCTTGCCGATCTCGTTGAGCAGCTCCATCACGGCGGCAATGGCGGTGTTGAAGGTCTGGCGACGGCCAATGTCGTCGGTGATCTTCTGGATGGTTTCGTGCAGCTTGCGACGGGTGGCTTTTTGCGCGTCGTTGAGCGGGTGTTGTGCGAATTCATGCCCACTCGACACATGCTCATGCACCATGCGCCACAGGCGCTTGAGGAAGCGGTGCGCGCCTTCAACACCTGAGTCCGACCATTCGAGCATTTGATCGGGCGGGGCGGCGAACATCATGAACAGGCGCACGGTGTCCGCACCAAAACGGTCGATCATGGCTTGCGGATCGACGCCGTTGTTCTTCGACTTGGACATCTTCTCTGTGCCGCCGACCATGACCGGCAGGCCGTCTTCGATCAGGGTTGCGCCGATAATGCGTCCCCTGTCATCCAGCTCGGGCGCGACATCCGCCGGGTTGTACCAGGTCTTTTTGCCGATGGCATCTTCGCGGTAGTAGGTGTCGGCCACCACCATGCCCTGGGTGAGCAGGCGCTTGAACGGCTCATCGCCATTCACCAAGCCTTCGTCGCGCAGCAGCTTGTGGAAAAAGCGCGCATACAAAAGATGCAGTACCGCGTGTTCCACCCCGCCGACGTATTGATCGACCGGCAGCCAGTAATTGGCGCGTTCATCCAGCATGGCTTGGTCGTTGCCCGGCGAGGTGTAGCGGGCGTAGTACCAGCTTGATTCAAAGAAGGTATCGAAGGTGTCGGTTTCGCGCTCGGCCTTGCCGCCGCAGCAGGGGCAGGTGGTGTCGATGAATTCACGCATGGACTTGATCGGCGATTGCGGGCCATTCATCACTACATCGGTGGGCAGCACGACGGGAAGCTGGTCTTCCGGCACGGGAACCGCGCCGCAGCTTGGGCAGTTGATGATTGGAATCGGGCAGCCCCAGTAGCGCTGGCGCGACACGCCCCAGTCGCGCAGGCGGTAGTTGATCTTCTTGTGGCCTTTGCCGTGCGCTTCGAGGTGGGCGGCGATGGCTTCGACGGCATCGGCAGAGCTCAGGCCGTCGAATGCGCCGGAGTTGATGAGCACGCCCTTGTCGGTGAAGGCGGCCTGGTCGATGTTCGCGCCCTCGCTCGTTGCAGGCGCAATGACCTGCTTGATCGGCAGGCCGTATTTCTGCGCAAACTCAAAATCACGCTGGTCATGCGCAGGCACGGCCATCACCGCGCCGGTGCCGTATTCCATCAGCACAAAGTTGGCCGTCCACACCGGCACTTTTTCGCCCGTGATCGGGTGAATGGCATCAATGCCCAGTGCCACGCCTTTCTTTTCCAACGTGGCCATATCGGCTTCGGCGACCTTGGTGTGGCGGCACTCTTCGATAAAGGCGGCCAGTTCGGGGTTGTTCGCGGCGGCGGCTTTGGCCAGCGGGTGCTGCGAGGCGACGGCAACGTAAGACACGCCCATCAGTGTGTCGGCGCGGGTGGTGTACACGGTCAGCGGCTCGCCGCCTTCAATGCCAAAATGTAGCTCCACGCCGACCGAACGCCCAATCCAGTTGGCCTGCATGGCGCGCACCTGCTCCGGCCAGCCGTCCAGCGTGTCCAGATCGTTGAGCAATTGTTCGGCGTAGTCGGTAATACGCAACGACCATTGCGGAATCTCGCGCCGCTCGACCAATGCGCCGGAACGCCAGCCGCGTCCGTCAATCACTTGTTCGTTCGCCAGCACGGTCTGGTCGATGGGGTCCCAGTTCACCACGGCGGTTTTCTTGTAGGCCAGCCCTTTTTTGACCAAGCGGGTGAACAGCCACTGCTCCCAGCGGTAGTAGTCCTGCAGGCAGGTGGTGACTTCGCGTGACCAGTCGTAGCCGAAGCCCAGCGCCTTGAGCTGCTGGCGCATGTAATCGATGTTGGAGAGCGTCCAGGCCGCCGGGGCGACGTTATTGGCCAGCGCCGCGTTTTCCGCAGGCAGGCCGAAGGCATCCCAGCCCATCGGCTGCATCACGTTTTTGCCCAACATGCGCTGATAGCGCGCGATCACATCGCCAATGGTGTAGTTGCGCACATGCCCCATGTGCAGCTTGCCGCTCGGGTAGGGAAACATGGCCAGGCAGTAGAATTTTTCCTTGCTGGCATCTTCCGTGGCATTGAACAGGCCGCTGTCGTCCCAGTGCTGTTGTGCGTGCTGTTCGATGGATTTGAAATTGTACTGGTCGTGCATGGGTGCGGGCATGAGGGTCTAAAGTCGTTAAATAAAAAAGTCGCGCAAGGATACCAAATGAACGCCGCAGAATGTGCTTTACTCGGTACGTATAATAATTAAGCAGGACTTACGCAAAACTGCCCTAGCGGCGTTCAAGTACATCGCCGGACTTGGTGTACTGACTTCGACGCTTTGCCTTGCTGGAGCTTTTGCGCAATCCCGATCAAGCAATACAGGAGGAAATCATGGCGAGTCATTTTCAAGGTCGCCTGCGTGAAGCCTATAACGCCATGAGCGAGCGGGTGCTGGATTTAATGCAGGGTGAGCACGGCGTGCGTCAGTCTTTGGATAGCGCGCTGTTACGGGCGCGCGAATGGGTGATGACCGTGAATGAGCTTACGCATGAAGAGGCCGACGATTTGGCGGCAACCTTGCGCCGCGAAGTTGACGAGCTATCTGCAACCCTGGTGGCGGCAGAGGAGGAGTTTGAGGACTGGGTGGAAACCGATTTGTTGTTTGCCGAGCATCGCGCCGTGGAGTGCATGTTGTTGGCGGCCGACCCGACCACGCGCGATTTGATGCGCTTGAAGGAAATGTGGACGGAGCAAATGGCGCAGCTTATACGCGAGGGCGATACGGTCGCGGCCGGGGCGTATGAGTGCGTGGACTGCGGCGAAGTACTGCATGTCAAGGTGGATGATGATGTTTTGCCAGCGTGCCAAGCTTGCAGCGGCACGGTTTATCGGCGTATCCGCTCGGCAGTGATGTAGCGCTTTGTTTATAGGTGCGAATTCATTAACGCGAAGCTGGCGCAAGCCCGCACCTACCCTTTGTCCGGCTTCAACCTGCGCCAAAGCATGAGTGCCAAAACTCCAAACACACTCAATAACCACACCGGCCACGCGCCCCAAAGCACAAACGGCGTGGCACCTTGCATCGGCACAATTTTGCCGCGCAACACGGCTTGCTCGAATTGCGGCGTGCGAGCGACGATTTGACCGCGCGGATCAATCAACGCGGAAATGCCGGTATTGGTCGCGCGCAGCATCCAGCGCCCGCTTTCCAGACTGCGCATGGCAGCGATTTGCAAGTGCTGGTGCGGCGCAAGCGAATCGCCAAACCAGGCATCGTTACTGGCGTTCAGCAAAAACGCTGCTTCAGGCAGGGCGGTATTGATCTTGCGCGCCAGGGTGGCTTCGTAACAGATGGATGCGCCGACAGGGTATCCGGCCAGTTGCAGCAAGGGCTGATCGTCGCGCCCGGAGGTTAAATCGGACATCGGTACCTGAATGACGCTACGGAATGGTTCGATTAAAAAGCGTAACGGTAGGTATTCACCAAAAGGCACGAGGTGACGCTTGTAATAGCGCCCACCCTCCACCGGCAGGGTGAGTAGCGCGTTGTAATAGCGCCCGGCCTGATCCTGATCGAACACCCCTGCCACGATCTGTTGGTTGCGCGTGCGTGCCACATCCTGCATTTCGATCAAAAAAGGTACAGCTTGCGTCACGGTATCCGGCACGGCGGTTTCCGGCCAGACGACCAGCCGCACATCGGCGGCCTGGGTATCGGTCAGATGCCGATACAGATCCAGCGTGGCCTGAAACACATTTGGGTCGAATTTGCGTGACTGCTCCACATTGCCCTGCACGATGGCCACGCTGACAGGCTCGCCGGCTGCTTCAACCCAGTCGATATGACGCAGGGTAATACCCCCCGCCCACAGCGCCAGCAAGACGAACAGCCCCAATGTGTAGATGATTTTTTTGTGTCGCGTGACAAACAGCAGCAGCAGGGCGGCGCTCAACGCCAGCACAAGACTCATGCCGTACTCGCCGAAAACAGGCCCGTAGCCTGCCAGCGCGCCGTTGATCTGGCTTGCGCCCAGATTGAGCCAGGGAAAGCCGCCCAGAAATTCGCCGCGTATGAGTTCAAGCAGCATCCAGGCCAGCGGTATGGCAATCAGAATGCGTGCGACACTGCCTTCGGAGCTTAGACGTGCGGCGACATAGCCCGCCAGCGCAGGAAACACGGCCATGACGGCGGCAAAGACAAGGGTAATCAACCCGGCTACGGGCACAATGGCCTCGCCGAAGTGGTGCATGGAAACGAAAATCCAGCTTACGCCGACACCGAACATGCCAAGACCGAAGGCATAGCCCAGCCAGCCTGCAATGCGTGGTGTGGCTGAACACCACAGCCAGAACAGCCCGGCAAGGCTGAGTGGCGCAATCCACCATAGATCGAACGGCGCAAAGGCCAAGGGCAGCACTGCACCCAGCAACAGGGCGGCCAAGCGCGCCAGCCAGAGCTGATAAGGCATGTCAGCTTTCAGGCTGCTGTGTGTGTACGCCCGGGCCAACGCCCAAGCGGGTCACGCGCATCCGGTGCAACCTGCGCCGATCCGCGCTAATCACGCGGAATTTGAATCCTTCCAGCTCAATGACTTCATCGCGCTGCGGCAGATGTCCAATCGCATGGGTCACGAAACCGCCGATGGTGTCGAAGTCTGCATCAGACAGCTCGGCGCCCGTGGCCGCGTTGAACTCTTCAATGGGGGTTAGGGCATGAACGATGTAGCGGTCATTGCCCGCCGCACGAATCAGCACGTCTTCGGCGACATCGTGTTCGTCATCAATCGCGCCGACAATTTCTTCCAAAATATCTTCAATCGTCACTAAACCCGCAATGCCGCCGTATTCGTCGATCACCAGCGCCATATGATTGCGCGAGGCGCGCAATTCGGCCAGCAGCGCGTCAATGCGCTTGCTTTCGGGCACAAATAACGCTGGTCGCAGGTAGGGAGCAATATCAAACTCGGCTTGGGCATCATTATCTTGCGTATCGTTGCGCGTATTCGGGATCAAGTGCAGCAAGTCCTTGACCAGCAGCAAGCCCAGCACTTCATCACGATCTTCGCCAATCACCGGGTAGCGCGAGTGTCCGGATTCGAGCACACGCTGCAAAAGCTCATCAAAACCCATGCTATGTTCGAGGACGGCCATTTGTCCGCGTGGGATCATTAAATCGCGTGCGCGCAACTCATGCAGCTCCAACACACCTTCGATCATCGCCAGCGCGCCGTGATCGAGCAGGCCCCGCTCCTGTGCGGTTTCCAGCGTTTCAATCAAGTCTTCGCGGTTGCGTGGTTCGCCCGCGATCAATTGCACTAATTTGTCCAGCCAGCCACGCGGCGAGGGTGACGGGCTGGTGGTACTCGGGGAGGGGTCGTCCATAAGTTAATCCAAGGTCTCTTCGATGGGCTGGTATGGGTCAGGGAAGCCAAGTGTGGCAAGGATTTGTGTCTCCAGCGTTTCCATTTCCAGGGCATCGTCGTCATTTTCATGATCGTAGCCGAGTAAATGCAATGTGCCATGCACAGTTAGATGCGCGTAATGCGCCAGCAACGGCTTGCCTTGTTCGGCGGTCTCTCGCGCAACCACCTCAGGGCAGATCACGATGTCGCCAATGTAAGGAATCCCCGTTTCCTCCGGGAATTCCAGCGGAAAAGACAGCACATTCGTCGCGTAATCCTTGCCGCGAAACTTCATGTTGAGCTGCGCGGCTTCGTGCAGCGGCGCGAGACGCAATGTCATGGCGGTAGGAACCTTGCCAACTGCTTCAGCGACCCAGCGGGTGAATTGTTCGGGTGACGGCAAGCTGGAGGAGGCGTCGAAAATACCCTCACTGCCATCTGCTGCATCGGGGTATTGAATATCAAGATCAAGCATGTTCATTTCTCACAATTCTCAACCGTGAACATCAGCTTTTTCATACGCGGCCACAATGCGTTTGACCAGCGGGTGGCGCACCACGTCGCGCGCCTGGAAAAAGGTGAAGCTCACTCCGTCCACATCTTTGATAATCTCAATCGCATGGCGCAAACCCGACATTTGCGCACGCGGCAGGTCGATTTGTGTCACATCGCCAGTCACTACCGCACGCGAGCCAAAGCCGATACGCGTAAGGAACATTTTCATCTGCTCCACCGTGGTGTTCTGTGCTTCGTCCAGAATGATGAAGGCTTCGTTCAGCGTGCGCCCGCGCATAAACGCCAGTGGTGCAACCTCAATCACATTACGCTCAATCAGCTTCATCACGCGCTCAAAACCCAGCATCTCATACAGCGCGTCGTACATCGGACGTAAATACGGGTCAATTTTTTGCGCCATATCGCCAGGCAAAAAGCCCAAACGCTCACCTGCCTCCACCGCCGGACGCACCAACATAATCCGCCGCACCTCTTCGTTTTCGAGCGCCTCGACCGCCGCTGCAACTGCAAGATACGTCTTGCCCGTGCCCGCCGGCCCAATGCCAAAACTCAGGTCATGGCTTTTTATGTCACGCAAATAACGTGCCTGATTCGCCCCGCGCCCCTTGATCGTCATGCGCGGCGTGCGAATACTGAACGCATCCGGAGCCTGATCCTCGACCGGCTCTTCGATGGGATCGCCAAATCCGCTTTCCACCAAGGCAAGATGAATCGTGTTGGAGTTGACCACCGTGGTCTCGGTTTGCGCGTACAGGCTGGTCAACAGTCCGAGCGTGACTGTAACGGCGTCCTCGGGGCCAATCACCTGAAAATCAAAGCCGCGATTATTGATTTCCACACCCAAGCGGCGCTCCAACATACGCAAATGGCCATCAAGCTGGCCGCAAAGGTGGGCAAGACGCAGATTGTCATGAGGCGTCAGCGCAAGTGCGCGGGTTTGAATGGAAGTGCTCAATGCATATTCTTACAAAAATGAATACCCGCATCATGGGGCGGGGTTCAGTTAAATTCAACCGCAGCCTTATGTCCCCGGAGGGGGCGGAGGCTCAATCACATGGCAATCTATCGCCGGATTCTGCGCCAAGCGCGTGATATAAGCTGCAAAATCCGGATCCTCGCCACACACCAGCTCGGGTAAACGAGTGCGGAAATCTTCGCGCTGACACCATTCGCGCATGTAGTCCTCCCACGAGTGCCATAGGCGGCGCTGTTTTTCATCCATCTCGTCTTCATAGGCCAAAAGATAGGCACGCTCGAACAGTGAAATCAGCATGTCAAAAATCACTCGCTTACGCTCAAGCTGCTCCTCGTTGAGGTTGGTCACGGCAGTTTTAACGCGCAGTTGCAGGTCTGAATTGTCGATGACGACTTTCAAAAAATCGATATACGCATCCGACAATTGCTGCCAGATGGCCTCTTCCTCATTGGCGCGCTCTTTGCGATGTTCAAAAATGAAGAATGCCAGCGCCATCGGCAGGCCAATGACAGTCACGATGTAGGAAAGCAGTTCCCAGATCTCGGTACTCATGATGTTTCCCTTGCAGGGCAGATGGGAGCAGCTTGTCGGACTTGGGGCGACCTGGCTGCAAAAGCTTGCGGAATCCATCCTTGGATTCCGCCCTTCGGGTGATGCTTCGCATCCCAGTGCCGCTCTAGGCGGCGCTTTTCTGACCAGTGCATATTTCACCGATTTTTTTAGCCAATAGTTTCTGATATTGCCAAAAAAAATCGTCAAAATCTGCCCTCGGTCGGCGACTTTTTCGCTTCAGCCGCTCAAGTCCGACAGGCTGCCAGTGTGCGAGACCATCATAACAGCACGAACCTTAAGGAAGGTTCTGCTTGCCGTCTCGCATCCTCAGGCCTATAAATCCCACAAGATGCCAGTGCATCGGGGGGAGAGTGATGCGTGTACAAGCCGTGTTGCTGGATATCGGCGGGGTGCTGCTGGATGGGGACGCGCCTTTGCCCGGCGCACGTGAGGCGCTTGACCGCCTGCGTGCGGTCAATCTTCCATTTCTGTTGTTGACCAACACGACCCGCACGGCACGGGCGGCGCTGTGGGCGCGGCTGGACGCCGCCGGGCTTGCCGTGCGTCAGGATCAGCTTTTGACTCCGTCTGTGCTGGCGCAGGCATGGCTGGCGCGTGAGCAATATCGCCCCATGCTGATGGTGCATCCGGGGCTGCGTGTCGATTTTGAGGCGTTGGAAGAAGCGCAACCGAATGCTGTGGTGGTCGGTGATGCGGGCGATGGCTTTAGCTATGCCGCACTGAATGCCGCTTTCCGCTTGTTGATGCGCGGTGCACCGCTGCTTTCCCTTTCAGGTAGCCGTTACTTCCGCGAGGGTGGCGAGCTGTTTCTGGATGCGGGGCCGTTTGTGCGCCTGCTGGAGACCGCAGCAGGATGCGAGGCCGTACAGATGGGTAAGCCGGGTGCGGCGTTTTTTCACCACGCAGTGGAATGCTTGGGCGTGCCGATGGCAAGCGTGCGCATGATCGGGGATGATGTCGAAAGCGATGTGTGCGGGGCGCATGAGGCCGGCCTGCAGGCCATGCTGGTGCAGACGGGCAAATATCACGCGGGGGACGAGCGCAGACTGCCTGCCGGTGCGTGTATGGTATCGAATGTGCTTGAAGCGGTGGAAAGGATTGTGGCTGGCGATTGAATGTTTGCGCGCCAGTGTGTGACCCAAGGCGAGCCCTTGCAGGACGATTGACGAATTTCGAGGTTGTTTATGACGCAGTCGACTTCCAAAAGCTCGCCGCATCATGCGGGCGCCAGCGTGGCCATGCCGGTTTCGGTGCGCATGATTTTGCTGTCGATTGCGCTGGCCGTTCTGGCCGGCTGGCTGGGCGGCATGGAGGCCAATATCTTCGGCCTGCGTCTCTTTGATATGTACGCCTTCGTGGGCGATCTGTTCCTCAACGCCCTCAAAATGCTGGTGGTGCCGCTGGTGGTTGCCGCGATTATCAGCGGCATCGGTTCAGCCAGTGATGGCGGCGGGCTGGGGCGGCTCGGTCTGAAAACGCTGAGCTATTACCTCGTCACCAGCGTGCTGGCCATCCTGACCGGGCTGCTGTTCGTCAACCTCATCCAGCCGGGCGTGATGCCCGGCTTTGTGCCGCCGAGCGGCAGCGTCGAGTCGGTGACCAAGGCCGTCGAAGGGCGCAGCATGGGCGATCTGGCCGGAATGCTGCACCAGTTTTTCCCGCCGAACATCATCCAGGCCGCCGCTAACGGGCAAATGCTCGGGCTGATTACTTTCAGCCTGTTGTACGGTCTGTTCATGACGCGCATTGAAAAGGGCGCCGCCGAGGTGCAGCGCGCCTTCTGGCAGGGCGTGTATCAGGTGATGTTGCGTATGACCGACTTCGTGCTGTTCTTTGCGCCCATCGGCGTATTCGCCCTGGTCGCCAAGGTTGTCGCATCCTCGGGTCTGGATGCCATGCGCCCGATGGCGGGCTTTATGTTTACCGTCATCCTTGCACTGGGTTTTCACATGCTGATTACCCTGCCGCTGATCCTGCGCCTGCTCGCTCGCGTCAGCCCATTGCGCCATTACCGCGCCATGACGCCCGCCCTGCTCACCGCATTTTCCACTGCCTCCAGCGCCGCCACCCTGCCGGTGACCATTGAATGCGTGGAAAAAGGCGCGGGCGTGTCCAACCGCACCGCCAGCTTCGTTCTGCCGCTGGGCGCGACGGTGAATATGGACGGAACCGCGCTGTACGAAGGCGTGGTGGTGCTGTTCATCGCCCAGCTCTACGGTGTGGAGCTTAGTCTGGTGCAACAATTCAGCGTTCTGATGCTGGCCTTGATGACCTCCGTCGGCGTGGCCGGTATCCCCGCCGCCAGCTTGGTGGCCATCACCCTGATCCTGAGCAGCCTTGGTTTGCCGCTCGAAGCGCTGGGCTTGATTCTCGTGGTGGATCGCCTGCTCGACATGAGCCGCACCACGGTGAATGTATTCTCCGACTCGGTAGGCGCGGTGCTCATCGCGAGGATTGAGGGCGAGGAGGGCGTGTTGGGTGAAGTGGCGCGCAAACGTAGATGCGCAGATATTTAAGGAAACTCTGAATGAACCCATTCATGGCTTCATTCAGACTCGATCAGCCCGGTACACGCCCGGGCGGTCTCGCGCATTTCAATGACTTGCGTCATTAGTGCGACGGGGCATCCATGCCCCGCCTTGGCAGGCTGATTTCAACAGCCTGCCAAGGCTCAAAGTGCGGGTATGATGCGAACTCACCGACCATTAAAGCTTAAATGGAGCGTTCATTATGACACCTATCAAATCCTTAGCTGTGTTCGTGACGGCAGCAACCTTATCTCTCAGTCTCACTGGTTGTGGCGGGTCTTCAACGACAATGGCCTATACCATCGGAGGTACGGTCTCCGGTCTGGATAGTGTCGCATCGGTCACCTTGCTGAATAATGGCGGTGATCCTCTCATTGTCACAGCCAACGGTAGCTTTACTTTCGCTAGCGCGTTACCCAATGGCGCGGCCTATACCGTGACAGTGGGAACCCAGCCGAGTGGCGAAACCTGTACCGTGACCCACGGCAACGGCAGTATCAATGCCAGTAATGTTTCAGGAGTAACGGTCGCCTGCCTCCCGCCCACGGTGTCCACGCTGGCGGGGTCCACGACCCCCGGCTCGGCCAACGGCATCGGCGCTGCGGCATCCTTTTACTATCCAACCGGCGTTGTAGTCGATGCTAGCGGTACCCTTTACATTGCTGATACCAACAACTTTGAGATCCGCAAGATTTCTTCATCCGGCGTCGTTACCACCCTTGCAGGCTCGACGACGCCTGGCTCGTCCGACGGCATCGGTGCGGCCGCCTCGTTCAACTACCCGACAGACGTTGCGCTCGACGCTAGCGAAACCACGCTCTATGTGGCTGATTCCTACAACAACGAAATTCGCAAGATTAATCTTGCGACCGGGATGGTCACGACCTTCGCGGGTTCGACAACGCCCGGCTCGGCCGACGGCACTGGCCAAGGCGCCTCATTCCATTACCCGAAGGGCGTTAAGCTGGATGCCAGCGGCAATCTCTACATTGCCGATTTCAATAACAATGCGATCCGCAAGATCACCCCGGCGGGCATCGTCACGACCCTTGCAGGCTCGACGACACCCGGCTCTGCCGACGGTATCGGCTCGGCGGCCGGCTTTAACCACCCGAAGGGTATTGCCGTCGATGCCAGTGGTAATGTTTACGTGGGCGATGTCGATAACAACAAAATTCGCAAGATCACCCCGGCCGGGGTAGTCACCACCTTGGCGGGCTCCACGACCCCCGGCTCCGCCAACGGCATCGGCGCAGCCGCTTCGTTCAAAGCTCCGAAAGGCGTCGCACTCAATGGCGACAACACCCTTCTTTATGTGGCTGATGGCAATAACGAGATACGCAAGATTGATTTGGCAACCGGAATGGTCACCACTCTAGCGGGCTCCACGACCCCCGGTTCCACCAATGGCCCTGCTGCGTCAGCCTCGTTTAATAACCCGGTGGGCGTGGCCGTCGATGCCGCTGGCAATGTCTATGTGGGCGATACGGACAATCATCAGTATCGCAAAATCACACCCTAGCGGTTTTGGTAATAAGCAAGCGCTTATCCGCTGCTAATCCGCATCCAGCCAATGCGGCGCAGCGTCCTGTTCTGTGACGACGGCGTGGCTGCCCCAGCACCATTCGTCAATGATATGGGCGCGCAGCGGGTTCAATGCCACATGGCGGCGCCAACTCCAGCAAATAGGCTTCTTTCTGCTCTAGGAAAACTCTGAATGAATCTATCCATGGCTTCATTCAGACTCGACCAGCCCGGTACATGCCCGGGCTGTCTCTCGCATTTCAATGACTTGCGTCATTGATGCGACGAGGCATCCATACCCCGGACAGGAAGCTCTGATTCAATCAGAGCTTCCCTAGGGCGGCCTTGTATCGCCCTTGGAAAAGATGCCCGACCAAGCCGTGGCGACGGTTGAGTCGCTGTGTATATAAGCTGTTCAACTGTCAGATGATTACCGTGTTAGCACAATCAATATCGTCGCTCTCATGAAGTTGTAGCTCCCTCTCTCACCCCGAAAAGCTACAACCCGCTAGATTCCTTTGAAAGCCACGTTTTATATCTATCCTTCAAGCAGTCTCGCTCCCAAGTTGAGGGCAGTATTACGTCGACACCGCCGTCGTATGGAAGGAATAACCACGAGTCATTGGGGCTCAAAATGAAAACATTCTCTTCGACGAAGTCGGCAGCGAGAGCCAGAATTGGATCAATGCAACCCTCCGTGAATGTGCGCTGGCTTGCAAAAATGTGCCAGTAATAGGTCCACGGCTCATCTATATCTTCATGTGCACGCATCGCAACGGTACGCCAAAACTTGGCATGAGGATCAAGTCTGGCCAGTTTTTTGGCTCTCTTGGAGAGATAGCCCCTGCCCTCCCTTTTGATGCGGTGCGGTGACGCTGAAATGCTGGACGTTGTTGTTAAAAGGATAATTTCTTGGCTTTTGATAAGTTCTGGGAGGATCTGGTTTTGTCGACTAAATATCTCGGTGTATTCCGCACGGTTTTCAGCATATCGCTTGGATTCAGGAAGGCTGTGAAAGCGAACCCAACGCTCTGGATAGAGCTCACGAAATAGGTAGCCTATTGGCTGGGTGCCTGGAAAGATTGTGTCCCAATGGCGTGATAGTGATTTGAGCATGCTGAATCGTTTGGTTGTAATGTCCCGCTAACCTACGGTTTAATACCCGTCGCGGTAGCGCATGGCTTTTAGCCAGATTTTCACGCTTTGCACGTCCTGAATTTCATCAAGCTCGTATTTCATGCGATGCAGGTCGTTTTGGTGGGCGGCGATGTCTTGTGCGAGCAGGCGCATGATGTTGGCGGGGTTGGGGTTGTAGCCGAGGTGGTCGAAGCTGATGGAAAAGCGCTCGCGGAATTCCATTTCGAGCTGGTTCTTTTCGGTGTTGAGTTGGCTGAGGTGCTGCTTGAGGGTTTTGGTGTAGCGCTGCAGGCGTTCTTCGCTCAGGTTGCGCAGGCTTGCAGGGTCGATGTGTTCGAGTTCGATCTGTAATTCAAGTAGTTGCAGCAGGTTGTTTTTTTCGTAGGCCTGGTTGACGCGCTGCATGAGTTCGGTTTTGCGTGCGCGTTGCTGCGGGTCGCTTTCGCGGTCGGGGTGCAGGTTGCTGACCAGTTTGCGGTAAATCTCGCGCACGGAGAGTTTGATGTCCTGCGCATCTTCGGCGTCTTTTTGCTCCTTGGCGAGCTGTTTGGCGCTTTTTTTGCGCTTGGTCTGGCGTTGCTCGTTGCGTTGTTGGCGTGCGCGCTCTTCGGCGGCGTGTTGCTCGTCAAGGTGCGCCTGTGCCCGCTGTATAAATTCGTCGTAGCTCAGTTCGTCGGCATCGTCACCCAGATCCACGCCGGTCATTTCAACAAATTCGGCTTTCATGGCGGCGAGAATTTCGGCTTGGCGTTCGTTGAGCCTAGGGTGAGTGTCGTGCGGACGGTATTTGTCGCAAATCGCGTCCAGTTGCGGGTTGCTTTCTTGCGCGAGCAGGCCGCTTGCGAGCTCAAGAATCATGTCGCCGAGGCGCTCGCGTTCGCGCTTGCTCAGGCCCTTGGCATCGTAGAGTTCGTCGAGACGCAGCACGAAGGCGGCTTTGAGTTTGTTTTTGGCTTGCAAAATCGGCAGCAGGTCGAGGGTGTATTTTTGCTGAAAGTTGCTGATGGTGCTCTGCCATTCAGTCAGTTGAGCACGTTTGTTCTCAATCTGTTGGATGAGTTTGGTAAATGCGACCTGAGCAGGGCTCGGGTCGGCGTGTCCTTGTTCAAGTGCGAGACTGAGGGCGTAGGTGTCGGGCGGCGCCTTAGGCGCGTGTTGGCTCATGAGGTGTGATCTGGCGGCTTAAACCAGTTCGCCGCGCAGCGAGTTGGGGCGAACTTCGGTGATGCGTACATCGACAAACTGGCCGGTCAGGGCGGCATCACCCTTGAAATTCACCACGCGGTTGTTTTCGGTGCGGCCTTTGAGTTCGCTGGCATCTTTGGTGGATGCGCCTTCGACCAGAATGCGTTGCACGCCGCCGAGCATGGCCTCTGAAATGGCGCGTGCCTGGGTGTTGATGAGTTCTTGCAGGCGTTGCAGGCGTTCTTTTTTGACATCCAGCGGCGTGTCGTCTTCCATGCTGGCAGCGGGCGTGCCGGGGCGGGCGCTGAAAACGAAGCTGTAGGATTGGTCAAAGCCGATGTCACGAATCAGTTTCATGGTGGCTTCAAAGTCGGTCTCGGTTTCGCCGGGAAAGCCGATGATGAAGTCGGAAGACAAGCAAATGTCCGGGCGTGCTTCGCGCAGTTTGCGGATTTTGGACTTGTATTCGAGCGCGGTGTGGCCGCGTTTCATGGCTGCCAAAATTCGGTCGGAGCCGGATTGCACCGGCAGGTGCAGGAAGCTGGCCAGCTTGGGCACGTTGCGGTAGGCCTCGATCAGGCGGTCGGTGAACTCGACCGGGTGCGAGGTGGTGAAGCGGATGCGTTCGATGCCTTCAATGGCGGCGACGAATTCGATCAGTAGCGCGAGATCCGCCAGACCGCCGTCGTGCATTGCGCCGCGATAGGAATTGACGTTTTGGCCGAGCAGGTTCACTTCGCGCACGCCTTGGGCGGCAAGTTGGGCGATTTCGGCCAGAACGTCGTCGAACGGGCGTGAAACTTCTTCACCACGGGTGTAGGGCACGACGCAGAAGGTGCAGTACTTGGAGCAGCCTTCCATGATGGACACAAAAGCTGTCACGCCATCGGCACGCGGTTCGGGCAGGTTGTCGAATTTTTCGATTTCGGGGAAGGAAATATCGACCACCGATTGGCCGCTGCTGCGCACCTCGCTCAGCATTTCCGGCAGGCGGTGCAGGGTTTGCGGGCCGAAGACCAGATCGACATAGGGCGCGCGTTCGCGGATGGCGGCGCCTTCCTGGCTGGCAACGCAGCCGCCTACACCGATGACCAGCTCGGGTTTGTGGCGCTTGAGCTCTTTCCACTGCCCCAGTTGCGAGAAGACTTTTTCCTGCGCCTTTTCGCGGATGGAGCAGGTGTTGAGCAGGATGACATCGGCCTCTTCGGCGTTGTCGGTAAGGGTCATGCCATTCGCCGCATCAAGCACGTCACCCATTTTCTGGCTGTCGTATTCATTCATCTGGCAACCCCAAGTCTTGATGTAGAGCTTTTTGGGGGTGGGAGTGTCAGTGGTGGCGGTGTTTGCGTCGTGCATCGTGCGGTTCATGGAGGTTAACCAGTCGCTGTGAAATTAGAGGACGCGCATTCTAAGTGTTTGATGTGGCAAAGGCTATGGCAATCAGGTCAATCAGGCGAGCTGTAAAACTGCACCGAAGACGCTTTTCAGCATCCTGTCAGGCTGGCGACGTCGCAAGCCAAGTCCAATTTGGTGGTTTGTGATTGCAGGCGCAAAGCCCGCGTGGGTGGTATGCTCCGGTTCATTCGCTGTGGATAAGCGCAGGCACAGCGCGCACCCGTCGTATCTCACCATGTGCTCGTATAGTTATGCGTATGCCGTGTTGAATCATCCACATTGCTCAGCCAAAAAAATGCCGACAAACTCCGAAACTACACTTGTTAAGCCTTTTGCCGCGTTGGTGCTGCTGGCGCTGCTATGGGGCTACAACTGGGTGGTCATGAAAGGAGGACTTGGCGACATTACCGCGCTTTGGTTCGGCGCCATTCGTACCGTCGTTCCGGCCTTGTTGTTGCTTTTGCTGCTGCCAATGCTTGGTCGTCCGATCAAGCCACCTCCATTGAGCTACGTCATCCCGTTAGGTTTGCTGCAAACGGCAGGGTTTGTCGGCTTTATGATGTGGGCACTCAGCACCGGCGCTGCGGGTGAAACCGCCGTCATTGTTTTTACCATGCCGTTATGGCTCACCTTGATGGCGCATGTGGTGCTGCATGAACGGCTGTCGCGGTTGCAATGGGTTGCTTTGGGTGTTGCTGGCCTGGGGCTTTTCTTGATGATCGCGCCGTGGCGAGAGCATTTGGCGATGGCTTCAGCGTTATTTGCCTTGCTTTCCGGCATCACCTGGGCCGGTGGATCAATTTGGCAGAAACGCTTCGGACAACGCTATCGGCTGGATTTGCTCAATGTCACGGCCTGGCAAATGCTGTTTGGCGGCCTGATCATCATGTCATTTGCCGCAATGTTTGAGCCTTGGCACATGAACGCCACTCCACATTTATGGTGGGTATTGTTCTATAACATTGTGCCTGCGGGTGCCTTGGGCTGGTTGCTTTGGATTTATGCCCTGCACAATTTACCCACCAGAACGGCCGGTTTTGGTTCCTTGATGATCCCTACCGTCGGTGTGTTGAGCGCGTGGCTTCAGTTAGGTGAGCGGCCCGGGCAGCTTGAATTGATTGGGATTGTATTTATTCTGCTGGCTTTGGTGTTGGTGCTTTTGCCGACGCGAGGGCGTTAGCGGCATTATATAAATGCCTTGGTTGCCATGAATGCGAATTAAACGTTGCGAACTCATTTAAGCCAGAACAAGGAGAGAGACTGAGGTTGGGGGTTACTCTACCGTCACTGACTTGGCCAGGTTGCGCGGCTTGTCCACATCGGTGCCGCGCAGCACGGCTACATGGTAGGCGAGAAGTTGCAGCGGGATGGTGAAAATAATGGTTTTGCTGATGCGGCCGACATGCGAGGTGACTGGGACAACGTGGATGCCATCGCTTTCCTGTAAGCCGGCGTTTTCATCGGCGAAAACGAACAGTTCGCCACCGCGTGCGCGCACTTCTTCGAGGTTGGATTTGAGCTTGGCCAGCAGGTCGTCCTGCGGGGCAATCGCAATTACAGGCATGGTGTCATCGACGAGTGCCAGCGGGCCGTGTTTGAGTTCGCCTGCGGGGTAGGCTTCGGCGTGGATGTAGGAAATTTCTTTCAGCTTGAGTGCGCCTTCCATGGCGATGGGGTACATGGCTCCCCTTCCGAGGAACAGGGCATGGCGCTTTTTGACCAATTTTTTGGCCAGTTTGAGGATGCGTTTTTCGTGTTTGAGGGCTTCGGCAATTTTGCCTGGAATACGCATCAATCCACCCACAATACGGGCTTCTTGCTCGGCCGTAAGTCGATCTTGCGCCTTGCCGATACTGAGCAGCAACAGAGCTAGAGCGATCAGCTGCGTGGTGAATGCCTTGGTTGAAGCCACGCCGATTTCAGGACCGGCATGGGTCATGAATACCAGATCAGAGGCGCGTACCAGCGAGGATTCAGGGACATTGCAAATGGTCAGGGTGGCAAGCTGTGGGCAGCGCGCCTTGGCATCGTGCAGTGCGGCGAGGGTGTCGGCGGTTTCACCGGATTGCGAGAGCGTCACAAACAGCGTGTCGTCGCTAATCACCGGGTTGCGGTAGCGGAATTCGCTGGCGACTTCGACTTGGCAGGGCAGGCCGAGGATGTCTTCAAACCAGTAGCGCGCGGTGAGCCCCGCGTGAAAACTGGTGCCGCAGGCGATGATTTGCACGCGCTGGATACGTTGGAAGACTTCATCGGCGCGCACGCCAAATATCCCGGCAAGGACGTTGTGCTCGCTGATGCGCCCTTCGAGCGTGTCGGCCACGGCGCGCGGTTGCTCGTGAATTTCCTTCTGCATGAAATGCTGATAATTGCCCTTGTCGGCGGCATGGGCGCTTTGGCTTGATTGCTTGATGGGGCGTGTCACCGGCGCACCTTGAACATCGAAAATGGCGATGCTGTCGCGGCGGATGTCGGCGATATCGCCATCTTCGAGGTAGATAAAGCGTTGCGTGACCGGGAGCAGGGCGGCGGCATCCGAGGCGATAAAGTTTTCGCCCAAACCAAGACCGACGACCAGCGGGCTGCCTTTGCGAGCGGCAACAAGATGCTGCGGTTCGTCCCGGCAAATCACGCCCAGGGCATAGGCACCATCGAAATCGGCGACGGCGCTGCGCACAGCACTCAGTAGGTCGCCGCTCTCGCGTAAGCGATGTTCAATCCAATGCGCGGCGACTTCGGTGTCGGTATCCGAGGTGAACGCATAACCGAGCTCGATAAGCTGGGCGCGCAGGGCAGCGTGATTTTCGATAATGCCGTTATGCACGATGGCGAGGCGCTCGCAGGATATGTGCGGGTGGGCATTGCGCTCGGACGGTACGCCATGCGTGGCCCACCGGGTATGTGCAAGCCCGAGCGAGCCGCCAAGCTGTGGCGTGTCGCTGGCCAGGAGTTGAGCCAGCGCCTCGACCTTGCCCATGGCACGACGGCGCTGGAGGTGGTTGTGTGCGTCGAGCACCACCAATCCAGCCGAGTCATAGCCGCGATACTCCAGGCGGCGCAGACCTTCAAGCAGAATGGGAGTGATGTTGCGTTCCGCAATAGCGCCGACAATGCCGCACATAAGTTGAGTTCCGTGGTTGCTGTATGGAAAGGGGGCATTCTAAGCCGAACGAGTCATATCGTCGCGCCAATAGCCCGGCTGCATACTTAGGCGACGCTTCCATGCCAATGAAAGTCGCTGTTCGCTGCGGCCAAGACGATAGCCGGTGTATTTAAGTAAGGTGCGCAGGCCGGCTTCGGGAATGAGCCACGGCGCATGGCGCGCGAGATAGGCGACTTCGGAGCGGATAAAGCGCAAACCTTCACCTTCGGCATGACCAAACTGTTCCAGCATCCATGCCTCGCGGCTGTGTAACACGCCGATGTCGAAGTAGCGTGCCATTTCGGCGCGCAGGCTGTAGTGGTGTGAGTGGCGCACCTGCGCTTCGGCGCAATAGCCGATACGCCAGTCGGCAAGCAGCATTTGCCCTGCGGCCACGGTGTCTTCGCCGAGGATCAGATTGCGCCGGAAGCCACCTATGGCGTTCAGTGCCTCGCGGCGGTAGGCAGCAAAGCTGTTGGAGAAAAAGGCAGTTTTAATGCCGAATTGAGCGCGGTCACAAAGGCTGCGCAGCGCGCTGTGGGCGGGGTAGTTGAATAGTCGGGCGTGGGCTTCGATGGGGGTTGCGCCGTGGTGCGGTAGTTGGCGGCCATACACTGCGCCGATGTCCGGGCTTTGGTGCAGCGCGTCCAGCAATGTGCTGAGGGCGTGTGGATGAGCGAGCAGGGCATCCTGGGTGAGGAAGACGATCGTTTCAAATTCGCCAAGATGCTCAACAGCCCATTGACGCGTGCCACCGTGATTAAAATCACTGCGGGCGATAGTTGTGACCGACAACCCGGCGGCGCGGGCAAGGGCGGGGGTGTCGTCAGTGGACGATGAGTCGATCACCAAGGTGTAGTCAGGTTGCAGTGTTTGGCTTTTTAGGGCCGCCAGCCACTCATTCCAACCTGTGCCGGCGTTAAGCGTGGGCACGCAGAGCGCGAAGACAGGGCGACTCACGGGCGCTCCTGATAGATGCCCAGTTTGCCGCGCAGTCCATCATGGATGCCGCGTAGCATCATGCGCCAGCGCGTAGCATGTTGGGGAAGGAAGAAACCGAAAAAGATGAATTTTTTGACCAGTTGCAAGGCATCCGACATTTTCCACCCCAGGGAAATGGTGGGCAGCTTTTGCAGGAAGATGCCATTGCGCATCAAATAGTAATGCCGCAAGGGGCTGTGAATGGGTACCTGTTTGCCCATAAATTGCCGGTAGTTATCGCCAATCGAGTGTTGCATCTGCGCGCCGCCCACGGCAAACAACTTGTAACCCAAACGGCGGGCACGCAAAGACCACTCAATGTCCACATAATCAATGAACAGGTCGGCGCGTGGCGCGCCGACAGCCTGGTAGCTTGATAAGGGTGCGAGCAGACCCGAGGTAATCAGATGATCGACCTCGATAACGCCATGGGCGGGGGGGTAGATGGAATGCCGTGGCAGAGGCCATGCGCTAATGGGCTGCATAAACGGGGCATAGTGCCCGGAGCGGCGATCAATCTGTTCGGGGCCAACCCCCGCAACCTTTGCGCCTTGTACATTTAATTCTTCGTAGGCACTGAGTAATTGCTGCACCATATCAGGGGCTGGGATACTGTCCTGATCAAGGGTCAAAAGAAAGTCGTAGCCTTCGTTTTGGGCGCGTTGCGTGGCATAGGCAATGGCCGCGCCAATGCCGAGATTGTCCTCAAATTGCACGATGTTCACGCCGAGTGCATCGGCATCAAGCTCAGCGAGGTCACTGACGTTGCCATTATTGACGAGCCACAAGGCCTCAACCTGGGGGCGAACAGCGGTAATCAACTGGCGCAAGAGGGCAAGCTCGGGTCGATACGCCACAATCACGGCGGCGATGCTGTGGGCTGATTGGGGCGCTTGCATTGAGTGAGGTGACATAGGTGCACGATTTTACACGAAGCGGCGGGTTGGGTAGTTTACCCTGCTGGCTTGATTGATAAAGGTGAAAACATGATGGAGCAACAGGGGAGCGCTGCTGTGGCGATCGCTGACGTTATGGCTGTTTTGCAGGCGGGTAACATGCAGCATGCCGCTGCATTGAGTGATGCCTTGATTGTGCGTTTGGCGACCACGGGTGCGCCAGCGCATGATGTGGCGGATGCCTATCACCTGCGCGGCATGGCGCGGCGTGAGTTGGGGCGCTTTTCCGAGGCGCTGGAGGATATGCGTTACGCGGCGGAGTTGGACGCAGGTAACGCGATGCTGTGGCTGCATATCGGCCAGATCGAGCAGCGCATGGGCGAACTTGTTTCTGCCCTCGATTCTTTTCGTCGTGCTACCGAGCTAAATCCAAAGTTGGAAGAGGCATGGTTTCGTTTGGTGCAGGCAGCGCAGGCGCAACACGATTGGCCGCTGGCTTATCAGGCTTGTGAGCATTTGCTTGCATTGCCGAGTGTAAACCCGCCGATCGAGGCGCAAGCGCGCACCACGTTAGGCATGGCCATGCGCCATCTCGATCAATTGCCAGCGTCGCTGGTGCAGTTTCAGCGGGC
The DNA here is from genome assembly GCA_020061705.1 of Halothiobacillus sp. Taxonomy (GTDB): domain Bacteria; phylum Pseudomonadota; class Gammaproteobacteria; order Halothiobacillales; family Halothiobacillaceae; genus Thiofaba. Next base: position 55,223 of record JAGUXT010000058.1, on the reverse strand, counting down.
GCTTGAGCTTGCGCCTGATTTGCTGGATGCACGCTTGAATCTGGCGGAAAGTTACCGCTTACTGGGACAATCCGAGCGCGCTGAGGCGGAAATCCAGCATTGCCTCCAAAGTCATCCGCAGGTTGCGGATGTGTACCTGGCATTGTCGGAAGTGGTGGTTGAACAGGATGCATCCGCAGCCTTGCGCGCTCTGCACCGAGCCGTTGAGCTTGAGCCGTCCTACCGCCTGCGTTTTGCCCGGCGCGTGCATCGTCTGGAGCGCCAGCTTTGTGAGTGGACGGCATTCGATGCGTCAGTTTCTACAACCATTCAAGCCGCGCATGAAGTTGAGGAGGAGCTGGGCGATTTGTTTATCACCCTGTCAGTTCCGGGCTTTGATCGCGCCTTGCAACGCCAGCGCGCAGACCGCTGGGCGGCGCAGCTTAAGTACGAGTCAGGAACCAGCGCCTCCCCGCTCGAACACGTTAAGCCGACACAAGGCGAGCGCCTGCGTATCGGCTACCTTTCCGCCGATTTTCACGCCCACCCTACAGCGTGGCTAATGGCCGAGGTTTTTGAGCTGCATGAGCGCAGTCGCTTCGAGATTTTTGCCTATTCACTGGGCAAGGATGATGGTTCGCCGATGCGTCAGCGTTTGGTGCAGGCGTTTGATGTATTTCACAATTTGCGCGGCAAGAGTCTTGCGCAGATCAACACCCAGATTCGCGCAGATGGCATCGACATTCTGGTTGATCTGAAGGGCTACACCGAACATGCACGCCCCGAAATCATTGCGCTGCGCCCCGCGCCAATTCAGGTGAATTATTTGGGCTACCCGGGCACGTTGGGCGGGGACTACTGGGATTACATCATTGCCGACGATGTCGTTTTACCCGAAGCGCATCAGGCGGACTATAGCGAGAAGCCGGTTTACATGCCCTGGAGCTACCAGTGCAATGATCGGCAGCGTGCCGTGGCTGAAGTGCCGACGCGCACGATGGCGGGGTTGCCGGAGCAGGGCGTGGTGTTGTGCTGCTTCAATACCAGTTACAAGTTGACCCCGGCGTTTTTTGCATTGTGGTGTGAGGTGTTGCGCGAGGTGCCGGGCAGCGTGTTGTGGGTTTTGGATGGGGGTGATGCGGTGCGCGAAAACCTGACGCAGTTTGCGCAAGATCAGGGTGTGGATGCGAAGCGTCTGGTTTTCGCGCCAAAACTGCCCCATGCGCAACATTTGGCGCGCCTGAGTTTGGCCGATCTTTTTCTCGATACCCTGCCCTACAACGCCCACACCACAGCGAGTGATGCCCTGTGGGTGGGGGTGCCTGTGGTGACGTGTCTGGGCGATACCTTTGCCGGGCGCGTTGCGGCAAGTCTGTTGCGTGCGGTGGGGTTGGGCGAGTTGGTCGCCGACACACCTGCCACGTACCAGGCACAGCTAGTGCGTCTGGCGGGTGATCCGCAGGAATTGGCGCGTTTGCGCGAGCATTTGCTGCGTGAACGGTTGCGCTGCCCCCTGTTTGAAAGCGAGAGCTTCACGCACGATTTGGAAGACGCGTATCAGCAGATGTGGTCACGCTATCAGGCGGGTTTAGCACCGGAGGTGTTGCGCGTGTCGCGTTCGACGACGCCAGTGCCTGATGTGACCGAAACTATGCCTTCTACTCGGCTGCGTCCTTGGTATCGACGCTGGTTGGGTCTGCTTTAAATCGCCCTGTTAGGCTTCACAGAGTTGCGGCGGCGGGCAAACATTGTCCGTAAACGCAGTTTCCACAATTGCCAGCGGTCGCTATCAAACATTGCGTGCCAAGCGCGCAAGCGTTCGTAGCGCAATAATCGCCCTAGGCCAGGGCCGAAACACTCTCCTCTGCGCGGAGCAAAGCGGAAGGCTTGTGCCATCCACCACAGGCTTCCAACGCTCATGATCAGGCGGCTGCGTTTCATTTTTTCTTTCTCAACCAAAAGACGCGATAGAGCCACGTATGAATAGGAATACGTGTGCCCAAACGGGCGAATATGACATAGCGCCAAGGCGCAATACGGAGTTGGTGCAGGAATTGCCGTGGTCGCAAAATGTGTTGCCAACGTAGCGTGTCGCTACCAATTTCAAGTGTGTGGTCATGACCAAAGTCTTCGGTATGTACCAATTGACTAATGTGCGCCATTTCTTCTTGGGTGGGGTAAACCACGGCGCGTTCAAGGACTGCCTGCAGGTAGGGCTTTAGCTGGCTGAAGCTGTACCCGGTGAGTTGCTGTGCGGCGAAGAAGTGCTCCAGATGGTTGATGACACCCTTGTGCATGGCGGTGATATACGGGTTGCAGGCAATTTCACCTTGGCGGTCTGGCGCGTCGTCGGCTTTGAGTATCGGAACCACAGAGCCATCTTCCCGACGGCTGTAGCCGAGGGTTGTGGCTTCAAGCGCTCTTGCGCCTTGCTCAAACAGCTCCTCAAACTCCCCGGGGGTGAGCTCACAGGCGTTTTGGTGGCGCACATCACAGAGTAACCCTTCGATCTTGTCACCTTGCGCAAATTCACTGTGCATCTGTCCGACGAATGCAAAGTAGTATCCGCGCACTTCGGGAAAGTCGTCACGATGGGCAAAGGCCTCATTGAGAAATTTTTGGATCGTACCGCTCCAGCCAATATCGACCAGAGCCACTCGTTGGCAGTCAAAAAACCCAAGTTGGCTCAGGTAAGTCTCAAGGTCAGCGCGTGCCTTGTGGCCGAATGATTTGATTTGGCTTTGTACTTGTTCATCGGCAAGGAAGTTAAAAAGGCGAGGGTCATGCCAATCATGGAGCGGGGTATCGAGTTCAAGGAAGCCGTGGCGTTGCGCATGTGCTCGGAAATCCTCAATCGGTAATCCATAGGTTTTGAGAACGGAAAGTAAGCCGTGTTGTTTGGGGTTGTACAGGCCTACGAGTGCTTGTGCGTGGGTCATGCCGTGTGCAATCGCTGCGCTGGCGACAACGCGGCGAGATACATAGGCGTAGCAGGCTTTGGGCAGCGGAGCTTCATCGGCATCCATAAGTTCGCCCCAGCGGGTGTAAAGCTGCTGAAACAGGTAGCCATCGCGGGCGAGGAAAAATACTTTGTCGGGTTTGAAAGTGCGTAGGTGCTCAACGAGACCGAGTGTAAAACCCGAAAATAGTGATCCAAGAATATCGCGTCCGTAATGTTCAAAAAACTCCAGGTTTTCACTGGGGGGCGCAAGATTTAAGCGTTGATGCTGCGCGACGATTTCAAAAAAATGTCGTCCCTGCCAAACGCTGGGCTGTGAGTCGCATTGTTGCGCCATTTCGGCGGAGAGACTTTGATGGCGCCGGCGCAGACGTTCTTCACGCTCATCAAGGAATATGCCCTGAATTCCAAGGCGCAACGGAGCCAGCATGTCTGACGCGAGGTTATCTCCGATGTGGATGACTTGGTCTGGCTGTAGGCCCTCTGCATCTAAAACGTGCTGATGCAGGCGTCCAGAGTATTTGCCAACGCCATAGTCGGCGGACACATAGAGTTGGTCAATCAGCGCACCGAGGCCGCAGTCATGCAACAAGGCGCGCACATGCTCTTCACCAAGATACATGTCCGAGACGGCGATGACCCGCAGGCCTCGTGCGTGAAGCTTTTGCAGTAGCGAGTGGATGCCGGGTTTGGCGCTCAGTGCGAGGCTTTCAATACGGCGTTCGCATCGGTGTATCCATTCGACCAATACAGGATTCGCTTGACCCAAAAGCCGCTCGACCCAGATTTCAACAAGTGGTTCGAAGTGGCATTCGTAATCGCCACCTTGATTTAGGCAGGCTTGGCGTAGTTCGTTTTCGGTGAATTGGCGAGCTTGCCAAACACTTTCCGGGGTGTGAGGCAGGCCAAGTTTATCCGCAATTTCGGCGCACACTCGGCGTTGCAGACTGTCGGGTGGTTCGATGCACCGGGCGAGCAGGGTGTCGAAGACATCAAATGAGATGCACCTTACGTTGGCGGGGAGGTTTTGCAGGTGATTTTGTATTTCGTCAAGGCTTACAGCCCTTATGAGTATGGCGTGTTGGGGCAATGGGGGAGCACTAAAAAGAGTTAACCAGCGTTGTCGGTAGTTAAATGCCAGCATTTTCTTCCAGAGTGTGCGCAAGTTGCGTACTGGCCAACCAAGAAGGCGGGCGAGGCGATAGCTTTTACTGTACTCGATTTTTTGGATATGACTTTGGGCTTGCGTCAATGCCTGAAGCAGTCGCTGGTTTCTTTGTTCTTGTTCAGCTTGCTGGTTTTGCATAGTGAGGATCACTTGGTCCCTTGCTGCTATCCTCTGTTCCCTCTCAGCAATCTCCTGGTCGCGCGCAGCAATCAGCTGATCCCGCGCAGCAATCAACTGATCCCGCTCAGCAATCAACTGATCCCGCTCAGCAATCCACTGGTCTCGTTCAGCAATCCACTGGTCCCGCTCTTTGATCCACTGATTGAGATCTGTAATCCGTCGATCACGCTCCTGAATCCAACTATCACGGTCGTGGATCAATGGGATGAGTTCGTTCTCTTTATTGACCAATGCTTGATGTTGCAAGGCAGCCCAGATTTCATCGACATAACGATCCATGCGTGCCCATTGAGCACTTAGAGCCTCAATGCGCTGTAAGCCGTGCTGGGGTGAGGCGAACAACTTTTGCATACGGGGCAATATGCGGCGCAATAGCGCGGCACATTCTCGATTGGCGGCTAAGGGGCTTGCACTAATAGTATTGTTTTCATGCAGGCGGTAGCGCAATAGAGGTTCGTCTATCCAGCCCATACGCACGCCTAAGGCGAGTGCCCGGAGCAGGTAGTCGTAATCATGCACGTAACGATCGGCTGAAAAATCACCCAGCCGTTCAAAGACTTGGCGACGCATGACGAAATTCGACGTGGTCATGAAAACATTGCCAAAAAGCAGAGTACTTGCCCAGTCGTGGGACGTGTGCCAGCACTGTTTAAGGTCGTTAAATGCAGAAACCCACCAGTGTTCGGTAATGAGGTGACCCGAGCCATCCATCAGGCAAATGTCTGAGCCGACAAGATCCAGGCCTTGCGTTTGCATGTGTGCGACGCAACGCAACAGGCGCCCAGACGCAAACAAATCGTCTGAGTTGATGATTGCCAGCCATTCGCCGCGAGCTATGGCTAGACCTTCGTTAAGACTGGTGTGCGCGCCAAGGTTCTTTTCATGCCGAAAGCAGCGCACGCGCTCATCGTGAATTGTGTTGACGAGCTCCCAGCTCGTGTCGCTAGAGGCATCGTCGATCACGATCAATTCGATCTCAACACCTTCTTGGCTTAATACGCTCTGCACTGCATCCACAACAAAGGCTGCGTGGTTGTACAGTGGCATAATCACGCTGACAAAGGGCTTGGCTAAGGCACTCATGCGTAGGTTATGAGATCCATGCTGTGATTGAGCGAGCTCGACCACGTATCAAAGTTGATGATGCGCGAAGAGAAAGCACGGCATTGTACGTCTTCGTGCACGGTGAGATGTAGCAGGGCTTGCGCCAGTTCGCTTGGGGATAATCCTGCGCCTAATTGCGTGGTCATGGCTTGATAACAGGCCACAAAGTCCTCTGCCGCTGTGCTGATCTCGTGGGTGATCTGTGCCAGACCGGCCGGCGAGCCGCCGCGACCTGCGTCCAGCACAGGTTCGGTTTGTCCTGTTTTTTGATCGGCCAGCCAACCAATCACGGTGTGGTGTGGCGCGGAAAAAAACAGTTCGACGATGGAGCGATTGGCATAAATTTGTCCGATGAACGCTACATCGTGGGTGGCGGAGGAAAACATGGCGCGCATGTGTTGTTGCTTGTCGCGCGCCTGACGTTCAGGTGTGTCGGCGAGGCAGAAGTAATAGCCCGTCACCTGCACACCCAACCACGGGCGCACGGCGGCTTCAAACGCTTCTTGCGTCGAGCCGCTCCAGCCGACATCGACCAGCCCAAGTTGTGCGCCCGTATGGATGCCCAGCGAAACCAGGTAAAGGTGCAAGGCGCGTCGATTGCGCGCACAGACCTTCAGGATTTCGCCGCGCCATGCGTACAGAAAGCGGGCAAGCTTCTCTTCCATGTCATGCGTAATGACGACATCGGAGCCCAGGCCAATATCACGCATGACAGCCTCATCCGGCGGTGTGACGCCAATGCGTTCGAGCAGCTCGCGCGGCATCAACCCGTGGCTTCCTGACAAGAGAAAGGGAATGTAGGCGGAAAAATTCTTTTCGGTGATGGCGGCCAGATAATAGGACACGCGCGAGCCAAGAAAGTAACGATGGGTGGGCAGGCCTGTAACCACGTTTTTCGAGGCAAGACGTTCGAGCAGAAAGCCATCTCGCGAGAGGAAAAGCAGGTGTTCAATGCCGTCGTTTTTGGCCTGTTCGGCCAGCCAGTGCAGATAGCCCAAATTGGCCGGGCCGCCATAGAGGAAACCTAGGCGCTGAAAAAGCTCATCGTTCGATGGTTTTTTGCAGCGCTCCCACAAGCCATGCAGGGTGTAGGCGCGCTCGGCAGTTTCACGGCTTGCACTTGGGCTGGCATCGTAATGAAAGGCCATGAGCCCCCGTTCCTGAGCACGTTTTACATCCGCGACGGCATGGTCGCCAATGTGCAGTACGTTTGGTGCCGCTATGCCGCTCATGCGGACAAGAACATCAAACAATTCACCGGCATCGCGTTTGGTCGCGTCAATCTCGGCGGAGACCAGCAGCATTTCTACACTTTCTATGCCGTGCTGGCGTAAGGCATCCTCAAAAAACGTCTGTGGAAAGTACATGTCGGAACTGATGGCGAGTTTCATACCCGCTGTGCGCAAGGCTTGAAAGAGCGCCAGAACGGCGGGCTTGGGCGCGAGGAGGGCCAGTTCCAGTTCGACTTCGGCGCTAAGCCACCGGGCTTGGGTGTCTGCATCCACATCAAAGCAGGCGTAAATGTCGCTCAGGCGGATTTCCTTGCGCCCCTCTGCGGCCATGCGGCGAAAGGCTTCTGTTTGTGCCGCGATACGCTTTTGGCGGAAGTCGCCCACACCCAAGCGTCTGCCGAGCAATTCAAAGGCAAACTCAGGTTCGGCAAAAGGGCGCGCAAACAAGGTGTCGAAGAAGTCGAAGGATACACAGCGAGCCTGGTCGAGCAGCGATGCAAGCATTTCTGCGTTGGGGACATCACGCAGTGCCGCTGCAACGGCATGGTGCGAGGATAACTTGGGCATTGACGAGGTATCCATCAGGCAAGCAACTCAAAATGAATCCCGTTGGGATGAAGATTGGGGTTGTGGAAAGGATCGTACTGGAAATAGCGCGGATGCACGGCGTACAGACGCCGCATATCGTCTTTGAGGCGCTGGCGTTTGGCAGCATCAAGATGGTCGAGGCCGCGAGTTTGCGACTCATAGTGCCGTACACGAACGGCTTGGCAAACCACGTTGTACAACCCGGCATCAGCCAGGCGGAAGCACAGCTCTACATCGTTATAGGCTACCGGGAAGCTTTCATCGAAGCCGCCCACCGTGTGGAATTTCTTGGCCTCAAGCATCAGGCACGCGCCGGTCACGGCCAACCAGTCGTACTCCAGCAGGTTGCGCATGAAATAGCCGGGGCTGTCGGCTGAGGTATTCAGGAAGGCGTGGATCGGCCCTTCGCTCAAGTTGAGTACACCCGCATGTTGGGTTTCACCGCTGGGATACAGCAGTTTGGCACCCACGGCGCCGACATGCGGCAGCTGAGCGTAACCAGCCATGCGCTCCAGCCAATCGGGGGTCAGTACTTCGGTGTCGTCGTTGAGGAATAGCAGTAACTCACCGTGTGCAGCCCCAGCGCCGATATTATTGAGTTCGGAAAAATTGAAAGGCTGATCATGGCGAATGACGCGGGCGCGGTTTTCTTTTTCCAATGTGGTAAGGAATGCCAGCGTGGCGCTGTCCTTGGACCCGTTATCCAACACGATGATTTCAAAATGGTGGTAACTGCTTTTGCGTTCGATGGACTCGATGCAGCGCTGTAAAACCTGGGCATGGTCGCGTGTTGGAATAACGATGGAAATCAGAGGGTTGTTTTGTGGTAAATAATTCACGCGGAAATAGCCTGGAACCTGCTCTACGGCTTCCACCAGCCCCGATAAACCGCGCCGCAGCAGAGCGTCTTCACGCACTTTTTTTGAGGCAGCAAGCACATACGGCTTGGCGGCGATATCAGCCGCCACCGAGGCCGGAATAATCCGCCAGTGGTACAGCACTTTGGGAATATGGCAGAAATGCTGGGTGTACTCCGCTACGCGCAGTACAAAATCCCAGTCCTGGCAGCCGTTGACCTCGGTACGCAGGCCGCCAAGCTCTTCAAACAAGGCTTTGCGCACGCAGGAGATATGTCCGGTGAACATGGTGCTCATCATGGTGTCCGGCGACCAGTCGGGCTTGAAGTGCGGCTGAACAAAGTAGCCTTGTTCGTCCAGCTTGTCCTCGTCGCTGTAGATAAAATCAGGAGCCTCACGCTCAATGCAGCGCGCCAGCTCATACAGGCAGTTGACGGTTAGAAGGTCATCGTGATCGGCAAAGATAATCCGCTCATATTTTGCTGCGGCAACGCCAGCATTGGTTGCGCCGGAAATCCCTAGGTTGCCGTCCAGACGAACGATGCAGATACGCGGGTCATTCAAGGCAGCGAGCTCATGCTGCAAAGACTCGCTAGAGCTTGCGTCATCTGCCAGTACCAGCTCCCAGTGCGGATACCACTGTGCCTGCACCGAGTCGATAAGCTCGGTAAGGAGCCCTTGCGGCGTGTTGTAGACCGGAACCACGATTGAAAAGAAAGGCGGCGTAGCGAGTGCATCCAGCCATGCCTGCAAATCCAGCGGTGGTGCGGGCGGAATGTACTGGTAGCCTGATGTGCCCGCGTGCAAGGTGTAGTATCCGTCCGCTTGGCGCACAAGGCTGGTCTGGGGTGTGGGGATGGCGCTTTGTGGGATGCCTACCGGAGCGTCGGTAACTTTCTGCTGCCCCAGGATGCGCGCCCAGACCCCGCGCAGGCCTTCTTCATGCCAAACCTCGCGAGTTTTATGCAGCAGCGTGCGCCATGATTCGTTGTGCACACGCTCGATGGCTTGCCGAGCCAGATGACGTGCAACGCGCGCTTTGCGCCCCAAAAAGCGTAAAGGGGTTGTCAGTTTCCAGGAGCGACTCCCTGTGACTTCCTCGAAACGCGCTTGCCATAGAGCACGTTGGCGTTCGTGAGTGTGCAATTCGGCAGTTAGTGCGTGAATATGCGCGCTATGTTCGGCGAAGTGCTGTTCGTATTCAGCTTTAATGTCACTGATGCGTGCGATGTGTTCGCGCTGTTGCTGTACACGCTCGGCCTCAAGCGTGTGGATGCGCGCGGATTTTTCGCTTAGTTGTTGTTCAAGATCATTGATCGACTGATTAAGTACAACAGCACTCTCTTGCAAGGTTGTTGTGACGCTGTGCAGCCTTGCCACTTCGTCGCTCAAGTTTTTGACTTGAAGCGTGGACATGCACATGTATCGCAGTTGTTCGGTGCTCCAAACTCCACGGCTTGCTTCAACAAAAAGGTTCATGTCGCGCGTGAAATCGCGCTGGCTGTTAGGCAAGCCGACTCCGCTTTCAGTGCTAATGCGATATTTCGCTGTAACTTCATTCACATGAACAAATGTGCCGAGCTGCGCCAGTTGCAACCAGAAATGCCAGTCTTCGTACAGATCGAGATTTTCATCAAACGCGCATCCACGCTGAATGGCCGCCTTCCTGAAAAGCACCGAGTGAATTGGCATGAAGTTGTTGTAAGCCAACCGCAGAGGGTCAAACGGATCGTTGAAACGATGCAGGAAAACTTCACGTCCTTCCTCAAAGCGCACTGAGTCCACGCCGCCGTAGCATGCCATGGCCGCTGGGTGTTCCTGGAGCTGGCTAAGCAACAAAGCACAATGGTTGGGCAGCAACCAGTCGTCGTCATCAAGAAAGCCAATGACATCCCCGCTGGCGTGTCGCAAGCCCAGATTGGCACTCTGGGCGCGCCCATGCGTGCCATCGTTCGTGATGTAGTGCACGCTTTGTATTGATCCTGTCGCTTCTTCCTCAATCAGCGCTGCAAAGTCATCGCGACCATCGTTGACCACCACAAGCTCAATGGAGGTGTGTGTCTGATGAGCCACGGAGCGAATAGCCTCGCGCAACATCTCAGGGCGATTCATGGTGCGCACGATAATGCTAACCAGGGTTTCGATCGCTGGCAGCGCGTATCCGGACTGCTGCACATACTGAATGCCCCAGAGCTGGGCGGAAAGCGGTTGGTCGGCGGGTGTCCACAGGTAAAAAGCTTCCGCGTGCGTCACATCCAGCGGCAACGACCATGCGCGGGCGGCATTCAATCCAAGGATGCGCTCGACATAGGCATTCTGGGTGAGCTGCGAGGCATATAGCCGCATCACTTCGGCTTTTTTTTCCACAGCAGATGAAATATCCACCAGCGCATTGCACGGGCCTTGTGTGCTGATCTCATAGCTTATTGGCGCAGCGCTGAATTCGGCTTTGCGCAGTGCTTCCCAGCCAATTTGCGCAGTGGCACGATGATCGGGGTGCGGTTCGACGGGGGAGGGGAAGAACACAGCCGTGTACCCCGCGGCACGGACATGATCGGCGACTCGTTCGATAAGTGCTGCGCTCACATTCAGCCCGCGATCCGGCTGACGAAGAAAATCGACGCGGCAGCAGCCGAGGGCTTGGACGGCACGTCGAGCCTCATCTTCTCGCGTGGCGACGAGATCGGGCGCGTCACCGCCCTGAGCGCCATCCGTCATGATAAGAACATCCACTTGCGAGCCTGCCTGCACTGCGAGGGCGATCGCACCCCCCATGCCAAACGTTTCGTCGTCGGCGTGCGGCGCGAGAATCAGCCAGTGACCCTTTGGAAGGGTGCAGGACTTGAAGGGAAGGTAGATATTTTCGGCAAAAATTGAATTCATGGTCTGTCTTGTCAGGGCTAACTCGTTGAAAAAGCCATGTTTGTCATCAAGGCTGCATGATGAAGCCCCAAACCTCGGAATTTTATCAGAGCGATGCCCCGCAGGCGGAAAGGGCTTGCAAGTCTGCAAGCGTACCATGCTGATGGATCTATCGACCACCAAGATGCCGACACAGCTAAATCTAAACTATTCTTTGGTCTGGCAGGTTAAAATGGAACGTTTTCATTGCCTCCTTGGGATGCGTATGCAGATTGAGCTATTGCGAGAAGAAGATGTGCCCCACGCCTGTGGATTGTTCGAGCATGTCTTTGGTCATCATGTCTCACCGGACTATTGGCGCTGGAAATACCATGGATCTCATCTTTTAGGGTGCGTCAATGTGATTGCCAAGGACACAGAAGGCAATTTGATTGGGCACGCAGGTGCTATGGTGTTACCTGGAAGCGCTAAGGATGGACAGTCCTGTCCGGTGGCTCAAGTGTGCGACATTATGGTGGCCCAGGCAGTGCGCGGCGGGTTGGGGCGTGACGGCATCTACCCAATATTGATCAGAACTTTGCAGTCCGCTTTGGCAGATAAATTTCCTGGCATCTATGCCTATGGGTTCCCTGGTGAGCGTCCCTTCAGGCTGGGAGAGCGTCTCGGGTTTTACTGGCGAATCCGAGATATCAAGGAGTACCGTTTACAGGCGGCGCTGCGTGATCATTTTTCTTTGTGGTCGGTTAAGTCGATGAATTGGAATAGTCCGCATATCAATCGGTTAGAGAGTTTGAGTGTGACCTTGCGGAGTGCGCCAGCGGCTCTACGTAATAGCGCCTATTTGGAGTGGCGCTACCGCGACTGCCCTCACAGAGCGTACGTTCTGCTGGGCGTACATCGGGCATTTCGCACTGTCGGCTGGGCTGTTGTAGCGAGAGAGGGGGACGCGCTTCGGATAGTGGATGCATGTCTGCCAGGAAGGCCTCCCTCGGCTTTAGTAAAAGCGATATTGGAGTGGGCTGCGAGCCAAGGATTTCGCGAGGTCGTGACTTGGTTGGAAACCCCTGGGATACAGGGCGCAGATACCGGCATCGTAGCTACCGAATTCGCGGTGTTTCCTCCATTGGGGCGCTTCCGACCCCACTTTCAGCCTGGCGATATAGACATTTTCTAATATAGTGGTTGAGCGCTCAGGGGTTAACTCAGGGGTTAACTCAGGGGTTAACCCTGAGCCAGATCAATGATGGCTCTCTCATAGTCTCGGGTCATTACGTTTGGCGCATAGCGCCCCAGCCCGGTATTGGCTGACTCGACCATGCGTGCGGCGAGCGCGTGGTCGTTGAGTACCGTCAGGATGGCCAGTGCAAGCGCATCGGGATCGTTTGGTGGGACGAGCAGGCCATTTTCGCCATGCTGGATGATTTCCCTAGGGCCAAAGTCGCAGTCGGTGGCTACGATGGGCACGCTGCATGCCATGGCCTCGATCAGCACGTTGCCAAACCCTTCGAATCGAGATGTATGCACAAAGACATCAGCGGACTTGATAATGGCGAAGGGCTCCGCATGAAAGCCGTGGAAAACCACGTCTTGATCCACCCCTAGCTCACGTGCTGTAGCTTCCAGGGCGCTGCGTTCAGGGCCTTCGCCGAGCAGAGTCAAGCGGCAAGGCATTTGGGCGCGAACCAGGGCAAAAGCGTGCAATAGGGTGCCTATGTCTTTCTCAGGAGCAAGACGCCCGGAGGTCACGATCAAAGGGATATCCTTTTCAATCTTGGTGGCCGCAATGGATGCGATCCGTTCCTTATCCATGGCGTTGGCAATGACATGAATATGTTCTTTGCGCGCGCCGTAGTGCTCTACAAGCTCCGTTTTCAGGCCTTCAGTCGCCACGATTACCCGATGCGCAAGGCGAGCGAGTACATTCACCTGTGCATGCCACTCCAGGCGGGCTCTTTGGGTGGGAACATGGAATGCTATGCCAGCACGGGATGGGGTTCGAGGACTGGCGATGACCTTGATCTGGTTGCCTGACAGGAGGCGAGCCCAGCTTGCGGCAATGGCACCGTAATGCAAAAAGCCAAGAATCACTTGGCATTTGTGTTCTCGTGCTAGCTGGACTAGGCGGAAAGCATCTCGCCAAGTTCGACGAATTCCTGCATAGCCGCTGGCTAGACCGTAGTCCGAAAGGTCTAAAACCGGCACCGATACCCCTGAATAAACAACAGCATGCGTGACAAGTACGATCTCGACCTGAGAAGAGTCAGTGTGTGTAATAAGGTTTAGTATGGTGCGCTCGGCACCGCCAAAACCTGTAGTGGGCAGAAAAATCAAGACGCGGACAGGTATGCCGGGCATTGTTTAGGCTCTCGCTAATTCTGGAGAAAGGCTTTTGCATATTCTTCAGCCATGCGAGCGATCTGGAAGAACTCTGCGCGCGCTTGACCGGCCTTGCTAAGGCGTGCTGCAAGCTCAGTATTGAGTAAAACTTGTTCAAGCCTGGATGCCAGTTGCTCGGCGTGTCCAACTTGAAAGAGTAGGCCGCTTTCTCCGTTTTCAATAATCTCACCTGGACCCCAGGGGCAGTCGCTGGCTATCACCGGGACAGCAAGCACCATGGCCTCGACCAAAACTAGGCCGAAGCCTTCGTAGCGTGACGGTAGAACCAAAACATCGGCAGCAGCAATCAATGGGTAAGGGTTGGATTGAAACCCAGCAAACTGAACTGCACCTTGAATTTCAAGCTCAACGCAAAGTTGTTGCAGTCGTATTTTTTCCGAGCCATCACCAATTAAAACAAGTCGTGCAGGAAGGTTTTTGTGCTGGAGCCGGAATGCCCGAAAAGCATGGATCAAAACATCAAAATCTTTCTGAGCTTCGAGACGACCACACCCTACAATCCAGTGCTCGCGTTTTTTTTCCACGCGAAATTCGCAAGATCGCCTTTGTACATCCTGAAGATCAATCCCGTTGTAAATAGGCATCAATCTGCTTTTTGGCACTCTGAAGATTGAATGAAGTTCATGAGCTATCCCTTTGGAGGGGGTAATGACCTTATCTAGCGTAAAGGCGGTAAAGGATATTGCAAAGCGTTCGAGCGAAGACGGAGCACGACCGATGCTTTGGTAAAAACCTTGTAATGACCCGTGCAGGCTGCCCACACTTCGCCTGCCGCGCATGGATAGGGGAGCCAGCCAGCGAGCCAGAGCCAAAAACAACGAGGCATTGTGCATGACGGCATGGATAACATCGGCTTTCTTTTGTCTTGCGACAAAGGCAATGGTGCGCGCATAGCGCCACATGTTCCGCGCATTGTAGGCGTGCGGCGTATTCAGTCCTTCGTGCTCGAATGTGTGTATGCGCAAGTCAAGTAAGCTGAAGTGAGTTACTAAGGCCTCTTGGGTCAGCAAAACTATCTCAAAATGTGGCATCAACTCCCGAAGACAGCCATGCGAAAGAGCCTCGGCGCCTCCGAAAGCATCGGAAGCAAGCACCCAGAGCAAGACTGGTTTCGAGTCGGCTTTAGCTTTTTGCATCAGGCACCCATTGGCTGGCAAAAGGAATACGCATAAAGCCAAGCTCACGGTCGTTTTTGCGAACTTCAATGTTTTCCAGCACGCGCTCGTGCATCAGCACGAGGCCAGTTTCATCCCACAATCGCAAATGCAGCATGAAAAATCCTGAAGCCAGAGGGATGTTTTCGAACTGAGCGCGTTCTACCCCGGAACCCTTGCGTGGAGCCTCCTCGCGCAGGCGGGAGCCGGTTACATGCACTCCGCGCCCGTTCTCCATTTTTAATGAAAGTGTGTAGTGGTGGGGGGTGTCGATTGGCGCTTCAATTTCCCACTCCATGAGCATATGTTGCCCCATGGACAAAGGCCGGGGGGATAGTAATTCAAATCGCCGAATGAAGGGCTGGCCTGAGGGTACCGCTGCATGCTCAACGGCGGGTAACGTCTTGGTCAGTTGATAGCGTTCGTAAGCTGGTAAAACCACACTCGCCGAGCCAGACATTTCTAGGTGCCCATTCCTTAGCCAAATAACCTCGTCGCAGAAGGATTCAATTTGATAAAGACTATGCGAACACAAAATGATGGTCTTTCCAGCTTCGCGGAAGGAGGTCATTCGATCGATACATTTTTTTTGAAAGTGCATATCCCCGACCGCCAGTGCCTCATCCACAATTAGCGTGTCCGGGTCGAGTGAAGCAATCAAAGCAAAGGCAAGTCTGACTTTCATGCCAGTTGAGTAGGTGCGTAATGGCTGGTCTATGAACTCACCAATCTCTGCAAAATCAAGAATGTCCTGCATCCTCTCTTGGATAAAGCCGCGATCAATGCCCAAAATATCGCCCTGAAATAGCAGGTTATCGCGCCCGCTGAACTCTGGGTGAAAGCCTACGCCCAGTTCAAGCAAGCCAAGGATGCGCCCGTTGCGTTCGATTGTGCCGCTGGTGGGCGTGTGTGTGCCCGCCAGCAAGTGCATCAGCGTACTCTTGCCTGCGCCGTTATCGCCAACAATCCCCAACGAACTCCCTTGCGGGATATCTAGCGACAAGGGGTGCAATGCGGTAAACAAACGATGGCGTGGGCGGGTGGAAAACAACTCCTTAAGACGGTCAAGCGGATGCGCGTACACCGCATAGGATTTGCTGGTCTCGGTTAAGCGAAAAGCGGGAATATTTGTCATGACTTAGATATTGTAGGGCGGATAAGCGCAGCGCATCCACCGAGCGCCCTTGGTGGATGCGCTGCGCTTATCCACCCTACGAGATGTGCAGACTCACAAAACATCCACAAACCCCGCTTGCAGCTTGCGAAACAGGCTGTAGCCCAGCAAAAGCGCCAAAGCGGTGTAAGCGAAACCCAAGCCCAGACTCAATATCGAAGGCATGGTTCCGTGCAACAAAATCGCATGAAAACCTTCTGCAAATGGCGTAAAAGGGTTCATCCACACCACAGCCCGCCAATCTGCGGGTACTTGGCTAAGCGGGTAAAGAATGGGCGCGGTAAACAATAAAAAAGTCATCACCATGGCGACCGCATGGATTAAATCGCGCAAATACACCGCCAATGCCGCCAAAAGCCAAGCTAGGCCGAGCGCAAACAAGGCCTGCAAACCCAGCCATAGCAGCGCGACCAGCAGCATCCATGGGCTAGTTGGCATCATTCCCGCCGCCCACAGCGCTGCCCACGCGACCAGCATCACCAGTACAAAGGTGCCATGCGCTGCCAGTACGCGCGACAGTGGATAGAGCGTGGCGGGGAAAGGGCTATGGCGCAGTACATCGGCTTTTGAGACTACAGACGACACTCCGCGCACTAGGCTCTCCTGGAATGCCATCCACGGCAGCATGGCGCTAAGCAAAAACACGATATACGGCAACTCGCTGCCATCGGCGCTTGATGCAGGCAGGCGCATTTTCCACACCGCGCTAAACACCCACCAATACAGCAATACGAACAAGAGTGGTTGGACAAGATTCCATGCGCCACCGAGCAGCGAGCCTGCGTAGGTTTCACGCCATTCCCGCAGTAGGAGAGGGCGAAGCAAGGGAAAAAGTTTGTGCATAGGTTGATGAGGAAAGATGAAGTATTCGGGAAAGGAAAACAAAAAACAGCACCTAAGGGCGCTGTGTCATACGCTAAATCATTGACCCGGTCTGACACTCCGTGAATTGACGGTAGGAGCGGGCTTGCCTACGAAGCCTTCAGCGTGCGGTATTTTGCGGGCATACCCACTCACACGTTTCGAGATGTATTCGCTACGGATCAACAAGTGTCTCGTAACGACATTCTGAGTGGATGTCACTAGCGATAGCGGGTAAAGCGCAGATTGGAGCCTTCCTCGAAGTACTCACGGAACCAGTTGCCATCGATAAACACCCAGCGCTCGCGAATCTCAACCTCACGTTCGGGGGCTCCCTGCTTTTTTCCAGCCATTTCAAATTCGGGCACGAACGCACGCACGCGAAGGTCAATGTCGGCAAAATTACCATTGATATCCACGCGGTCGATGATGATCTCAGGCTTGTATTTGATGATCCCAAGCCGTTGCTTATAAAGAACGGCAGGCCAAGCGGCGCGCATGAAGGGGTCAAACAAGGCATAACTTGCGTCAAAATTGCCTTCCGACATGAATTTCCAGTAGGTCTCGATGCGTGACCTCAGTGAGCTCTCACTCAATTGGGAAACGGGTTTCGCCTTAGCTGAAGCATCAATAACGTGGGTATCGAGCGGCAGAGAGAATACGCGCTTTTCCTGCCCTGCATCGCTAGTTACATTTTCCGCGACAAGATGCAATCCCTTGGAGTCGCGGTAACTGACTTCTCTGTTGAATGCAATCAGGTTATTGCCATCAGGTTGTCCTGCGAGGGGTAGATTGCTGTGAAGCCAGCTCTCTCCATAGTTCTCGCTATAAGAAAAATACAGGCGGCCACGCACATCACGCCAATCCTCCCAAACCACCCATGTGCTCCCCGGCTCGTCACCAAAGAAAACCTGAGCAGCCTCAGCACGGCTGGTCCTGGCCGCCTGGGCATCACGGATGATTTTCGGTTCGCTCCAAGTCGCTCCGTTGTCCGCACTATGAGCGATGTAGAACGCGTTGGATGCGCTGGGATCCTTAATGCGCCAAGTGCCTGAAATGCTCATGATGGCGTGCTTGCTGCCAGCATCATGCGCAATACGGACATCTGCGATGTCGAAACCTCTGATCGTTGGGAAGTCGAAGCCCTTCCAGTTTGCCCCATGGTCGTCCGACCACATCCCGCGCAGCAGAAAATCTGTGCTACTTTCACCCTGCTGGTCAATCCAGGTGACAAACCAGCGATCAGCCAAGCGGAAGGCGCGGAACAGCGGAGGAATGTCTGGCGTAGTGGTGGCGATTACTTTGCTTGCTGTGAATTGCCCATCTTTCGCGTCACGCAGGCGCATCAACACTTGTGGTGGTTTTTGTGTGTTGTCCCAGCTGAAGACGGCAACTTCGTTATTTGCGCCCACAATCCATTGTGGGTAAAACCCAGGCATTAACCGCTGTGTAGTTCCCGGTGTGCCTTGGGCATCGATATGTCGATAATAGAGGTTGTATTTACTATTGGACTCAGGGACGAAGCGTTCCCCGTACCAAAGTACATGCCAGCCTTGCGGAGTGCTACCCGCAAGGTCTGCTTTGAGGTCAAACCGCGCTAAGGGTTCAGTATCGAAGCCTTCAACGCCGATTTCGAGTGGCGCGCTCTCGCCTTGTTTTAGATATAGTCCTTTGCTTGGAACTTTGTCGCGCCACATTGTTGCAGGGGTATTGGCTTGGTTTAGTGCTAAAGCCAGCCCTGATGGCGCAGCACCGCTTGCACCATCCACCAGCATTTGCGGCTGCCCTTGCGGTGACTTTAAAAATAAGCTGCTCTTGCCTTGATAGTAAGCAACCCATGCTCCATTTTCTTTCGTGTTGTTAGCAATTTTCCAATCATCGCGCAGACCGATAGGTGTTGGAGTTAACCATGTGGTCTGGGTTTTGGGGGCGTTATCCTGCGAGCAGGCAATGAGCGTGAGTGACGAAGCAATAACAAGGCTGGCTATGACAAGGCGGATACGCATGGAAGACGAGCTCGTGAGAATTACGAAAGGTTACGGATTCTATACTAAGTGCTAATCGATGGAAGAGTTTATCCGCTGGCGCATGAGCGCTGTGTGAATGAATTTCACTTTTTAAGAGAAGTTTTGTTGCCCAAAGCTTGTTCCTGGCGGTCTTCTGATTCCCGCCCAAAAGCACTTAATTCCTTGTATTTAAAAACGATCGGTAGGAGCGGGCTTGTCCGCGAATGGGGCGAATTACGCACCTTGCTGTTCGCGGCCATGGTCGCTCCTACGGGATACGCACGCTGGTTGATCCGTGAAGGAGTTTGCGCCCAATGTCATGACGACATCCTCTAGCAATGGGGGCAAATTTCATCAAAAAAAAACCGCCCCGAAGGGCGGTTTGTCAATATCCTAACCTAAATCAGCAATTAACGCAGTTGGAATGCGTTGTTGAAGGTGCCAGTTACAGCTTCGCCGTTGAATTTCGCGCCGCTGTTGTAGTCCAGCTTGATCACGGAAACTGCTGAAACGGTTTCCTTCTCGCCGTTGATACCTACGGTACCTTGACCCAAGATGGAGTTCAACTGACCCCAGCCGCCGTCAGGAAGAAGGGTCAGTGCAGAAGATGTAACCAATGTTTTTGCATCTACTGAGCCAACGCAGTTCACGCCTTGCGGTACGCTACCTGAAACTGGGTTTTCATCGCGGTCATACATGACTACGCCAGCACGTTGCAGTTGAATAGAAGCAAGCTTCTTGGTGTCAGCTGCGTTGTTGCCGTTGAACATATTGACGTCAATCGGAGTAACAAAGAACTTGGTGGTGGTCTCACCCCAAGGCTTGATGCTTACGTTCTGGCCGCTGGTGAAGGTAATGTCGCTGTCGTTCAGGAAGTTCTGGTTAACAGAACGTCCAGCGGTGTAGCCCCAAGATGCGCCAGTGGCGAATTCAAATACCATTGCTTCGCCTTCGAGGAGTGGCGTGTCCATGCTTCCAACATAGAACTCATCGTCAACCAACAGGTAACCACGCAAAGGCTTTGATGCCAAGTTGGCCATATCGAAACGCTTGTTGCTGGCTTTCCAGTTGTTGTTGATGCTTGGGTCGTTGAACAGAACACCTTTGGTGGTGCTGCCGAACTTGCCGCCGAGGTCAACAGTCTGAACGTCGTTGCTGGAAGATGGCAACCACTGGTTGACTTCTTGGCAAGCTGCGTCATTTTTCTCGGCATTGGCGCCATCCTTATACCACAGAGCCCAGTGCAGCAGGTTGGCGTAGCCCGTGGCATAAGCATAGTTGACATCGACAACAGTAACGACAGTGGTCACTGAACCACCGTTTACAACATACGGGAACAGTACGGAAGAGGCTTGGGCAGTGCCCAGGGTGCCAGCGGCGATCATGGCAGCTGCCAGAGTTTTCATCTTCAAGTTCATGGTCAAATCCTCGTTGGGGAAAGTTAAATTTTCGCTCGGGTGACGAAAATCGGTTTTAAGTTAACCGATCTGGTCATGCTTCACAACAGGATTGTTGCTTTTCATGCCAGGCCTCGCTGCTGACGCAGATTTGGCTTGGGTGTGATTTAAGGGGTTCAGCAGGGTTTAGTCAACTAGGGTGTTGCTTGTTTACTACGCGGGGTGTGGGGGTAAGTTTTTGGTGATTGATTTTGGTTATGAGAGATTGGTTTGGTTCTATGATTGAGGCGGGGCTTTCATGATTTTGTAGGTTATGAAGGTGAGGCGAACGCAAAATAAATCTTGCGGCGGTTGGTTCGAATATAAGCGGTGATGCCATGCGCTGACGCATTAAAACCTCCCCTGGGTCCAAATGCCCATCAGGCTTAACGATAGGCCTTGTCCTGAATCTCGCCTTTCAAGGGGGGGGGGGCTGACATTTTAAGGCGGCAGGCCTGGGTGCTAGGGGGCGAATTGGCTGGAGAGGGGCTGGCGCAGGCTGTTGGTTTGGAATAGTTTGCTGCGGATTTCTTCGGTGATTTGTTGCGTTTGGGTCATGTTTTCCATAACGCGCGGGGTGAGGAGGACAATGAGCTCAGTGCGGTCTTTGTTTTTTTCTGTGGTGCCAAACAAATAGCCGAGCATGGGGATGTCGACGAGACCAGGGATGCCGTTGCGGCTATTTTCTTTGCCGTCGCGGATCAACCCTCCAAGGATAGCGGTTTGACCGCTTTGTACAGCAATACGGCTTTTCATACTGCGTTGAAGGAAGCTGCGCTGTTTTGTAGCGCTGTCGATGGGTCCGATATCGGTGACTTTTTGAAGAACATCAAGCGTGACCATGTCGCCAGCATTAATGCGTGGTACGACGGTGAGTAGCACACCGGTATCTTTGTATTCAAAAGATGTTGTTGGCAGGCCAAGTTGAGAGAAGGTTGTTGATGTCTGGATGGGAACCTGCGAGCCGACCTGCATTTCGGCCTTTTGGTTGTCGAGTACCAGCATGGATGGGCTAGAGACAACTTTGAGACTGGTTTCTGATGATAGGGCGTTGAGTACCGCTTGGATGTTGCCCTGGGCGTTGCTGATGATGTAGTTGAGCCCGGGTACCAACGGCGCAGCAGGGGTAAGCACGGGGAGACCTTCCACGCCACTGGCGGCGTTGACAAACCCGCCAGCACCGCTGAAGTTGCTTAGGCTACCGCCAAAGCCGTTGGTGAAATACCACTGGAGGCCAAACTGGAATTTGTCGCTGAGCGTTACTTCGACAATGCTGGCTTCGATGAGAACTTGAACGGGTGCAACATCCAGTTGGCGAATGGCACTTTCGATGCGGCGATATTCGCGGCGTGGGGCGTAGATGAGTAAGGCGTTATTGTCCTCATCAGCCACAACGCGGATGTTTTTACCAATGCTGACGGCGGTGGGAGTGTTGTTTTGGGTGCTGCTGCCGGTACTTCCTGTTGTGCTGCCAATACCTGTTCCGAGCCCAGCTCCACCACTGCTGCTGCCTTGAGTGCTCAAATTACTGTCGGAGGAGCTGCTGCCTGTACCGCTGGTGTTGCCCGATGTAGCGCTGATGGCACTTTCGCTCAGGCCTGGTGCAGTGGTGCCGCGTGTGCCGGTGCTTGTGCTTGAGCCACTGCCGAATAGATTGCCGAGGGTTTTGGCCATGCGAGTGGCATCGCCGTTTTGAACGGGATAGACGTAGAGGCTGGGTTCGATGGCGTTATCTGGGGCTTGGTCTAGCCGTGCAACCCATTGGCGAATCTGGTCGAGATAATTTTTGCGGGGTGTGACAATGAAGAGGCTGTTGAGGCGCTCAATCGGCATGACGCGCACGATACCGCCGGTGGTTTTGGGGTCACTGCCGATGAGCATTTCGATCGCTTTGGCGGTTTCCTTGACGTCGGAGTATTCGAGCGGAAAGATACCCACGGACATGCTGCGCATAAAGTCGACATCGAACGTTTTGACCAGCTCCATCCAGGCTTGGGATTGGTTCTGTGTACCGATCATGACAATCAGGTTGCGTGTGGTGTCGACGCGCATGAAGGCTTCGGGGGCTGCGACGGGTTTGAGAATGTCAGCCATGTCCTGCGCGCCAATGTAGCGCAGGGGAATGATGGTGATGGCTTGCCCGGTTTTGTTGGAGGCACTGCGCAGGCTGGGGGGCAGGTTTTTCATGGTGTCAGCGAGGCCGACGCGATAGAAGCCGGTATCGTCGATACGCAGTACCGCGCCGTTGGCTAGAAGCACAGTATCAAGCACGCTAGGCAGGTCGGCTAGCGGTGTGGGCTGGCTGGTATGCAGCACAACTTCGCCCTTGACGTTGGGGTCAATGCTGTAGGGTACCTTGAGTACTTCGCCGAGAATGGTGTGAATTACATCGACCAGTGGTGCACGTTCAAAATTCAGCATGACCCCTTCACCGCCCTGTGCGGTAGGGCTGAGGCGGGCTTTGGGCAGGTCAACCACGCGGTCATTGCCAGGGTAGAGGCGGTCTTGGGTGCGGCTGTCAGTGTTGGTTGGGCTGGTGCTGTCTTTGTTTTCGGGTGCAGGTTTGCTTACAGCAGATGGTGGGTTGTTGCCGGTGATTTCACTGAATGTGTTGGGTGGCGTGGTACCTGTCGTGCTGCAGCCAACGAGAAATATGGCGAATGTAAGGAGGCTGAGGCGGAAAGGGATCGGGGTGGTCATGTGTTGTGAAGTCCTTGGCAAAATATGGTTGTATCAGGTTTAAGGGGCAAGCCCCAACTTATGGAGGTGGTGCGGCGACAGGTTGTTGAGCTTGCTGCGCGGCTTTGTTTTTGAGTTCGTCAATGCGTTGTTGCAGTGCGTCCGGGAGCTTGCTGCGCGTCGTTTCGATGGTTTGTGGTGCACTGAGTTTGGCGGGTTTGTTGGCATTGGGGTTTTGACTGCCGCGCTTGAGGGGGATGATTTGCGGGCCATTGGCGCTATCAAGGGTGACGCGATCGTTGTCAATGCGTTGAATGGTCATTCCGTTATAGCTTTCGCCCTGGTGCATGCGGCGTACGAGAAGGGGCGGCGTACCCTGGAGCGGACGTAAAAGGGCGACGCGCTGATTGCCTTCACTAACAATGCCCAGGAGCTCCATCGGCACGGGTGCTGCGATGGGGGGCATGACATTTTTCTGAGGAGCCTGTGGGCGGCGACTTTCCCAGAAAATGGGGCGCTCCAGGCTTTGATTGCTGCTGGCAATCGGGGCAGTGTCGAAAATTGGTAAAGCAGGTATTTCTGGAGGGATCGCTTTCCAGCTTAAGTTGTTAAGGGGGCGCAGTTGGGCACTCCACCACGCGGCGAGGCCAAGACTGCTAATAAGTAACAGGGTCAGCAGGATGAGGTTGTGGTGGTAAAGCTTCATGGTGTAGCCGTTTGATTCGAGGCAGGCTGTAGCGCAGCAACCGTGATGTCAATGGCGAGGGTCTGCGGCGTGTTGGGTACGATACTTGCGCGGCGCAAGATGAGGTTGTCAATGCGCAGGGCAGGAGCCGCCTCAGATGGGTGTTGTACGGCGTCGATGAATTTTTGAAACTCAGTCAAGCCGCCTTGCAGGCTGAGGTTTAAAAGGAGAACCTCAAGGTTGAGCTCTTTACGCGAAGGGAGTGCGCGTAGGCTGCCGACGGTCAGGCCGCTTTGCTGCGCAAGGTTGCGTAGGCGGGTTTGAAGTTCGGTATTGAGGCGGTTTTCATCGCTGGTGTTTGGGTAAAGCTGGGCTTGTGCCGTTACGCGCGCAGCGTTCAGTTGGTTTTCGAGTTGTGGTGCAGCGGCAAGCAGCCCCTGAACCCGCTCAATACGCGGCTGACTTTTTTGGATGATGGTGTTGTACTGGTTTTGTTTAGCGGCGAGCGGAATGAAAATAGCGACAAGCAAGAGCAGGGTGACGATTAGGGTTAGTAGTGGTGCGAGCCAAGCACGGTGTTGGTGCAGCAAAGGAATCATGGTTTGGCTCCATTAGCTTGTGTGCTTTTGGCTAGGGTGCTGCTGGGGGTGCTGGCCTGGATGCGCGCAAGAATCTGGAAGGTTTCGCGTCCATTGCGCGGGTCGCGGTTAATGCTGGCACCAAGACGCACTTCTTTTAATGCGGGAATTTTTTCCAGCAGGCTGACGATGGCGATGGCGTTGTCCGAGCTGCCTTCAAGAGTGAGTTGGTCTTTGCGAAGAGTGAGTTGGCTGATCCAGGTGCTGTCAGGGATGTGACTGGAAAGCTGTTCGAGAATGGGCTGTGGTGCAGGATGCTCATTGTCGAAGGCACGGGCGCTTTCTAGCTGCTGTTGCAAGGCGCTTAGCTCCTCACGTTTCTGTAACAATGGCGCGGCTGCACGATTGAGCTTGGCAAAGGCTGCTTCGTGCGCAATGGACTCGGCGCGCAACAGGAGCGTCGGGCTGATGATCCATGCGATGAGTACAAGGCCGAGAAGTATGCTGAGGCCTAGCGTGAGTGGTGAGAGATACCATGCGGTTTGTCGGTCGTGGTTGTCATTTTGCAGAGGGATAGCTCCGCGTTCACCTCGGGCGAAAAGCGCGTGCTGGGGGTACTGGATTTGAAGCTGCTCTAGCTTGCTTTTGCGGATGAGGGCAATTTCAATCTGGCGCTGGCCATTGGTTAAACGCCGGATGCTGTAGCCGAAGTGGGTGTCGCTCGCAGGAAAGGGGCTGGCGATTTGTGCATCCAAGGCAACAGCGGCAGCGATGTCGCGCTCGCTGAGTGGGGGGAGATTTAATTCGCGCAGCAGAACATCATCGTCAGCAAGTAACACGCCTTGGGGTGCGCTGTTAGATGTGCTTGCCTGATGCATGCTTAACCAGGTTCCAGGAGTATTAACCGTGGCAGAAAAGCTGAGGCGGGCACCATCCGTGGTTTGAAATATGGCGGGACGGGTCTGCAGGGCCGCAGGCTTGGGGAGCATCGCCCAAGCATCCTGCCAGCCGCCGAGCCACCAGTTGAACCAGGTTGTCAGGTGGAGACGTACGTCGTTCATGCTTAAGTTCATTGGGTGGCTCCGCCTGAGAGCGCTCTCAGTGCCTCAAACGCGTGCGCCCGCCAGCCAAGCCGCATATCAATATGCGAGGAAAGCCAGAAACGGCGGATGTAGCGTTGGCCGTTGTTGAGTGTGACGTCAACGTCCAGGCGGTAGCGGTTGGCTTGGGTTTCGCTGTGAAAGCTGGTTTGGAGCATGGAGGTGTCTGCGAGGCTGCCTTGGGTGATGCGGGATTCGGCGAAGGTCTGTGCGAGTTCGGTATTGCCGTGCGCGAGAACGATAAGCACACCTAGCGGGGCTTGGTGGGCATTGACCGTGCTGCTGTCTGCATCGACGGTGATTAAATTTCGCACGGCATTATAGATGGATTCTGTGATTCCTGGCATCCCGCGCAGATCACGAGTGTCGCGAAGTACAGGGGGCGGGGCACCATTGGTTTGGCTCGGGTCGGGGCGCAGTGTGTTAATGAGCATGGCACTGCTGTCCTCGTCCATGCCGGCAGCGATTTGGAACAGATCCTTGAGTAAGGTTGGGGGTGCTTTGTTTAGGTCGATCAAGCCCGCAGCGCTGGTTAGAGTTATGTCGAGACGACCCTCGCCCAAATGCAGTTGCAGGAATTGTTGCTGTGGTTTGTTGCTGATTTGCGGGGGTTGCTTGAGGTAGGCCTGAATGTACTCGAGTCCGCCAAGAGCGAGAGCATTGGCTTTGGCCTGGTCAACCTGCGCGCCGGCCATGCGTGTTTCAACGCGGGAAAACAGGCTGTAGCTGCTGACCATGAGCATTAGAGCAACCAGAATCCACAGCACGGCGATCATGGCGAGGCCGTGTTGTTTCGATGGTGAGGTGCTACGGGTCATGGTTCGAGCCGGACGATGATGGGCGGCCATGTGCCAGAGGCTTGAGTGGCGATGTCGATGCGTATGCGGGCGGGCAGGAGCAGGCCGTCCCACTGGTCTACCCATTCGCCGGTTTTGGCGTTTTGGTAGCTCAGTTTGAAGGCGGTGAGGTCGCCGATCACTTGATGGGGGGGCAGGGAAGCTGGGGGCTCCTGGTTTTCGACTTGGGTTTTGGGTTCTATCCATTGGGTGAGCGTAAGAAGTAGCTCGCCATCCTGAGGTTCGAGGTGCCAGTGGTGCAGACCGCCTTGTGGTGATGATTCAGGTAGATAGGCCAGCCAGTCGAGGCTTTCGGCTGTGCCGAGCAGGCTGTGGAAGGATGGGTCGCCGTTGGGTGGCTCAATGTACCGCGCCTGTTCAATTGCTTGATGCAGGGCAAGACTGACGCGGTTGAGGATGTCTTCGCGTGCGCTGCGTTCGGTGGCATGGCTAAAGCCTTGGCTGAGGCCATAGAGGGCGGCACTCAGGCTGGCGAGAATCAGCGCGGTGAGGGCTAGGGCGATGATGATTTCAACGAGAGTGAAGCCGGATTGATTTTTACTGCGCGCACGCTCTCGTTCTCTCCAATACCCCTCTTTCGTGGGGGAGGTGGAAAATCCGGTGAAGTTAGCGTGAGTCTTGCTCATGGTTGACTCGTTGCCGGGCGGCTCAGGCTTTGCAGGTGTAGTTGTCGCTCTTTGTTGCCCTCCAGCCAAAAGATGTCGAGATCAAGTTGCAGCATGGGAATAATGGGTTTTTCGGCGGGTGGTGGTGGCGGGATGTCGATGGGGGTGATGCTGAGTTGCCAGCGGTAACCATCTTCAAACGAGCCTTCAAGCATGTCGTGATCAGCCGCAACGCCAGTGGCATTGGCAAGAATGCTTTGGCCGTAGAGGGTGGCGCGCTCGAGCGCGAGGCTTTGGGTCAGGTTGCGCGTGGCGCCGATTTGCGTTTGGTAGAGTACGCCGAGGCTGATGGCCATGATGCTGAGAGCTACCAGGACTTCGAGTAGGGAGAAGCCGTGTGAACTGGCGAAGTTGCGTGTCATGATGCGGCTTCAGTCGGTGGGTGACTGAGCAGAAGTTGGCCGGTGAACCAGTCGATTTCGATGCGCTGGGCGCGTCCCGTGGGTGTAGTGAGGGTGAGTGAACCGCCAGTGGCACTGCCGTCGGGATAAAAACGAAATACAGGCAAGTCGGGGTTGCTGAGGCTGATAACACCGTGCATGTCGAGGGTAATGCGTGAGTCGATGGATACGGTTTTTTCGCCCGGGGTGTGCAGCTGGTGCTGTTCGAGGTGCACGGCCAGTTCAACCGGATGTCCTTGCAGTACAGCGGCGACGCGCGCGCGCTTGAGGGCGCTGGTGGTGTCAGCAATGGCGGCTCGAAAACTCATGGCGTCGCGAATTTTTTCGTAGGCAGCAGGCGCAGTGGTGAGCACCAAGGCCATCAGGGTGATGGTGGCGATAAGCTCAATCAGGGTGAATCCGCGCTGGGTCTGGGTCATAGGGTATGGGTGGGCGAATAAATCCTTTTTGCCACGGAGGGCACGGAGATTAAGAGCAGGGCTAATCGTTTGATGCATCCCTCGGTGACTTTGTGCTCTCTGTGGCTGGTTTGTTTTCCACGTTTTGCAGGGTGAGCGCGCTATGCTTTTCAATCCTACGCCTGCAAACAGAAAAGTACGCCGGATTAGTCCCAGCTTACAATGTCGGCATTTTCGCCTTCGCCGCCGGGCGCGCCGTCCGCGCCGAGGCTGATGATGTCCACTTCGCCGTGTTTGCCGGGGATGGTGTAGACGTATTCATGTCCCCACGGATCCTTGGGCAGTTCGGATTTCTTCAAGTAAGGGCCGTTCCAGCCAGAAACATTGCCGGGACGCTCAATCAAGGCTTTGAGGCCTTCCTGCGCATTGGGCAGGCGGCCGGTGTCGAGTTTGTAAATATCCAGCGATTGCTCAAAATCCTTGATCTGGATTTTGGCCGTTTTGCTTTTGGCTCCGCCGAGTTGATTCAGTACCTTGGGGCCGACCAAACCTGCCAGCAGGCCAAGAATGGCGAGGACAACGAGCAGTTCGACGAGGGTGAAGCCGTGGTTGGCGCGGCGGGCGGAGCGATTGAGTGTTTGCATGTTTTTGAGTTTTCTTGGCTAGGGTTAAAGTGTCAGGCAATCAGTTCGTTGACCGAGAGAATGCCCATCAGAATGGAGATGATGATAAGGGCAATCACGGCACCAAGCGAGAGTATGAGCAGGGGTTCCATCAGGGTCAGGGCACGTTTGATGGAAGCTTGCACTTCATCGTCGTTGACATTGGCGAGTTCGAGCAACATCGTGTCCAACCGTCCGCTTTCCTCACCAATGGCGATCATTTGAATCGCAGAGTCAGGGAAAACTCCCGTCTTGTCGAGTGCTGCCGCCAACCGTCCGCCTTGTTTGATGGCTGGGGGCAGGCTGGCGAGAGCTTCGCGTAATACGCTGTTGCCGACCGTGTCGGAGGCAATGCCCAGCGACTCAAGAAGAGACACGCCGTTGTGCAGCAAAGTTCCCATGGTGCGCGAGAACAGGGCTGTGTTGTATTTGAGTGCGACCGTGCCAACCAGGGGCGCGCGCAAGATAGCGCGATCGAGTGTGGCGCGGCCTTGTGGGCTTTTAGACCAGTTTTGCCATAGAAACCACAATGGGATGGCGACGAGGATGATGATCCAGCCATTGGCGGCAATACCATCCCCGGCAGCAACCACGATTTGAGTCATCAGCGGCAGGCGGTCACCCATGTCGGCAAACAGGCTTTTGAATTGCGGGACGACGAAACCGAGCATCAAAGCGATGGAAAGTACGGCGACGATGAGCAGGATGCTGGGGTAGATCAGCGCGGAGGTGACGCTCTGGCGTAGGCTCTTGGCGCGCTCCAGATGGTCGCCAAGGCGTGTTAAAACATCGCTGAGTTGGCCGCTGGCTTCGCCGGAGCGAATCATGTTGATGTAAAAATTGCCGAACAGCTCTTGGTGGTTGCGCAGTGCCACGCTGAGGCCGCGCCCGCCCTTGACGTTGTCGAGGATGTCCTGCAGTACGGCGGCAAGGCTGGGGTTGGCGCTCATGCCGACCATGACTTTGATGGCGCGATCCAGCGGCAGGCCGGAGCGCAGCAGCACGGCGAGCTCCTTGGTAAAGCGCAGCACGTCTTCCGCGCCAGGTGGTTTGGCTTTTTGTGCGCGATTGGGGGCGTTTAATGCCCCACCTTGCAACAGGGGGGCAGCGTTTGCCGTGTCGGCACTCAGGCTGATCGGAGTCATGCCCTGGCCTTGCAGTTGCTTGAGCGCGGCATCCTGTGTCGGCGCGTCCAATACGCCTTCGCTGACTTGGCGCGCGCGATCGACGGCGCGATAGCGAAATTTAGCCATGTGCCGGGCTCGTTAAGGTGGGGCTCGTCAAGTTGGCGGATGCGGATTGAGCCGTGCTTTCGTTTTCCAACGCACTGTCCTGGGTGACACGCAGGACTTCATCGAGTGAAGTGATGCCGCTGACGACCTTGCGCAGGCCGTCTTCGTAGAGAGTCAACATGCCCTGTTGGCGGGCGGTTTGGTGCAGGATGGTGGCATCCGCGCCTTCGAGAATGGCCTTGTGTATGGTGCCATCGAGCGCCAGTAATTCGTGAATCGCCACACGCCCGCGATAGCCGGTGTGCGAGCACTGATGGCATCCCACGGCGCTGTAAACTTTGGTTTGTCCGGCGGGCATAAAGCGGGCAAGACCCGATGATAGCAGCAGTGCAGGTTCGATGTCGCTTGCGGTTTTGCAATGCGGACAGAGGCGGCGCACCAGGCGCTGCGCCAGCACGCCGTTGATGGTCGAGGTCAAAAGATAACGCGGGATACCCATGTCTTCCAGACGGGTGAGCGCGCCTGCGGCGGTGTTGGTGTGCAGGGTGGAGAGCACAAGATGGCCCGTCAGCGCCGATTGTACGGCGATTTGTGCGGTTTCGGTGTCGCGCATTTCACCGATCATGATGATGTCGGGGTCTTGGCGCAGGATGGAACGCAGGGCGTGTGCAAAAGTCAGGCCGATCTGCGCGTGAACCTGAATCTGGTTGATGCCTTCGAGCTGGTATTCGACCGGGTCTTCGACGGTGATAATTTTCAGCGTGGAGGCATCGATTTTCGCCAACGCGGCGTAAAGCGTGGTGGTTTTGCCCGAGCCGGTGGGGCCGGTGACGAGGATGATGCCGTGCGGGGCGGTGAGCAACTGGTTGAAGCGTGCGAGCGTGTCCGGGCTGAAACCCATGTCTTCAAGACTGAGTTGCACGCTTTCGCGGTCGAGCACACGCATGACCACGCTTTCGCCATGCACGGTGGGTACGGTGGAGACGCGCAGGTCAAGTTCGTGGCCTTTGAAGCGGGTTTTGATGCGCCCGTCCTGCGGCAGGCGGCGCTCGGCAATGTTCAGTCCGGCCAGAAGCTTGACCCGAGAGGTGATGGCGGCGGTCAGCGAGGCGGCAGGCGGGGTGGAGTCTTCGAGCACACCGTCAACGCGGTAGCGAATGGCGAGACCGCCCTCGGTGGGCTCGATGTGAATGTCGGAGGCGCGGCGGTCGATGGCGGCGCTGATGATCTGGTTGACCAGGCGGATGACCGGGGCCTCGCTGGCCAAATCCTTGAGGTGCTCGACAAATTCATCGTCATTCCAGCGATCGGGTTGGGCTTCCTCTTCGTTGTCCTGTGCGCTGAGGTAGAGTTTGCTGAGCGCGGCGCTGACTTCGGATTCAAGTGCGAGCGCGGGTTCAATCGTGCGCCCACTGGCCAGGCGCAGAGCTTTAAGGGTGTAGGCATCCTGCGGCTGAGTCATGGCAACGCGCAACACACCGTCGGCATCGCTGAGCGGGAGGATTTGGTGGTGCAATAGAAATTCGTTGGCCAAGCCTTCGATGGCGAGTGCTTCGTTGGGAAAATCGTTGGCGGCAATCAGCGGCAAGCCGAGTTGCAGCGAGAGTTGTTGTGCAATGTCGAGGTCAGAAACCACCCCGAGGCGCACCAGCACCCGACCGAGCAAGTCGCCCATTTCTTCCTGAGCTTGCAGGGCGCGGTCAAGGTCGCGTTCGGAGAGTTTTCCGGCGGCAACGAGGCGTTCGCCGAGGCGTAGATTGGGGGTATAGGCGGTGTTCATGGGGTATTGTGCATGGTAGGAAGAGTTTTTTGCCACAGAGGACGCGTAGACCGCTGTAAGTAGGCTGGATGCACTGCGCCTATCCGGCCTACATACTCTCTGTGGCTGTGTTGATTTAACTTCTGGCACGCAACGGCTGCCACCACGCCTCGTTGTGCAGGAACCAATCGAGAGTGAGGCGAATGCCGCTCTCAAAGCTCTCGGCTGGAGTATAACCGAGTTCGCGCTGCGCTTTGCGGGCATCAATGGCGTAGCGGCGGTCATGGCCGGCGCGGTCTTTGACGAAGGTGATGAGGCTTTCAGTGGCCTTGCCTTGCGCGGCGGGGGCGGCAGGGTAGCGTGCGGCAAGCTCGGGGTCGCTGGCAAAAGCGCTGTCCATCAACTGGCAAATCAGACGAATAATGTCGATATTCGTCCATTCATTGTTGCCGCCAATGTTGTAGA
The DNA here is from genome assembly GCA_020061705.1 of Halothiobacillus sp. GTDB lineage: Bacteria > Pseudomonadota > Gammaproteobacteria > Halothiobacillales > Halothiobacillaceae > Thiofaba. The sequence goes on along the minus strand of JAGUXT010000058.1, from coordinate 23,785 downwards.
CCTCACCGAGGATGCCTTTTTCCAGGATCAGTTCAATGCCACGCGCATGATCAGCGACGAATAGCCAGTCGCGGATGTTTTTGCCGTCGCCGTAGATGGGCAGGGGCAGGCCGTGCAGGATGTTGGTGATGCACAACGGAATGAGCTTTTCCGGGAAATGGTAGGGGCCGTAGTTGTTGGAGCAGTTGCTGGTGGTGACCTTGAGTCCGTAGGTGTGGTGATAGGCGCGCACCAGGTGGTCGGAGGCCGCCTTGCTGGCCGAGTAGGGCGAGTTGGGGGCGTAGGGCGTGGTCTCGGTAAATGCGGGGTCGTTAGCTTCAAGCGAGCCGTAGACTTCGTCGGTACTAACGTGGTGGAAACGGTGGTTGTCCGTGCGTGTTTCGGGGTCGTCAAGCCAGACAGTGCGCGCGGCTTTCAGCAGGCTATGCGTGCCGAGGATGTTGGTTTCGATAAAGGCATCCGGGCCGCTGATGGAGCGGTCAACATGGCTTTCGGCGGCGAAGTGCACGAGGGTGTCGATGTGCTCGCTGCGCAGCAGCTCTTCGACAAGCGCCTGGTCGCGGATGTCGCCGTGGACAAAGCGAAAACGCGGATTGTCCTTGACCGGGTCGAGGTTGGCGAGGTTGCCGGCATAGGTGAGCGCATCCAGCACCACGACACGGTCTTCGGCATGTTTGTCCATCCAGTAGTGAACGAAATTGCTGCCGATAAAGCCGGCCGCACCGGTAATGAGGAGGTTGCGAGTCATGATGTTTGCTTGAGTTCGTTGAGCATGGCGCGCAATTGCGCGCGCCAGTGGACAGGGTTGGTCGTGCCGAGCGCCTGCCATGCGCTGGTTTTGTCGAGCAGGCTGAAGCCCGGACGGCGGGCAGGGGTGGGGTAGTCTGTGGTAGCAATCGGGCGCAGGGTGCAGTCGCGTGTCAACATGCCAAGGTTGCGTGCTTCATCATGGATGGCCTGGGCAAAGTCATACCAACTGGCCACACCGGCGTCTGTCCAGTGGTGCGTGCCGTGCAGGTTGATGGTGGTGGCGTGCCAAATGGCTTGCGCCAGAGAGCTTGCCCAGGTGGGGGAGCCAATCTGATCGGCGACAATGCCAAGCTGTTCGCGTTCACGCATCAGGCGCAGCATGGTTTTGACAAAGTTGTGGCCGTGGGCAGAGTACACCCAGGCCGTGCGCAGGATGAGCGCACGCTCCCCCAGCGTTTCCTGTACGGTGATTTCTCCGGCGAGCTTGCTTGCGCCATACACGCTTAGTGGTGAAGGGGTGTCGTCCGGGCGGTAGGGGTGGCCGTGCTCGCCATCGAAGATGAAGTCGGTGGAAACCTGCACCATGCGTGCATTGACCACGCGGGCGGTTTCGGCCAAATGGCGTGCGCCATCACGGTTGACGGCATAGGCAAGGGTGGTTTCACTTTCGGCCTTGTCCACGGCGGTGTAGGCAGCGGCGTTGATAATCCAGTCGGGCTTGAGGGCTTGCACTGCGTCAAGCACGGCTTGGGCATCGGTAATGTCGAGCGTGTCGGCATCATGGGCGTGCAGTTCGATGTGTGAGGCGCGACTGCGTTGCAGTTCCCAGCCGAGTTGACCGTTGGCGCCAGTGAGCAGGACGCGCAAAGCTTGAGGTTGGCTCATGGATAGGCCTCGGCGAGCTTGAAGGCCAGGCCAGCGGCATCCTTGGCGGAAAGCAGGGGTGTTTGTCCGACGGTAAGCGGCCAGGTAATGCCAATGTCGGGGTCATCCCAGCGGATGCAGCGCTCGTGCTCCGGAAAATAAAAGTCTGTGCATTTGTAGAGAAAGTCGGCGCTTTCCGAGAGCACGACAAAGCCGTGGGCAAAGCCTGGGGGTACCCAGAGCATACGGTGGTTTTCGGCGGAGAGGTGTACGCCGACCCATTGACCGAATTGTGGCGAGCTTTGGCGCATGTCCACTGCTACATCAAAGACTTCGCCCTGGGTGACGCGCACAAGCTTGCCCTGCGGGCGCACCATCTGGTAGTGCAGGCCGCGCAGAATGCCGTGGGCGGAGCGGCTGTGGTTATCCTGCACGAAGTTCAGGTCAAGTCCTGCGGCGGCAAATTTTTCCTGATTCCAGCTTTCGAGGAAAAAACCGCGAGCATCACCGAATACCTTGGGTTCGATAATGAGGACATCGGCAAGGGCGGTGGGTGTGATGTTCATTCAAAAACACGCTCATTCAGAATTTTGAAAAGGTAGCTGCCATAACCGCTTTTGCGCAAGGGTTCGGCAAGACGTGCGAGATCTTCGCTGTTGATAAAGCCTTGTCGCCAGGCAATTTCCTCCGGGCAGGCGATTTTCAATCCCTGGCGCTCTTCAACGACGCGAATGAAGTTGGCGGCATCCAGCAACGAATTGTGGGTGCCGGTATCCAGCCAGGCGGTGCCGCGGCCGAGGATTTGCACATTCAGGTCGCCACGGGCGAGATAGGCGTTGTTGAGGTCGGTGATTTCCAGCTCGCCGCGAGGCGAAGGCTTGACCGCTTTGGCCAGTTCAACCACGTCATTGTCGTAAAAATACAGGCCGGTTACGGCGTAGTGGGAACGCGGCTGGGCAGGCTTTTCCTCGATGTGCAGGGCGCGGCCTGCTTGATCGAACTCCACCACGCCGTAGCGCTCCGGGTCAGTGACGTAATAACCGAACACGTCAGCACCCTTGCTGCGCTCGCTGGCCTGTTGCAATTGTCGCCCCATGCCGTCGCCGTAAAAAATATTGTCGCCGAGGATCAATGCCGCCGGGGCGTGGCCGATGTGGTCTTCGCCAATCAGAAATGCTTGTGCAAGGCCATCCGGACTGGGCTGGATGGCATAGCTGAGGTTGATGCCCCATTTGCTGCCGTCGCCGAGCAGGTGTTGGAAAGCCGCCTGGTCGTGGGGGGTGGTAATGATGAGAATGTCGCGAATGCCCGCCAGCATGAGCGTGCTGAGCGGGTAGTAAATCATTGGCTTGTCGTACACCGGCATGAGCTGCTTGCTGACCGAGTGGGTCAGGGGGTGTAGACGGGTGCCGGAGCCGCCAGCGAGGATAATGCCCTTTCTTTGGCTCTTTATTGAGTCGTTGTGTGTGCTTGTGGTCATGGGCGGCGGTGTCGTTGGCATGAAAGTCTAATAAGCGTTGGGGTGGCTAAAACCCTTGAAAAGGGTGAGGGCGATGATTTTCAGATCAAGGCCGAGCGACCAGTGCTCAATGTAATAAAGATCATATTCAATGCGTTTCTGCATTTTGTCGAGTGTGTCGGTTTCACCGCGATAGCCGTTGACCTGCGCCCAGCCTGTGATGCCGGGTTTGACCTTGTGGCGCAACATGTAGCTGTCGATCAATTCTTTGTAATGTTCGTTGTGCGCCAGTGCGTGCGGGCGCGGGCCGACGATCGACATGCGCCCTTGTAACACGTTGATGAATTGGGGTAATTCGTCAAGGCTGGTGCGACGCAGGAATGCGCCGAAGGGGGTAATGCGTGTGTCACTGCGGGTTGCTTGCTGCACCTGATTGGGGGCTTCGTCGTTCTGGTGCATAGTGCGGAATTTGTAGACCTCAATTTCACGCCCGCCCCAGCCGTGGCGTTGCTGCTTGAACAGCACGGGGCCGGGACTGGTCAGCTTGATGCCGATTGCGATCAGCAGCATGAGAGGGCTGACCAAAAGCAGGATGAGGCTGGCGAGAAGTGTGTCTTCAATTGCCTTGAGCCAGAGGTTGATGCCCTGCATCGGCGTGGCGCGCAAATCCAGCATCGGCAGGCCGAGAATGGTGCTGATGTCGTGATTGAGCAGACGCAGTGAGGAAATATCCGGGGCATAGCGCACGCTGATCGGTTCGTGGCGCAGCAGCATGAGAATGTGCTGAATACGTGCTTCATCGCGTAGTGGCAGGGCAATCCACACCTCGTCAATGGCGCGCTGGTGCAGGGTGGTGACAAGCTGGCTCAATGGTTGCAACGCCCCACTGCATTCAGATTCGTTGGCCGATTCGTCCACCAAAAAATGCGCTTCAATGCGATAGCCTGCCCAGTGCGCCTCCTCGGCGCGGCGTACAATATCATTCGCCGCCGCACCTTGGCCGATCAGGGCGATACGCTTTTGATTGAGCCCGCGCCGACGCATCTGGTGCAATACGCCATAGGTGACGACACGCAGCAAGACCAACCCGCCTGCACTCATGCCGCCCCATAAAAATACCCAAATACGTGAGTAGCCCATGCCAAGCTGGAAAGCGAACAGCATGAGCGCAAGGGTGAGAAACACCATGCCCCAAGCTAGTGTGACCCGCCCCGCAAGGTCGATCAGCAATCCGCCACGCCACGAACGGTATACGCCGAACAGCGGAAAAAACAGCATGGAAAGTAATACGCCAATGACGATTAAGCCCAGGTAATCAGAACTGGGGAGGGTGAAGTCGAAACGCCAGGCATAAGCCGAAAAACCGCACAGACCAATGACAATGGCGTCCAACAAACGGGCGCTTAGGCTTAATGTGTCGGGGGGAGTATTCATGATGCGCTAACTCGGAGTTTGCGTAGCAGAAGGCGTGCAAAATCTTGCAACTCGTGGGGGGTGTTTTTCCATAACCAAAGTGCCAATAAGGCGAGAATGGATAAACCTAGGCCATACGCCAAGCTGGGCTCATGCGCGAAAATTAGCATGGTCAACGCGGCACTAATTATTAGCGCCGCCGCCGCTGCCAAGCCCAATCCAGACTGCCAGGACAGCTGCGTGGATGGTGTTCCATGTCGGTGGGCGACGCTAAACAACAATACGCTATCCACCGAGACGCGCAGCGTCCATGCCAAGGCGGCACCTTGAATGCCCCACACGCCAATCGCCCACCACAGGAAAGCCAGGTAAGGCAGAACTTCAAGCAGGTGCAGCTTGGCCGGAAGATCGGGGCGGCCTTGAGCCTGCAAATAGCTGTAGGGCAAGAAAGCGAGTGCATTCATCCAAATGCCGACCAGCAGAATCACCGCGACCGGAGCCATACGCTCGCCCAAATCGCTGCCGAGCCAAAGGGATAAAAATGCGGGCACCAACAGAATTCCAGGCACAATCAGTGCAGTCATGATGGCCGTCAGTACTAGACGTGCGCGCAGCATCAAGACTTGCGCCTCAAAGCCACTCACGCTGGAAAAGCGTGGAAAAAGCACGCTCGAAAGACTCCCAGGGACAAGCGAAAGGCGCGTTGCCAAGCTATACGGCACGGTGTACGCAGTGACTGCGGCCATATCGAGTCGATGACCAATCACAAAACGATCGGTAAGCTCCAAAATAGGGTTCAGCACACTGCTGACCGAGACCCAGCCACCAAAACGCAGCAGGCTAGGGATCTGCGCCAACCCCAAACGCGGCGGCGCAGCGCTCACCAGCTGTCGGCAGGCGCGATACAGCAGCAGTAACTGCACCCCGCGAGCCACAATCATGGCGGCAAACAAAAGGCTAAGGCTCAGCATACCGCCCAGCGCCAGCAGCAAAGGAAAAACCAGCGCCAGCACGCTACCGACGACTTGTGAAATATTCAGCGCCACAAAAGCGTGCCGCCCTTGCAAGGCACCGGTTAGTACCGAGCTTAGCGTGGCAAGCGGTAGCGCCAAAACCATCCATGCCAAGGCATCCTTCAACTCCAGTTGTAGCTCAGGCGGCGCATTGAAAACGGTGCTGCTCACCCACGGCGCCAGCCAAGCCAAGGCTGCACCACCCAGCAAGCCCATCAACAGACTTAAGACCATGCCACCCCAAAGAACATTTGCTGTCGCATGGTCACGCTCGCTGCGGGGATGCTGTTGGGCATCCAGCAAGGCAATGCGCTGACTGACCGCGCGCCCCAGCCCAAGATCCAGTACCCCCATGTAGCCCAACACAGCCCAAAGCAACATCAGCGCGCCATAGCGGAATTCACCTACCAAGGGCAGGAAAAACGGCAAGGTCAGCAAGGTGACCAGCAGGGGAATCACCGCCCCAAGCAAGTTGATGAGACTTGAATGCTTAATGCTCGGAATTTTTGGCGGCATTTTGCAACTCTAGTTTCGGTTCGTTGAATCACTGCGCGTAATCAGCCACTTGGGGGCACGAAAACGCACCAAGCGGCGATACAGCCACAGATAGAACATCACGAACAGCAGACAAAAGCTGATGAGAATTGGCGTGGACTGCCAAAAAAACACTGCAGGCACAATGGACAATGCCGCCACACCCCACAAATACGGCGAAGTCATGGCATTGCGCTCGATCAAATGCCGCGCCTCCCGGCTGCCGACCATCCACAGCACCAAGCGGCGGTAGATCATCTGATGCAGGTGCAAGGCATCCGGCATCACCGCCGCGCGCCCGCTGGCGCGGCGGCGGTAGATCGAAAAAACCGTCTCCCACACGGGGTAAATCACCAGCAGCAAGGGGAACCATGCGGAAACCTCCGCGTGACGCTGCACTAGCAGCACGGCGATCAGCGCAACGATAAAGCCCAGAAAATACGCCCCACCATCGCCCGCAAAAATGAGGCCGCGCGGATAATTCCACGCCAAAAAGCCGAGAGCCGCACCGATAGAGGCCAAACACACCAGCATCAGCTCAATGTCATGCACCTTGAAAGCCACATAGCCCAATGCGCCCAGCACCAGCAAAGCCACCATGCCAGACAGCCCGTTGTAGCCATCAATAATATTGAACGCATGGCTCACCCCAGCCATGGCAAACCAGGTCAGCGCCAAGGCCAAAAGCGGCCAGCTCGCCAGCGCCGTATCGATCAGAGGAAGATCGAGCCTCGGCAAGATGGCGCCAAGCAGCCAGGTGGCCAGCATGGCGGACACCCCGGCAGCCAGCAGACGCCAAGGCGGACTGATCTTGTGTGTCATATCCTCCAGCAAGCCCACAGCGAACACCGGCAACACGCACAGCCACCACAGCAGCACGTTCAACCAGGGCTGGTCGTTACTGAAAATGGCCACGCCCAGCCCAACCACCCAGCCCGTCACCAGCGCAATGCCGCCCACGCGCGACACACGATGCCTGTGCACCTGTTGCGGCCCGCTGTGCACCACATCCTGCGCAAAGGACTGACGGATAATCAGCGTGGCCACGGCCAGCGAAACCAGTGTGGCGGTGAATAAAACCCAAAGCATAGAACGTGACCCGACCCAGGCTGGATGAAATGCGCGCAAGTCTAACAGCAGAGGGGCATGGACGGGCGTATTAGAAACGTGTAAACCCAGATCGCCGTAGGAGCAGCCCTGGCCGCGAATAGCTCAACGCGAGCGGAAAACCTTCGCGGGCAGCCTCTCAGAATGCGAAGTTGTCAGCCGTCCAGTGGTCGATATCCGCGTTGTTGATCACGCCGATCAGCTCCACCGTGCCGATGGCACCCGTATCGGTCGAATCCACGCGGAACAGGTAGTTCGTGCCCGGGTTGCTATTTTCAGCGGTCAGTACCAGTGCCGAACGATTGGCCAGCATGTCCAGATTGGCGTATTCGCCGATGGTCAGCGCGGTTTTGATTGCTATAGCCGAGTAGTGAATATCAATAATGTACTCACCACCGCTGATGTCCAACAAACGCACCACTTGGCCGCTGATGTCGGTGGCCGCGCCGGGGTTGGTGTCAAACACTTCGCTGAGCGCCAGGCCGCCCAGATTCAGTGCGGCCACATCCAGCACATCGCCGCCCGCGCCTTGCACCAGACCAGTGATGATGTCAAAGCCCAATCCATTCACATCAAACAACACCCGATCCACTGCGCTGTCGCTGCCAAGATCAAGCGCGTCGGTTCCGCTGCCGCCAATATACACATCAGCCCCGCTGCTGCCGGTCAGGGCGTCATCGCCATCAAAGCCAAACAGATAGCCTGGACTGCTAAGGTTGAAGGTATCCCCTCGTTCTGTCCCCAACGCCACTGCCGCACCCGTGCTGCTATTACCCGCTGCATCGGTCAGGCGCAGGCTGGTTTGGGTCACGCTGGCCTGGGCGCTGACTTCTAGCGTGGCGGCGACATTGGCGCTCAGGCTCAGGCTCGAACCAATCAGGGCGTTGCTGCTATCGTACAAACCTGCCGTAGCGTTTTCACTGGTGCTCAGGCTCAGCGCACTCAGGCGTTCGGCACCAAAGCTGGTATCCAGTGTGCCATCAAGATTGTAGCGAGCCAGGGCGAAGTTTGAGTTGCCGCCATCATAGGCTCGCCCCGCTAGCAGCAGCTTGCCATCGACCTGCTGGATCAGGCTGTAGCCATAGTCAGCACTTCCCGCGAAGTCAGTGGTGACTTTGCCATCGCCGCCGCCAAACGTGGTGTCCAACGTGCCATCGAGGTTGTAGCGCGCCAGGGCGAAGTTTTCGTTGTCGTTGCTGCCCTCACGGGCAGACCCCGCAAGCAGCAGCTTGCCATCGGCCTGCTGGATCAGGCTCTCGCCATAGTCATAACTTCCTGCAAAGTCGGTGGTGAGTTTGCCATCGCCGCCGCCAAAGCTGGTGTCCAGCGTGCCGTCAAGGTTATAGCGCGCCAGGGCGAAGTTTGAGTAACCGCCCTGATAGACTTTCCCCGCTAGCAGCAGCTTGCCATCGGCTTGCTGGATCAGGCTGCGGCCAGAGTCATCACTTCCTGCAAAGTCGGTGGTGAGTTTGCCATCGCCGCCGCCAAAGCTTGTATCCAACGTACCATCGAGGTTGTAGCGCGCCAGGGCGAAGTTGTCATAGCCACCTTCTTCACGGACATACCCCGCCAGCAGCAGCTTGCCATCGGCCTGCTGGATCAGGCTGCTGCCAGAGTCAAAACTTCCCACAAAGTCGGTGGTGACTTTGCCATCGCCGCTGCCAAACGTGGTGTCCAACGTGCCATCGAGGTTGTAGCGCGCCAGGGCGAATTCGTTGTTGTTGTCTTCACGGGCAGATCCCGCAAGGAGCAGCTTGCCATCGGCCTGCTGGATCAGGCTGCTGCCAAAGTCATTGCTGTTGCCATAGTTGTTGCCATAGTAACTGTCTTCCACAAAGTCGGTGGTGACTATGCCATCTCCCTCGCCAAAGTTGGCGTCCAGCGTGCCATCGGCGTTATAGCGCGCCAGGGCGAAGTTGTGGTAGAAGCCTTCAGAGGCAGACCCCGCAAGGAGAAGCTTGCCATCGGCCTGCTGTATCAGGCTGGCGCCATAGTCACCATATCCTACAAAGTCGGTGGTGAGTTTGCCATCGCCGCCGCCAAACGTGGTGTCCAGCGTGCCATCGGCGTTATAGCGCGCCAGGGCGAAGTTGTCGTAGCCGCCCTCAATGGCAATCCCCGCCAGCAGCAGCTTGCCATCCGCCTGCTGGATCAGGCTGGCGCCAAGGTCACTATATCCCGCAAAGTCGGTGGTGAGCTTGCCGCTATGTGCGGAGGTTGTGGCCTCCAGAGTCAACAGGCTTGGAGCGGTTTTATCTTCGAGCAGGTGCGCAATGGCATCCTGAGCTACGGTCACGCTTGTGTCATTGGCATTGACCTGGCTAAGCGTGTCTTGCAAAAACGTGACCGCAATCTCCCGACCCTGATCCAGTTGTTGCTCAATCGCGTACTCGGCTACATCCAGTCGATTCTCGATATAGGCTTTGCCATCGGTACCTTCCGCCGTCGCAAGACCGGCATCGACCATGTTCATGAGCAGTTTGCCGCGTGCTTCATAGGCGGCATTGGTCGAGCCTTGCGCGGCAAAATTCGAGCGCAGGCTGGCGATTTCGTCTGTCCAATAGCTCATACCCTCCGCATCGCTGCTGCGACCGAAGACATTGTGGTAAATCGCTTCAACAAAATCCGTGTCGGAAAGGTTGGCAGGGTAAATGTCGGTCACACTCGGCAGACTGAAAATAATGCCGCCGACTTCGTGCAGGCTTTTGCCGGACTGGGCTTCGTTGACCCAGTAATTCAGCCCACCCAGCTCGGGCGCGCGCAGGAAGGCGGCAAGGTAAAACTTGGTGAAATAGTGTTGGGTGCTGGTAAGCGGCATTGGGATATTCCTCTGGCGAGAGTGATGGGCAGGCGCAAGGTGTGCTTGGAGTGTGTGGTTTACTACGCAATTTGACCCGTTTCCGGGGGGCTACAAATAAACAGCGGCACCGTGAAAGGGTTGAATGCTATCGTCTTTGATCGTAGGAGCTGCCTTGGCCGCGAATGGCTCAACGTGTGGAAAGCTTTCGCGGGCAAGCCCGCTCCTACGCGAGGGAGGAGCGTCAGAACGTGAAGTTGTCAGCCGTCCAGAGATTGACATCCACGTTTCGAATCACGCCGATCAGCTCCACCGAGTCGATTTCGCCGGTGTCGTTCGATTCCACGCGAGACAGGAATGTCGTGTTGTTATAGGCGTGCTGGTCTATAACCCAATTGACAAGAATCAAAGCAGAGCTGTTGGCGTCCATGTCCAGGTTGGCATACCTGCCGTCGTTCAACGCTTGCATTAACTCAGTGTCTGAAGGTCTTGGGAGGAAACCGTCTGGATAGTAGCTTGTTTGATCAAGCAGGCGAACGACTTGTCCGCTAATGTTGGTGGAGACGCTGGGATTGGTATTGAAAATAGTAGCATTCAGACTCATCGCGCCAAGGTTCAGGCTAGACAAATCAAGCACATCCCCGCCTGAGCCAAGAGCCATGTCATAAATCACGTCATAGTCCATGGGGTAATCGTGGTAGTTCAAGCCTTCGACACCAAAGAACACTTGATCCACGGCGCTGTCGCTGCCCAGCCAAAGTCGATCTTCCCCCTTGCCGCCAATAAATACATCCGCTCCACTGCTGCCGATCAGATCGTCGCCGCCGTCAAAGCCAAACAGGTAGCCCGCGCTGCTTAGACTCAGAATATCGTTCTCCGTGGTCCCCAGGATCACCGCTGGGCCACTGCTGCTATTGCCAGCGTCATCTGTCAGGCGCAGGCTGGTTTGAGTCACACTGGCCTGGGCGCTGACTTCAAGCGTGGCGGCCGTATTGGCGCTTAGAACCAAGGCCGCGTCGATCAGGGTATTGCTGCCATCGTACAAACCTGCCGTAGCGTCTTCATCACTGCTCAGGCTAAGGGCAGCAAGCAATTGATCGCTGCCAAAACCTGTGTCTGGTGTGCCGTCCGGGTTGTAGCGTGCGAGTAATAAGTTATTAGTGTAAAAATCAGGTGCGACTACCCAGCTCGTTAGCAACAGCTGGCCATCGTTTTGTTGAATAAGTTGCCAAAATTCGTGCGCAACTTCATTACTGGCCTTACCATCGCCGCCGCCAAAGTGGGTATCCAAGCTGCCGTCAGGGTTAAGACGAGCGAGTGCAGAACCGTCGTAGCCCGAAACGAGCAGACTGCCATCAGGCTGCGAGAGTAGGTTGCCAACAATACCTGAGCCGGTATCGACACGACCGCCGTTGCCAAAGCTGATATCCAGCGAGCCATCGGCGTTATGGCGCACCATGGCACCCTCGTATTGTCCATGCTCATTGGTTATCCCCGTGAACAGCAGTTTGCCATCGGCTAGTTGGAAAAATTTGCCTCCGCCGCCCGCAAAATCGGTGGTCAGCAATCCATGGTTAGCAAAACTGCTATCCAGCGAACCATCGGGGTTGTAGCGCGCGATGACGAAGTTTGACGTGTTATTGGTACGCCCCACCAGCATCAGCTTGCCATCATCCAGTTGGAACAGGCTTTCACTTCCGTCATCCCTTTGCGCAAAGTCGGTGGTCACCAAACCATTGCTGCCAAACCCGCTATCGAGCGAGCCATCAGGGTTGTAGCGCGCCAGTTCAAAGCCTTTGTTACTTGTTCCAGCCACCACCAGCTTGCCATCCGCCTGTTGAATCAAGTCCATTGTCTCGTTGTTTTTGCTGTCATAGCCTGTCACAAAGTCTGTCGTGATCCTGCCATTGCCGCCAAAACTGGTATCCAGTGAGCCATCCATGTTGTAGCGCACCAAGCTGAAGCCATAATAGGTGCTAATAATCTGGGGGCCGAGGTCACCAATCCAGGGGCCTTGTCTAGTACTGTATTCGTACCCAGCCGTCACCAGCTTGCCGTCCTGCTGCTGAATCAAGTCATGAGCCCCGTGACCGTGTTCTCCGGGAAAATGTGTCGTGACATGGCCAGCGTTGCCAAAACTGTTATCTAGCGTACCATCGGGATTGAGTCGCGAGAGATCAGAACCAACAACGTGCCCTACCAGCTTGTTATCAGATTGCAAGAGAAACAGGCTACCAAAGCCATTCACCACGCCATCTCCGCCACCAAAACTCGTATCCAGCGTAGCGTCCGCGTTAAGGCGAGTGAGCGTTTCGCTATTAATTCCAAACACAAGCAAATGGCCTTCGGCATCCTGAATCACAGGACCGTAGAACGAACTGTGTCCAGGGATGTCGATAGCGAGCACACCGCTTGTCTGGACGGAGGTTGTGAGACCCAGAGTTAACAGGTTTGGTGCCGTTTCATCTGCAAGCAGGTTAGTAATGGCGTTCTTGCCAGTTGAGACACTTGCATCATCGGCATTCACATGACTTAACGTTTCCAGCAGAAACGCCGCCGAGATATCCCGACCCAGTTCGAGTTGTTGTTCAGCGACATACTCAGCCACAGCGAGACGGTTCTCGATATAGGCCTTACCATCCGTACCATCCGGCGTACCCAAACCGGCATTCATCATGTTCATGACCAACTGGGCGCGTGCCTCGAAGTCGGCATTGGCCGAACCTTGTGCGGTGTAGGTACTGCGCAGGGTAGCGATTTCACTCGCCCAATATGCCAGACCCTGTGCATCACTATCACGCCCGAATACGTTGTGATAAATCGCCTCGACAAAATCCAGATCAGACAGGCTTGCTGGGTAAGTATTGGTGACAACGGGTAGGCTAAAAATTATGCCGCCGATACTCGGCAAGGACTTGCCATGCACCAAAACCTCATCAGTCCAGTAATTCAGGCCGCCCAGATCAGGCGCACGCAGGAAGACAGCAAGGTAGAGTTTGGTGAAATAGTGTTGGGTGGTGTTAAGGGACATGGGCAGGCTCCTGATTGATGGTCTGACTGAGTTTTGGCGAGGGCGAGCGTTTTTATCGGGGGATCAAAAAGCCATGCTGACTTTAGCGTATTTTTTGTAGATTAGAGCCGCCTTAAATACAAAAAAGTATCGTGGGCCGGATAAGCGCAGCGCATCCGGGAACACCCCGTACCCAAGCCGGATGCGCTGCGCTTATCCGGCCTACGGGTTACCTTTTTGCCAGAGCTTCCTGATACGCCGCAGCATAGGCCTCGCTCATGCGCCGGGTGGTGAAGTGTTGCGCAAAGTGCTGCCTTGCGGCCTCGCCCTGGCGCGCGGCGAGCGCGGGATCGTGGTGCAGGCGATCCATGGCGGCGCGCAGGGCGGTGGGGGTTTCAGGCGGGATGACGATGCCGGTGGTGTGGTGCTGGTTGACAAAGGTTGTGCCGGTGCCGATTTCGCAGGAGATCATCGGGCGGCCTTGCTGGGCGGCTTCGAGCAGGCTGATGCCGAAGGCTTCCGAGCGCAGGTGTGAAGGAAATACGAAGGCGTGGCAGAGGTGCAGCAGCGCGACCTTGTCGGCATCGTCGATGCGCCCTAGAAAATGCACATTGCGGCAGCCTGAGTTTGCGGCCTGGGCACGCAGGCTGGCGGCCATCGGCCCGTCGCCAGCGATCACCACGGGGTAGGGGGCGCCCCGCGCCGCTTCGATCAGGGTGTGTAGTCCTTTGTAGTAACGCAATACGCCGATAAACAGCATGAAACCTTCGCCAAGCCGCTCGCGCCAATGCTGGATGCGCGCCGGATCGGCAGGGGCAGCATGATCGTCGCTCAGGCCGTAGGGGATGACGCGCAGCTTGTCCTGATGCCTACGCAGAACAGGGCTGCTGGCGGCGTATTGCGGCGAGGCGGCGACGATCAGACGCATTTTGCACAGAAACTGCTCACGCAGAGGGGCGTAGAGGCGGTTGAGTGTGCGCTGGGCGACGATGTCGGAGTGGTAGCTGACGATGGCGGGGGTCGGGCTACGCAAGCCCAGGTGCAGCAGGTCGGCGAATGGCCAGGGAAAGTGGTAATGCAGCAGGTCATACTTACGATGCAGTCGTGCAAATTGCCGCGCCATGTTGAGTGAAAACGGTGTGGAGGCGATTTCAAAGCTGCACTGGCCACGAATGACCAGGGCTTCTTCGCGCTGGATTTCGGCGGGCTGGGTGCGGGGTGAAACGGTCAGGATGGTGCTGTCGATGCCCTGCTCGCGCGTGCCGCGTGCGAGCTCAAAGATGACTTGCTCAATGCCGCCGAAGGTGTCTGGGTAGTAGGTTTTGTAAATGTGCAGGACGCGCATGAAGGTTCAGAACTCAGCAAGGACGCGGCGGTACACGTCCAGGGTCTGTGCGGCGGTGCGCGCCCAGGTGAAGTCGCGGGCGCGTGCCTGACCGCGTTTGCTCAGATCAGCGGCGAGGTGCTGGTCTTCTAGGACGTGCTGCATGGCCGCAGCGAGCTCGTCCACAGAGTTAGGATCGATCAGTAGCGCGGCGTCGCCTGCGACTTCAGGCATGGCGCTGACGTTGGAGGTAATGACCGGCGCGCCGGCGGCCATGCCTTCAAGGATGGGCAGGCCGAAACCTTCGTAGAGGGAGGGGTAGACGAACGCGGTGCAGGCGGCGTACAGCGCCAATAGGTCGTGATGATCGACATAGCCGGTGAGGATGACGCGCCCAGGCGGTTTGATCTGTTTCAGGCGAGCGTGTATCGCTGCATCCTTCCAGCCCTTGCCACCGCTCAGCACTAGCGGGAAGTCCTTGCGCAGGTATTCGGGCAGGGCGGTATAGGCTTGCAGCGTGCGCTCGATATTTTTGCGCGGTTCGAGCGTGCCGACCGAGAGAAGATAGTGTTTTGGGCGTAGCTCAAAGCGTTCGAGTGTGCTTGATGTCGGCCCTGTGTTGACCGTGTGGAAGCTGGGGTCAACGCCGAGGGGGATGACACTGATTTGCTCCCCGGGCAGGTCAAATATATCGATCAACTCCTGTCGTGTGGACTGGGCATCGACGATGATGTGCCTTGCGTTGAGCAATGAATGCGGAAGCTGGCGGCGAAGGTAAGCCACGCGCTCGTTGGGGTGCAGCTGCGGGTAGTGCAGGTGCGACAGGTCATGCAGGGTGATGATGCTGGGCAGGGCGGTGGTGCACGCGATGGCGTTGGGCTCGTGATAGATGGCGCCATGTACGCCGCGCAGGGACTGCCCGGTTTGATATTGGCGCAGCCTCTGGCGCAGGCCGTAGGCTCCCGGCACAGCGCGGAGTCGGGAGGCGAGTACCGATGTCCAGACGTTCTTGGTTTTCGTGCCGTATGGCGAAAGAGGGGTGCGCAGAAACTCGTTCAGTTGTGCCTGCGTCACGATCCGTCCGCCCATCAGCCCCTCGATGTGCTCGATCTCGCCCAAGTCGAGCAAGGCCGAGGCCAGTTGCCGCGTGTACTGCCCGATGCCGGTCAGGGGTGGGCGCAGGGCATCAAGGCCAAGGATGAGACGCATGGGGAGATTCAGTGCGCGTGACTGAACATGCGTTGCAGGGTGGGTGCCAGCGATATTTGCGGAGTTGGATCAGTCGATTGACCTATCCATAGGCGTAGTGCACGGTTGTCGCCGCGCAGGCGCGGAATTTCGTTCTGGCGCACAAAGGCGGGGTTGACACGCACCTCGATGGCGTAACCGGCAAGCTCGCTCATCATGCGGATAATCTCGCGCAACGAGGTGGCATTGCCGGAGCAGACATTCAGGGTGACACCCTGCGCATCCGACTCCAGCAATGCCGCATAGGTATCGACAATGTCGGCGACATCGGAAAAATCGCGGCTTACATCAAGATTTCCCAGTTCGATAACCCGCTCGCCACGTGCGAAATGGCCGACGATCTTGGGAATCAGAAAACGCTCGTCCTGCCCCGGTCCGGTGTAGTTGAACGGGCGGGTGATGATGATTGGCAGGCGCGTAAACCAGGTGCGCGCCATGTGCTCCATGGCCAGCTTGCTGCATGCGTAATGGTTGACCGGCGCCGGGCAGACCGATTCGTCGATCAGTTCGATATCAGGTGTGCCATACACATTCGCCGAGCTGGCAAGCAATACCTTGCCAGGCGGTTTGTCCAGCGCAGCCAGTGCTTCAAGCAGGTTAAGCGTGCCAAACAGATTGACTCGATAGAAGCCTTCCGCGTCGCCATGGCCGACAAAGGCGAGGGCGGCGAGGTGCACGACGACGTCCGGCTTGACCTGTGCCACCGCAATGCATACAGCCGCCGCATCGGTCAGGTCGCAGACCAGGTTTAAGTCCGCGTTCGAGTCGCCGCTAGCGAACCCCGCCACATGATAGCCCCGCGCCTTGAGTGCATCGACCATGTAGCGCCCAGTGAAGCCGGATGCGCCGGTGACCAAGGCGGTTTTGCCCGTGGTGCTTGCAGTCATCAGAACGAAAACCCTTGCGTATTACGCCGCAGATCAGCTTCGACCATCATGCGGCAAAGCTCTTCCAGCGTGGTTTTCGGCTCCCAGCCCAGCTCGTTTTTGGCTTTTTCAGGGTTGCCGATCAGCAGTTCGACCTCGGCAGGACGGTAGAACTTCGGGTTGACCGTCACAATCGTCTTGCCGGTTGCGATATCCACGGCGCGCTCGTGTTCATTGGTGCCTTCCCAGGCAATGTCAACCTGAGCTGCCTTGCAGGTCATGCTCACGAAATCACGTACCGTTTCTGTCCGGTTGGTCGCAAGGACATAGGTATCAGGTTGATCGGCCTGCAACATGCGCCACATGCCTTCAACGTAGTCTTTGGCATAGCCCCAGTCGCGCTTGGCGTCCATGTTGCCCAGCTCCAGCACATCAAGCTTGCCGAGTTTGATCTTGGCGATGCTGTCGGTGATCTTGCGTGTGACGAACTCGCGCCCGCGCAATGGCGACTCATGATTGAACAGGATGCCGCTGCTGCCGAAGATGCCGTAGCTCTCGCGGTAGTTGATGGTGATCCAGTGGGCATACAACTTGGCCACGCCGTAGGGACTGCGCGGATAAAACGGCGTGCTTTCGACCTGCGGAATGGCCTGCACCTTGCCGAACATCTCCGAGGTTGATGCCTGGTAGAAGCGAATCGCCGGGTTGACGATGCGGATGGCCTCCAGCAGGTTGAGCGGGCCGATGGCGGTGATTTCAGCGGTCGTGACCGGTTGATCGAACGACACACCAACGAAGCTCTGTGCCGCCAGGTTATAGACCTCGGTTGCCCCGCTGGTTTGCAACAGGCGGATCGCGGCACTCATGTCGGTGAGGTCGAACTCGATCAGGTTCAGGTTAGGATGCTTGTCGATACCAAGCTCTTCGATGCGCCAGAAATTGACCGAACTGGTGCGGCGATAGGTGCCGTAAACACAATAGCCCTTGTCGAGCAGAAGTTCGGCCAGATACGCGCCGTCCTGGCCAGTGATGCCGGTGATGATTGCAGTTTTCAAAATTTTCACTCCTCCTTGAATGAACGCGCCAAAGCATCCAGGAACGGACGCAACAGATAATCCAGTACGGTACGTTCGCCAGTCACGATCATCACATCGGCGGGCATCCCTGGAATCAGCTCCAAGCCATTCAGGGTTTGCATTTCTTCGGGTGATACCTGGATTCGCGCCAGATAATAAGGCAGGTTTGTAACCGGATCAGTTAATCGGTCGGCAGAAATCGAGAGCACCTTGCCTAAAACGGTCGGCGTTGTACGTGCGTTAAAGGCAGTAAAGCGAACCCGCGCGACTAAGCCGGGTATAACCTTATCTACATCAGCGGGCTGTACATGCGCATCCACCAGCAGGGTTTCTGACTGCGGCACGATATCCAAAACTTTCGATCCTGGTGCGATTACCGCGCCTTGGGTATGCACCTCCAGCCCCACCACACGTCCACTTACCGGAGCCAGGATATCGGTGCGCTTAAGCGTGTCAGCCAAGGCTCTTTCGCGTTCACGCAGGTCTGTGATTTTGGCCTGAGTGTCGTTCAGCTCAGCCACCACATTTTTTAGATTTTCCTGCTTGGTTTGCGTAATTTGCAGCTGCGCTTCACTAATTTGCAATTTAGCCTGTGAGCGCTGCGCACGGGTGGTGGACAAAATCCCCTCAACCTCGGCCTTATCGCGCTCCAAAGCCCGCAAACGCACTTTATCCCCCAGCCCTTTATCTAAAAGACTGCGCAAACCATTTAGTTCATCTGAAAATAAATCAATCCGACGCAACAGGATTTTTTCCTGCTCATCAAAGCTGCGAATTTGTTGCTGGAGCTGAGAAATCTTTTCATTCAGCAAGCTTATCCGTGATTTCAAATCATTTTGTCGAGCTGAAAATGACTTTATTTGCCCATCAAGTTGCTCGGCAACTCGCGGATCGTTACTGGCTGAAACTGTTAAGTCGTCGGGGAACTTGATTTCTTTCAGCTCATCACGCTCCGCCAAAAGACGCGCTTCACTCAAGCGCAGAGTAATCAACTGCCCTTTCACAATCTCCAGCTGCGCCCGAGCCTGGGTGTCATCAAGTTTCAGCAAAACATCACCCGCATTTACCGAATCACCTTCGCGTATCTGCAGGTCTTTAACGATCCCACCTTCAAGATGCTGCACGGTCTTTTTATAGGATTCCAGCGTAACAATCCCCTGCGCTACTGCTGCGCTATCCAGTAATGCCACCGCTGACCACGAGCCTAAAACCCCAAACAGCAAAAACACTACCAAATATCCAAACCAGCGCACCCCTCGATCATCTGTCGGAGCCTTGGGTATTTCCATCGGTTTGTTACTTAATTCGTTAGTCATCAAAAATTACCAAAAGCCAGGTTGAGGAGTTCTGTAGGTCGTAGGAAGCGAATCAAACCCCAACAGCAGCGGTGAGTCGAAACGCAGGCAGCAGAAGATTGAACTGAACCCAAGTGAGTCATCATGATGCTGTGGGTTTTGCAAGAGCTGGCTGAGTCGGTGCCGCCGGACGTACAAACTTCGCCAGCACTTCGTCACGTGGGGCAAACATATCAATCAAGCCCTCGCGCAATACCATGATCCGATCCACCTGCGCCAAAATGCTGGGTCGATGCGTAATCAACACCAGTGTCGTACCCTTTGCCCGCATAGCCGCAACCGCCTGTGCCAATGCGGCTTCACCGACATCGTCCAAGTTTGAGTTAGGCTCATCAAGAACCACTACTTTAGGCTCTGCGTACAGTGCGCGCGCCAGACCCACACGCTGCCGCTGTCCTCCGGACAGGCTTGCACCGCCCTCACCGAGCGGAGTTTCATAGCCTTGAGGCAGCTTCAAAATCATTTCATGCACTCCGGCCATTTGCGCTGCAGCCACGATTTTTGCTGCATCCAGCTCACCAAAGCGCGCGATATTTTCTGCCACAGTGCCTTCAAACAACTCAACATCCTGGGGCAGATAACCAATATGTGGCCCCAGTTCGTCACGATTCCACTGCGTAATATCAGCACCATCCAAGCGCATTTTACCCGCAGCAGCAGGCCATACGCCCAACAGAGCACGTGCCAGCGACGACTTTCCGGCTGCGCTCGGCCCAATCACCCCGATGCACTCGCCCGCACTAATATGAAAGCTTACCCCGCGCAAAGATGGCAATTTAGCCCCAGGCGGTGCCACGACAGCAGCCTCTGCAGACAAAGTTCCCTTCGGCGCAGGGAGCGTCATCGTGCGTGGCTTGGCCGGGATTTTGGTCAATAAATCATTTAAGCGCTCATACGATCCGCGCGCCCCCACAAATTGCTTCCACACCCCAATCATCTGATCGACCGGCGCCAAAGCACGTCCCATTAAAATTGACGCGGCAATCATCACCCCAGGCGTAATAATCTGATCAATGGCCAGCCATGCGCCCAAGCCCAGCATTAACGACTGCAACAACAAACGAAATGTCTTGCTTGTGGCCGTGACAGCGGCTGCCCGGTCACTTGCCTTAGCCTGCAAGCCCATCACCTTCTCATGAAAGCCAAGCCAGCGCCGCAAAATGCGATCCCGCATACCCAGGGCATCAATCACCTCCAGGTTGCGTAAATTACTACCGATGTATTGATTTTCCTTCATCGACTCGGCACTGGCTTCAGTCAGCAGCTTTTTCGTTGCACGCTCGTTGACCAGCGCCAGCACAATCAAAATCAAGCCACCCACTGTGGCCAGCAATCCCAGTAATGGATGAAACAAATACAGCACCAGCAAATACACCGGCATCCAGGGTGCATCGAAAAAAACAAACAGACCATTGCCCGTCATGAACTGGCGCACGGCATCCAGATCGCGAATCGGTTGCGTATTCGCATTGGGGCGTGTCGCAGCGTAATCCAGCGTTGCGTTAAATAAACGCAGGCTCAACAAGCCATCCATGCGCGCCCCAACGCGAATCAGCACCATCGAGCGCACCCACTCCAATATCCCCATGACGGCCATCAGACCCACGATCAGCCAGGTAAGAGCCAATAATGTAGGCACGCTCCCACTCATTAACACCCGGTCATACACTTGGAGCATGTACAGCGGCCCGACAAGCATCAGCATATTGATAAAAAAGCTAAAAACCCCGGCGCCTACAAACGAGGATCGGCATGATTTAAGAGCAAGGTGAAGATCAGTGGGGGGGGGGCGCGATGTCATGGAGTCCAGCTCAAACTTGTGGGGGCATCAAAAAACATAGGACATCATAAATGATGTCCGTATATATCAGTGTGTAGAAAGATCCGAATGACAAAATCTTATTGCACGGCTTCAGGGGCTTGTAATTTTGAAGCATCGGATGCTGGTAGCTTCAACACGGCTCCAAGACGACTGAAGCGGCTCAAAGAAAACCAATGCGCATAAAGCATTGGCAAAGCACCTGAGTGCCACAGCGTCAAAACCTGCGCATCGGATAGGCTCTTCATGCGCTGCTCATCCGCCCTGAAAAAGCCACGCAAGGTCACGGGCTCAGAGTTAACGGTCAGTGAAATGTCCCAGGGAATAATCAAATCCATGGCTTCAAGGCTGGCAAGCGCCTTCGCGGCACTTCCAAGTTGGCCGACAGCCTGCAAAACCGTGGAAATTTTCACCCGAGGCTCATCGGCGAGCTCCCCCGACTCAGTATAAAGCGCATTGCCTTCCGTATTGCTTAATGCCGCTGCATCAATCATCGGTACAAACCGCCCCTTCTCCTTGTGAGCGAGTGAAAACGGATAGCACTGCATCAAGGCAGGCATGTAACTGGCCAACCAGCGACCATTTTTATCTACAAACTGATTAACCCCGGGCTTCAAGCCAAGTAACGCAGCAGGAAAAAGCCCACCATCCTGACGCATAAACACAATCGGGAAATCGTGCGCGGCGCGTGGCAATTCCGAAGGCATCAGCCTGACCAGCGCCTGATCGACGAGGTGACTGAAGTTGGACATTGGTTTCAGCTTGGAATCGGCATGAGCAGACTTGCTCAAAGGAATAGCTTGTTGAGTCACAGGAACATCCAGATTGATTAATTTAATAAAGGTTTGGTGACGAGGGGTGACCCTGCGAGCCAAGGACACCCGAAGCTAATGCGTCAACCAAGCTGATTTGTGCGGGCAAACACGTTGATTTCAAGTCGTAGCGTTGAATAATCGTGTCACGTGCGGCCTTGCGCAGAGGAGCAAAATGTGCCCGGTTGGCAAGTGCCTCAATAACTTTTTCAGCAAGTTCATGCGGCGAGAAAAAATCAACCAGTAATCCATTCACTCCATCCTTAATCACTTCGCGCACCGGCTGTGTATCAGAGCCAATCACCAGCGCACCCAGGCTCATGGCCTCCATCATTGACCACGATAGCACAAAGGGATAAGTCAGATAAACGTGCGCTGTCGAGACGCGCAGGATTTGATTCAACACGTTATAAGGAACGCGCCCGGTGAAATGTACCCGTGACAAATCCAGTTGGCCCTTGACCTCGTCGAGGAAAATCTGTCTCCAGCTCCCGCCTTGTTTGGGTGCGGCACCATAGGACACCTCATTGCCACCCACAATCAAAATCCGGGCTTTCGGCCGTGCCTTCATAATGGCGGGCAAAGCGCGCATGAAAACGTGATATCCGCGATAGGGCTCTAAATTGCGGTTAATAAACGTGAGCACCTCGTCATCAGCGGTCAGGCGTAACGAATCATTGATTTTCAGCCATGCACTAGGGTCTGGGCGTAGATCCGCAGTATCCACGCCATCAAAGATTACACTCATCTTATCGCGCACCCAGGAAGGCGCGCTCGAAGCCTGCCAATGCGTAGGACAGACAGCCCAATCCGCAGCATTGAGGCTCAAAATATGCGCAGCATTTTTCATGACCACCTTGCAAGCGCCTGCAGCGGGGTTGTCACGCGGAAACTCGGCATCAAACCCCACGTCAGCACCATCAGGGTGATAGTAGTATTCAAAAAAAGCCAGAATTTTGGCCTTCGGAAAAGCCTCGCGCAGGAATAGTCCCTCCCCCCAGCCGGGGTGAACATGAATAATGTCCGGCTCAAAGCCCTTCGCTTTTAGCGCCATGGCAGCCTTGAAACAAGCCTCGCCACGAATCACCTTAGTTTCAACATCGCTGACCCATGGGTGAATATCCTTGGAGTTGCCTCGCTCAAGCTTGTAGGCCAGCGTTTGCACACCTGGAAGGCTTGAGCGTGGAGTAATCCCCAGTGCCACCACTTGATCACCGCGAGCAGACAGCGCCGGAGCAAGGTTCTTATATTGACCGGGGAAGTTTTGGTGTACAAAAAGATGGCGCATGGTGCAAAGGTCAAAAAATAAGGAATCGCATTTTGCCACAGCCACCCACTGCAATCACACAGGAGTCGAATGAAACATCAATCCCATGTTTTAGGAGTGCGATGCACGGCTCGGTACGGCAAGATCATGACAACGGGCAGATTCGGGCGGGTGCAATTCAAGTAAGATGCCTGGCCCATGCGGAATCGATGAAAACCAGCCAAGTAACAATTGAAAGCCGGCCCTGTTGTCTTGGTACAACGTTTGCGCTGCTAAAAAAGCTTTGGACATTGCAAAAAGACTAGGCATTGGCTTAAGCTGACAATGTACGGGCGTTTTTTCCCTATCGCCTCACTACCAAACTTATCTGGAGCTTGACCCATGGCAACTGCAACTGAAACACGTGATTACTTCACCAAACTTTATTTGGCCGCGTTCCTGCGCGCCCCTGAGACGAGCGGTCTTAACTACTGGAGCAACAAGGTGCTGGTAGAAGGCGACAGCCTGCAGGAAGTTGGTGGTGTGATTTTTAGCCTTCCCAGCGTCACCACCCTTTACCCCGTCTTTCTGACCTCCACCCAGTTTGTAGAGCAGATTTACCAAAACGTGTTTGACCGTGCCAGCGACCCAGCAGGCTCGGCGTACTGGACAGCTGAACTGAACACCCTGATTACTCAGTTCACCAACCAGGGCTCCGCCCAGCCACTGTTTGACGCGCGTGCGCAACTGACCCTCAACATGATCAACGCCGGTATCGGCGCGGTCGGTGCCGACGGCCACGACTACATCATGAACCGCATGGCCGTTGCCAGCTACACCATTGACGCCCAGATTGCCGCCGGCAACGAAATCTCCCCGGCACAACTGGCTGCCATCATGGCCACCGTCAATGCAGACCCGGCCACCGTCACTGCAGCCATGATTGCTGTTGATGCTACAGCATCAGGCGGCGAAGCCTTCTACCTCACCAGTGGCGTGGATGGCCTGCCTGACTACCTTGGCACCATCCATGACGACACCTACTACGCCACCAACAGCACCCTGACCGCAGGCGACGACCTTGACGGCGCT
>JAGUXT010000047.1 GCA_020061705.1 Halothiobacillus sp. | reverse complement strand
GTATGCCAGCGAGCGTCAGCGCGTATTGGGCAAGGAAATCCCACCAGCCACCCTGCGCAGTATCAGTGACAGTGTGACTGCCGATCCCGCCACGATAGCCCCTGCCAAGGCGGCGATTGATGCGGCGTTGAATCCTCCGCCCCCTGCCCCGGTGATTCAAACCAAAACGCTGACCAGTGCCCGAGCGATTGCGGCCTGGAAAAGCACGATCCCGGCTGGCGAAAAGCGCCCGGTAATCGTCTTTCTGCCCGGCTGGGGCGGGGTGGGCAATGTGGATGCCACGCGCGGCGCGCAAAACGACCTGCTCGCCAACGAGGGCTATGTCACCCTGGCCATCGGCTTTCAGCAATCCGGCGCGGCATGGAACAGCGACATTCTGGCGCAAACCCTGAGCGGCTTGAACAAGCTCTGTGCTGATGCAAGCATCCCTGCCCAGTGTGGCGCGATTGCGCTGCTCGGCTCCTCGTATGGCGGCTCGCAGAACATGAAGGTCATCGACCACCTGATTGCCAATGGCTACAACCTGCCCGGTCAGAAGCGCGCCCTGGCCTTCCTCTCCGAAGACACCGGCTACGCCGCGCCCGGGCAAATACTCGACTTCAACACCGGCGCGTTCCAGCGCAATGGCTTGGCCAACACCGCGCAATACAGCGTCGCCATGATCGAGAACCTGGGCGATACCACCTTCCCCGTTAACGAATGCACCTGGGGCAACTGCGGCGCGCGCACCCTGGCACAAGCGCATTACCAAGCCAACCACGCCAACGTTTACAGCCACTGCCCTGCGGGTGGTGAACACGGCACACGCGGCTATGCATCATGGGACGCCTGGGTCATCTCCGCCCTGAAAACCATGATTCATGTCAACAGTGGCGTACCGACCTTCACCGGTTACACGCCTCCCAGCCTCGTCGTCGGTAACAACTGCCGCTAAAAACACATTTTCCTCTCAGGAAATCGCGCCATGCCTTCAGTTCGCCCGCTCCTCCGCCTTGCTCTCGCTACCGTACTTGGCCTCGGCGCCATGAGTCTTTACGCATCCCCGTCGAAGTTTTTGCTTCAGGAAAGCAACCCTGCTCGAACTGCGGCAACGTGGACGACCACGCAGAGTGGGCAGTCCTCCTGGCCGGGTGCTCCCAGTGCAAGTGCCGTGACTCAGAGCGAAGACCATTTCAGCCGCATGTATCTTGCCGCCTTCCTGCGCGGAGCCGATCTGGGCGGCATGAACTACTGGCGCAACCAGATCGACAACGAAGGGCAATCCTATCAACGCGTTGGCGGCACGATTTTCAGCCTGTCGGTCGTCACCGCCATTTACCCGGCCACAATGAGCGATCAGGCCTTCGTCGAGGCCATCTACCAGAACGTATTTGGTCGTGCCAGCGATGCCGAAGGCCTGAATTACTGGATGAACGAGCTTGCCACGCTGCGCGCAACCTACACCGCGCAGGGCTCCGCCAACGCCGGATACGAGGCGCGCGGCCAGCTGGTGATGAACATGATTAACGCCGGCCTGGGTACGCCGGTCGGCACCCCCGGCAAAGCCTACATCGACCACCGCTACGAGGCCGCGCTTTACGCGATTGAACGCCAACGCGTATTCGAGCGCGAAATTCCGCCTGCCACGCTACGCAGCATCAGCGATACGGTCAATGCCGATCCCTCCACGCTCCAGCCGGCCAAAACCGCGATTGATAACGCACTCAACATCCTCCCGCCCCCCGTACCCGTCACCTCTCACCCACGCCTGTGGATCACCAGCAACGACCTGCCGCAACTGCGCGCCAAAGCCGTGGCCAGCAACATGCTCTGGCAGCATGGACTGAGCCAGGCAGCAGCGCGTGCCGTGGCCGACATGGATCAAGGACGCATTGCGACCGACTGCGGCGACATCGGTTACAGCGAATACCCGACCGAAAGCTATGCCGCCTTCTTCGCCTTCCTCTCCCTGGTAGCGCCTGAAGCACAGCGTACCGACTACGCACAACGCGGAC
This sequence comes from Halothiobacillus sp., assembly GCA_020061705.1. Taxonomy (GTDB): domain Bacteria; phylum Pseudomonadota; class Gammaproteobacteria; order Halothiobacillales; family Halothiobacillaceae; genus Thiofaba. Next base: position 18,231 of record JAGUXT010000047.1, on the reverse strand, counting down.
GCCAGCTTTTGTTGCGCATCATGACCGAAGCCGATAAAGGCCCGGCTACGGTGGCCAACTACGTGTGCGACGGCAACACACAGTACCCGCCCTTCCGCCACCCGGACTTCGCCACCGAAGATCGTGACCGCGCGCGCTACCACGGCGAATCGTTCGGACTGGCGGTGGATTGGCTCTACCCCAACCTCAGCGCAAGTGACCGCGCCACCATCCGCCGCGTTTTCCTGCGCTGGAGCCAGGACATCATCACCCGGGGCTACCATCACCCCGAGCCCGTGGGACTGCTCAACGACCCGCAACTTTACGCCGACCGCGACCAGCGCCGCTTTGCTGCCAACAACTACTACGCCGCGCACATGCGCAACCTGGGTCTCATGGCCATGGCACTGGATGAAAGTGACGACCCGGGCAGTCAATTGCGCGCCTATCTGGCCAATGCAACCGGCGCCTACTTCTACATTTTCAAGGAACTGGTGCGCAGCGAGTCATCGGGCGGACTTCTGCCGGAGGGCTTTGAATACAGCCCGCAAACGGCCAGCTACGCCACACAATTCCTGCTGGCTCTCAACACGGCGGGGCTGGGCGGCGACGATGCCCATGCACTGAGCACGCAAACCTTCTGGATTGACTTCGTCACCGCCTACCTGCACTCGCTCTCACCCGCCACCGTGGTGCGCGACGCAGCACGCGGCGCCGAATACGAACCCGCCGCCTATGGCGATGCCCAGGACTACCAGCTACCCGATTTCATCAGCAGCATGGCGCCGCTCGGCATTCATGCCCAGCACACAGGCAGCATGCCTGAACGCCTCAATGCGACCCGCTGGATTGCCACCCACACGCCCGCAGGCGGCGAAGCGCTGCTGACGGCGCGCATGAGCAACCCCTCCTATCTGCGCGAGAGCTTGCTGTATTTCATGCTGCTGGATCCCTCCACACCACCAGTCGATCCACGGCCTGCCCTTGCCACCACCCATATCGCCCAAGGCACCCAGCGCATTCTTTCTCGCACCGGCTGGGATACGCAGGCACGCTGGTTTACCTTCGCCCTGCCCTGGAACTCCATCGACCATCAAAACGCTGAAGGCAACAGCTTCGCCTTTTACCGCAGTGGCGAATGGCTGACCAAAACCACCCTGGGTTATGCCGATATTGCGGAAAGCATCGCCAGCACCGAATACGCCAATGGCATGTGCATCGAGAACAGCCCACCCCAGCATGACGACTGGCGCTCCGACCTGTGGCGCCGGGGCAGTCAATGGAATCTGGTCGGCGACGGCGACCCGCGCCTCTTGGCCAGCAGTGAAAGCGCAAGCTACCTCTACGCGCTGGGCGATGCCACCACGCTCTACAATTCCGCCCGCGAACAAAGCAGCGACGTAAGTCACTCCAGCCGCGCCATCGTCTGGCTCAAGCCGGACAGCATCATCGTTTACGACCGCGCCGAAACGCTCACTGCCAACCGCTTCAAGCGCTTCTGGCTGCAACTGCCCGCGCCTGCCAGCATCAATGGCCAGCGCGCCAGCAGCCCGACCCCACGCGGCCAAGTCCTGCACATCACCAGCCTGCTGCCCGATAGTGCGCAATTACGCAGCGTGACCGGCGACGATTTTGATCCTGCCATTGCCAATAAAATCGCCAACCATGAGCCCATGCACACGCGCCTGTCCATCACTGCGCCGGGCAACCCTAACAGCGCACGTTTCCTGACCGTACTGCAAGGCACCGACAGCGGCGTACCCCCGGCCACGGCGCAGCGTGTGACTAGCCCGGATCAAGCCTGGCAGGGCGCACTGATCGAAGGAATCCTTGTGCTCTTCCCGCGTATGCTCAATGGCAGTGGAGAATTCACCCTGAGCGCTAGCGGCGTGCGCAGCCTGATTATCACCGGACTCTCGCCGCACTCGGCCTACACCCTGAGCAAGATCGGCGACACCCTGACCCTTTCCCCCGGCGGCACGCGCACCTCTGACGCAGGTGGCGTGCTTTTTATTTCCGCTTTTTAACCCAAGGAGCATCATCATGGCATTGACAAGCACCCAACACCATTTTGCAAAAATGTACCTTGCGGCCTTCCTGCGCGCCCCTGACCTGGGTGGACTGAACTACTGGGTCAACGAAGTGAACAGCGGAAAATCCCTGCAACAGGTGGGCGGCATCATCTTCAGCCTGCCTATCGTCACCGATATTTACAGTGCCAGCCTGACTGATCTTCAGTTTGTCGAGGCGATTTACGGCAATGTCTTTGGCCGCGCCAGCGATACCGAAGGTCTCAACTACTGGTCGAACGAAATCGCCACCCTGCGTGCCAGCTACAGCGCACAGGGCTCCGGCAACGCCGCCTTTGAAGCACGCGGCCAGCTGGTGATGAACATGATCAACGCCGGGCTGGGAACGCCCGATGGCACCGACGGCAAGGCCTACATCGTCAACCGCCTCAACGTGGCCGAATACGCCGCCGAAAAACAACTGACCACGGGGCAGGAAATTTCCGTGGCCAATCTGTTAAGTGTCGAAGCCGGTGTCGACGCGCATCCCGACACCGTCGCCATGGGCAAATGCCGCATCGACAGTTTCTACGATACCGACGCACCAACCCAGACGGTTTTCATCGACAACGTACTGGATGATTTTGGTGCCTTGACCGGCAACATTGCTCACAACGGCAACACCGACGACACCACCCCAACCTTGCAAGGGCATGTGAGCGCACCGCTGGCGGCCTGCGAAACCCTCGCCATCTACCGCGATGGTCAAAGCATAGGCACCACACAGGTTTTTGGCACCGGCTGGAGCTTTACCGACACAAGCATGGGCGTATTGGGCGCGCACACCTACACCGCCCGCGTAGAAGATCTGGCAGGGCACCGTGGCGGCCTCTCCAACGGCTACATCATCAGCATCACCCGAGGCGACGACATCACCCCGCCCCTGCCGCCCAGCCTGAGCATCAACGATACCGGCGCAAGCAACAGCGACGGCCTGACCAATGACGGCATCGTCACCGTCAGCGGCCTCGAGGCCGGGGCAAGCTGGGAGTACAGCACCAACGGCGGCGGCTTCTGGACTGCCGGTGCAGGCAATACCTTTGCACTGAGCGGCAATGGCGCAAAAAGCGTCATTGCCCGCCAGACAGACGCAGCTGGCAACACCAGCGGCAACAGCCCCACCCTGGGCTTCACCCTGGATGTCGCTGCCCCCACACTGATCTCCGCCGTCATCTCCAGCGACACCCTGACCCTCAGCTACAGCGAAACACTGAGCCCGAATGCCGATGCAGCGCCCAGCGCCTTTAGCGTCATCGTCAGCGGCAGCCCGGTCAGCATCGCCAGCGTGAATGCCAACGGCAATACGGTTGTGCTTACCCTGAGCCAGCCCGTGCTTCCCGGCACCAACGTCAGCCTGAGCTACACACCGCCAGCCAGTGCAGCGACGGAAGACTTTGCGGGCAACGATGCTGCTGCCATCGTCGCAACCAGCGTCCTCAACGAGACGCCCCTGCCCGTGACCACCCTGCGCTCCGGCAAACTGATGTTTGACTACCGCAGCCAAGGTCAAACCGACACTGCCCAGGCTCTGGCACTGACAGACAACGGGCGCGTGATCCTGACTGGCTCGCACTACAACGGCTTTGATAGTGACTTCCTGCTTGCGTCCATCAATTACAACCCTGCCTCACTGGAGCGCTACCTGGAGTGGAGCACCAGCACCAACCTCGCAGCGGGTTACTATGATAGCGCGTTAGACCTCGCCATCTTTCCCGATGGCACCATCATCACGGCAGGTTATGCCGATCACAACACGCTGGAAGAAAACTTCGCCCTCGCGCGCTACAACGCCGATGGTGCGCGCAACGGCAGTTTTGGCAATGCGGGCGTGGTGTTTACCGACTTCGTCAACCACACGGATGTTGCCATGGCCGTACACGCCTACGCCGATGGCAAGGTACTGACGGCGGGCTACGCCTCCAACAACGCCGGAGTCTACATGGTCGCCATGGCACGCTACCTGGCCAATGGTCAACTGGATCCATCCTTTTCCGCCGGTGGCCGCCTGAGCGATCAAATCGGCGCGGCCAATGTCACCATCAACGACCTTGCCGTGCAAAGCGACGGCAAGATTCTGGTCGCAGGCCGGATCAACAATGCAGGCAACCTCGATAGCATCGTGCTGCGCTACAACAGTGACGGCAGCCGCGACACCAGCTTTGCCGACAATGGCCTGCGCATTATCGACCTCGGTGGCTTCGACAACACCTACGCACTCGGCTTGACGGCGGATGGTCATATCATCCTTGCCGGGCACACTGATTTCAGTGTATTGCGTGAAATTGCCGTGGCACGCCTGGATAGTGACGGCACGCTGGATAGCAGCTTTGGCAGCAACGGCATTGCCACCGCCACACCGTTTGGCAATAACAGAAGCTACGGCTATGACCTGCTGGTGCAGGACAATGGTGGCCTGCTGGTGGCAGGACAAACCACCTCAGGTGGCACCGACATGCTGCTCATGCGCTTCACTGAGCAGGGTGCTGTGGACACCGCCTTTGGTGAAAACGGTGCTGCCCGCGCCGATTTTCTCGGCTCGTACGACTACGCTACCAGCCTGGTGCAGCTCCCCGATGGCGACATCATGCTTGCAGGCAAGGCCGACAACTGGCGCAATGACGACGTTGCCCTGGCACGCTTCAATGCCGATGGAACCCTGGATCGGAGTTTTGGCGACTACTTCATGAGCAATGCGCAAGACCATATCACGCTCAACGGCAGCCGCTTTGACAGCACGACGATCCATACGGGCTTCGGTGATCGATCCAACCTGAGCCAATTGGATGTCATCGATAATTTCATCCAGGGCAGCCAACACGTTCACGTCGGCTGGATGCCGCTCGGCATGACCCGCTATGCCAATGTTGGCGACACCGGCGACCTTGCGCGCACCCTGGATGCTGTATTCAACGGCGTGGTCGGTGCCCAGTACGCCGGGCTCGTAGTCATCGAAGCCGGCATCTACGCAGGGGCCTATCTGTATGTCAATGATGAAAACCCCGTGTACTCCGACACCGACGACATCTTTATCCAGTTGAACAATCTGATTTACCCCAGTGGCGTAGGCGCAGTGCCTGTCAGCGATTACTTCGTGTAAGCCAGCACCCAAAGCGTGTCGCCGCAGCATCCGCTCCGGCGCATTTTTTTCTAAAGTGCAGCCCCCACTTTGATACGCCAAGAGTTCGCTCATGCAAGCCACAGGTACAGATGTCTTTTTCCTTTTGATCGGCGCGGCCATGGTATTGGCCATGCACGCCGGGTTTGCCTTTCTTGAAGTCGGCACGGTGCGCGAAAAGAACCAGGTCAATGCCCTGGTCAAAATCATGGCTGACTTTGCCGTGGCGACGATTGCCTATTTCTTCATAGGCTACCCACTGGCCTACGGCGTGGACTTCTGGGGTAGCGCGCAGGCGCTGTCGGTCGATCATGGTTATGGGCTGGTCAAGTTCTTTTTCCTGCTGACTTTTGCCGCCGCCATTCCGGCCATTGTCTCCGGCGGCATTGCCGAACGTGCGCGTCTTTATCCGCAAATGGGCGCGACCTTCATTCTGGTTGCACTGTTTTACCCGCTATTCGAGGGCATGGTGTGGAACACGCATTTCGGCCTGCAAGCCTGGCTCGAGGCCAGCTTCGGTGCCAAGTTCCATGACTTCGCTGGCTCCGTGGTCGTGCATGCCTTCGGCGGCTGGGTGGCGCTGGCCGCGGTGTTGATTCTTGGGCCGCGCATGGGGCGCTATGGCAAGCAGGGTGGTGTGACCGCGCATCCGCCATCAAGCATTCCTTTTCTGGCACTGGGTTCGTGGACGCTGACCGTGGGCTGGTTTGGCTTTAATGTCATGTCGGCGCAAACCGTGGAGGCCGTGTCCGGCCTGGTGGCCTTGAATTCACTGATGGCCATGGTGGGCGGCATTCTTGCGGCATTGATTGTTGGCAAGAACGACCCGGGCTTTATCCATAACGGTCCACTCGCGGGTCTGGTCGCCGTGTGCGCGGGGTCCGACCTGATGCACCCCTTGGGTGCACTGATCACGGGCGCCATTGCAGGCGGCATGTTTGTCTGGCTTTTCATGCTGACCCAGAACCGCTGGAAAATCGACGATGTGCTTGGCGTGTGGCCACTGCATGGCTTATGTGGCGCATGGGGTGGGATTGCAGCGGGTATTTTTGGCTTGCAGGCGCTCGGCGGCATGGGCGGGGTGAGTCTAATAAGCCAGCTTATCGGCACCCTACTGGGGATATGCATCGCCCTGATCGCCGGATTTGTGGTGTACGGCGCGCTGAAGAAAACCGTCGGCCTGCGCCTGAGTCAGGAGCAGGAATTCGAAGGCGCGGATCTCGCTCTACACAAAATCAGTGCCACGCCGCCCAGTCAGCGCTGATCCTCGCCCAATAAAAATCCCCGCATTCCACGGGGATTTTTATTGGCACAAACCCACTCAAATCAGCGCACCAGGGCACGCTCCACTTCATCCCGCTTTTCGCGTCCAGCAAGTTGCTCAACCAGCACCAAGGCAAAGTCCATCGCTGTACCGGGGCTACGCGAGGTCAGCACGCGCCCGTCAATCTCAATCGACTCCGTGCTATCGCTCACGCCATTCAGTGCGTCCTCACTCATCGCGCCCGGATAATGGGTGGCGCGGCGCCCGCTCAACAAACCTGCCTGCGCCAACACCTTGGGTGCGGCACAAATCGCGCCCACCAAACGCCCGGCGCTATAGGTGCGTTGCAGCAAATGAATAATGCGCGGGTCGTCGCGCAGGTTGTCCGCCCCCGGCAGACCGCCGGGCAGCACCACCAGATCGAAGTCCTCGTGCATGACCTGCTCCAGACTAGTGTCCGGCACAATCACCGTACCGCGACTGGCACACACCGTACCGGGATGCAGCCCGGCGGTCACGACCTCGATACCCGCACGACGCAGGATATTGCTTAGCGAAATCGCCTCCAGCTCTTCAAAACCCGGTGCCAGGGGAATGAGTACACGCGGCATAAGTCACCTCTCAAACTCAAGAAAATTCTTAACAGGACTTACGCAAAAGCGTTCCAGCATGGCAAAGTGCCGAAGACAGCACACTCACAAGTACGACGAGGTACTTGAACGCCGCTGGGGCGGTTTTGCGTAAGTCCGATCTCAAACAAAAAACGCCGCTCAAGGCGGCGCTTTACTACATTAAGGCTTGCTAGCCGTCTTGTTCACGATTGCCATGCCTTTAAGCATATTCAATGCCTCGAACAAGGCGTAATCCTTCTGTGCCAAGGGGCGGTTGTCGTCCTTGTCCAAAACAGCATCACCCGCACGGCTACTCACAGGCTTGTCCTCGGACTTATCCGACTTGTTGACATCCGCATCACCAGCCTTGGGAACCACTTCAGACTTCGACTTAGGCGCATCAGTTTTGCCATTCTTGCCATTCGGATTATCCAAATGGCCGCTCAAGTCAGATTCTTTCACACCCAAGCCATTGTCTTCGATGGCATCCACCTTGAGCGCAGGCAACTCGATATCGGGCACAATGCCCTCGGCCTGGATCGAACGACCTGACGGAGTGAAGTAGCGCGCAGTAGTCAGCTTGATCGCACCGCCATTGGCCAGCTCCTGAATGCTTTGCACCGAGCCCTTGCCGAATGTCTTGCTGCCCATGATGATGGCGCGCTTCTGATCCTGCAGCGCACCGGCCACAATTTCCGAAGCCGAGGCCGAACCACCATTAACCAGCACGACCATCGGCGCGCCATCCAGTACATCGCCGTTATGAGCGCTGTAACGCATTTTGGAGTCCTTGACCCGGCCATCGGTGTAAACCACCAAACCGTCATTCAGGAAGGCATCCGCCACGCCCACTGAGCCTTGCAGTACTCCACCTGGGTTGTTGCGCAGGTCCAGCACCAGCCCCTTGAGCTTGCCACCCGCCTCATCTTTAAGTGCCTCAATCGCCTTGAGCATTTGCTGTTCGGTTTGCGATTGGAACTGAGTGATACGCACATAGCCAAAGCCCGGCGCCAGCATACGGCTCTTCACGCTTTGCACCCGAATCACTGCACGCTCCAGCACGAATTCGAGCGGTTTATTCACACCCTTGCGCGCCACTGTCAGCTTGATCTTGGTACCCGGCTCGCCGCGCATGATTTTGACCGCATCATTGATGGTCATACCCTGCACCGGCTTTTCATCCAGCTTGATAATCAGATCGCCGCTTTTCAGCCCGGCGCGTTGCGCGGGCGTATCGTCAATCGGTGCAATCACTTTGACGAAGCCATCTTCCATGCCGACTTCAATGCCAAGACCACCGAAGGTTCCGGTAGTGCCCTGACGCAGTTCCTTGAACTCTTCCGGATCCAGATAAGACGAATGCGGATCAAGGCCGCTCAACATGCCACGAATCGCCTGAGTCAGTAACTTTTTATCTTCCGTCGTTTCGACGTAATCATCCTTGATGCGCCCGTACACCTCGGTAAAGGTGCGCAGCTCATCCAAAGGTAGAGCCTCCGACTCGCTTGTCGCGCCCGTTGCCGCCGTATCTTTCTGCGCGAACACACCCACGCCAAAGGTCAAACCAAAACCCAGAGCCGCACCCGCAACCACTAAAGCCGCCGCCCGCATACGATGTTGCATCAAACCTTTCCTCAAAAATGCGGATAACCCATCCGCAAAAATTCAAACCACGCCTTTAAATCAGCAATCACTTATGACCGTGAGTGTAACAGGCCGTTCCATCAAAGCACTGCGTCGAATGTAATGCCAATGGCAGAAAAAACCACACTGTTAAGAAATCTGGGGGCTTACGCAAAAGTGCTCCAGCAAGGCAAAGCACCGAAGACAGTACATTTAAGTACGGTGAAGTGCTTTAACGCCGCTGGGGCGGTTTTGCGTAAGTCATAAATTATTTCTTTGGCCATGCCGACCAGCGCGTCGGGTTCATCGGCTGCCCGCCGCGCCGCACCTCGACGTACACCCCGGTCTGACGCTCGCCGCCACTACGCCCCGCCGTCGCCAGCACCTCGCCACGTTGCACGCGCGCGCCCACTGACTTCAACACCGCCTCGTTTTGCGCATACAAACTCAAATAGCCTCCCTTGTGCTGCACAATGATTAAATTGCCATAACCGCGCACCCAATCGGAAAAAACCACTTTGCCCTCGGCCAGGCTACGCACCCGCGAACCCTCCGGTGCCGCAAAAAACACGCCACGCGAACGCAATTCTCCCACCCCCGTTGGCTCACCAAAGCCGCGTACCTTGCGTCCGCGCACCGGGATTTCACCAGCATCACTCGGAGAAGCACTACGCGCCTGCCGTGTTTCCGGCTCATCCGGCTCAGACTGCCTCTCCCTCTCTACCGATTTTTCCGCAGGCCTTGTCGCTGGTTTTTCAGACGCCTCATCAGACTCTGCGGCCTCTTTTTCCTTCTCCCGGAGCTTTTGAGTCTCTGCCTGCCGAGCCTGCTCCGCACGCTTCTGCTCCGCCTCTTCTTGCTTCCGCTCCGCTACTTCTGCCTCGCGTTGTTTTTTCTCGGCAAGAGCCCTGGCTTCGGCCTCGGCCTGAGCCTCGGCTTGCTCCAGTTTTTGCAGGGTGCGCTCCAGCGCATTCTGATCCTTGGTCATTTGTCGCACTTTGGCCTCGCCTGCCGAATGGCGCGCCTCCAAGGCATCCACTACCTTTTCATGCTCCACGCGCAAGCCATCCAGGCTCGCCTGCTCGGATTCGGCCACAAGTTGCATCCGGGTAAGCTCCTCCAGTGCGAACGCAATATCGTGCTGCACGCGGACATTCTCCTCACGCGCCACACGCAAGCGATTCAGCGCATCCACACGACTGGCGCGCAACTGCGCCAGATAACCCTCCACGCGCATTTTGTCCGCACGTCCGCCGGGGCTTAGCACACCCTCCAGACCGTTATCCGCCCCCAGTAAATACAACGCGCGCAAATTATCCTCAAGGCTGGTCAAACCTGTGGCAATCTCAACACCCAACGCCACGTGCCGCGCGCGCAAATCCACAAGCTCATTTTCCTTGCTGCTCACTGCAAAACTCGCCGCATACACGGCGCGCGCAGCTTCGGCCTGCTGATTCTCAAAGATGCGCAGCTTGGCGAGTTCGGCATCGCGCTCAGCATCCAAAATCGCAAGGCGCGCACGCTCAGCCTTGATATCCTGCTGCACGTCCCTAAGTTGTTGCGTGGTACTTTCTACCGAAGGGTCCTTCGCCACACCTTGTGCCGGGGCGACATGCCCCCATGAACAGCCAAAAGCCACGATACAGCCCAAGAAAAACGCACGGCTTCGTACCCGCAGCCTGTCGGACTTTAGAAGAATCGGCTGCAAATTCGTCCGGCCTGCGCATATTTCACCGCTTTTTTGGGCAATAGAACCCACTATTACCCTGCTAAAGCGGCAAAATCTGCCCTCGCCCAGCCAGATTTTCGCTGTGACTCCTAAAGTCCGGCAGGCCGCCAGAAATCGATTTATGGAAGCACCCTTTAGCATGTAATATCCGAATATTCTAAAAGACTCATACGCCTGCCATGAACGAAGCTCCACCCCAAGTCATTTTGCCGCCTTTGTCCACGCGCAGTGAAGATATTGACCGCGCCTCACACTCGCTCAAAGCCATGTCGCACCCTTTGCGCCTCAAGATTCTCTGCGTGCTAGGTGATAACGAAATCAGCGTACAAGACATTGTTGATGCTGTCGGAACCACGCAAAGCAACATTTCACAACACCTCGCCATCCTACGCGACAAAGGCATCCTTGCCTCGCGCAAGGAGGCCAACCGGGTATACTACCGCGTCAACGACGCTCGAACCCTACGCCTCATCAGCATGATGCAGGATGTATTTTGTCCATTTAGCAGCCCCCCACATTCAATTAACTCGAGAACACCCTCATGACGACCGACCGCATTGTACGCATCGTTGCTGGCTTAATGATTATGCTCACCTTGGCGCTGGCCCATTTCACTGGCCAGGTTGACATGAGCAAGGTCAGCTGGCTCTGGCTCACCGCCTTCATCGCCCTGAACCTTTTCCAAAGCGGTTTCACCACCTTTTGCCCGATGGATAGCATCCTCGCAAAATTTGGCGTACGCCGGGCTCAATAAATTGCATGGATATTCTAGACTTCCTCCAACGCCACTGGATGCTCACCGCTGCTGCGGTGGGTATTCTTTTCATGATTATTGCCAATGAGTTTGCCCGCGTGACCAGCAAGTACAGTGAAATCAGTCCTTCCGAAGCCACGCGCATGTTGAGCCATGACGAACCGTTATTGATTGATGTGCGCGAAATTGACGAGTTTCGTGCTGGCTATCTGATGGGTGCCAAGCACATCCCTTTGGGTCAGCTAGCAGGCAAAGCCGATCAGCTTGAAGAGTGGAAGGACAAGCCGGTGATTATTTATTGCCGCAGTGGCAACCGTTCCGGTGTCGCCTGTGGCCAGCTCGCCAAGCTGGGTTTTACCAAGCTGCACAACCTCGCAGGCGGCATCCTTGCCTGGCAGCATGAAAACCTGCCTGTGAAAAAAAAGTAACACCTGTGCGTCAGGCCGAAGTCGTCGTTTACCTCAGCCGCAGTTGTTTTTACTGCATCCGCGCCAAGCATCTGCTTGAACGCAAAGGCGTGCAGTACACTTCCATTGCGGTGGATGGCGATCCTGCACTGTGGGACGAGATGGAAGCCCGCTCCAGACGCCACACCGTGCCGCAAATTTTTATTGATCAGCGTGCCGTCGGCGGCTTTAGCGATATTGCGCAGCTTGACCGCGACGGCCTGCTTGATGCCCTGCTGTTTCCGGCCCTAGACTCAGGCCAAAACTCAGGCCAAAACTCAGGAGATTCACCATGACCGATTTCGTGCATATTGTTTCGCCGCACGATGGCGCGATTAACCGCGTGCCGCGCGACAAACTCAACGCCAACCCGGTGTGTGGCAGGTCTGGCAAACCGCTGTTTATTGCCCATCCGCTCGAACTGACCGCCGCCAACTTCCAGCGCTACATCACGCGCAGTGACCTGCCCATTCTGGTCGATTTTTGGGCACCGTGGTGTGGGCCGTGCCGCATGATGGCTCCAGTGTTGGACGAAGCCGCCAAAACGCTCGAACCCACGCTGCTCATTGCCAAGGTCAACACCGAAAACGAGCCCGTCATCAGCCAGCAATTTGGTATCCGTAGTATTCCCACCCTCGCCCTGCTCCAGGGCGGACGCGAAATTGCCCGCATGAGCGGTGCAATGCAGTTGCCGCAACTCAAGCAGTGGCTCGGCCAACATATCAGCCTTTAATCGTCGTTTTTTATTTCCAGAGATTGCACCATGTCCGAAACACAAGAAATTCCACGCCAATTTGCCCTGCAACGCATTTATTTGAAGGATGTGTCCTTTGAGTCGCCACGCGCACCGCATATCTTTCTGAACCCGGAATGGCAGCCGAATATCAACGTGCAAGTTGAAAATTCCAGCAGCCAGCTGGGTGAAGGCGTGTTTGAAGTGGCTCTGAAAATCACCGCCACGGCGACCACCGAAGTCGAAGGCAAGCAAGAAGCCGCCTTCCTCGCCGAAGTGACCCACGCGGGTATTTTCACCATCGTCGGTTTTGAAGGCGCGGAGCTGGGGCACATTATCGGCAGCATCTGCCCGACTCAGCTTTTCCCCTTCATCCGCGAAACCGTGGCTGATCTGGTGGTCAAGGGCGGCTTCCCCAGCCTGTTGCTGCAGCCGATCAATTTCGATGCACTCTACATGCAGCACATGCAGCAGCAATCCGAAGCTCCCGCGCCCAGTACCATTCAGTAAGCACATCGTCCGTCCAGCATGACAATTCGCTCATCCATTGCCGTGCTGGGCGCAGGTGCCTGGGGTACCGCGCTTGCCATCCATCTGGCACGCAACCAACATCGCGTGCACTTATGGGGGCGCAAGCCCGAGCAGATGCATGCCATGCAGCTTGCCCGCTGCAATGCGCGCTACCTGCCCGAAACCCCCTTTCCCGACGCACTCACGCCGACCGCCGATCTTGGCGTGGCGCTTGAGTGCGCCGACCTTATTTTGATCGTGGTTCCCAGCAGCGGCTTTCGCGCTTTTCTGCGCGAACTGCGCCCTCATCTTGCAAGCTGCTCTGCGCGTATAGCATGGGCCAGCAAGGGGCTGGAAAGCGGCAGCGCCAAACGCCTCGACCAGGTGTTTGCCGAAGAACTGCCCGCCCACGCCGCGCCCGCCATCATCTCCGGCCCCACCTTTGCACGTGAAGTCGCCGCCGGTCTACCCACCGCTGTGACCGTGGCCTCGCACGATTGCGCCTTTGCCGAGCACGTCGCCGAACTGCTGCACAGCCCCAGCTTCCGCGCTTACCGCGTGGACGACGTGATCGGCGTGGAGCTTGGCGGCGCAGTCAAAAACGTGCTCGCCATTGCCGCAGGCATTGCCGACGGCCTGCACTTTGGCTCCAACGCGCGGGCGGCGCTCATCACCCGTGGGTTGGCCGAAATCATGCGTCTGGCCGATGCCGTGGGAGGCCGCCGCGAAACCCTGATGGGACTGGCCGGGCTTGGTGATTTGGTACTCACCTGCACCGACAACCAGTCACGTAACCGACGTTTTGGCATTGCACTTGCCGAAGGGCAGAGCGTTGATGAAGCACTGGCACAGATTGCTCAAGCGGTAGAAGGCCTGCCCAGTGCACGCGAAGCCTGGCGGCTGGCATGCGAGCATCGGGTGGACATGCCCATCACCCATGCGGTGTATCAGGTGGCTTATGAAGGTTTGGCGCCCAAACTGGCGGTGGCACAACTGCTGCAACGCCATGCGCGGCCTGAGTTCGATCAGCCCTCGGTCATGACGGACTGACTCACGCCATGGTCGCCAGGCTCTTGCGGAAACGCGCCAGCGAAAGCAGAAACAGCGTAATACCAATCAAACCCAAAGCGACAAATTGCGGCCAGACGACTGACAATCCCGCCCCTCGGTAAAGAATCGCCTGCGCCAGCATGACGTAATGGGTGTTGGGCGCCGCCAGCATAACGCACTGAACCCAGTCGGGCATGCTTTCGCGCGGGGTCACGCTGCCGGAAAGGATCATCAGTGGCAGCAGCACCAGCATCATCAGCAAACCGAACTGCGGCATGGAGCGCGCCAGCGTGCCGAGAAAAATGCCCAGCGAGGTGGTGGCAAACAGAACCAGAGCCGTGCCCGCGAGGAACAGTGGAATAGACCCCTGCACGGGCACAGCCAGCAAGCCCTGAACCACAATCAGCAAGGACGCGGCGGATGCCCCCAGCACCACCAGCCCCATGGCCCACACTTTGCTCATCATGATCTCGAACGGCGTGACCGGCATCACCAGCAAGTGCTCCACCGTGCCGTGTTCGCGTTCGCGGATCAGCGCCGCACCGGCCAGGATGATGGACAGCATGGTCACCTGATTGATGACCTCCATGAGCGAACCGAACCAGACCCGATTGAGCTCGGGGTTGAAGCGTGAGCGCAAATCCAGATTGACCGGCGAGGCCATGACGCTCATTGAATGCCCCTGGGCGAACGTATTGACCTCGGTCATGACCATGGACTGGATATAGCCGGCTCCGGCAAAGGCCTGGGACATGCGCGTGGCATCAACATTGAGCTGGATAGTCGGGCTGCGCCGTGCCAACACATCGCGCTGAAAATCCGGCGGGATATTCAGCGCAAAGGTGTCCTGCCCGGCATCCATGCGCGCGTCCATCTCGGCGTGGGTAATGAGCGCGGGCGGCATGAAGTAGGGCGACATAAAGCTATCGACGATGCGCTCGGACAGCGGCGAGCGATCCTCGTCCACGATGGCGATCGGCGCCTTCTGCAAGGTCTCCGGCATCGCTGTCGCCGCCGTGTAGATGGCGAAGCTGAATGAGTAGACGATGAGTACCAGCATCATCGGGTCGCGCAGCAGACTGCGTAATTCCTTGATGCCGAGATGGCCGATATTCCGCCAGAGCATGGTTACCGCTCCTGTTTTCTGAGCAGGGCGATGCCCAACCCGATGAGCACCGGCATGGCGAGCCCAAGCGGCACAAGCGCCGCCTGAAGATCCTCGAAGCCAAGCCCCTTGGAAAAGGTTCCGCGCGCCACGGTGATAAAATGCGCGGTGGGGTAAATATGCCCGACCCACGCGCCGATGCCTTCCAGCGAGGCCACCGGGGTGGTCATGCCCGAAAGCTGGACGGCGGGCAGGATCGTCAGCACCGCCGTACCGAAGAGCGCAGCGATCTGGCTGCGGGTGAAGGCGGAAACCAGCAGACCGATGGCCGTGGCGCTGGTGACATACATGAGGGCGGCGAAAGTCAACGTGGGAAAGCTGCCGGTCATCGGCACCTTGAAAACGAACAAGGCCAGCGCCATCAGCAGCAGGAAATTGATCATCGCCATCGCGATATAGGGCAGTTGTTTGCCCAGCAGGAACTCCGTGCGCGTGACCGGGGTGACGTAGAGATTGACGATGGAACCCAGCTCCTTTTCACGCACCACGGAAAGCGCTGCCAGCATGGCCGGGATCAGCATCAGCAAGAGTGGAATCACCGCCGGAACCATGGCCGGCAGACTTTTGACGTCGGGGTTGTAACGGAAGCGGGTATCCATCGTGACCAAGCCGCTGACCGCCGCTTCGCCCAGCGCCTCGCGCCCGCGCGTGTACAGCCATTGTGCATGGATGCCCTGCACATAGCCGATCACGGTTTCCGCGCGGGTCGGCATGGCACCGTCAATCCATGCACCGATGGAGGCCGTATCGCCACGCGCCACGTCGCGCGCGAAGCCAGGCGGGATTTCAATCGCCAGACTGATCTCGCCCGAGCGCATACGCCGATCAAGGTCGTCATAATCGCGGATCGACGGGCGCTCGACGAAATAGCGCGAACCCTCCAGGTTCAGCAGGTAATCCTGACTAAGTGCGCTCTGATCGCGGTCGAGCACGGCGAAGTTAAGGTTTTCAACATCCATGGTGATGCCGTAGCCGATCACGATCATCAGCACCAGACTGCCAAGCAGGGACAAGGCCAGACGGATGGGGTCGCGGCTCAGTTCCAGCGACTCGCGCCGCATGTAGCTGAACATCCGGCGCGGGCTGAATCGCTTGTATCCCACCGTGCTGGAGGAGGGCGCGCTGGAGGAGCGCGTATTTGTCGCCATTGCGGGCAGGGTGGGCGCGACCAAGGTATCGGCTGCTTCCGTCTCAGAGCTGCCCGCCACGTCTTCAAGATGACTGATAAAGGCCGCCTCCAGCGAGTCCGCGCCTCGGTTCGCCACGATAGCGGCGGGCGTATCGCTGACCAGCACCTGCCCGGCGTGCATCAGCGAGATGCGGTCGCAGCGTTCGGCCTCGTTCATGAAGTGGGTGGAGATGAAAATGGTGACCTTGTCCTGCCGCGACAACCCGATCAGGATGCGCCAAAAGGCATCGCGCGCGAGCGGATCGACCCCCGAAGTCGGCTCATCCAGAATCAGCATTTCCGGCGCATGAATCATCGCCACCGCCAGGGACAGGCGCTGGCGCATACCCAACGGCAGGGCATCGGGCATCGCATCCATGACTGCGGCCAGATCGAACTTTTGCGCCATCTCCGCCACGCGCGGCACGATCTGCGCCTCCGGCATACTGAACAGGCGCGCGTGTAGCTCAAGGTTCTGGCGCACGCTCAACTCGCTGTAGAGCGAAAACGACTGACTCATGTAGCCAACCCGCCGCCGGGTGTCGATCGCGTGCGCATCCACCACCTTGCCAAACAGCCAGGCCTCGCCCTCACTGGCAGGCAACAGCCCGGTCAACATCTTCATGGTCGTGGTCTTGCCGCAGCCATTGGAGCCGAGAAAACCGAAGATCTCGCCGCGTCCGATGCGGAAACTCACATGATCGACCGCCGTGAAATCGCCGAAGCGCATGGTCAGGTTACGTGCTTCAATCGCTGCATCGCCGTCATCATCCTTTTCGCGCGGCGTGATGACGACGGGCTGATAACCGGCGCGCAGCTCTTCCGGCAGTAGCGCGATAAAGGCTTCTTCCAGCGTCCTGGTTCGTGTGCGCAGCAGCAAATCATCCGGCGAGCCGGTGGCAAGCACCTGCCCGTCGTTCATGGCCACCAGCCAGTCGAAACGTGCCGCTTCTTCCATGTAGGCCGTGGCCACCAGCACACTCATGCCGGGACGGCGCGCGCGGATACGCTCGATCAGATCCCAGAACTGGCGGCGGGAGAGTGGATCGACACCGGTCGTGGGTTCGTCAAGAATCAGCAGGTCGGGATCGTGGATCAACGCACAGCACAAGCCGAGTTTTTGCTTCATGCCGCCGGAGAGTTTGCCTGCGGGTCGGTCGGCAAAGGGTGCGAGCCCAGTGGATTGGAGCAGATCGGCAATACGCTGTTCGCGCTCGCCCCGTCCCTGGCCAAACAGACGGGCGAAAAATTCGACGTTCTCGAATACCGACAAGGTCGGGTAAAGATTCTTGCCCAGGCCTTGCGGCATGTAGGCCACGCGCGGGCACACCTCACGCCGATGATGCGCGTCGGCCATATCGCCGCCCAGCACCTCGATATGCCCCTCCTGGATGACCCGAGCGCCTGCCAGCAGCGCAAACAGGCTGGACTTGCCCACACCGTCCGGGCCGATCAGTCCGACCATGCAGCCTGCCGGCAGGTCGAGGCTTACATTGTCCAGCGCCTGCGTCTTGCCATAATGCTGGCTGACGCCGTGCAGTCGAACAACGGGCGCAATCGTTGAATCCACCGACTGAAGAACGTCCATTACGGCAACTTCAGCGCCAGACGTTCAGGCCACGGCGTGTTTGGATCAGGGCGCACATAGGCCATGCCGGGCAGGCCGGTTTTAACATGCAGGATGTGTTTTTTCAGCAGCTCCTGCGGCAGTTGGGCGCGCACGCGGAACATGAGCTTTTCCCGCTCGACGGCCGTTTCAACGGTTTTCGGCGTGAACTGCGCGACATCGGCGACGAACGACACACGGGCCGGAACGACGAATTGCGGCGCGGCATCAAGCACCAGACGCACTTCATCGCCCAGCGCCAGCTTGCCCGCCGAGGCCGTGGGCAGGAAGAAGGTCATGTACACATCGCTCAGATCGACCATGTTCAGCACACGCCCGCCCGCACCGACCACCTCGCCCGCCTGGGCGACGCGGTACTGAACCCGCCCGTCGCGTGGTGCCTTGAGCG
>JAGUXT010000023.1 GCA_020061705.1 Halothiobacillus sp. | reverse complement strand
GGTGTAGGGCAGACCGATCAACTCAAGCGCGCCCTGAATCACCCCATCCTCACCGCCGCGACCGTGCAGCACGATAAAGGCGCGGTCATAGCCGCCCGCCTTCAGATGCTCGACCACATGCTCACAGGCATCAACGGCATGGGCATCCACGCCCTTGCTCAACAAGCCTTCCAGCACGGCCTGACCGCTTTTGAGTGACACTTCGCGTTCGGCTGACGTGCCGCCCAGCAACACCGCCACACGGCCAAAATCTGTGGCGTTCATCTTATGGCTCATGTTCCACTCCCCCACGTTTCCGCCAAACGCCCGGCCAGCGAGCCAATCGATCCAGCGCCCATGACCAGCAATACGTCGCCCTCGTGCAGCATTCCTTCCAATACCGCAGGCATGGCATCCACTGTTTCGACAAACACCGGCTCCAAGCGCCCGCGTGCGCGAATCGCCCGCGCCAGCGCGCGCCCATCGGCATTGGCAATCACCGCTTCACCGGCGGCATACACCTCGGTCAGGACCACGGCATCGGCCTCGGAAAGCACGCTGGCAAAATCATCGAGCAAATCACGGGTACGGGTGTAACGGTGTGGCTGGAATGCCAAGACCAAACGACGACCGGGATAGGCGCCGCGCACGGCCTCCAGCGTGGCGGCAAGTTCGCGGGGGTGATGACCATAATCATCCACCAGCGTCACACTCTGCCCGACCACACGCAGCCCGGCATAGACCTGCTGGCGACGACCAATGCCCTGAAATTCAGCCAACGCACGCTGCATCGCCTCAACGCTCACACCAAGCTCATGACCAATCACCAAGGCAGCCATGGCATTCAAGACGTTATGCCGCCCCGGCTGATTGAGTCGCACGTCAAAAGCCTCAATGCCTGGCAAATGCGCGCGGAAACGCATTCCAGCGCCGTCGGCTAGCACCTCGCTCGCACGCGCATCGTTTTCCGCTGCAAAGCCGTAAGTCACCATTGGGCGTGCTGCGCGGGGCAATAATTCACGAATCACCGGGTCATCGCCGCACACGACCGCCATGCCATAAAACGGCAGGTTGTGCAGAAACTCGACAAACGCGCTTTTCAGACGCTCGAAATCGCCGCCGTAGGTGTCCATGTGGTCGGCATCAATATTGGTCACCACCGCCATCATCGGCTGCAAATGCAGGAATGAAGCATCGCTTTCATCTGCTTCGGCCACCAGGTATTGCCCGGCGCCCAGACGTGCATGACTCTTGCTGCTGTTCAGGCGCCCGCCAATCACATAGGTCGGATCCAGGCCGCCCGCATCCAGCACCGAAGCCACCAGACTGGTCGTTGTGGTTTTGCCATGCGTGCCTGCAATCGCAATGCCATAACGGAAGCGCATCAACTCGGCCAGCATTTCGGCACGCCGAATCACCGGGATGCGCTGCGCCTGCGCTTCCAGCATCTCCGGATTATCTGCCGCAATCGCCGTTGAGACCACGACCACATCCGCACCATGCACCCATTCCGCCTGATGCCCGATCCACACCTGCGCACCCAGCTCACGCAGACGGTGCACCGACTCGGACTCGCGCATATCGCTGCCGCTGACCATGTAATCCAGATTCAGCAACACCTTGGCGATGCCACTCATACCTACGCCGCCAATGCCGACAAAATGCACGCGGCGCACACGGCGCATGCCGGGGTTTACGCTTGGCAATGGGGTCATGACTGAATCTCCTTATTTTTATTTTCACGCTGCGCGTCCAAAGCAAATCCCCCCTGCCCCCCTTTTTCAAAGGGGGGTAAAGCATTCGCAGATTTTTCTTCCCCCTTTGTAAAAGGGGGACTGAGGGGGATTTTCTCGCCCAACCACGGCGCGCAGACCGCCAATACGCGTGCTGCCGCATCGGGCTGCGCCTGAGTGCGTGCAGCACACGCCATGTCCAAAGCGCGCGCATGACTCATACTGCGCAAAAGCGCGGCCAGGCGTTCGGCACTCAAATCGCGCTGCTGAATGATCTCTGCCGCTCCTGCTTGTGCCAAAACGGCGGCATTATGGGTTTGGTGATCATCCACCGCATGTGGGAACGGCACGAGCACGCTGCCCACGCCCGCCGCCGCCAGCTCGGCCACCGTGAGCGCCCCTGCACGACACAGCACCAGATCAGCCCAGGCGTAGGCCGCCGCCATGTCGTCAATAAACGGCTCAACACGCAGGCTTTCATCCAAAGTGAGACCCGCTTCGGCATAAGCTGCGCGCGCCGCGTCAATTAGCTTGCCGCCCGCCTGATGCCAAACTTCGGGGCGTTCCTCGGCACTCATGCGTGCCAAAGCCTGCGGCAACACCTTGTTCAGCGCCTGCGCTCCCAGACTGCCGCCTACTACCAATAAACGCAGTCGCCCGGAACGTCCTGCCATACGCTCTTCGGGCGCAGGTAACGCAGCAATCTCCGCACGCACCGGATTACCCACCACTTCGACCTGAGTCTTGGCTGGGAACGCGCCGGCATACCCGGCCAAAACCTTGTTCGCGACCCTTGATAACCAACGATTGGTCATCCCTGCCAACGCATTCTGTTCATGAATCACCAGCGGAATATCACGCAGGCGCGCAGCCACACCGCCAGGCCCGGCAATATAACCGCCAAAGCCGATCACCAGGCACGGCTGATGTTTGCGCAACAATTCCAACGATTGCCCCAAGGCAAACAGCACGCGAAACGGCGCTTTAAGGCGGGTCAGCAGGCCCTTACCACGCAGGCCACCAATGTCGATGCTCAGCATCTCGAACCCGGCTTCGGGCACGATGCGGTTTTCCATGCCCTGCGGCGTGCCCAGCCACAACACAGGAATGCCGCGCTCAAGCAACAAACGCGCCACGGCCAACGCAGGCAGGATGTGCCCCCCGGTTCCGGCAGCCATAATCAACACAGGCCTGGATGGGTGCGTCGTCATACCCCTTCCTCCGCCAGACGCGCTGTTGGCGCGGGCATTTTCTGCACATTCCCTTCGGGTGCTGTCGCTTCGTGGTAGACACGCAACATGAGTGCCGTAGCCACGCACATCATAATGAGCGAGCTACCGCCATAACTCATGAACGGCAAGGTCAGCCCCTTGGTCGGCAGCAACCCCATGTTCACGCCCATATTGATGAACGCCTGCAAGCCAATCCAGGTGCTAATGCCATAAGTCAGATACGCACCAAACAACATGCCGCGCTGCTCAGCAAGTCGCGCAATCGTAAAGCCGCGCCATAAAAACAGACCGTACAGCACGATTAAACCCACGATGCCCGGCAAGCCAAGCTCCTCCGACAACACCGAAAACAAGAAGTCGGTATGTGCTTCAGGCAGATAAAACAGCTTCTGCACACTCTCGCCCAAGCCCACGCCATCCCAGCCGCCGCGCCCAATGGCGATCAGAGCCATTGATAACTGGAAGCCGGTGTTCAGTGGGTCGGCCCAGGGGTCGGAAAATCCGATCAAACGACGCACCCGGTAAGGTTCGAGAATAATCAGGAAATACAGGGCCGCCACGCCCAGCAGGATAAACAGCACCATCCAGCGCAAGCGCCCCCCCGCCAGAAACAACATGGTCATGCCCGTGGCCATCAACACCACCGTCGCCCCCAAATCCGGCTCGGCCAGTAGCAACAGACTGGCAAAGCCCAACGCCAGCATCGGCATCACAAAACCTTTGAAGCTGTGCATGACCACATCACGCTTGGCAACCAGGTACGAGGCGAGATACAAAATCAGGAATAAACGCGCCGGCTCCGAGGCCTGCACATTGATTGGCCCAAAACCCACCCAGCGCCGCGCACCGTTGACCACATGCCCCACACCCGGCACCAACACCATGAACAACACCGCCAAGCCCAGCAACAACCACAGGTATCGCTGTTTCTCGATCCATTGCAGATCGGCGCGCCATAAAACCACGGCTGCCAAGCCCAAACCGGCCAAGGCAAAAATACCCTGACGCATGGCGTAATGGAACGGCGAGCCTAGCTTGTCACCCAGGGCAATCGAGGCCGAACTCACCATCACCAGACCCAAGCTTAGCAAGCCCAGTGCCGCAAACAGCAAAACACCATCCAGGCGCAATTCGCTTTCCGGACCCACGCCACGTGACTTGACCGCATCCACAGCCTCGCCCAGTTTTTGTCCAAGGTTGCGCGCCTGTTCAATCATGATGCGAACCTCGCGCGCACGGCATCCGCAAACATCTGTCCGCGTTGCTCATAACCTGTAAACATATCGAAACTTGCGCAGGCCGGGGACAACAACACCACATCCCCCGGCTGCCCCAAAACTGCGGCCTGATGTACGGCATCAGCCATATCACTGGCTCGCACCAATGGACTTGTGCCCTGCCATGCTGCCATCATCAACTCGGCATCCTGCCCAATCAGCACCACCGCGCGCGCCTGCTTCTGCAGCGCAGCGCGCAGCGGGCTAAAATCCTGTCCCTTGCCTATACCGCCCGCAATCAACACCACCGGCTGCGATTGTCCTGCCAAGGCCGCTGCTGTTGCGCCTACATTGGTGCCTTTGGAATCATTCACCCAATCCAAACCCGCAAAATGCCCAACGAACTGACTGCGATGCGCCAGACCGCCAAACTGTTGCAGCGCATCCATTACCTGCGTTGCTTCAACACGAACACCAGTCGCGTCAACCAGCGCCAGTGCGGCCAAGGCATTCGCTATATTGTGTCGGCCACGAATGTGCAAATCCTGCTCACGCACCAGCAGCGTCGCACCATGCGCCAGCCAGAATGCGCCATCATGCTCAACCACGCCCCATTGACCTGGACGGGTACTCCGCCTTATCCCCGTCCACGCATCCGGCTCGGGTGCGTCCAAACCAAAACTGACCGTCGTCGCCGCATTGGATTGCTCCGCCAATGCAACACTCCATGCATCATCCCGATTAACCACCGCGCACGCCGCATCCAGATACACCCGTCCCTTGGCCTGCGCATACGCCGCCAAATCCGCGTAACGATCCATGTGGTCTGCACTGATATTCAACACGGTCGCCGCCGTTGGCTTGAGTGAATGCGTGGTCTCAAGCTGAAAGCTCGACAGCTCCAGCACATACACCTCCGCAGGCTCACCCGCCAGAAGATCCAAAGCCGGTGTACCCAAGTTGCCGCCGACCGCCACCTTGCGCCCTGCCGCCGCCAGCAATTCGCCCACCAACGTCGTCACCGTGCTTTTGCCATTCGATCCGGTAATGGCGACCACTTGGGCTTGCTTGGGAACATGCCGGGCAAACAGTTCGATATCGCCAATAATGTCCGCGCCCGCCGATAGCGCTGCCTGAATCGCCGGCTCGGCCACCGCCACCCCCGGACTGACCACAAGCGTCGCAAACTCGGCGAACCAGCCCGCATCAAAGGCACCCAGTCGCAGTTCAATGTACGGAAACTCGCGTTGCATCTCAGCCAATCCTGGCGGAGTTATCCGGCTATCGGCCACAGCAAAATCCAGGCCTTGACGCGCCAAAAAGCGCGCCACTGAAAGCCCTGTTTTACCCAAACCGACGATCAGGATGTGAGCTTTCATATCAGCGCACCTTCAACGTCGCAAGACCGATCAACACCAGAATTACGGTGGTAATCCAGAATCGCACAATCACTTTCGGCTCCGGCCAGCCCTTGAGCTCAAAGTGATGATGAATCGGTGCCATGCGGAATACGCGCTTGCCGGTGAGCTTGAACGAGGCGACCTGAATCACCACCGACAGCGTCTCGATCACAAAGATGCCGCCCATAATGAACAGCACGATTTCCTGCCGCACCATCACCGCCACTGTACCCAGCGCCGCACCAAGCGCCAGCGCGCCGACATCGCCCATAAACACCTGTGCCGGGTAGGTGTTGAACCACAAAAAACCTAACCCCGCGCCCGCAATGGCTGCACAAAAAATCGCCAACTCACCCACGCCCGGCACAAAGGGAATGGCAAGATATTTGGCAAATTCAGCGTGCCCTGTCACATAAGCAAATACCGCCAAGGCCCCTGCCACCATCACGGTGGGAAGAATCGCCAAACCATCCAGACCATCGGTCAAATTCACCGCATTACTGGTGCCGACGATGACAAAATAAGTCAGCACGATGTAGCCCAGCCCCAACTGAATGGCCACGTCTTTAAGCATGGGAATCAGCAAGGCAGTTTCGGCGGGCGTGTTGGCGATGTTGTAAAGCAAAATCGCCGCTGTCAGGCCGATTATCGATTGCCAGAAGTACTTCCAGCGCGCGGGCAGACCGGCGGTATTTTTCTTGCTGATTTTCAGCCAGTCATCCATCCAGCCGACCACACCAAAGCCCAGCGTGACGAGCAGCACGATCCATACATATTTATTACTCAGATCCGCCCACAACAGGGTGGCAATGGCAATTGACACCAGAATCAGCGCACCGCCCATGGTCGGCGTACCTGATTTGGACAAATGGCTTTGCGGCCCGTCAGTGCGCACCTGCTGACCAAACTTCATTTCAGCAAGCCGGCGGATCATCCACGGCCCAATCAGCAAGGCCAACCCCAAGGCGGTAATCACCCCGAGAATGGCGCGCAGTGTGATGTACTGGAACACATTGAACGCGCTGAAATGTGCGCTTAACGCATGAAACAAAGCCGTTAGCATGGAGCATCCTCACTGGTATTAATCAAGGCTTGCACCACGTTCTCCATGTGTGATGAACGTGAGCCCTTGAGCAAAACATGCACATCCGGCCGCAATAGCGGAACGACTGCATCCAGTAAATCCTGTTGTGTGCTGAAAGCCTGTGCCCCCTCACCAAAGGCTTGAGCTGCCAGCGAAGCCAGTGCGCCAACCGTCCACACGCGTGTCACACCCAAGACTTTTGCCAGTATGCCGGCCTCGGAATGCAGCGTTGGCGCATCCTCACCGAGTTCGCCCATATCGCCTAGAATCAGCCAGCACTCCCCGCCCTGCGCAGCAACGGCACGAATGCCCGCCTGCAAGGAATCGGGGTTGGCATTGTAGGTATCGTCCCAAAGCACACAGCCAGCGCGTCCAGCCTTGCGCTGCAAACGACCGGCGACACCCATAAAAGACTCCAGTCCGGCTTGAATCGTAGCGGGTTCGATTCCCAACGCCCATGCCGCAGCCGCCGCCGCCAGGGCATTTTGCGCATTGTGTTCGCCGACGACTTGCAAACGCACATCAAGCTGAACATCTGCCCGCGTGACCCGCAGCACACCGGTCTGCGCCGACCACTCTCCATGGACATCAGCCTGCGTGCCTGGAATCATGGAAAAACCCAGATGCTGTACGTTCAGCTCGTTGATCCAAAGTGCCGCACCCTCATCATCAAGATTGATGACCGCCACCCCACCCTCGGTTAGCCCGCCAAAAATCTCACCTTTGGCGCGAATCACACCCTGCTTACCGCCAAAGCCCAGCAAATGCGCGCGCCCGGTATTGGTAATCAGAGCCACATCGGGACGTGCCAGCGCGGTCAAATAAGCGATTTCGCCCGCATGGTTCGCGCCCATTTCAATCACCGCGAAATCATGGCTTTCATCCAGCTCGGCCAACATCAAGGGCACACCAATGTCATTATTCAAATTGCCACGGGTGGCCAGCGTGGAGCCGACCTGGCGCAGGATGCTGGCCAACATTTCCTTCGTCGTGGTTTTGCCATTTGAGCCGGTTAAAGCCACCAGTTTGCCGCCCTGCGCACGCCAGATGGCACACCATGCCGCCGCCAGCTTGCCCAAAGCAATGCGAGTATTCGCGACCACAATCTGGGCAATATCCAAATCCTCTTGCGCTTGTTCAACCACCAGTAGACGTGCGCCGTTTTCACACGCTGCGGCCAGGAACTCATGCGCATCAAAACGTGCACCGCGTAACGCCACAAACACGCCGCCGTGCATCGGCTTGCGGGTATCGGTGAACAGGCCGTGAATCCGCGTGTCATCCGATAACGATACTGGGCGACTCAAACGCCCGTCGACCGCGCGCACAATCTGCGCAAACGTCATATTCAACATGCGCTCACCTCCCCCAAAAGTTCGCGCACCGTGTCACGGTCGCTGTAGGCGTGGCGCACGCCGCCAATCTCTTGATAGTCCTCATGCCCCTTGCCCGCAACGAGGACAATGTCGTCAGGCGCGGCTTCAGTCAGCGCAAAAGCGATAGCACAACGACGATCACGTTCAACCAGGACATGATCCTGCTGCGCCATGCCTGCAAGGATGCCCTGCACAATCGATTCTCCATCCTCATCGCGCGGATTGTCATCCGTCACAATCACCCGGTCGGCAAGCTCGGCGGCGACCAGCCCCATGCGCGGACGCTTGCTGACATCACGATTGCCACCGCAGCCAAACACCACCCACAGCTTCGCCTCTGACTTCGGCTTGAGATGTCCACGCAGAGTACTTAACGTCTGCGCAAGGGCATCCGGCGTGTGGGCATAATCCACCACACACAGCGGCTTGTCGTTGGCACAAAAACGTTCCATGCGCCCTGCTGGAGCCTGCACGTGTTGCAACGCCTCAATCGCAGCATGCAAAGGCATGCCCAGCTCCAACAACGTGGCCAGCGCGGCCAAAAGATTGCAGGCATTAAACTGCCCCAACAACGGGCTAGTAAGATGCGCCAATCCCTGCGGACTGTGGAGTGTCAACTTGATGCCTTGCCCGTCCAGGTGCATACGCCGCACATCAAGCACATTGGCCTCACGCGCAGCCCAAGGAGTTTCACCAAGGCCATACGCCCACAGCGCCGTGCGGTGCTGCAAAGCCTCCAGCAACTCACGCCCGAAAGCATCATCCATATTGATAATCGCGGCCTCGGGCTGAAGCTCAACAAACAGACGACGCTTGGCTTGCGCGTAATGCAGCATATCGGCATGGTAATCCAGATGATCGTGCGACAAATTGCTGAACACCGCCGCACGGAAGCGCACGCCTGCCACGCGACTTTGATCAAGCGCGTGTGACGACACCTCCATCACTACATACTCCGCGCCCTGATCGCGTTGACGCGCCAGCTCCGCGTGTACGCTCAACACGTCCGGCGTGGTGTGCGTAGCGGTTTGCAAATCACCCCACAGCCCCATACCCAGCGTGCCAATCAATCCCGCCTGCTTACCCGCAAAACTCAAGGCTTGGGCAATAAAATGACTGATGGAAGTCTTGCCATTCGTTCCGGTCACGCCGATGACGCGCAGCGCCCTGGACGGCTCGCCATAAAATCGATCAGCCAGCACACCAAGTACATGCGCCAGGTCGCTGACCACAATCACCGGCACACCCAGTGCCGCCCGCAAGGCCAGTGCATCGCCATGCCCAGCAAGTACCGCCACGGCACCGTTCGCGACCGCCGCAGGTGCCAGCTTCAATCCATCCACACGCGCCCCCTGACGTGCCACGAATAGCGCCCCCGCCTGAACGGTGCGACTGTCGGCGCTCAAGGTATGCACCATCACATCATCCTGCGCTGATACGCCGGTTAATACGCCAGATAAATCGTGCAGCAGGACGGACAGGAGCATAGCCATCAATGCAGCCCTCCCTGTGTTGCAGAATCCTTGACCGCAACCACGGCGGCAGGCTTGATTGCGACATTTGCCCCCGCCTTGGGCTGCGCGGGCTTGACCGCAGCGCCCTGCGCAGCCCCTGACGCAACGTTAGGCGCAGCGTTAGGCGCAGTCACCGACATGACACCCGGTACCACATCCGGCTCGGGCAAGGCATCCGGCGGCACATTCATGGTGCGTAGAGCCTCGTCCATAATCGCCGCAAACACCGGCCCCGCCACCTGACCACCGTAATACGACCCACCCGTGGGTTCGTCGATCATCACGGCCAAGGCAAGGCGAGGATTACTCGCCGGAGCCATGCCCGCGAACACCGCGACATATTTATCCTCGGCGTAACCGCCACCCTGTGATTTATGTGCCGTACCGGTTTTACCCGCCACACGGTAGCCCATGACCTGCGCCTTGGTGCCCGTACCGCCGCGCTTGACCACTTCTTCCATCATGGTACGCACCGAGTGCGCCACTGCGGGATTGAGCACTATCTCCCCTGCGGGAGGCTGCTCAAGGCGCAAAAAGGATACGGGCATCATCACGCCATCATGTGCAATGACTGAATACGCGCGCGCCAATTGCAAGGTATTCACGCTCATGCCGTAACCGTAGGCATGGGTGGCGATATCGGAGCCACTCCAATCACGGTAATGCAACATGCGCCCACTGGATTCACCTGGAAAGCCCGTGCCGGGTGCTTTGCCCAAGCCAAGCGCATCGTAGAGTGCCCACAACTTTTCGGGCCCAATGGACATCGCCATTTTGGTCACCCCAACGTTGCTGGACTTGCGAATCACCCCGGTCACATCCAACAGGCCATAATTATTGTGGTCACGAATCGTGAAACGATCGACGCGCATATAGCCCGGGTGCGTATCAATCGGTGTGGTAGACGTGTATTTTCCAGTCTGCATGGCCGCCGCCACAGCGAAAGGCTTCATGGTTGAACCGGGTTCAAAGTTATCAATCATGGCACGATTGCGCGCCAGATTCGGACGCAGGCTGCCGCGATCATTCGGATTAAATGACGGCTGATTGACCATGGCCAGAATCTCGCCGGTGCGCACATCCAGCAAAACCGCCGAACCGGCCTTGGCCATATTGAGCTGCACCGCTGCCTTCAACTCACGGTAAGCGAGGTACTGCAAGCGCCGATCAATCGACAGCGTCAAATCATTCCCCGGCCGCGCCTCGCGAATCAACTCGCCGGTTTCGATCACCTTGCCGTGCAAGTCCTTGATAATGCGTCGCGCCCCCGGCTCACCACGCAGCCAGTCATCGTAGGTGCGTTCGATGCCTTCCAGCGCTTCGTCATCCATATTGGTAAAACCCAGCACATGCACCGCCGCCTCACCTGTCGGGTAAAAACGACGGTATTCGCGCTGGGTATTCACGCCACTGATGCGCAAGGCACGCACCGCAGCACCCACTTCCGGCGTAACCTGGCGTTTGACATACATAAAACGCTTGTCGGCGTGACGTAACACCTGGGTTTTGAGCTTGCCCAAATCCACACCCAATACCTGCGCCAACTCAGGCAAACGATCAACATCGACACCTAGATCTCTCGGATTCACCCAAACCGACTCCATCGGCGTACTTACCGCCAATGGCTCGCCATGGCGATCCAAAATACGCCCCCGATGCGCGGCAATTTCCTGCACGCGCTCATAACGCATCTCGCCCTGTTTTTCGAGGAACTCACGTTCGGAAATTTTCAGGTACATCGCCCGCCACAGCATGGTGTTGGCGAGCAGGAAAAACAAACCGATCACCAACCAAAAGCGCCAATCGGCAAACTTCAGCGCCATCTGCACACGCCAGGCTGCGACGTTGTTCCCACCAGCGGTACGCGCCACGGCTGCAACCGGCTTCATGGTGCGACTCATGGCAGGGTCACCAAGGTTACATTTCCGGCATTCGGGGCAACCATCTGCAAACGACTACGCGCCATACCATCGACGCGCCCATGCGCTGCCAGCGCCGCCTCCTCAAGCTGCAAGCGCTCACGCTCAATTTCCAGCTCATCGTGATGCTGCACAGCTTTTTCCACCGCAAAAACGTACTTGCGCTCTAAGTGCTCGGCATATACCACACCCACCGCCGAAGCCAAGACGCCAATCCAAAGCGCCAGTGCGATAAAGCCGAGCAATGGCTTCATAAAAGCCTCTCCGCCACACGCAAAACCGCGCTACGTGAGCGCGGGTTTTGGGTGACTTCCGTGGCCGATGCTTTGGCGGCGCGCCCCAGCATTCGCCACTGAGCAGGCGGCTGCTCCACCATCATCGGGATTTCCGGCGGCAACTCAGGTGCCTGCTCGCCGCGCAAGAACTGTTTCACGATGCGATCTTCCAGTGAGTGAAAGCTAATCACCGCCAGCCGCCCCCCGATGGCCAACGCCTCATGCGCCTGCGGCAGCACAGCCTCCAACTCGGCCAGCTCTTGGTTGACCCACAGACGCAAGGCCTGAAAACTGCGTGTAGCCGGATGCTTGCCCGGCTCGCGCTTATACACCACTTTGGCAATTAGATCCGCCAACTGCCCGGTACGCGTGATTGGGGCTTCAATACGCGCTGCAACAACGGCACGGGCAATCTGACGCGAAAAGCGCTCCTCGCCCAAGCGCCAAAGAATATCGGCCAATTGAGCCTCGTCTATATGCGCCAACAATTCAGCCGCAGTTTCGCCACACGACGGATCCATGCGCATGTCCAGCGGCCCGTCGCGCATAAAACTGAAACCACGTTCAGCCTCATCCAACTGCGGCGACGAAACCCCCAAATCCAGCAACAGGCCATTGACCTTACCCCACTCGCCCAGTGGCTCCAACGCCACGCGCAGTGCGGAAAATGCAGAGTGAACTATCGTGAAACGTGCATCATGGGCGAAGCGACTACGCGCCTCGGCAACTGCCGAAGGATCACGATCAAGAGCAATCAGACGCCCACCTGACCCCAGACGCTCAAGAATCGCAGCACTATGCCCACCACGCCCAAACGTGCCATCGACATACACGCCACCCGGCTGCACATTCAATGCCGTCAAAACCTCATCCAGCATGACTGGCAAATGCAGGGCTTGCGGCGCATGTGCTACGGAAGTCATAGCGCAATCAACTCCAAGGCTTCGGGGCTTTCGCCTTCGTCCTCGTCATCCGTGCCATATATCGCTTCACGCCAAGCCGCCTCGTCCCAAAGCTCGAATTTTTTGCCTTGGCCCACCAACACCGCGCCCTTATCCAGGCTGGCATAGTCGCGCAACTCTGGCGGCACCAGCAAACGCCCGCTGGCATCCAGCGTCACCTCGGTGGCATGACCAATCAACTGACGCTTGATGCGAATGGCCTTGCGATTGGTGCCCGGCAGAGCATCCAGTTGACGCTCAATATCCAACCACACAGGCATCGGATAAATGGCAAGACAAGGCGCATCGGCACTCACCGTAACAATCAACTCCCCCGCACACTGGACGGCCAAAGGCTCGCGGTAGCGCGTTGGCACCGCGAAACGCCCTTTGGCATCCAAACTGAGATTGCTGATTCCACGGAACATGCAAAATTACCCACTTCTTCCCACTTATTTCCACATAAGCCCACTATAGCCATCACTTCCGCCACGCGCAACCCCGTTTTTTATAAAAATCTCTTTATTCACAATGACTTATATAGTCTTGCCAACCTAAAAACACCGACTCACAACCCAATAAATTCAGCAGGTTACATAACCAATTTCAGGCGATTACTTAAAAGAAAACGCCCTCCACGATGGGAGGGCGTTAAAAAAATTGTTGAGCCAGCCGATAAGCCGGGTTCTGTCGAGAACCATCATTCATCTGCGCCATGTGTCACCACATGGCTGAAGCAACCTACCCGGGGACTCTGCGGGCCACATCAACGCCCCCCTATTTGGTCTTGCTCCGGTCGGGGTTTTCCCTGCCGACGCTGTTACCAGCGTTCGCGGTGCGCTCTTACCGCACCTTTTCACCCTTACCGTTCCGTCACCGAAATGGCGGACTTAGGCGGTATATTCTCTGTGGCACTCATCCGTAGGCTCACACCTCCCAGGCGTTACCTGGCGACCTGCCCTATGGAGCCCGGACTTTCCTCCATGCCCACCAGGGACACAGCGATGGTCTGGCCGACTCGCGGCGCACTTTAGCAGCCTGCCGGGCTTTAGGGAAATCGGCTGCAAATCCGTCTGGACGGTGCATATTTCACCGCTTTTTTGGGCAATAGAACCCACTATTGCCCTGCAAAAGCGGCAAAATCTGCCCTCGCCCAGCCAGATTTTCGCTTCGATTCCTAAAGTCCGGCAGGCTGCCAAGCGCATCGGATACGATAAGCAAGAAAGCAGGCTCTCAACCGCGCAAGCCCCAGCCCTTGCGCAAGATGTAAACGCAAGCCGTCAGCAGCACGAAAAACAACCCGAATAACAAGCCCAACGCCAATCCTACCGGCACATCCGACACGCCAATCACCGCTTCTCGAAAGACGTTAATCATGTACAACAGCGGATTGAACAGGGACAGGTCACGCCAGGGCTGCGGCAACAGCTCGATGCTGAAAAACACCCCGCCCAGATAGGTCAATGGCGTCAGCACAAAGGTCGGCACAATCGAAATATCATCAAAGGTCTTGGCAAAAATCGCGTTCAACATTCCGGCAAGCGAAAACACCGCCGACGTCAGCAGCATCACCAGCAAAGCTAACCCCCAGTCCTGCACCGACAGATCGACAAACAGCGCAGCAACCAAGGCCACGGCGACACCAACAGCCATACCACGCGCCATGCCACCTGCCATAAAGCCCAGAATCAAGCTCAAGTGACTCATCGGCGAGACCATCAACTCCTCGATATGGCGCTGAAATTTGGCACTGAAAAACGATGCCACCACATTGGCATAGCTGTTACTGATGACCGCCATCAACACCAGCCCCGGCGCAATAAAGTCCATATACGGCACGCCGCCGACCTCGCCCACACGCACCCCAATCAGCCCGCCGAAAATAATGAAATACAACGCCGTCGTGACCATGGGCGGAATAATCGTCTGCGGCCAGATACGCACAAAACGCAGCGTTTCGCGTTCCAGCAACGTCCATAACGCACGCATTTGCTGCATGAAATTCATACCGTATCCTCCACGCCATGTCCGGTCAGCTTGATAAACAACGCCTCCAGCCGATTGCTCTTGTTGCGCATACTCATCACCCGCACCCCTGCCTCATGCAGCGCGGCAAACACCTGATCCAGCGGCTGGCCGCGCCGCACTTCAAGCTCCAGCACGCCGGGACTCAGCAGATTCAGGCGCACACCCGGAATCGACGGCGCGTGCGCAATCGGCTCGACCAAATCCAGTACAAAACTCTCTTCCGGCAATTGCTCCAGCAACTCGCGCATCGGCGCGCTCACCACGATTTTCCCGCGCTGAATAATCGCCACATGCCGACACAGCGCCTCGGCCTCTTCCAGATAATGCGTAGTCAAAAGGATGGTCACCCCCTCCTCGCGGTTCAGGCGCGTGAGAAACTCCCACATGCCATGCCGCAGCTCCACATCCACCCCCGCGGTCGGCTCATCCAGCACCAAAAGGCTCGGACGATGCGCCAAGGCACGCGCGATCATCAACCGCCGCTTCATGCCCCCGGACAACTGCCGCGCCTGCGCCGTGGCCTTGTCCGCCAGACCAAGTTGCTCCAGCAAATACGCCGTGCGCGCACTCGCCTCCGCCCGCGCCACCCCGTAAAACCCCGCCTGCTGGCGCACGATCTCCTGCACCGGCACAAAGCCGTTGAAATTGAATTCCTGTGGCACCAGGCCAATCAAGCCTTTGACCTTGGCACGTTCACGCTGCAAATCATGCCCAAACACCCGCACCTCGCCCGTCGTGGCCGTCACCAGCGAAGCCAGCGTCGAAATCACCGTGGTCTTGCCTGCGCCATTTGGCCCCAGCAGCGCGAAAAAATCGCCCGCCGTCACGGTCAGATCCACCCCGTCCAGCGCTTTGGTGCCGCCCGCATAGGTCTTTGTTAAACCACGTATTTCCAGCGCATTCATATCCATCAATTCTCACTCTTTGGAAAAGCCGGCAAATGCCAGCCATACACAATCCCCAGACCACGCAACACCAGCGCCGCCAAAAAGCCCGCCGCCAGCGTCAACAGATCCGGCGCGGCCATCTCATGCAGCACCACGAATACCAATGCCCCCGCCGCCGCCGCCGTGGCGTACACCTCACGATGCAAAATCATCGGCGGTTCGTCACACAATAAATCACGAATCAGCCCGCCGAAACTCGCGGTCATCATCCCCATCACCACCGCAATCAGCGGCGAGGTTCCCACGGCCAACGCCGCCTGCGCGCCAATCAGACTGAACACCGCCAGCCCCACCGCATCCGCCCAGTTCAACACCGAAGCCGCCATGCGCGTGGTAAACGCCCGCGCAAAGAAAAACACCGCCCAGGCCGCCAGCACGGTCATCAGCACATATTCCCAATCAGTGAGCCAATACACCGGCTTGTTCAGCAACAAATCGCGCAGCGTGCCGCCGCCGATACCCGTCACCGTACCAATCAGCGCAAAACCGACCAGATCCATGCCCTTGCGCGCCGCCGTCAGCGCGCCACTGATAGCAAAAACCACCACGCCGAAGTAGTCTAATACCCTTAAAAGATCATCCATTACTCGCGCCTCACCCCGCCTGGAACCTGTTTATGATCTCGCTGAACGGCGCATTGCGGCGCAGAAATCAGTCTCAAAATGCTCACATAGTCTGCCTATGCTGCGCTTTTTCGACAGATTTCCGCTTGCACTGCATCCGTTGAACAAGATCATAAACAGGTTCTGAGGCCGCACATTCTAAAGGCAACTCATGAACCAAGACCTTATTTTTGATGCCGATTTAATCCAACGCTACGACACCGCCGGCCCGCGCTACACCTCCTATCCCACCGCCGTGCAATTCACCGACCAGTTCGGCGAAGCGCAATACCGCGAGGCGCTCGCCCGCAGCCAGACCCAAGCCCATGTCACGGGCGGCGCCATCTCGCTCTACTTCCACATCCCGTTTTGCGACACCGTCTGCTTTTACTGCGCCTGCAACAAGATCGTCACCAAAGACCGCTCGCGCTCCGAGCCTTATTTGACCCTGCTCGAAAAGGAAATGGACCTGGTCGCACGCGAAGTCAGCAAGGATCGCATCGTCGACCAACTGCACTGGGGCGGCGGCACACCCACCTTCCTCAACCATGCCGAAATGACCCGTCTGATGGACAGCACGCGCCGCCATTTCACCCTGCGCGACGACGACACCGGCGAATACTCCATCGAAATCGACCCGCGCGAAGCCGATGCAGCCGGCATCAAACTGCTGCGCCAACTCGGCTTCAACCGCATCAGCCTTGGCGTGCAAGACTTCGACCCCGCCGTGCAAAAAGCCGTCAACCGCATCCAGTCCGCCGAAGAAACCTTTGCAGTACTCGATGCCGCCCGCGCCGAAGGCTTCCACTCGGTCAGCATGGATCTGATCTACGGCCTGCCGCTGCAAACCGTGGACAGCTTCCTCAAAACCCTCGACCGCGTGCTGGAAACCCGCCCCGACCGCCTGTCGATGTTCAACTACGCCCACCTGCCCACCCGTTTCAAACCGCAACGCCGCATCAATGAAGCCGACATGCCCGCCCCGGCGCAAAAACTCGCCATCCTGCAAGCCAGCATCGAACACCTCACCGCCGCCGGTTACGTCTTCATCGGCATGGATCACTTCGCCCTGCCCGACGACAGCCTGGCCGTCGCGCAACGCCAAGGCAGCCTGCACCGCAATTTCCAGGGCTACACCACCCACGCCGAATGCGACCTTTTGGCCTTCGGTGTCTCCTCCATCAGCCAGGTAGCAGGCTGCACCAGCCAGAACGTCAAAGAGATGGAACCCTACGCCGCCGCATTGAATGAAGGCCGCCTGCCCATTGAGCGCGGCCTGTGCATGACCAGGGATGACGAAATCCGCCGCGCCGTCATCATGCAGCTTATCTGCCAATTCAGCCTCGATTACGCTCAATTCAGTGCCGAACACGGCATCAGCTTCCGCGACTACTTCGCCGACAGCCTGCCCCGTCTGCAACCCATGATCGCCGACGGCCTGATCGAAATGGACGACCACCACATCCGCGTCCTGCCACGCGGCCGCCTGCTGATCCGCAATGTTTGCATGCCGTTCGATGGCTATTTGGGCGGGGAAAAGGCGCAGCGGTTTTCGAAGGTGATTTGACACCATGAACGCCGAAACACTCGACAAGCAGTTTGATGAAGGCACCGACATCATCGACGCTCTGGACTTATCCAAGGCAAAGCGCACTTTGCTCGCGCAAAAGTGCGTCAATGTCGATTTTCCCATGTGGATGATCGACTCATTGGATCAAGAAACGGCAAGGCTTGGCGTGACCCGCCAATCCATCATCAAAGTGTGGCTCGCCGAACGCCTCGAAAGCACCGCTGCGAACTTGCCACTTCAACACGCGCGTCGTTAGACTCTTACAACTTGCATGACGCATTGTTGCTCTGTATAGAAAGAAGGGTTGCATTACTCCCAACAAATAATCGCCAGCAAGCCGACTGGAAAAGGCATCAAGATCAATCGAGTCTGACCCCATTGCCCCCGGCAAAGTGTCCATGCATGCCGGTCAATCCCCGGACGCCGAAGTTTGCCCCTCAATAACTTAGTAGGAGAAATTGTTATGAAGCGAATGATTGTCGCCTGTCTACTCAGCCTCTGCTGCACCACCCCCTCCTTTGCAGTGGAAGAGGGGCCTCGCATTGAGATTCCCGTGAAACTGAAGACGGCCGATGTCGTGTTCAACATGGATCATTTGGCTTTTGAAGGTAGCGTACCGACCGGGATCAACTACATGCGTTTGATTTCGGCAACAATGAAGGCTGATGGCACCAAGGGGCAATTAATCGCGATTTTCCACGGTGACGCAGCTTATATGACCCTGAACGATGCCTCCTATAATGCGAATCGGCATGTCACGACCGGCAACCCCTACAAGGGAATGATCCAGCAGCTCCAGCAGGAAGGAGTGCAGATCGAGGAATGCGTGAATTCGATGCGTGCGAACCATTGGGTGAATGAGCAGTTGCTGCCGGGCGTGAAGGTCAACGGCGGCGCCATCTTGCGGATTGTCGAGCTGGAGCAGCAGGGCTATATTCAAATTCAACCTTAAGGAAACACCCTCGCTTGTTGTGAGTGTTAGCTAGTGGATCAATGGGGTTGGATTCGGCTAATAAAAACCTCTCTCGCCAACGGCAAGGTCACGCGCCTTTGCCGCTCCATTGAGGCGCGGTCGAGCTGCTCCAATCCCGCCAGCAAACTGTTCAAACTGCGCGGCAAATGCGCGAACATGAAATGAATCACTTCGTCGGACAGTTCCATGCCGCGCTCGGCTGCGTGGGCGCGCAACACCTCGCGCTTGCCTGCGTCATCCAAAGTTTCCAGCCGCAGCACCGGCCCCCAGGACAGTCGTGAAGCCAAATCCGGCAAGCGGACGGCCAACATCGCTGGCGGAACGTGCGCCGCCAAAAGCAGGAGAACCTGTTGCTCGCGCAGGCGATTGATAAGGTCAAACAGTGCGAGTTCCCACGCCTCCAGCCCCATGACGGCCTGGATATCATCCAGTGCTACCAAGGCAAGTTGTTCCAATCCATCCAGTACTCCCGGATGCAGCGCTTCGGCTAATGATAGATAAGCCGCTGGCAAGCCTTGCGCGCCCATGCGCTGACAGGCGGCTTGCAGCATATGGGTTTTACCGCTTGCGGGCACGCCCCAAAGATAAAGCTGTGGTTCGCCGACGCGCTCGGCAAGCTGCGTGACCAACCCCATGGCCACGGCATTTGCACCCGGGACAAATTGTTCAAAGGTGTGCTGCGCCTGCGTCCCAAAATCAAATACATACTGCATGGCATATTGAACAGTGTCGCTCAAGGTGCTGCATCCTTGCCCGGCAGACGGCCAGGTAGACGACGATATTGGCGGTAATAATCCACGCCGCTAATCAGGGTGGAAAGGGCAACGATGACTAACAACACATCACGCAACATATCCAGCCCCCAGCCCTGCCATGCTTCGAGTATCACCACCAAAATCAGGGCTGCCTCCAGCACAGTATGCAGCTTGCCCAGGATCGACGGGCGCGGCACAAAGCCGCGACGCACAAAAAAGTTGTAATGCGTCGCCAGCGCCACGATGGAAAAGTCGCGTATGAGTGAGAGGATCAGCAACCACGCGGGCAACAACCCGGCCATGACCAGCGCTAACAAGGCGGCCAGAATCATGCCCTTGTCAGCGAGCGGATCGAGTATTGCGCCCAACCGACTTTGCCAGCCGTAGCGCCGTGCCAGAAAGCCATCCACGCCATCACTGAGCGCCGCAAATGCAAATAAAACAAATGCTTCCGCGTATCGCGCCTCGTATAAAGCCAGCGCAATCCACGGGATCAGCGCAATGCGACCCAGCGTAATGAGATTAGGCAGATGTTTGAGCACAACGGCACTCGTTTTATTCACTTGGCATGTACAATACCACACCCGATTTAAGCCACGCACAAGCCCCATGAGTCAGTCTATGAACCCATCTTCAACCGCCGCCAACACCCTTAGCTACCGCGATGCCGGTGTGGATATTGACGCAGGCAATGCGCTGGTCGAACGCATCAAGCCCGCTGTGGCGCGCACCCGTCGCCCGGGTGTTCTGGGTGGACTGGGTGGCTTTGGCGCGTTGTTCGAGTTGCCCGAGGGTTACAAAAAGCCCGTGCTGGTGTCCGGCACCGACGGCGTAGGTACCAAATTGCGCCTGGCGATTGACTTGAACCGCCATGACTACATCGGTATTGATCTGGTGGCCATGTGTGTCAACGATATTCTTGTGCAAGGCGCGGAGCCGTTGTTTTTCCTTGATTATTACGCCACCGGCAAGCTGTCGGTCGATGTCGCGGCACGTGTAGTCACCGGGATTGCCGCAGGCTGTGAACTGGCGGGCTGCGCCCTGGTCGGCGGCGAAACGGCTGAAATGCCCGGCATGTACGAGGAAGGCGATTATGACCTCGCAGGCTTCACCGTCGGCATCGTCGAAAAAGACCAGATGCTGGATGGCAGCCAAGTGGTTGAAGGCGATGTGCTGCTCGGCCTGCCCTCATCTGGTGCGCACTCCAATGGCTACTCGCTGATTCGTAAAGTATTGGCCGTGACCGGTGCTGACCTGAACCAGCCTTGTGGCGATGTGAGCCTGGCCGAGGCTCTGCTTGCCCCGACACGCATCTATGTCAAAAGCCTGCTGCCGCTGCTGCGTGATGCCGATTCCGGCATCCACGGCCTGTGCCATATTACCGGCGGCGGTCTGACCGAAAACCTGCCGCGCGTGTATGGTGAAGACCTCGCTGCTGAAGTTGATACCGCGTCATGGACACCCGCCCCGGTGTTCCAGTGGATTCGTCAAGGCGGCAATGTCGAAGCACGCGAGATGTACCGCACCTTCAACAACGGCGTGGGCATGACCCTGATGGTTGCGCCGGATAAGGTCGATGCTGTCATCACCCGCTTACAGGCCGCAGGCGAACAACCGTGGATCATGGGTCGCGTGGTCAAGCGCGGCGATCACGAAGGCGTGATTCTGATCTAATGACCCGCATTGTCGTCCTCATTTCCGGCCACGGCAGCAACCTGCAAGCCCTGATCGACGCGCAGCAACGCGATGAACTCGGCGGCGGTCAGATCGTCGCTGTACTCAGCAACCGCGCCGAAGCGTTTGGCCTCAAACGTGCGCAACAGGCCAATATCCCGGCTGAACATCTCAGTCACCGCGATTTCGCCGAACGCGAGGCTTTTGATGCCGCGCTAATGCGCCGGATCGACAACTATCAGCCGGATTTGATTGTACTGGCAGGTTTTATGCGCATACTCACCCCCGCTTTTGTGCAGCATTACGCGGGAAAAATGGTCAATATTCATCCCTCCCTGCTGCCCAAATATCCCGGTATGCACACCCACGCCCGCGCCATCGAGGCCGGTGACCAGGAGCACGGTGCCAGCGTGCATTTCGTCACCGAGGGCGTGGACGAAGGTCCCGTTATCCTGCAAGGTCGCGTGCCCATTCTCGCTGACGACACGCCGGACACCCTGCAACAGCGGGTTCACGTGCTTGAACACCAACTTTACCCACGCGCCGTGCGCATGATTTGCGAGCAGAACCCTACATGAGCATCCTCGTCACCGGTGCGGCCGGATTCATTGGTTTTCACACCATCCAGCGTTTGCTTGCACGCGGCGAGCAGGTCATCGGCATCGACAATCTCAACGACTATTACGATGTCAACCTGAAACACGCGCGCCTCGCACAGATTGGCGAGCAGACCAATTTCAGATTCATCCAGCTTGACCTGGCCGACCGCAACGGCATGGCCGAACTGTTTGCCCAGCACACCCCCGAGCGCGTCATCCATCTCGCTGCCCAGGCCGGGGTGCGCTACTCCATTCAAAACCCCCATGCTTATGTGGATAGCAACCTCATCGGCTTTCTCAATGTCCTCGAAGGCTGCCGCCACACGGCGACAAAACACCTCGTCTTTGCTTCGTCCAGCTCGGTCTATGGCCTCAACAGCGTCATGCCGTACTCCGTTCACAATAACGTCGATCACCCGATCAGCTTGTATGCCGCC
This sequence comes from Halothiobacillus sp., assembly GCA_020061705.1. Classification (GTDB taxonomy): domain Bacteria; phylum Pseudomonadota; class Gammaproteobacteria; order Halothiobacillales; family Halothiobacillaceae; genus Thiofaba. The sequence continues at coordinate 2,645 of JAGUXT010000023.1, read as the reverse complement.
AGCAAAAAGGCCAACGAATTGATGGCGCACAGTTACGCCCATCTCTATCAAATGCCTACCACCGGCCTGCGCTTCTTCACCGTCTACGGCCCCTGGGGTCGCCCGGACATGGCGTACTTCAAATTCACCCAGGCCATCCTCGCGGGCCGCCCGATTGAGGTGTACAACCACGGCAAGATGCAGCGCGACTTCACCTACATCGACGACATTGTGGAAGGTATCTTGCGAGTGCTCGACCGCCCGGCGCAGCCCAATTCACTATGGGATGGTGCGCAGCCAGACCCAGGCAGCAGCCCCGCACCCTATCGCCTTTACAACATCGGCAACCACAGCCCGGTACAACTTTCGAATTTCATTGAAATTCTTGAAAACGCCCTCGGCAAGCACGCTGAAAAAATCTTGCTACCGATGCAGCAAGGCGACGTACTCGCCACCTATGCCGATGTCAGCGATCTGATGCGCGACACCGGCTTTGCGCCGAAGACATCCATTGAAGACGGACTGGCGCGCTTCGTCCACTGGTATCGTAGTTACTATCACTGACCGTCTAACTCAAGCATATCTCGCAGAGGGATTCCCCCATGAAAGTCACCATTTTCGGTTCCGGTTATGTTGGTCTGGTCACAGGCGCATGTCTTGCCGATGTCGGCAATCACGTTCTCTGCGTGGATGTGGACGCAGGCAAAATCGAACGCCTCAAACAAGGCATCATCCCGATCCATGAGCCCGGCCTTGACGACATCATCAAGCGTGTCATGAAGCTGGGGCGCATCGACTTCACCACCGACATGGATCGTGCCGTCGCCCACGCCGAGTTGCAATTCATTGCCGTGGGTACGCCGCCGGATGAAGATGGCTCAGCTGATCTGCGCTATGTCCTCAGCGTGGCGCAAACCATTGCCGAAAAAATGACCGAGCCCAAGGTTATCGTTGATAAATCCACCGTTCCGGTGGGCACAGGCGACAAGGTGCGCGACACCGTACAAACCATCCTTGCGCAACGCGGCAGCGGCCTGGAGTTTCAAATCGTTTCCAACCCCGAGTTCCTTAAAGAAGGGGCGGCGATTGAAGACTTCATGAAGCCCGACCGCATCATTATCGGTACGGACAGCGATCATGCCAGCGCCAGAATGCGTGAGCTGTATGCGCCATTCAGCCGTAATCACGACAAAATGATCGTCATGGACATTCGTTCAGCCGAATTGACCAAATACGCCGCCAACGCCATGCTGGCCACCAAAATCAGCTTCATGAACGAGATGGCCATGCTGGCAGAACGCCTGGGTGCCGACATTGAAAATGTACGCATCGGCATTGGTTCCGACCCGCGCATCGGCTACCACTTCATCTACCCCGGTTGCGGTTACGGTGGCTCCTGCTTCCCCAAGGATGTCAAAGCCCTTGAGCGCGCTGCGCGCGATGTCGGCTTCGATGCCAAGGTACTCAGCGCCGTCGAAGCACGCAACGATGCGCAAAAGAATGTGCTTTTCGACAAAATTTCGAGCTATTTCAACGGTGACCTGCAAGGCCGCACCATCGCACTGTGGGGACTGGCCTTCAAGCCCAACACCGACGACATGCGCGAAGCCCCCAGCCGCGTATTACTCGAAAGCATCTGGGCAGCGGGCGCACTTGTGCAAGCCTATGATCCCGTTGCAATGGACGAATGCCAACGTATTTATGGTCAACGCGACGACCTGTGCCTGTGCGAACACCCCGATGCGGCATTAAAAGATGCTGATGCTCTCGCTATCGTCACCGAATGGAAAATCTTCCGTTCACCCAATTTTGAAGCCTTCAACAGCCTCAAAAAGCCACTCATCTTCGATGGCCGCAATATCTACGATCCAAAAACCATGCAACTGCATGGCATTGAATATCACGCCATTGGGCGCAAATAAATAAACACCTATATAAATTACTCCGGCCTGGCCTGGGTATTCAAAACCAAAAAGGTGGCCAGGCCACCTTTTTTATGACGATTGAGTACGCGATTATTTTTTCACACCAGGCACGGCGGGCATGGATGGCACGGTAGGTTTAACCATAATGAGCGGAGCGAGTTGTTCCATGGTTTTGGGGCCGATGCCGGGGACTTTTTCTAGATCGGCGGCGCTCTGAAAGGGGCCGTTCTGAGTACGGTAATCCACAATGGCTTTGGCCTTGGCCGGCCCAATCCCCGGCAAACTTTCAAGTTGGGTAGCATCTGCACTATTGATATCAATCGCCGAGGTGGCTGCAGGCATAGCAGGGGTTGACGGCATGGCAGGCTTCGCGGGCATCGTTGGCATCGACGGGGTGCTCGGCATCGCGGGCTTGGCAGGTACCGCCGGCGCAGTAGGTGTCGTTGGCATTGCTGGCACTTCAGGGGCAGCCATGACCACAATCGGGGCGAGCACAAGAGCAAAACACAGTGACTTCAGTAGGGCGCTCATCAACACATCTCCTAAACTGTTGGGGGAAGCCAGCATACACATGCCAGCCTCGACATTCTTAGTAGTCATTGTGTCGTTTGCCAAGTGATTTACTGAATCTTGTCGTTTGAATACGACAACGCATTGTCACTCTGCTCTTTCTACTTTCAAGAAGTGCAAAGTATAAGCCCCCCGTCACGTGTGAGTGTCGGAGGGCTTAGTAGGAATAGG